>CAZHNI010000051.1:0-2670 GCA_964533715.1 uncultured Gammaproteobacteria bacterium | reverse complement strand
CTTCGGAAGTTTATCTAGAACATTAGCGATCTTGTGGACCCAGCACCGCTGTTCCGTAAGCGATCCATTTCCCTTCTTTGTTCCTTTTCTGTAGTTGTTCTAATTTGATCTCCGAACCAAAGGAGGTTTTGAGATGTCAACAAGGCAACAACGTCACCGGGAAGAAATCTGGGCTAACCATATTTCGAATTGGAAAAAGTCTTCAGCCGAGATCCGGGCCTATTGTCGAGAAAATGGAATCAGCCATAATACATTTTATTATTGGAGAAAGCGACTGAGCTCTCGATTGCCAGCAATACAAAAGGAGAAATCCTTGCGAATTTCACCATTTGTCCCAGTCAGCATTAGTCGGGAAATGCAATCAGTACCGACAATGCCAGATCCGAAATGGCTCGGCGAATTTGCGGCTCATCTGATCCGGGGGCTTCGATGAAAGATATTAAATCATTCCAATCTGTGTTTATCCACAGAGAACCTGTGGATATGCGTCGGGGCATCAACGGATTATCTGAAATTGTTCAAATTTCGATGATGGGGGAATTGATGGGCAGAAATCTTTTTGTGTTCTGCGGAAGGCGTCGGCATACGATCAAAGTTTTGTATTTTGATCGAAGTGGATTTTGCCTTTGGCAGAAGAAACTGGAAAAAGACAGATTTCCTTGGCCCAAGAAATTAACAGAGCCGGTCGTCAGTCTCAGTCCCGAACAATTTAGTTGGCTCATTGATGGATATGATGTGTGGAAAATGAAGCCCTTCGAAGAACTTTATTTTGAAAAAGTAAGTTGAGATTATTTGAAGTTTGGTTCAGTATCCAGAGCACAGATGTTGAAGCAAGAAAATATATTTTCTGAAAATGAATTTTTAAGAGATGAAGTTCAAGGATTGAAACTTCAGGTTGAAAATTATCGAGAGAAAATCAAACACTTCGAATTGGAAGTCAGTCGGCTGCACGAGATGCTTTTGGATCTCAAGCGCATGAAGTTTGGGACAAAGTCTGAACGCTGGGAGTCTCCTGAACAGTTGGTTTTTAATGAAGTAGAAGTTGAGGCCCGAAAGCCTGAGCCATCGATAGAGGATGACGACGAGATTAGGATTGAAGGTTATACGAAAAAGCGTGGCCATCGAAAAGCAATGCCTTCAGATCTTGAGAGGGAAGTGATCATAATTGAACTTCCAGAGTCCGAAAGATTTACAGAGGACGGCATGACTTTAAAAATCATTGGCTATGAGATTTCTGAAAAACTAAGCTATGAGCCCTCAAAAACAAAAGTGATCGAATACAGAAGAGCGAAGTACGGAGTGGACAGCGGGGATTACGAAAAAACAGCACCACCTGTGCCGTCAATTATTCCTAAAGGTATTGCGACACCCGAGCTGGTGGCGGCGATCACGACGCAGAAATATTCCTATGGGATGCCCCTTTACCGTCAAGAAGAGATGTTTGCGCAAATGGGTTTGGATCTTCCTCGTCAGACGATGGCTCGCTGGGTGGTTCAGTCTTCCGAAGCTTGTATCCCAGTGTACAATATCCTGTGCGATCGCCTTTTGGAGAATTTTTATGTGTCTTGTGATGAGACACATACGCAGGTGCTGAAAGAAAAAGGAAGAACTGCTGAATCGAAATCTTGGATGTGGGTGAGGTGCACTCCATTTGGAAAAAACAAAATTATTTTATTCGATTATGATCCTTCAAGATCAGGCAATGTCGCAAAAAGGCTTTTCACGGATTTTAAAGGTTTTTTGCAAGTTGACGGCTATGCTGGCTACAATATTTTGGAAAAAAATCTTGAGATCATGCGAATTGGTTGCAACATGCATGGCCGTAGATATTTTGAAAAAGCAAGAACCATAGGAGCTAAATCGGGACAATCTTTGGGTGAAGTGGGACTGAAATTTTATAAAAAACTTTATGAACTTGAAGAAGAATGGAGATCCTTACCTCCAGAAGAGCGACACCGGCTGCGGCAAGAAAAGCATGTTCCGATTTGGAGTGAATTTAGGGCATGGGCTGAGCTCAATCATAAAAAAGTTCCGCCAAAGAGCAAGATCGGCGAAGCCCTTCATTATTTTTTATCTGAGTATGCGTACCTAATCGGATATCTTAGAGACGGTCGTCTTGAAATGGATAATGGCTTTGCCGAACGGGCTGTTCGGAAATTTGCAATTGGTCGCAATAATTGGATGTTTGCAGATACTGAGGACGGTGGTCATGCCAGTGCGATGTTCTATAGTTTGATTTGTACTGCTAAAATTAACGGCGTGAACACTTATGAAGGCATGAAATATCTCTTCACAGAGCTACCAAAAGCTCAAACTCTCGAGGACTTCGAACGGCTCGCCGACGTCATTATGGGACTGCGATCCCTCCCCTGACAACAAGGGGAAATGGATCGCTTACCTTTTGACAATGCGAATGTCACGGGGCCAAAGATCCTTTCGTTGGCCTTGAGTAGTCCTAGTTACGCCACGTTGAGCATTCCTACCGTGAATCTCACAATTAACGATGATGACGTTGCAGTCTCTTTTACAAACGATGTCACTTCGATTTCAGCGGGCGCAAACCATACCTGCGCGATTCGCAGCGGAGCCGCCTATTGCTGGGGAATCAATTATTACGGCGAGTTAGGGACGGGCTTGCCTTTTCCTTCTTATATTCCCGCTCGGGGATTT
>CAZHNI010000050.1:0-2942 GCA_964533715.1 uncultured Gammaproteobacteria bacterium | reverse complement strand
CATGGAAACACCGGCTGAATTTGCCGCCATGTCGCATTTGACAGTTTAGAGAACGTGGGGTTGACAGCCTTAAGAAGTCGTGCTACAATCTTCTCACTTAACTATTGCTTATTGGCCTTCTTAGCCTCGTAAGCCTTTTCAGCCTTTTAGGCCTTATATATGAAAGACAAAATCCACCCACCATATTTTACCGACTGCCAAGTTACCTGCGCTTGCGGAAACAAATTCACTACTGGCAGTACCATGAAGGAGATCCGCGTTGAACTTTGTAACCAATGTCATCCTTTTTATACTGGCAAACAGAAATTTGTGGACACAGCACGCCGAGTTGAGAAATTCCAAGAAAAACTCACTCGCGTGAGTGCCGCGGCTGCTGCTCGCAAAGGCAAAAAAGTAAAAAAAGCCGCCGCCACCGCTAAAAAAGCCGCTAAGAAAAAAGAATCAAAAGGTGAAGAAAAATAGCTACACATTTTATCAAAAACGGACTATAATTTGAGTAGTCTGTTTTTATTTAGTATAACGCATAACATGAAACGCGTAACCCGTATCACCGCAGGCTCCACGTTACGCGTTCCACGTTCTACGATGATATGTTAAAAAAATATTCCGACCTACTCGCCAAATTCAAAACCCTTGAAGCCTCCCTCCAGGATCCGGTCGTGATTGGCGATGCTAAAAAGCTGAAAGAAACCTCACAGGAGTACACCGACCTTAAACCGGCTGCGGAAAAAATTGCCGAGCTCGATTCTATTGAAAAAAACCTTGCCGAAACCGAATTAATGTTAGCCGACAACAACGCCGAAATGTACGATTTGGCCTCGGCGGAACTTTTGGAACTCAAAGACAAAAAAATAACTCTCGAAAAAACAATTGCCGATCTGACACGCCCCGAAGACCCACTCGACAAAAAAGATGTCATTATGGAAATTCGCGCTGCCGCCGGTGGTGATGAATCCACACTCTTTGCGGCCGAACTATTTCGCATGTATTCCAAATACGCCGAAAATAAAAATTGGAAAACTTCGTTTATAGATTCCAACCAAATTGGTATCGGCGGTTTTAAAGAAGTGGTTTTCTCAATAAAAGGAAGAAACGTCTATCGAGACTTAAAATGGGAAATGGGTGTACACCGCGTTCAACGTGTTCCGGAAACGGAAAAAACCGGCCGCATTCACACCTCTACTGTTACGGTAGCCGTGATGCCTGAGGTTGAAGAGACTGAACTAAAAATTGATCCAAAAGATTTACGTATTGACACTATGACGGCCGGAGGCCACGGTGGGCAGAGTGTGAATACCACCTACTCGGCCGTGCGCATTGTGTATATTCCAACCGGCATGATTGTGCAGTGCCAAGATGAGCGTAGCCAACAAGCTAATCGCGAAAAGGCTATGGCAGTATTGCGTGCGCGCCTGTTTGAAATTGAGCGCGAAAAGAAAATCGCGGAACTCTCCGCCAAACGCCAAGCCCAAATTGGCTCCGGCGACCGATCCGAAAAAATTCGCACCTACAATTTTCCACAGGATCGCATTACCGATCACCGCATTCACGAAAACTGGAACAATATCGGCACGATTTTGAATGGTAATTTGGAACCGATTATTTCGGCCTTACAAAAAGCCGAACATGAAATGCAAGATACGGAGTAATATATGGCAACAATTGCAGACATTTGGAAACAAAAAAATACACCAAACCGCCTCGATCTTGACCTCCTTCTCTCGAGTTCACTCAAACAACCGAAAGAATTCCTCTACACTCATCCTGAATACACATTAAGCCTAGTTGAACGCCTCCGCTTGGCGTATTTTTTATTTTTATACAAACGAGGATTCTCCGTAGCTGTCATAACACACCGTAAAGAATTTTATGGACTAGATTTTTATGTAAATAAACACACGCTCATACCTAGGCCGGAGACGGAATTGATGGTAGAGGAAGTGACTAAAACAATTGGAACCATATACCCCTCCCCTTCCCCCTCCCCTAAAAGGGGAGGAACACAGGGTGGGGTTTTGTTGATCGACATTGGCACCGGCTCCGGCTGTATACCCATCGCCATCATTAAAACATTAAAACACAGGAACATTAAAACAATCGCGATTGACATCTCCCGCGCCGCGCTACACGTCGCCCGCAAAAACGCTCGAACACATAATGTGTTCATTAATTTTCTTCACGGCAATCTCCTCGACCCAATCATAAAAAATCCGGCATTCTTCATTCGTCATTCTTCATTCATCATTACGGCGAACCTCCCCTACCTCACCCAAGAACAATTCGATAGTGAACCGTCCATCCAACGCGAACCCTATTCCGCCCTGGTCGCGAAAAATGATGGCCTCGCCCTATACCAACAATTGCTCGCTCAAATCCAATCACTTTGTTTCATGTTTCATATTTCATGTTTCATTTTTTTCGAGATAGACCCTTCCCAGTCCTCGGCTATTACTGCTATGATACAAAAGTATTTGCCTGACGCTACAATTGAGATAAAAAAAGATTTGGCAGGATACGACCGATTAGTAAAAATCCAAATTCAAAAATATGGCAATGATTCCCAATAATTTTTACCGCACCAGCGTCAAGGCTCTTATTTTGGATGACAAAAAAAGATTTTTGCTTTTGCTAGAAAAGAAAGGTCTCTGGGAACTACCTGGCGGTGGGCTTGATTTTGGTGAAAACCCCACGATTGCTTAAGGCGCGAACTAAAAGAAGAAATGGGTATAACCGCAACGCACATCAACAAACAGCCTTCCTATTTTATTACCGCGCTCAATACCAACGGCCAATGGAAATCCAATATTATTTATGAAACAAAAGTTAAAGACCTAAACTTTACGCCATCCGAGGAATGTGTAGAAGCGCGGTTCTTTACCAAAGAAGAGGCGTTACCGTTCACTTTCGAGTACTTTTACCCCCAAAATCACTGGCCACTTGGC
>CAZHNI010000049.1:0-3900 GCA_964533715.1 uncultured Gammaproteobacteria bacterium | reverse complement strand
ATGGAAACACCGGCTGAATTTGCCGCCATGTCGCATTTGACAGTTTAGAGAACGCTGACGAGACTAAAATATAATCAATATGAATTACATAACAAAATCTGATAGCGAATCAAAAGAGCTTGGAAAAAAAATTGCTAAGCACATTAAGGGTGAGGAAATTATTTGCCTTTATGGTGAGCTTGGGGCTGGAAAAACAACATTAGTAAAAGGCATTGCCGAAGGATTGGGTGTAACAAACGAAATTACAAGCCCTACGTTTACGCTGATGAATGTGTACCCAATTAACAATAAACAATTAACAATAAACAATTTGATACACATTGATACCTACAGATTAAAAAACGAACAGGAATTAATTGATATTGGTGCAGCAGACTATGTGGGCCAGCCAGAGACAGTGACGATAATTGAATGGCCGGAAAAAATTTCTAATCTTCTTAAAAATAAAAAAGTGATCAACATTTTTATTGATCACCAAAATAATAACTCAAGATTAATAACCGTTAACTCGCCGGGGGACAAAGTGCCAGCGCTTCCTGTTGCTTACCCTCACACTGCTGGTTAGCCGCCACGCATTTTTCTGTGGTGCTCCACGACGGGCAACCTTTGGCAATTTTGGCACAAAAAACGTTTGCGCTCGTAATTGCCTTCATACAAGTATTATTAAGAACGGTAACGGCGCTACTAGAGACACTACTTACAGCGCCTGAAGAAGCAACAACCTTATCTTTAGCCACTACTATCTTCTTTACTTTTTTATTTTTTTTAGCTACGACTGTTACCGCCTTTTTCTTTTGAGCAGCCTTATTAACAGCTGTTTTTTTAACTGGAGCTACTGTAACTAACGGTTTTTTGACAGTGGTTTTGGCAAATACGCCTTCACTAACACCACTAAAAATAACCAACGCAACAATAGCGGCAGCTTTAGCGGCAATGAGAAAAAATTTTGCGCTCATAATAAATTAATGGTAACAGCCACTCATGTACCTTGTCAATAGTTAAATTTTAAAATTATTTTTTTAAATAATTTTTTCCTTTCAACTCTTTGGGCAAATAATCTTGGACCACGGGTTCGTTATAGTCTGGGTTATACTTATAATCTTTTCCATACCCAATTTCTTTCATAAATTTAGTGGGCGCGTTGCGCAAATGAACTGGAACGCCAAGATGCGAGGTGGCTTTCGCGTCTGCCGAGGCTTTTTGATAGGCAGCATAAAGTAAATTTGATTTAGCCGACTTTGCACAATACACCACCGCTTGGGCCAAATGCACGGTGCACTCCGGATAACCAATTTTATGGCACGCATCATAGGCCGCATTAGCTTGTATCATAGCTTCGCTGTTGGCCATACCAATATCTTCACTGGCAAACCGAAGAACTCGCCGCGCCACATACAGTGGGTCGACTCCACCTTCTAACATTCGTGCCAGCCAATAGAGCGCGGCGTTGGGGTCGCTCCCGCGCATAGATTTGTGAAGGGCGGAAATCAAATTATAAAATTCCTCGCCTTTTTTGTCGAACACTAAATGTGTTCGCTGCAAAGCTTCTTTAACATCGGCCGAAGTGATCACGCTCCCACCACCCCGTCCGCCCTGGGCGGACACCCCTCCTCGGGCAGGAGGGGACAACTCGCCCCCCCTCCTTTCCAAGGAGGGGCTCATGGGGTGGTTTGCCGAAATCTTGGCTTTCACAGCCAGCTCCAATCCGTTGAGCGCGGTGCGGGCATCACCACCCGACAATTCAGCCAGCAATTCCAAGCTTTGATCTTTAATTTCAATCTCATACTCGCCCAGCCCATTCGTTTTATCCGCTAACGCCCGCTTGAGCAATTTGACGATGTCGCCAGTCGTTAAATACTTTAAAATAAAAACCCGCGAACGCGATAATAGCGCACCAATAATTTCAAACGAAGGATTTTCGGTGGTAGCACCAATTAAAATAATGTCGCCATTTTCCACATATGGCAACAGCGCATCTTGCTGCGCCTTATTCCATCTATGAATTTCATCAATAAATAAAATTGTCCGCTGGCTATCATTTCGTGATTCTTCATTCTTGGCTCCTAAATCATCAATTATTCTTCGTAGATCGTCCTTTCCGCTCATCACCCCTGAAAGCTGTACAAAATGCGACTTGGTTTGCTCGGCAATAATTTTGGCCAAAGTAGTTTTGCCTACCCCCGGCGGACCCCAAAAAATAAGCGACGACAGCTCGTCATTTTCAATAAGTTTACGCAGTAATTTTCCCTCGCCCACAATTTCCTCCTGGCCGAAAAATTCCGTAAAATTGCGGGGACGCATGCGTTCGGCCAATGGTGCTGACATACAATTTAGACAAATTTTTCAATTTTTTTAGCCCACCACTCTTTAGTTTTATTCCACCATCCCCTCTTTTTCCATTTTTCCCAATTCAACAATTCTGATTCTTGCTTCCACTCTTCAAAAATTGCATTCAAATCAGCGACCATTTCTTCATCATCAAAATAGACGCCGGCTTCATCATTTATATACCAACTACGGGGTGTAATGTTAGAACTACCAACAATACCAGTTTGGTTATCAAACGTCATGGCTTTACCATGATTCATGCGCGGCAACAAATATATCGAAGCTCCCGTGCGGTGTGCCAACCCCTGGTACGCACGCGATAACCACTCCATAATTTTATAGTCTGGTCGTAATGGTAGAAAAAGATTAACCTTAACACCTCGCTTGCGCGCCTTGGCAATTAAACGCAAAAAAAACGGATCAGGCACAAAATACGGAGTCAAGACATTAACACTTTCCCTGGCCGCCGCAATACCCTGACGAAATAAGCGACGAAATGGCGACATTTGCTGGTACAAAGGAGAGTGAAAAATAAAGGTTATTTTCTTTTGTAAAATTTCTAAAGGATTATCTTTGTATAAGTGTAGTAAGTGCTTAATTCTTGATTTGTTGCCACCAGCTTTAATATATGTTTTGGCAAAACTTCTGAGAAGTGGTTTGGTTATGGTACCAGTAACGCGCAAATAAATATCATCCCAACCAACTGATTTATATTCTACATTTACCCCGCCTAAAAAAACTATTTCTTCATCCACAATTAAAATTTTACGATGATTACGCCGCCAAAGACGATAAAACCACTTGCCGAGCGCCAATTCTGGGTGAAGGCGGTTATAATGGAGTACTTCCACTCCCGCGCCTTTTAGCCTGGCCTCAGCTAAACGAGATAGCGCCCAGCTCCCCATGGCATCAATCACAATTTTTACCTCCACTCCTAGCTTGGCTTTATCACACAAAACATCCACAAACCGCCCGCCCGCCTCGTCATCCACAAAAATATAAATTTCCCAGTAAATTGATTTTTGGGCCGCCAAAATAGCCTCGTACATGGCATCCCAAGCTGCTGGGGTGGTTTTATAAAATTGATATGAAAATGGCTTAACCATAAATAGGCCAACAAAACTCAATGGCTTATTTATATCCTAACACACCGCGAAACAATTGACAAAATGAATAAAAAATGTTAGTATCTCAAACTAGCTCTTTGACCAAGCCAGTCTTTCCGCGCGCTAAAATATTGGCGCGACTGGCCACCTCTACCATGAGGTGCTACTGTGTGCGGAACACAAAAGGAAGGAGCGGCCAATGCCGCGACGATACCAAGGCAAGTGCCGATCCTGGGTTTCACTGCGTCTCATCAACGCGATCCGCGAGGAATACCTGGTGGAGAACCACCCCAGGCTCCACCGCCTCCTCGAGGAGGGCGGCGGCAACGCCGTCCGGAAGTATCTATACAAGGGGATGCAACTCGCCCTGACGCCGGAGATTCAAGCTGCGATCGAACGGGGTGATCCCGTCGGTTACCGTTCACTTTCGAGTACTTTTACCCCCAAAATCACTGGCCACTTGGCC
>CAZHNI010000048.1:0-4014 GCA_964533715.1 uncultured Gammaproteobacteria bacterium | reverse complement strand
GGAAACACCGGCTGAATTTGCCGCCATGTCGCATTTGACAGTTTAGAGAACGCGGCCTATAGATTATATCTCTGACCCTAACACAGTGTATCAGTTGGTTCGCAACATGATAACTGAGCTTACAAAAAAATTAAAAGAACCTGGCGGAGCCACTCTTAAAACCCAACGAAGACTTCTTGAAATGCAAAGCCGCGGCCGACAAATTTTAAATCACTGGGATGATGTTGCCGGCGTTCCAACTACAGAAAATTTGCCCGATCTTAAAAATATCCTGCTCATGGGGGAAGAACTTCTGATTGATCTTAAAAAATTCCGAAAAGAAAAAAATTAAAAAATATGAAAATAATTGTTGGACTGGGCAACCCCGGAAAAGAATACGAACGTACACGCCACAATGTTGGTTGGCTCGTACTCGATGAACTGACAAAAGACGAAAGATGGCAAACCAGCAAAAAGGCTAACGCCCAATATGTAAAAATGGAGATTGACGGCAAACGGGTTGAACTAATCAAGCCTACAACCTTCATGAATAATTCTGGGCTCGCGGTAGCTTACGCCCTTAAGAATCATTCTCTCGATGAGAACAACCTTATTGTTATTCATGACGATAAAGACATCCCACTTGGAGAAACTCGCGTCCAAAAAGATCGGGGCGCAGCCGGCCATAACGGTGTCTTATCAATTATAGAACATCTAGGAACCAAAAATTTTGTACGCATCCGGGTGGGGGTTGCGCCGAACGACCACCCCATATACGATACGAGCAACTTTGTGCTTGGCAAATTCACCAAAGAAGAACGAAAGGTGCTTCAACAGGTTTTTAAAAATGTGGTGGAGGAAATAAAGAAACTCGTTCTGTCATCCTGAGCGCAGTGAAGGATCTCTGTTAATTGAGACAGAGGTTCTTCGTTTCACTCAGAATGACAAGATCTTATGCCTTCGCATCGCGTTCTTCAAAGCTATTTCTCAAAATACCACCTCAACGCTATCCTCATCAGCGACCTCCACAACGTCCGCTATCTTTCCGGTTTTACCGGAACAAACGGACTTATTCTCATCACTCTCAACCGGGGTTATTTTTTTACCGATTTTCGCTATACGGAACAAGCCAAAAAACAGGTAACCAATTTTACTATCTTAGAATCTCACCGTGATATTGGCGCCACTATTATTGAATTTTTAAACAAAAATAATATAACCAAACTTGGTTTTGAGGCCGAAGCGTTTACCTACAGTCAATTTATTCGGCTAGAAAAAAGTTTACATGGTATCACCTTAATTCCGGTAACTGAGGACCCCGCAAAATTACGGGAGATTAAAACAGCTGGTGAAATAAAAAAAATCACTAAAGCCCTTGCTATTAACAAACTCGCGTTTGACGAGACACGAACGATGATTAGGCCGGGGGTAAGAGAGGTGGAAATAAAGAGATATATTGAGATAGCGATGATACAACATGGCGCCGAAAAAATTGCCTTTGACACAATTGTGGCTTCGGGCGGACGCGGTGCTCTCCCCCATGGCGTTGCCTCGAATAAAAAAATAAAGAACGGAGAATTGGTTACCATTGATTTTGGGTGTGTCGTGGACGGGTATAATTCGGACGAAACGGTGACGATATCTCAAGGAACAATTAACAAAAAACAAAGAACAATACACCAAATTGTGTTTGACGCCCAGCAATATGCAATTGAGGCGGCCAAACCGGGGGTGAAATGTTCTGATATCGATAAAGCCGCTCGCGAATATATTGAAAAAAAAGGATACGGAAAATATTTTGGTCACGCGCTAGGGCATGGGGTAGGACTTGAAGTACACGAACGACCGATGCTCAGTTTAAATTCCACTGATATTTTGGAAGAAGGAATGGTGTTTACCATTGAACCGGGAATTTATATACCAAAATTTGGTGGTGTACGAATTGAAGATGTGTTTGGTTGTACCAAAAATGGAACAAAAAAACTTTCACAAATAAATAAAAAAATATGATTGAGGCAGCCGCGGTAGCTTATTTCCCTAAACTTACCTATGCCCGATTTAAAAAATTGTGGCATTATTTTTCTAATCCAACAGAAATATGGCAAGCAGAAGTAGTCGATTTAATACAGGCTGGATGGGAAGAAAATGTAGCCGCTGAGTTTATTAATTGGCGAGAAGGAATTTCGATTGAAAAAATTGAGGCTACATTAGCCGAAGAAAACATCTCGATTCTTACTCTGGGGTCGCCGAAATACCCATCACTACTTACGGAAATGAGCGACCCTCCCTTTGTAATTTTTGTTAGAGGCACACTACCACCAAATGAGCAACCGGCTGTGGCAATTGTTGGCACACGCAAATATTCGGCGTATGGCAAAACAGCAACCGAACAGCTTGCTACAGAATTAGCCAAAGCCAAGGTGGCAGTTGTAAGCGGACTAGCGCTTGGAATTGACGGCATTGCCCACCAAGCGACACTTACTACCAAAGGTACAACGCTGGCCATTTTAGGATCGGGAATAAATAAAAAAAATGTATACCCCGCGAATCACCAAAAACTAGCCGAGGAAATTATTGCACAGGGTGGCGCACTCATTTCCGAATATCCACCAGGTTTTGAGCCAACCCAGTATTCTTTTCCTGCCCGCAACCGTATTATTGCGGGGCTCACGCTCGGTACTGTCGTTACCGAAGCTCCTACCGAGTCCGGAGCGCTCATTACTGCTAAATACGCCATGGATTATAACCGCGAAGTATTTGCTGTCCCCCACCCCATCACTTCTATAAGCGGAGAAGGTGGTAATAATTTAATAAAAATGGGTGCTAAATTAGTTACCAAAGTAACCGACATTTTAGAGGAGCTTCAAATTCAAAATATTGAGCATATCATTACTAACAATAAAATTTTACCCTCCACCCCAACCGAAGCAAAACTTTTAGAAACTCTTTCTCGCGAACCACAACATATTGATACAATTATAAAAATAAGTGGCCTCGACAGTGGAATAGTAAGCAGCACACTCACGATGATGGAAATGAAGGGTAAAGTAAAAAATATTGGAGCGATGATGTATGTGATAAGATAAGCGAGGGGTCGTTTACTGCCCCCTCCTTACGAAGGAGGGGGTTAGGGGGGGGAGGTTATCACTATGACAAAAATTTTTAATAAAGACTATCATAAAAATTTACGAAAAAGATTACGAAGTGACCCTACCAAAGCAGCGAAAAAAATATGACCACTAGAACTGTTCTTATCACAGGCGCCACCGGTGCGCTTGGCACACATATTGCCATGGCGCTGAGTAAAACCGGCTATACGGTTATTCTTAACTATCGAAAAAATAAACCGGCGGTCGAAAAAATCGCTCAAAAAATTGGCGCTAAAACGATTGTACAAGCCGACGTAACCAAATTAAATGAAGTACAAAAAATGTTTAAAAAAATTGGCCGCGTTGATGTACTTATTAATACCGTCGGCGATTTTATTTGGAAACCATTAGCAGACACAAGTGAGGAAGAATTTGTTAGTGTGTTAAACAGCAACCTACTCAGCGCCTGGTATTGTACCAAAGTCGCTTTGCCTGCCATGCGCAAGCAAAAATATGGCCGAATTATTAACTTTGGTTCGGCCGGATGCGACCAAATTACAACGCGACCGATGACAACTCCATATTATATTGCCAAAACAGGGCTTCTGATGCTAACAAAATCACTGGCGCGGGAGCTCGCCAATACAGGTGTTACTGTTAACATAATCTCGCCCGGCATACTCCCTACCAGCCTAGTAAAGCCACCAGGCGCTCCCATTATGAAATTTGACGATATTGCCAATGCTGTGCTATTTTTAGTGGAGACTAAGAGCCCGGTTATTACCGGAGCTAACATAAAAGTCTCCGGCGACTGGAAACCAGAATGATTATACACATATGTTGTAATAACTACTTCATACTCTATAACCAAAAATATTATTTTAATATTATATAAGTTAGTCCCTAAAATTTAACGCAACAATTTGTTAAAAACTTCGTAAGGTGT
>CAZHNI010000047.1:0-4019 GCA_964533715.1 uncultured Gammaproteobacteria bacterium | reverse complement strand
CCTTATAGGTAAAGGTTATAAAGAATTAAAAGAGTTTTTACCTGAAAAGACTATAAAAAAGCTTGAAAAACTGCTTAAGATTTCAAAAGATAACAGAAAAGAGTTTTTAATTAAAGTAATTGATAAAGAATATGATTATTTAATCGAAGGATAAAAACTATAAATAGTTAAAAAATCTAAGGAAATCATCTACCTTAGCTTTTTATTTTTGATATAAAAATATATATGTAGTAAACTATAAGTATAGTTATATAGTTTAAAAAGGGTAAAAATATTATGAAAGCTCTTAATATTAAAGTTGAAGAAGATTTGTATGAGAAATTAAGAGCTTGTAGTTTTGTTCAAAAAAAGCCAATGGCTGTTATTATACGTGAATATAGGGTTCTACTGCAAAGAAAGGGATAATGTTTCATAGAAAAACAATTTTCTGTAGAATTTAAAATTTAAAAAATTGACAGAATTATAATTAAATTAAGTTTCATTAGGACTGATTTTTTTATGTTGTTAAATGCTACAGTATTTTTACGAATAAAAAATAGAGATTTCTATAACAACTTAAACTAAACTCTCTATAAAATTTGCATTATATAGGGGTGTAATCTAGTAATTACGTTATTTACATAAAATTTCATTTATGATAACGTGGATTATCAATAATGGAACTGTTAAAACATACCAAACAAAATACTTTCAGTGTTAAGTTTTTATCAAAGTTTGATAGAAAAATAGTATTATTCTTTAAAAGAAATAATTTGAAGAGAAAAATATTATGACAACATATCCAAATATTTTAAATAAATCTCAAATAAAAGAATTTGATAAGCCACCTATTTTTAAAAGTGAAGAGCGTAAAATATTTTTTGATATTCCAAAAAGTCTTGAAAATTATTTATTTGAAATGAGAAATGATATAAATAAGCTAGTTTTTATTCTTATGTTCGGATATTTTAAATACTCTAAAAAGTTCTTTATACCAAATACATTTAATGGAAAAGATATTAATTATGTTCTAAACAGATATAATCTTGAGATTATAAGTTTAAATTTAAAAGAGTTTAGTCGTTCTAACTTTTTAAGGTATAAAAATATAATTCTCAATCATTTTAATATCTCAGAATTTGAGATTAATAAAGAGTTACTGCTAAAAGAATCTAAAGATATTGTTCAAAGAAAATTTAAAATGAAAGCCATATTTCAAGGTCTTTTAGATTTTTTGTATATCAAGAAAATAGAAATACCAAGTTATAACATTTTAGCTGAAATAATTACAAATGCAGTTAATGATTATGAAAAAGCTCTTTTATCAAAATTATTGCAATATCTTGATAATGATACCAAATCTTTATTAGATGATTTACTAGAAAAGATTGAAATAGAAACCATTCAAGGCAAAAATTATAAATTAACTAAGCTAAAAAGATTTGAATATTCAACAAAACCTCAAAAAATTAAAGATAATATTGATAGTTTAAAAACTTTTAAAAAAATCTTTGAAAGTATTAATGAACTTATAATAAAAACAGTTTTAAATCAAGAAACAATAGAATATTATGCAGGATATACAATAAGTGTTAATTCTTCTCAATTAAAATCCAAAAAAGATAAGAAATATATTTATCTTATATCATTTGTAATACATCAATATTATTTCCTTCAGGATTTATTAATTGATATTCTGTTAGCAACAACTAAGACAAACTCTAATACAGCAAATAGAGAAAATGACCAAAATTATTCTAAACAAAAGAAAGATAAAGAAAAAAAGATAGTTAATATTGCAGAGTCTTATGAGAATAATATTTTAACTTTTTTTATTGAAATAGAACAAATACTTTATTCAAAATCTCTAAACTCTGAAGAAAAAGTTAAAGAATCTGTTAAGCTCTTAGAATCTACGAAAAATAATAGAAACAATATTAAAAATGATTTTGAAATCATCAAAAAAGACTCATCTAATAAAATAAAGGATAAAGATTTATTTGAAGTATTTAATAATAAATCAAAAAAGCTACAAAATAGGGTTTCAGAAATTATTAAAATAATTAATTTTGATAATAAGACTTCAAATAAAAGAATAATTGAAGCGATTGATTACTATAAATTAAAAAATGGAAATATAGATAATAATGCTCCCTGCATCTTTATTGAGGATTCAAAAAAACAAGATGCTTTATATAATGATGAAGGTAAATTTCAGGTTTCTTTGTATAAAGTCTTTTTATTTCAAGAAATTGTCAATTTTATTAAATCAGGGCGTTTAAACATAAAATATTCTTACAGATATAAATCAATTAATGAGTATTTGATTGATAAAGAACTATGGAAAAATAATAAACTTGAGTTAATTAATAAATCTGAATTAATAGATTTTCAAGATTTCAACAAAGTAATTAATAATTTAAAGAATTTATTAGATAAATCCTATAAAACTACAAATAATAATATTTTAAATAATAAAAATAACTATATCAGTTTTAAAAACTCTGTATCCTATGTTCTTACAACTCCTAAAACAGAAGATATAGATAAACCACCTGTTTCGGACTTATTTACAGGTCAAGAAAATATTTCACTAATAAATATACTTTCAGATGTAAATAAAGTAATTTCATTCATTGATTCTATAGACCATTACACTATTAAATATGCAAAGCAAAAACCTAAAGATAATGTATTTTTTGCAGGTCTTATAGGTTATGGCTGTAATATCGGTAAAAACAAAATAGCTAAAATATCTACAGGTATAAATGAATATGAGCTAGAAAATGTTGTAAAGTGGTATTTTACCCCTGAAAATGTAAATAATGCTAATAATAAGATCCTTTCATTTATTGATAGACTTAATTTACCTAACATTTATAGAAAAAATAAAAATATTAATCATACTTCAAGTGATGGTCAAAAATATACTTTAGACGTTGATTCTATAACAGGTAACTATTCATATAAATATTTTGGAACAGCTAAAGGAGTTAGTATTTATACATTTATTGATGAAAGGCACTTACTTTTTTATTCTACTGTAATTAGTGCCTCTGAAAGAGAAGCAGGATATATAATTGATGGGCTTATGAATAATGAGGTAATACAAAGTGATATTCATTCAACAGATACACATGGATATACAGAGATAATATTTGCTATAACTCATTCTCTTGGTTATTCATTTGCTCCAAGAATAAAAAATTTCAAAGATAAATCTCTTTATTGCTTTGATTCAATGAGTAAAAAAGAATATATAGAAAAAGGTTATAAAATATTACCAAATACTAAAAATTACATAAATACAAAAGTTTTAGAAGAGAATTGGGATGATGTTTTAAGATTTATAGCCACAATAAAGCTGGGAAAAACAAGTGCTTCTCAACTTTTAAAAAGATTAAGTTCTTATTCCAGAAAGAACAAACTATATCAAGCTTTAAATGAATTTGGTAAAATAATAAGTACAATATTTGCTTTAAAGTACATTGATGATGTTAAACTAAGACAATCAATAGAAAAACAGCTAAATAAGGTAGAAAGTGCTAATAGATTTGCTAAAGCTATATTCTTTGGAAATAACCAAGAGATCGATTATGCAGCTAGGGAAGAGCAAGAACTCGCAGAATCTTGTAAAAGATTAATTGAAAATTCTATAATATGCTGGAATTACATATATTTATCTCAGAAACTTAGTGATCTTGATGATAAAAGAGATAGAGATAAAATGATTGATATTATTAAAAGCGGTTCTGTAGTTTTTTGGAAACATATAAATTTGTTTGGTGAGTATAACTTTTCTGAAGAAATTTTGAACAAAAAGCTTGAATTTGATATTCCTAAAATTTTGGAGTTAAAGGTGTCTTAAAAATGGGAGTAAAAAAATGTACTCAAAGTATTGAAAAATCAACAAATTTTCAAAATCCTATGAAACATTATCCCTTTCTTTACAATCGTACCCATCATTGGTTGAAGTCAAAAGAAAAAAACTTTTTAAAAAGGGAAGCTTCGCAAAGGGTATAAAAAGTTTTTTATCTTTT
>CAZHNI010000046.1:0-4311 GCA_964533715.1 uncultured Gammaproteobacteria bacterium | reverse complement strand
TAGAAGTTACTGCCGGCGATATTGAATCCAACGCTGAGTTAGAAGTAGTTAATAAAGATTTAGTTTTAGCTACACTTACCAAAAATAAAACTTTTGAAATGGAAATTGTAGTGGGTCGTGGCCGTGGTTATAGGCCAGTAGAAGAAAAGAATCGTGAAAATCATGATTTGGGTACCATAATGGTTGATTCTGTTTATACTCCAGTTAAAGATGTTGGGTATCATGTAGAGTTTACTCGTGTTGGTGATATTACTAACTACGAAAAATTAACTATCAATGTAGAAACCAACGGCACTATCAGCCCACAAGAATCACTCCGCCAAGCTACACAAATTTTAATGGATCATTTTAGTTTCATTCTAAATTCTGTTCAAAGTCAAAATTACGAAAAATCGGTTGTAGCAGAACCCGTTTCTAGTGAAGAGGAAAGAGTAGAAGATGAGAGCAAACTAACCCAAGACGTTGAAGATAAAAAAACTAAAGTAAAATCTAAAAAAGCCAAAAAATAGGCTCTAAAAAGTTTACGATTATGCGACACCAGAAGAAAAAAGTTACTCTTGACAGAAAAGCAAACAGCCGCAATGCTTTGCTTAAGAATTTGGCGGAAAGTTTATTTCTATACGAAAAAATTACCACCACCAAAGCAAAGGCTAAAGCCATTCGGCCAGTCGCCGAGCGTCTTATTACCATTGCAAAAGCCAATACGCTTGCCAGTCGCCGACGTCTTATCTCTGCCTTAACAACCAAAAATGTTGTAAGCAAGCTTATGGAAGTAATTGGACCACGTTATGCCGAAAGAAAGGGCGGTTACACCCGCATTACAGCCCTCCCGAACCGAAAAGGCGATGGTGGAGAAGAAGCGGTTATTGAACTTGTCTAAAATCAACTTGATATACTTTTGTATGAGCAGAAAAAAACATATTATTGATGCGACAGGCGGCCGTCCGGGAAGGCTAGCGACTCAGATTGCCCGTATTCTTATTGGCAAACACAAGGTGAGTTATGTACCTTACCGTGATAATGGTGATAAAGTTATTGTTACTAACGTAAAAAATCTTGCTTTTAGTGGTAAAAAAATTGATAAGATGGACTACAAACGACACAGTATGTACCCGGGTGGTCTTAAAGTAACTCCAGTTAAAAAAATTATTGCCGAAGATCCGGCCGAAGTTATTCGCCATGCAGTTGCTAAAATGATTCCAAAAAATAAATTACGCACCGCGCGTTTGCGCCGGTTATCGTTTAAATAATTTTTGATTGACTATGGCAAAATTAGGCACACAGAATAAAGAAATGCGCACCGTTGGTCGCCGTAAGAGCGCTGCGGCTCGCGTTAAGATTGATAAGGGGAGTGGTAAAATAACAATTAATGGCAAAGATCTAAAAGTTTATTTTCCATTTTTTGCTACTCAAGAAATGATTGTGGCTCCACTTAAAGCGGTTGGCAAAGAAAAAGATCTTGATTTTTCTGTTCGGGTAATGGGTGGCGGCAAACAAGGTCAAGCTACGGCAGTACAACTTGGTATTGCTCGTGCTTTAGTACTGTGGAATGAAGATTTTCGTAAATCCCTCAAAACACTCAATCTCCTTACCCGCGACCCACGCGTTAAAGAACGTAAGAAATTTGGCCTCAAAAAAGCTCGTCGCGCACCACAGTGGTCCAAGCGCTAACCCACAGAACAACAAGAATGCACACTTTGGTGTGCGTTCTTTATTTCAAGAAAGCGTACAAGAAAGCACAGTTAGGAGAGGGGGTGAGAGTGTGTGATTTTAAAAATAGGCCTTGTTATTTCTTTATTGATCAACACAATCTTATTTATATATAATATATGGCTTAAGATCCAACTATCAAATAAAAAATATAAGATTTCTTTGTTTGATCTATATAAACATAAATTTGATTTAGATAATTATGCAACCAGGATGGATAAATAATATTGGTTTCGTGTTAGGAGGCCTTGGGATAGGTTCTCTTCTTACCACTCTGATTGCTGGGTACTTAACTTACCGACAGGATAAAAAGAAGATCATTTTTCAAGAAAAGTTGATCTGCTATTCAAAAGTTGCAGAAGCGGTATTTTCATATCAGCCAGACCAAGAAGTTTATGATGCACACAAAATGATTGCTCCAGCCCTTCTTTTAATTGAAGACGATGAAATTAGGGCTAAAATAAATGATTTCTTTACTCAAGCACATTGGAATTATATCGCACTAAATCAGCATAAGGCTTCGGAGGTCATTCCGGAAATAAATCAAGCTCTTAAAAAAGCTTCAACTGAAAAGAGAGAAATCATTCAGATTTTATCAGATGATTTAAATAATGCTCTTTAGCAAAAATCCAGCCTTCGCAAGAGTTGGTTTTTTGTATCACAATCATCACTTTGCATCACAATCGCCATATAAGAAAAACCTGTTGTGACGCAGATCTGATGATGCGAGTTCAAGAGAGCGAGGAGGGTTTTGGGGTTGGGTGTTCAAGGAAGCGGGGTATAAGTTATACGGGTATCTTCCCTCACAGCATACTATGAGGGAAATTAAAAAACAGCCTTTTGAGAGGGCTGTTTTTAGATAGTTTAATTTTATGTTTGCGCTCCGCTGGTCGTTTCAGGGGGAACCGGCGCTATCTCTGGTTCAGAAATCATAAGAGTATTTTTCTTAAAGTCCGCTATTAATACGTAATCTCGTAACATGTTCATACCAAGGAGTGGTGTAGCTCCTCGATCAACATCAATGGACGCAAGTTTGCTTTTACTACCCCATTGAATTGAAGCAACAAATTTAAATGGCATGCTTGTTCCACCGCCAGCCACACTATATTGACTCTCACCAACTAAAGCCAAACCTAGAGGAATTGCTAAATTGACAGGTAATGAAAGCTCTCCGTCAAACCCCGTATCAATCCTAAACCATATATCTTGTGATCCGTGATAGCCAGAAATTTTTAGCTGTACCCACGGCTGATTTTGAAATATTTGACCTTGAATAATCATAGCGACATGACAAGTTTTTGTTCTTTTATTCTCTTTTCAAGTTTAATAAAGTAAACCAAGTTTGTATTACCTGCTCGCGCTCTCTGTTCTAATATACTTGATTCTGTTTTTCCAACCCAATATTTTCTTCCATCAGGATCGAGTCCCACAATAATATCAGTATCATTTTGCCGATACTGTTCTAATTCGGTCGCTATATCTTTAAGAAAACGATTAGCCTTTTCTGCAAGTGTTTGTATGTCACCGCTTGGGTTAAAGTTCATATTTGTTTATTTTAGTACGTTTGTAGTATACTATGCTTTATAAAACCTGCCAAGCCCCAAAAATTAACCGCTTCCTTAAGACTTTGAAAAAATTAGTAACGTCGTCAAAAGCATCTCAAAGTGCAACCTGTCGAAGTAAAGTCGTTTAAGACCCCTTAAGCGACGTTGACAGAGACAGAAAAATTTAGTATAATTATTTTATAGTCAGTTCACTGAAGCAAAAAAGAATATTTTGAAACAGTGAATTGTCCAATAAAATAAGGGCAAAACGTCTTTCTACAGTACGGCTGGGAAACTTTACAGTGGTCCAAGCGCTAACCCACAGAAAAACAAGAATGCACACTCTGGTGTGCGTTCTTTATTTCAAGAAAGCGTACAAAAAAGTATCTATCATGTGAAGACACATTTACAAAGATGGTACACCATCAACCAGCTCCATCACTTCCAGGATAAAAGGAAAGAAGATCAGACAAATGAACTAGATTTTATTTCATGACTTCTTAATAATCTTGACCCCATTGAAGCCATGAAGGTGGGTGGAAAGGTTAAATCAAGATTTATAGTACGACGGCTTTTTGGCACTTATAAACTTCCTTACGTTGACTTCTTTGGTCCAATTTCTCTAGTAATACAGAAAGTTATTACTGATTGTGCTGATCCGGTAGTTGGCTATATACAAGCAAAACCTGGCTTTAGCGATCGACAGTTGAGTCTAACTGCCAAGGGTAGAGGAGAGTATGCGTTTAGCTCTTTGATTTTTGGACATGGACGGGGAAGAGGAATACTTCTTGCTCTTTGGACATTACTTGTAGCCATTATTTCAGCGTGGTTAGGTCATACTTGGAAGTAAAAAACAAGCCACCCCTTAAGGCGGTTTTTTGCCTCACAATCATCACTTTGCATCACAATCGTCATATAAGAAAAACCTGTTGTGATGCAGATTCAAGGAAGCATGAGAGGTAGGGAAGGGGTAAAAAGAAGGTCTTGTTTACGTCAGATAGGATAGGTGAATTCTATTTGTTAATGCCCCACCTCGCGCGCTAGCGCTTGGTTGGGA
>CAZHNI010000045.1:0-4342 GCA_964533715.1 uncultured Gammaproteobacteria bacterium | reverse complement strand
CCCACAATCCCCTGGTCCCAAACCAGGTGCTCTAGCCAATTGAGCCATACCCCGTGATAGTAAATTGTATCTCCTTAAAGAGCAGAGACTTTTATTTTTGCCAACCCCGACGCGCTTTCAGCGGTCGGGGCTCCGACAGCCGCTTCGCGGCTCGTCGGAGTTGAGCCATACCCCGGTGCTTCGCTACGGCTACGCACCGTGAACTCGTTTTTATTCAGCAAACTGTTCTTGTTTAAGAATGGCTTGCCGGCCGTAGTTCCGATTCAAGTCGGAACGTAGGCTGGTGCCGCGGGTCAGAATCGAACTGACTACGCCAGCCTCTTCAGGGCTGCGCTCTACCAATGAGCTACCGCGGCTTATAGTGAGTGTAAAAGCGAAAGTATTATAGCAGGTCATTTTGGTTTGGTCAACGCCGTACCTTGCCAATAGACCTTTTTTTTATTTATGGTATACTTATCTTAAAGATACGCCAGTTAATTTTGGCTTTATGTTTAATTTTAACGAACCACTCTCTGTTCCAGTTGTTTTTGCCTCAGATGAAGATTCTTTGGCTTCGCAAGAGCCCAATAATTCTTCGTGGCCAAAAAATATGGCGGAAGGGCAATTGGCCATAGATGTCCTTCAAACAGAAAGGGAAATTATAGTAATGGCCCCGCTTGCTGGTACCACACCAGAAAAAATTGAAATTCACCTACATAATGATTTTTTGACTATTCGCGGAACCCGCGCTATGCCAAACGTAGAGTCCTATGAGCCGGTTTACCAAGAATGTTTTTGGGGTCCGTTTTCTCGCACCGTGGTATTGCCAGTTGAGGTAGATAATCATTTGGCTAAAGCAGAATATCGATTTGGCCTCCTAACCATTCGTATTCCCAAGCGAGAACGTTTGGCTGGCGTGCCTATTTTAGTAGTTGAAGAATAATATAAAGTTATGTCGCGGCGGACAGTTATTATTGTAAGTGTTGGTAGCGCCATTAGCATATTAGTTGGCATATTTTTTGCGACCGCATTATTTATTCAGCAGCATTATCAAAATCGGGTATACAGTGGAGTTTTGGTGGGGGAGACATCTTTGGCCGGTCTTACCAAGCTCGAAGTAATTAATTTTATTGAAAATATTAATAATAGGTTAACTAAAGAGGGTATTGATCTTTTGGTAATGGATAAAGCTGGTAAAAAACACAGTGTACACATATCACTGGCGCTTGGTGGCGATAGTAGTGGTGATCTTATTCGTTTTGACAGTGAAGCGGCGGCTGAGCAAGTAATTAAGGCCGGTCGAGGCGGTTCATTTTTGCAAAAATTAACAGCCCCCCTGATGTTTCGTTTTTTTAAGCCGGCAATATTCCAGGCTCCAGTAATAATAGATCAGCGTAATTTAGTAGATTTAATTCGTAGTTCGCTCAAGCAATTTGAGGATGAACCGCGCAATGCCTCAATTATTTTTAACCATGGGTCGCTTGAGGAGCCAGAAATAATAAACGAAAAAGTTGGTTCAATTTTTAATTATCCGAGTCTTGTAGAAGATATACAAAAATCATTAAGCCGTCTCTCGTTTGAGCCTGTTCCGGCTAAGCTTAATCAATTTTTGCCAACCATTACACGGACCGATGTGTTGTCGTTTGCTCCAGAGGTTGAAAAATTAAAGCCGCTTGGCAACATTGTTTTTAATTTGCCATCATCATCTTCTACAGCGCCTGCCAGTTTTATTGTGTCTCCGAATGAGTGGCGTGTTTGGATGGAAATACAACGTGAGTCTGTTAGTAATAAACTTATTTTTGGATTCAACCAAAATAAAGTAACAAATTTTTTAGAGACAACCATTCGGCCGTTGGTTGATATTGAAGCGCGTGAAGCCCGTTTTGCAATACGTGGCGAGCGAGTAGAAGAATTTACAAATAGCCGCAGTGGGCAAAGCCTTGATAGCACGGTGACATTTACCACACTTAATGCGGCGTGGCAACAGAATGTAGAGAACCAAATTGCCACTACGACAGTTACGGTGGCTGTAAATGAAGTTAAACCAACTGTGTCCACAGCGGAAGTGAACAGTTTTGGTATTAGTCAAATTATTGGGGTGGGTACGTCTACCTTTAGAGATAGCCACACCAATCGTATAAAAAATATTGCCCGCGCGGTGGAACGTCTCAACGGTATTTTAATAAAGCCGGGCGAAATTTTTTCTACACTCAAAGGTGCCGGCCCATTTTCGGCTGAGAATGGATTTTTACCGGAGATGGTTATTAAAGGAAAAGAAATTAAACCGGAAATTGGTGGTGGTATGTGCCAAATTGGTACCACCCTGTTTCGTATGGCCATGAATTCTGGTATGCCTATTACCGAACGAAAAAATCATTCGCTGGTGGTGGGGTATTATGCCGACCCGGTTAATGGTAACCCCGGAACAGATGCCACCGTGTACGAACCAAATTTAGATTTTAAATTTTTAAATGACACGGGTAATTACTTACTTCTCCAGACCAATATTGATTATAAAAAACAGATGCTTACTTTTACTCTGTGGGGTACGCCCGATGGCCGCAAGGGCTGGTATAATCACCCCAAAGTGAGTAAATGGATACCAGCGGGTGATCCGGAGGAAGTGATAGTGACAGACGGAAAATTAAAACCGGGGGAGCGTAAGTGCCAAAACGCGTTTCGCGGCGCGGTGGCTAGTTTTACCTACTCACGCGTTACTACCTCAAGTCAGCAAATTGACCAGGTGTTTACCAGCTACTACCGTCCGCTGCCACAAATTTGTATGATTGGGGCGGACCCAGGCACTGTTTCTTCAACTGTTACGGGGGAACCGCTCCCAACTTCAGTGCCACTTGATGTTTCGCCTAACTAGATAAATAAATTAATGAGTTGTCATCCCGAACCAACGTGAGGAATCGCTGACTAAAATTGGTTAACATATCGACCGGACAGAGATTCTTCGGTCGCTTGGCTCCCTCAGAATGACAAAGGGATGTAGAATAAAATAAAACCCCACCTAAAGTTAGGTGGGGGTTTGTTTATCGGTGGGGCAAAAGCCCCCCTTGAAACCGCATCCAAGAAGATGTGTTGCTGGAGAAGTCGAGCCAAAGCCTGATCTGCCCGGTAACACATCTCCATGCTTGTCGTGGATACGGGAAACTGCCTATGTAATCGGCCACATGGGCTGATACCTAAGCATTTTCCTGTATCCTACGCTGGTGTCTAGTTTCTATATGGACTTTTTGGGCAGTGTTCTTTGTCTAGACTGCTCAAAATAGTAGCCCACGTAAGCATGGGATATTCTTAAGAACTGATAATCATACCATACTTTGGACTTTTTGTCAAGGGGGTAAAATCGTATTAAGGATAATTTTGGCTAATGTAAAACAAAATGAGGTCTTTATTTTTATTTGATAGGATACTTTTTGGCGCCAAAAAGTATCCAAAAAGCGCTGAGGTTTCAGAACTTGCTCGGTCGGCAAGGGGAGTCTAAAACGGGTTGTTGTGTCGCTCAAACAGCTGAAACCTCAGACTCCAGTGTGGTTTGGTTAAGATTTTAATTAGCGAACGATAATTAAAAAAAATAAAAAATCATCTCACAAAATGGGGTGGGATGGTTTTAGTATAAAAGTATTATTTTGAAATCACTTTATCGATAAGGCCGTATTTTACCGCTTCTTCCGCCGGCATAAAGTAGTCGCGGTCAGTATCTTTTTCCACTGTTTTAATTTCTTTGCCAGTGTGTTTGGATAATATTTGATTTAATTGGTCTTTGATGCGGAGAATTCGTTCGGCGCGGATTTTAATATCGCTGGCTTGTCCTTCCATGCCGCCCATCACTTGGTGAATCATAATTTCGGAATTAGGCAGAGCTAGCCGCTTGCCTTTGGCGCCAGAGGCTAACAGTACCGCAGCCATGCTCGCGGCCATGCCAACACAAATAGTGCTTACATCTGGTTTTATATATTGCATGGTATCGTAAATAGCCATGCCAGCGGTAACCGAGCCGCCGGGTGAATTTATATAGAGTTTAATATCTTTTTCTGGGCTTTGGTTTTCTAAAAATAGTAATTGAGCAATAACCACATTGGCAACAGCGTCATCGATGCCGGTTCCCAAAAAAATAATCCGATCGGTTAAGAGGCGTGAATAAATATCAAAAGCCCGCTCGCCGTAGTTGGTTTTTTCTATAACTGTAGGAATTAAAAATTGAGAATTAATTGGTGCGTGATCGTTATTTTTGGTCATAGATTTTTAAATTAGTTTCAATACTATACGGTATCACTTTTTTGTGTGCGCGTCAAAGCGCCGTTCTCTAAACTGTCAAATGCGACATGGCGGCAAATTCAGCCGGTGTTTCCAT
>CAZHNI010000044.1:0-4353 GCA_964533715.1 uncultured Gammaproteobacteria bacterium | reverse complement strand
TTCTAGGCTGCATTGCTCACAATCAATTAGATGAAAGTACAAAGGCTTTGCCGCCTGATTAAGTAAGCGGTGAAGTTTGTCTTGTGTGTAAGGTTTAACTTCCTCCAGTGGTGAACGTTCTTTTTTAAGCAACTGAAAAGAATCACACTCACGCATGGCTTGAGGGTTCACACGCTTACCTAATCGGCTGCAACTGCCAGTAAAAGATAAATACTCACACTGGTTGCAAGTGACTAGGTGGCGGTAGTTATCCAAGTTGAACGGAAATTTTCGTTTATCTGTGGGTACGTCCCCCAATGGGGGTTGTTCAACTGTGGGGGTGTCCACCGTTGGTGTAAACGTGTCCCGAAAGTTTGGGGCGGTGGTCTGCTCGGTTTTGAGCGCATCTCCTAAATTTTTAGGCGATTGCTTATCCTCACTTTGGCGGTTTAGTTGTCCGTCCTCAATTTGAGGATAGGCCAACGAATTAAATCGTCCGTCCTCCAATGGTGAATAGGTTTCTTTTTTAACTTGAATCTCCAGTTGGTAACTAATATCGGGACAGATAAATTTTCTCTTTTAAACAAAATACTCATTTTATCTGTCCCGAACCATCATTTAGGCGCATTTTTGATACTGTCGCATCATTCTATCTGTCTGCAAATGCTCTATTTGTGCCTCACTAGTTTTTAGGGTGTGTATATTTTTAACCTTTCGCTGTATCGCGTAATTGGTCATACACTCCCAACTATCAGGCTTAATGCTGTAATGCCGTTTACCTTCGGATTTAAAAGAGGCTGTTTCTAGCCCCAGTTTATCCAATAGATAACCGATTGAGCGTATAGCGGTCTTTTCTTTGATTTGCTCAAAATTGCCTAGTCCTAATGCTGCTAGTTCGTTATGCCGCTCTTGCAGGTTTTTTAGAGCTTCAATGGCTTGTTTTTGGGTAAACGAACCTTCGCCAGTTTGTTGGTCTATGCCAAGCGTCTCGAATAGCATCTTGTAAATGCTGTTTTGTTCGGTTGCTTTGGTCATTTGCGATAAATCCGTTTTGGTTTGAGCTTGGTATTTATCAAACTCAATGCAATCAGCTTCAATGCTTTGCATAATCTCGAATCGTGACAGCTTTTTAAATCCTGAGTTTTCGCAAAACTCAACGTCTTTAATTTTTAACGATTCTTTTGCCAATGCCTCACTCATCTTAAAGCGTGTTAGTTCGCGCTTGTTTTTCAAGCTGAGCTTATCCGTGATTTTTTCGTACTGGTTTGCCGTGTCTTTGCTAATGGCATCAGCATTGATAATAGAAAATATCCTTTCTTCCTTAACGGCTTTTCGCGCTTGTTTAGAGAAAATTTTAATTTCCTCAACTTTTGATAAGGTTGACGATTCATCACTCACAAACGGCTTAACCGTGTACCCTTTGGCCTCAAAACATAGCAAGGTTTTATTTGCGTAATCTTTGCGGCTTAGTTCGCGCTTGGTGCTGAGTTTATAAATCAGTTTATCCAGTTCTGACGGTTGAGCTTCAATCAATAAATTATCTGTCTCCTTATCAAAAAACGCTCTAATCTTGCCCCTTATCACCATATCACCGAGTAATTTTTGCGCTTCGGTGGTGGTTGGCTTTCTGTTGCGATTCTGTTCACTAAAGCCAATGTATAACTCTTTAGCAAGGCGATAACGCGCTGAGGTTTGCATAATTTCGGTAGGCGTTAAAATACCTGTCATTAGCAAATAGACGGCATCAAACGCGCCTATTAGTTCAATACTAAAACCGCTTGAGATAGTCGGACTAGCCAACACAACACGCGGTTGATATTGGGCTAGGTAGGAATCAGGGTCTTTTAAAAACTCTGCTTCTAATGCTTCGGCTTTGGTGTCACGGTTGATTATCAAAATATCATCAGCACTCATGCCTCGCTCTGTGAGTAGCTTGGCTATAACTTCGGTTTCGGCTTTGGTATCGCATTGTATAAGCGTTTTTTTGCCTGATAACGCGGAATAAATAGCACTTGTTTGGATTATGCCGTAATCGCCAAAAAACACGGTTTTATCAACTTTTGGCGGCTTTCCGCTTAGGTCGCTTTTTATCTCATGGGTGACAGGTCGGCATGAGTTAAGCCAGTCTAGTGTTTCTTGGTCTAAATCCGCATCTGCACAAATAACTAGTTTAGCGTTTTGTATGGCATATTTAATGCTCTCAAGGACTTTGGCGCGTGATTCTGATTTCATCGTTCCATAAAGAACGTGTTCTAAAACTTGCTTAATTTCATCAATAAACAAAACATCGCAATTATCAAAAAATCTTGAAAAGTAGAGTTTATCTAATGAGTTTGCACAAATAGCAGAACCTTGAATATAGGGCATATCGAAGGGTTTTAGGTCTTGATAATTTTCTAAATCAAGTCTTTTTGCAGAATTGGCAATCAGGCTTACACGGTGGGCAATATACCCAACTCTTAATTTGTACTTTTTGGCTAGGATTGCTATTTCGGCCATTAATAGGGTTTTACCTTCGCCTGTCCCTCTGCAATCAACATAAAAACCGCCAACATCTAGCAATCGTTGAGCGTTAATCTTGGCAATGTTTTGTTGAGAAAAGAAAATAGGCAATTTAGTGGTAAAGCTAAAAAGCGGTTTAACGGCTTCTTTTTTGGCGTTGTAGAGTTTATTTACCCAATGAGTAAGCGAATCTATTAACGCGCTGTAATCATCGCTTAAACGCGCTTTAATCGTGTTTAGTGAGCTGTCTATTGGTCGCATTGGCGCAAGTTTGACGGCTTGAGCTAATAGGCTCTTTATACTCTTTTCGCGCTGAGATTTTGCCATTAACTCAATGCAATTTAATCGGCTTTCTATCGGGTCACGGTTCGGGTAATAACGGTTTTCTTTGTCATCAATGATAGATTGAACGGCTTTAATGTCGTAATCATTACTTACTAGAACATCGCTAAAATCCCAGTTTACTGCCTTATCACAAGGCGGAATTATTAAATAATCGTCTTTTGAATCGTTACCGTAATTGATTGCTTGAATCGCTTTGTAAATACCAAAATTGCCATTTATGGGCAAGTTTTTACGGTCGTTGTCTGCAATCATGGTTATTTTGCTAATACTGTCCGCGTAGAGCTTACGAACAACATCAACAACAGGTTTTAGATTATTAGCGAATAACGCAACAAAACACGGCTCATCTTTTGCTAGGTGGTAGGTGATAGCATTGGCCAAACCTTCGGCTATATTTGCTCTAGTCTCGATTTTCTTGGCATCACCTACTAAAGCAAATGCGCCTTTAGCTTTGCCTATAATATCTTTGTTATCTTCGCGGCCTTTGGGTATTTCGGCATAAATTCGCTGATAGCCACATACACTCATACTTTCGTCATACAAAGGATAAGCAACAAAATCTCCCATGTAATCTCTACCGCGTCTAAGGTCGATTGATTGCGCGGCCTGTGGTGCAAGGTGTCCAAACTTCTTAACCAAGTAAGCATGGTCGCCAATTTCACGCGGTAAAGTATTAAAAACATCAGCAAAATCTTTTAAACGCTTTGCTTTGTAGGCTTCTTCTTTTGCTGCTTTTTCTTCGGCTAGTTTGGCTCTTTGTTCCGCTTGGCGTCTGGCTTCCCAGTCTATTCTTATCGGACTGTTACCTGATAAGTAACTATTGCCTTGCAATCGGTTGTAGTAATCCTGTGCCGCTTCTAATCCGTTAAAAACTTCGGTAATGCCGCCATGCTTTTGGGTTTTAAAAGTGATTATCGGATAGTAACCGACAACTTGACCATGTTTTTTATAAGCCTGTTCTGACGCAATAACAAAGACTTTGCCTTTATATTTTGGCGTTAAGGCAATGCCATTTTTTAAGGGTCGGCTATTAAATGAGATGTGCTTTTGTGCTGATTGCCAACAAATGCCAACATTTGCCGCTTGCGCTGATATTTCGCTAAAACAGGAATTAACAATATCAAAACTTGTGAATTGATATGCTATACTTGCTTTGCTTGCTGCTGTTCGCTTAGGGGCTAAACCATCGCCAAATGGTCGCCCCCCCTTCCTCTGAATGTTCTCAAAAGTAGTCATTTATTCATTACCTCTTTTTTTGTTGGCAATCCCTTTAATGTGTAACGTCCTATAAAATGTGTTTCGCCTGATTCGGTTGTGAATCGTTCCCAAGTCAAAACAATATCCCAGCCTTCACTATGTACAAGCTCATGTTTTCTCGAAGGTGGATAGTAGATTGATAAAAATCTTGATAGTTCAAAGGTCAAAACAGAACCTAATTTTGTTAATGCTGCCTTGAATCGTTGACGCTGTGCGGCTGAATTTACGCCTTTATACTCATTTGAGATTTGCTCAAAAATAGCTAAACGC
>CAZHNI010000043.1:0-4732 GCA_964533715.1 uncultured Gammaproteobacteria bacterium | reverse complement strand
CTTAGTAACCTATTAATTATATCCTATGTCGCATTTTTAATTAGAATACTACGGGCCGTGTGCTGTGTTCGGTAAGGGGCATATTACAATTTGGGGGGAGCGGTAAAGCGTTTTAATTTACTCAGTTTCATCACAATCGGGCTGGCGTAAAAACCAAATTCTTCGCGCAAACGATTTTCTAAAAAATGCACATAGGACATGTGAAGTGAGGTGTTGGCTTTAATGATAACATCAAACATCGGTGGGTTGGTGCCAAGTTGAGTTATGCCCACAATGCGCGGGTGGCGTACACCCTTGCCGCGTGTCGGCAAATGTTTTTTTATGGTCCTTTTTAGAAATTCTTTAAGAGTTTCATCGTCTACCACTACATGGCGACCTTCCCAGGCTTCTTTGATAAAAGGAAAAATATTGTGTACACGGTATCCGGTAAGGGCACTGGTAAAAACAATTGGAGCAAAATGTAAGTGGGGAAACGAGGCGTAAATATCTTTTTTTACTTTGTTTCTAAATTCGTCGCTATTGTCATCGGCTTCGTCCCACTTATTAACAATTATTATTACGCTTCGTGTGTGCTCGCGTAGTAACCCAGCAAGCTGTTGGTCCTGATCGGAAATTGGTTCGGTCGCATCCAAAACCAATAGTACTACGTCGGATTTATTAACTGTAGTAATACTCTTGCTGATGCCAATTTTTTCAAGTTCACCCGTAACTCTAACTTTGCGCCGTATGCCGGCCGTGTCTATAAACAAAATAGGTTGCTTATCAACTTCCACCAGCGTATCGTGTGGTTCGCGCGTGGTATGGGGGAGGTTACTTACAATCACTCTGTCCTCACCAATTAATTTATTAAATAAAGAAGATTTGCCTACATTCGGTCGACCCATGACGGCTACTCGGATTGGGTTTATTTTTTTTATTTTTTTAGGGCGTTTAGCCGCTTTACTTAATTTTTTATAAATAATATCCAAAAGTTCGCCTACATTGCCGCCAGAAGCGGCCGATACCGGAATGGGAGCGCCAAGACCAAGTTTTAGCCATTCTCGGTCGTGCACCTGAGCGTACAAAGGCAGGCTGTCGGCCTTGTTGGCTACAAGCAAAATTGGGCGGTCTTTTATTTTTTTAACCAGGCGCTTTGCCAGCTCACGTTCTTGAGGCAAAAGTCCGTCTTGAATGTCCGTTACAAATACAATTACATCAGCTTCGTCCAAAGCAATTTCGGTTTGTTTTATGATATCCTCTTCGAGTGGAACGGAATCGTCAAAAGTTAATCCGCCGGTATCAATTAAACGAAAATATTTTCCGCGCCACTCGGCAATACCAATATTTCGTGTGCGAGTTGTTCCGGGGACATCCGAAACGAGCGCTAATCTCTCCTCAATAATTTTATTAAAAAGCGAGGATTTGCCAACATTAACTCTTCCTACAAGAGCCACGGCAGGCAGGTTTTGGTCAACAATAGTCGCGGGGGTAGCCATATAGTCATTCTTTAAAATCGTTTCCAAGTATTATTAAAACATCAGCTTCGCTATTATATTTCATGCCGCTTTCATCTTCGGTTGTATTGGGGTTATCATAGCCTGTTTGAAGCCAATTGGGAAGGGTAACGGCTGGTAAAGCGTGAACTTGTTGACTAAGTGTGGAAACTGCCGAGGAAGCCACTTTTGTGTTTAGAACGTATACAGCAGTTGATGAAACTGGCCGTTTGAGGGTGTTGCCAACGGATATAACGGAAAAATTTTTGTTCTCAAGTTCTGTTTTAAGACGGTTGGCGAGCCCCACGCGCCATGTTCCATTTTGAATTTCAATTTTTAGAGTTGTAGTTGCTGTTGGTTTAGTTTGGTATACTGGAGGGCTTATAATGGTTTGATTGGAAGAAGCAGCCAAGGTAGTTGAAGAAGAAAATATATTGTTAATTGTAGTGTTAATCATTTCAAAGTTTCCGGTTTTGGGAGCAAGCATAAAAGCGCCCATCTCACCCGTAGTGCTTATAAGGTAACCATGCGGGCTGTTATCTAAAACTAAGTTTTTGGTAATGCCACCGGCTTCGCGCGCCATGTTGCCCAAATATATCATTTGGCCTAAACTTAGATTTGTTGTGAGATGATTGGACAGTGAGCTAAAAATTTTTTGAATTACAGACGGGTTAAAATAGGTACCAAGTGAAAGCAATTTGCTACGGAGCGCCATAAGTATAAGCTGTTGGCGGGCGGCTCTAGCAAAATCTGATCCTTCGCCGTTGTTACCATGGCGCGACCGTGCATAGGTAAGGGCCTGCTCGCCATTCATAATTTGTTCACCGGCAGTAAATGAGACCGTTTGGTATGAATCTTTTGGCCCGGGGAACTGAGTATCGGTAAACGAGCGCGGTACATTTACTTTTATGCCGCCAATCGTATCAATAATTTCTTGGAAGGCCGAAAAATCGAGGCGGATGTAGTAGGGGATATTGGTATTAAAGGTTTGTGAAAAAACCGAGCGAGCAAATTCGCCACCCTGATTTGGGTTTTTGGTTTCACCAAAAGAATTGACGTGATTAATTTTGTACCAGCCATAGCCCGGCACGTTAACACCCAAGTCACGTGGTATCGAAATCATGGCCACTTCATGTGTACTTGGTTTAATACTTAAAATAATATTGGTATCAGTAAGATATGGTCCATCGTGGCCTGGGCCGCCCATACCAAGTAGTAGTATATTTATTCTGTCATCACTCTCACCTTCAATAATTGCTTCGGAATGGAAAAAATAATTTTTTACTACTTCAAAAATTCCCATTTTTTTAGGTTGAAGAACAACTGAAGAATTTGGCGGTTGGTTATTTTTTGAGACAAGCGCCATGACCCGTCCCGCCCCCCATAAAATGAGGAGCAGAAAAACGAATCCAACACAAAAATGAAAAATACGCCAGTATAATTGGCGATAATCTGAAGGGGTGGGTGCATCTTTAGGAGGATCTTTTTGGGGATGCAAAAAATCAACTGGTCGATGTTCCATAGAGTCTACATACTATAGCACGAAAGTTACTTTAATTTCAACTTATGAAGGGCTTGATTTAATGAAATATCTATGATATGCTACCAGCAGTTAATTTTCCGGTTGGAAAGCTAAAATTTTTTTGGTTTAGGCATATCTGAAAAGGATGATTAGCTCAGCTGGTTAGAGCGTTGCATTCACATTGCAAAGGCCACTGGTTCAAGTCCAGTATCATCCACGGTGTTTGCTACCAGTGATATGTAGAACAAAAATAATAAATTAAGGAGTATGCCAACAGATTTGACGAAGGAGAATGTCCCATTTGGGAAAATTATTTATCAGTGGACGCTTAAAGAATACGTCCAACATGAACGTAATCGTCGTTGGTATTTTGTAATGGGTATTTTGGGTGTAGCCCTGGTAGCGTATAGCATAATTTCTGCCAATTATTTATTTGCGCTCATTATAATACTGTTTGGAATAGTACTTTATTTACATGATGTGCAAGAGCCGCTCGAGGTGCCATTTGCTATTACCGAGACAGGCGTTATTTTGGGGCGAAAGTATTATCGTTATAGTGAACTTTCCAGTTTTTGGATGATTTATAACCCGCCGGAAGTAAAAAATTTATATTTTTCACTCAACAATGTTGTGCGGCATCGTTTACAAATTCCTTTGCTCGATTATGATCCACGCCCAATTCGAGAAGTATTAAATCAATATCTCGTTGAGGACCTTGAGCAAGAAGAAGAGCCATTTAGCGATCGCCTTGGCAGGTTATTTAAGCTACATTAGTTGAAAAATAGGGACAATAAATGTCCTCGTCCCGACGTAAAGTCGGGACTCCGACCGAAGCGTCGGAGTCGTTCAACCCCGACGTTCCGACTTGGCGTCGGAAGTCGGGGCTCCGACCCCCCCAAGGGGTGTCGGAGTGGATAGGGAATTATGAAAGGTTACGTTTACATTTTACAGGATCTAAATGATAAATTTTATATAGGAAGCACAGATAATCCTGGACGTCGGATGAGTCAGCATCGGCACGGTTACACCCAGACCACCGCTAGGATGTCAGATCCTAAGCCGGTTTTAATTCAGGAGTACTATAGTTTGGAAGAAGCGCGTGAGATAGAGAGAAGAATTAAAAATCTAAAGAGAAAAGATTATATAGTAAAAATGGTTAAAGAAGGTAGGATTAAATTAAGATAATATGTCCTCGTCGTTCAATGGATAGGACACTGGCCTGCGAAGCCGGAAATTTAGGTTCGACTCCTAACGGGGACACAAATTAAACAACCTTCGTATGTAGGTTGTTTTTTGGTAGACGTTTGACAAAAGTTTGGTTTTATGTCATTATTTATTGTTTAGAACGTAATAAAAAAAGAGATAGTCTTTTTCTGTTGCCACAGCATCTTTGAATACAAAAAGGTATTGTGGCAGCAGCCTGGCGCTTTAGTCCAGGAGAAAAGGAGTGGCCCATGTCCCGCTTCTCAGTCGCCGCGTTTTTCGCTCTCATTTTCGGTTGTTTCCTCCTGTCGGTCTGCGGGGTGGCATACCGCAACCGCCTCCTGTCGCCGCCGCCGCACCTCAAGATCGAGGTCAAGGAGCTCCCGCCCGAGCGCACCTGGGATCAGTACCAGGCGAGCGTCCGCTGGAACTGCGACCCGATCACGGTGGAGAAGGACCACGAGGAGACGTGCGGGACCGGGTTACCGTTCACTTTCGAGTACTTTTACCCCCAAAATCACTGGCCACTTGGCCG
>CAZHNI010000042.1:0-4736 GCA_964533715.1 uncultured Gammaproteobacteria bacterium | reverse complement strand
GGTTCATTGACACGGATTACAACGAAGAGAGCTTCTTCGTGCGCCACGCCTACTTTTTGGGCGCCAATGACCCGTACAGCGCATTGAAGACAACGCTCAAGGCTGAAATCGACAAGGAGGCGTGGGATACGTTGAACAGCGACACCTCCCGCCCGTTCGACCGCCCCAAGTCCGGACGCGTGGCGGTGAAGGTCATCAACCACCTGGGGGATGAGGTGATGAAGGTGTTCAGGGTGGCTGCGTGAGCGAGTCCCCCCAGTTCCTGATCTACCAAAGCGAAGACGGCAGCACGCGGGTGGACGTGCGGCTGCAGGAGCAATCCCTGTGGCTGAGCCAGAAGCAGTTGACCGAGCTGTTTGGCAAGGCCAAGGGCACCATCAGTGAGCACATCAAGCACATTTTTGAGGATGGCGAGTTGGAGCCTGCGGCAGTTGTTCGGTTATTCCGAACAACTGCCGCCGATGGCAAGCAGTACACGGTGGAGCACTACAACCTGGACATGGTGCTGGCCCTGGGTTTTAGGGTGCGCAGCCCGGTGGCGGTGCGCTTTCGCCAGTGGGCGGCCGACAAGCTCAAGGAGTACATCACCAAGGGCTTTGTGCTGGATGATCGGCGGCTGAAAAACCCCGGCAAGGGGCCTGACTATTTCGACGAGCTGACCCGTCGCCTGCAGGACATTCGCACCAGCGAGCGGCGCTTTTACCAAAAGATCACCGACATCTACGCCACCAGTGTGGACTACGACCCGACGGCGCAGGTCACGCAAACTTTTTTTGCCACGGTGCAAAACAAGGTGCATTTCGCCATTCATGGCCAGACTGCGGCAGAGCTGATTGCCGCCCGCGCTGACAGCAGCCTGCCCAATATGGGTCTGACCAACTGGGATGGCGCACGCATTCGCAAGACGGATGTGAGCATTGCCAAGAACTACCTGAGCGAGGATGAGTTGCGGGCACTCAACAACCTGGCCGAGCAGTACCTGGTGTTTGCCGAAGGTCAGGCCATGCGGCGCGTGGCCATGACCATGGTGGACTGGGTCGCCAAGCTGGAGGGGTTTTTGACCCTGAACGACCGCGAGATTTTGCAAGGCGCGGGCAGGGTATCTGCCCAGCTTGCCAAAGCGCACGCGGAGCACGAATTCGACAAGTTTCGTGTGCTGGACGATCAGCGCTTCGAGTCCGACTTTGACCGCATGGTCAGCCAGTTGCCCGCCAAACCACCAAAGAAGCTTTCGTGATGGACTTCCGCATTGCCGATACCTTTACCGACAGCCTGGCGCGCCTGACTGGCGACGAACAAAAGGCGGTCAAGACCACGGCGTTCGACTTGCAGCTCAACCCTGCCCACCCGGGCATGAGCCTGCACCGCATCGAGCAGTCCAGGGACAAGCATTTCTGGTCGGTGCGGGCCGGTAGCGACATTCGCATCATCCTGCACAAGACGCAGGCCAGCATGCTGCTGTGCTATGTGGACCACCACGACAAAGCCTACGACTGGGCAGCGCGGCGCAAGCTGGAGACGCACCCCAGCACGGGCGCGGCGCAGTTGGTGGAGGTGCGCGAAACCGTGCAACAGGTAATGGTGCCGGTGTATGTGCAGGGCGAACTGCCGATGCCACCCAAGCCAGGTGCTGCGCCGAAACAGTTGTTTGCCCACAGGCCCGACGATGAACTGCTGGGCTACGGTGTACCGGCCGAGTGGCTGGCCGATGTGAAAGCGGCCACCGAAGACAGTGTGCTGGCCCTGGCCGACCACCTGCCCGCTGAAGCGGCAGAGGCGCTGCTGGAGTTGGCTACCGGTGGCAAACCCCGTGCGTCAACGCCAGCCCCCGCCACAGCCAACCCGTTTGACCACCCGGATGCGCAGCGCCGTTTCCGCGTGATGGCCAATGTGGCCGAGCTGGAAGCCGCGCTGAACTTTCCCTGGGACAAGTGGACGGTTTTTTTGCACCCCGAGCAGCGCCAGTGGGTGGAGCGCGATTACGCCGGCCCGGCGCGTGTGTCCGGCTCTGCGGGCACGGGCAAGACGATTGTTGCCTTGCACCGCGCGGCCTTCCTGGCGCGCAGCAACCCCGATTGCCGGGTGTTGCTCACCACCTTTTCCGACACGCTGGCCCGTGCGCTGCACACCAAACTCAAGCGCCTGCTGGCCAGCGAGCCGCGACTGGCCGAGCGCATCGATGTGCTGTCGCTTAATGCGGTGGGCCAGCGCCTGACCAAAGCAAAGATGCCAGGCCAGGGCGGCACCATGGCGCTGGCGAAGCGCGAGCATGTGCGGCAGATGCTGGAGCGCGCTTCCCACGCGGTGGGCGGCCACAAGTTCAGCCTGCATTTTTTGGTGACCGAGTGGGAGCAGATTGTGGATGCCTGGCAGCTGGCTGGCTGGGAGGAATACCGCGACGTTACCCGCCTGGGCCGCAAGACGCGCTTGCCAGAGCCACAGCGGGCCATTTTGTGGCGCATTTTTGAGCAAGTGCGTGCCGAGCTGGCAGCGCAGAGGCTGATTACCCACGCGGGCATGTTCACCACTCTGGCACACACGCTGGCGAGCAGCAAACACCCGCCCTATGACTTTGCCGTGGTGGACGAGGCGCAAGACCTGAGCGTGGCGCACCTGCGCTTTTTGGCTGCGCTGGGCGCTGGCCGCGCCGACGCCTTGTTTTTTGCCGGTGACCTGGGGCAGCGCATTTTTCAGCAACCGTTTTCCTGGAAGGCGCTAGGCGTGGACATACGGGGCCGCTCGCGCACGCTGCGCATCAACTACCGCACCTCGCACCAAATCCGCCAGCAGGCCGACCGTTTGCTGGGCCAAGAGACGGTGGACGTGGATGGCAACACCGACGCGCGCAACGACACGGTGTCGGTCTTCAATGGCCCACCGCCCATGGTGAGCGTGTGCAAGACCGAGCGCGATGAAATTCAGGCCGTCGGTGCATGGCTGGCCGAGCGGTTCAACGCCGGAATCTTGCCGGAGGAGGCGGGCGTGTTTGTGCGCTCAGAGGCCCAGTTGGAACGGGCGCAAGCCGCCGTCAGTGCCGCAGGCGCGTCTTTCAAAGTGCTGGATGAACATGGCGAAACCACCCTTGGCCATGTGTCCATTGCCACCATGCACCTGGCCAAGGGCCTGGAGTTTCGCGCGGTGGTGGTGATGGCTTGTGATGACGAGGTTATTCCCTTGCAAGCGCGCATGGAAACCGTGGGCGACGATGCCGACCTGCAAGAGGTGTACGACACCGAGCGGCATTTGCTGTACGTGGCGTGTACGCGGGCGCGGGATCAGTTGCTGGTGACGGGTACTGCACCTGCGTCTGAGTTCTTGGACGACTTTGCGTAGTGGTCGGATTGCCGCGCTACCTGCCGGTCGGGTGATGCAAGAAGTGCCGATGGTCGCGATCTCTGCGCATTCGGTTCCGGGCTTTGTGGTCTGTGAGTTCCAGTTCGTTCAGCCGCCGTCTTTCGCGGGCTGCGGGCGCACCGACACATGGCTGCTCTGGATGGTGTGCACCTGGCCGCCGTGTTCCACACGCAAGGCGCCGCGCGCATCGATACCGCAGCCCACGCCCTGCTGCAGGTCGCCCGCTCCCGTGATGGTCAGTGCCTGACCCGCCAGCGCATCACGCCGGGCAAAGTCCTGGACGAAGGGCGCCAGGCCCTGTTGCTCGAACTTCAGCAGCCCCGCACGCAGGTGGTTGATAAGCCGCGCCGCCAGTGCATTGCGTTCAGGCGGTGCGCCGCCGCACAGGGCGGCCAGGTCGGTCACAGGCTGGCCCAGCGTGGCACCCAGCGCCGGAGACAGCCGCAGGTTCACGCCCACACCCACACGTGCCGTGCAGGGGCCGTCGTACTCGCCCTGCACCTCGATCAGAACGCCTGCCAGCTTGGCGCCATGCACCAGCACGTCGTTGGGCCATTTGAGTTGCAGGTCTGGCACGCCCGCTTCGGTCAGCGCCTGGGCCACGCAAACCCCGGCGGCGATGGACAGGCCGCCCAAGCTGGCCGGGCCACCCGCGAAGTGTTTCAGGCACGACAGGTACAGACCCAGGCAAGGGGGCGATGCCCACCCGTGCCCACGCCGACCGCGCCCCTGCGTCTGCAACTCGGCCAGCACCACGGTCAGGTCGGGTGCACCGGCGGGCAGACGCGCGAGGGCATCCTGCGTGGAGTCAAGCTCCCAGTGCACCTCCACGGGCGGCCCTGCGGCGTGCAGGGCCTTCTGGATGCGGTCCGCCGCCAGAAGATCGATGGGCCAGGGAAGGCAGTAGCCGACCTTGGTGCGCGCCTCAATCGGCAGGCCTGCGGCGCGCAGCGCCTCGATCTGCTTCCACACCGCTGCGCGCGTGACCCCCAGTTGCTCGGCCAGTTCGGCGCCCGACACCGGCCCGCCAGGGGCCAGGTGCTGCAGCACTGCACGGGGGTCCAGGGTGACTTTCATGCAGGGAGTGTGCCGCAGTTTGCCGTGGCCGGATTTGCACGTTCAGAGAAGCATTTGCGTAAACATAATTATAAATTTTGGTTGACAATGAATAGATCACTGCAGATACTTGCCAGCGTTTTGTGGCGAAGGCACGGGCCTTCGCGCTTGTTTTGTTCAACAGGATTGGTTCATGACCCAAGATGTTTCTGTTTCCTCGGTCGTCGGCGTGCAAGGCCCGGCGCGGTGGCTGCGCCAGGCCGGTTTGGTGCTGGCGGGCACGGTGGTGCTCACCCTGTCGTCGTATGTGAGCATTCCGCTGTCGC
>CAZHNI010000041.1:0-5502 GCA_964533715.1 uncultured Gammaproteobacteria bacterium | reverse complement strand
GGCGCCGCCACGGCCGCGGGCGGCGGCGTGAGCGGCCACATCTCGACCGTGCACCCGGCGCACGTCACCTCCAGGGTGGCGCCCGGCGGGATGATTCCGGTGGGCGGCGGCGTCATGCGGACGATCGGCGCGGCGTGGGCCGGGGCGGGCGCGGGCGGCGTCTGGGCGAGGGCGACGGGGGCGGCGACGAGGTACAGAGCGACGGCGAGGGTGGCGAGGGCGCGGTTCATGGGGTCCTCCTTGCGAACTCTCACCGAGAAACCAGAGGGCCGAGATTTTCGGCCTTAGTCCTCGATGTTTTGTCGAGAGTGAATACTGAACAAAAATATTATTTATGTTTAATATTCACTCTCGACTTGAGATTCGTAAGGAAGGAGTTGTATTTCCCTTTTCCTTTGTTTTGTAAAGAACTATCTTGTTTTTTTAATTCGTACACTCGTTCGTGTTTGTGTTGATTCGTGTGTTCGTTCGTGTTTCTCCTTTATAAACTTTCCTGTACTCAGAAAAGTTTAGTGTGGAGTCCCGAGAAACTCAGGACAGGTTGATAGAGCCAAGGCGACCCTCCTAGAAGAGCCTGGTCGGCTCCGGCATGCCGCACGCCTCCGGGCTGATCACGAGCTTGTAATGCGGCGGCGGGAGGCCCGCGGCACGGGCCAGCTCGTTCAGCGTGTGCTTGGCGAGAATGCCCTGCGCCTTCTCGTCGATCTGCTCCCGGGCGCTGGAGGGCAGGACGCCGTGGAAGAAGTGCTTCAGGGAGAAGCATACGTCTTCTTGGAACTTCTTGAGGTCCTTCTGGAAGAGCGCTTCCTCCTTATAGAAGGCCACAGCGGAAGCGCTGAGAGGCGCGGGCGGTGGCCGCATCTCAATCCGGCTCGGGGCCGGCGCGGCGACCGCCGGACCAGTCTTCGCGATGGGCGGCGGGGCGGCGACCGGCGGGGGCGCGGGGGCGACCACGGGCGGGGCGATCGCGGGGGCGGGGAGGTTGAGGTATCCCTCGATCACGCACGGGGGCATGCAGGAGATGACGTACTCCTCCCCCGGGTTGACCACCGTGAAACCCACCAGCGAGACCTCCACCCCGGCCGGGGGTGGGTCGGCGCCGGCAACGGTGCCGGCAAGCAAGAGCAGGAGAGCCGCGAGCTTTTTCATCATTGCCTCCAAGGCTGTGGGCCGGATAACATCCGGCTCGGTTTAACAAAAGAACTGTTTTGTCATCCTGAGCGGAGCGAAGGATCCCTGCCTGCCGGCAAGGCAGGTCTGTCCGTTTCGAAACTAGATTCTTCGTTTCACTCAGAATGACAGGCTATTTGTAAAGAACTGTTTTGTTTTCTTAATTCGTATATTCGTTCGTTTTTGTGTAGATTTGTGCGTTGGTTCGTGTTTCCTTGGTCTCTGTTCACCATTTTAATGATGAACATAGATTTGGGTGGGACGGAAGGAGCGTGAGCTCAACTTCCGTCCCGGGGCATGCCCAGCAGAGCTCTCAAAGAGATTCTGCTGGGTAAGGTGTGAGAGGAGAGACTACGGGGTGACGACGCGGAAGGCGGAGGGGCCGCTCGGGGCCGCGGTGAGGCGGACGGTCGTGGGGGCGGCTGCCGGGTGCTTCTTCGCTTCCTCGGCGATCTTTGCCAGTTCCTCGCCCAGCTTGGTGTGCTGGGTCGAGAGCTTGCCCGCCTCGTAGCGGATGGTGCCCTGCACGGCCTTGATACCGCGGTCGGTCTCCTCGCTGGTGTGCTTGGTGACCACGGTCACGACTTCCTTGAGCGACTGCGTCGTGGTGTCGTTGACGTCCTTGGTCACCTTGGCGGCGGCCCGGTCCGTCTCGCGGGTCACGTGCCCGACGAGGATGCTCGTCTGGTTCGTGAGCTCGGAGGCCGTGACGCGGGTGGCCCCGAAGTAGAGCAAGAACACGAGGGCGGTGGCCAGGGCGGCGGCTCCGAGGGCGATCAGGACGATGCTCGCCCAGTGCAGCCCGCGGGGGGCGGGGGTCGGCTGCGGCTGCGCGACGGTGGCGGCGACGACGGGCGGGGCGACCGTCAGGGTCGCCGGGCCGTGCTGTCCCATGCCGAGGAGCGCACGGACGTTCGGGTCCTGCGGGATCATGATCCCGAGGTGATCCGCGAACGCGGTGTGTCCCGGGGCGATGGGGATCGCCATGCCCGCGGGGCCGGCCTGCACGACCGTGGTCGGCTGCGGCTGGGCGGCGGGGGCCGGGGTGGTCACGGTGTTGCTGATGACGACCCGCTGGCCGCGGCGGCGGACGGGGGTCGCGACGGGCGAGTTCATCGCCGCGAGCGCGCCCGGGGCCAGAGCCACCGGCACGTTGTGGGCGGTCAGGACCACCTCCACGTCGGCGACGGTGGTCGCCGTGGCCATGGCCGGGGCGGCCACGATCAGGTCGGCGGTGAGCGGGGCGACGGCGGCGGCGATCAGGTACTGACGAAGGGCGGCGCGGTTCATGAGGACCTCCTTGCGAATCATCACCGAGAAACCAGAGGGCCGAACATTACGGCCTCTGTTCTCAGTGTTTTGTCGAGGGTCAGTTCTAAACAGAATATTTTTTTGTTTAAAATTGACCCTCGATGTTCGTGGGGAGGTAATCACCCATTTTTGGTCTATTTATCTCTTACACCTAAGTTGTAAAGAACGATCTTGTCATCCTGAACGAAGTGAAGGATCTCTGTCCGTTTCAAAAACTAGATTCTTCGCTTCGCTCAGAATGACAGTTTTAGAATTTAGCAGTAAAGACATCAAATTTGTAAATCATAGCTGTGACTATTACATAAAACAACTCTCCGGGGTGAGAGAGCTCAAAAAACTTATATTAGCCCATGACAATGCCTCTCTCAAAACATTATCACTGGTTTTTATTAACTCTTAATAATATCACACTTTTAATAATTTGTCAAGGTTTTGGGTGTCTTATGAGCTTTATTTTGGCTAACTATAGGCATTTAAATTTAAGATTTGGCTAAGATAAGGCAAGCTTTTGAATTGCGAGACCTGACTTCGAGACCTCTCCCCTGACCCTCTCCTCTGCGGAGGCGAGGGAGACATCGCCACCTCTCCTTTGCAAAGGAGAGGTTAGGGAGAGGTTATATCAATCAAAATCTCATGAAATTTAAGCTCACTCCACTGTCAATCACTTGTATTTTTGATAAACAATGGAATGAAGGGTAGCGCGCATAGATATGCAGCGCTACCGCTTGGTGGGTTTTTTGACAGGCGGCGGAGCCGTACGGCAGGTGATGGAACACAGCTTGATAGCCTTGTCCCCATCCCCTCCCGTCTTCTCGAGCATCCGCTTCTTGCAAATGTCGAGGCGCTCCGACGTGCAGGCCGGGAGGCGGATCTTGCCTTCGGCTTCGGCGATGCGCCGGTCGGCATCCTCGCGGATGCGCTTCACGGCCTCGTCTGCCTCGGCCTGGAGACGCTCGATTCTGATTTTAGCGTTCTCCTCGGCTGCATTAGCGCGCTCTTGCGCCTCGCGCAACCGATCGCGCGCTTCACGCAACTGGCGCTCCATGGCGAGGTGGCGGTAGTCGCTGGCCTGCACCGCGCCGCGGGCGAGGTCGTACGCGCGCTCGAGAGCGCGGAACGACTCCTTAGGTTGGAGGCGATCGTAACTTACCGGGCTTTCGGGGACCCGGTCGAGGAACGTGGGCGGGTACTCCTTCGCCGGCGCGTTTGCGTCCGGCAGGACAAACGTGGTGTTGTGGGTGATGTTAACACCCTTCGTAACCACGATGTCCTCCACGCGGTTGATCTTCGTGAGGAGAATGGAGAGCACGCCAGCCAGCGTGAGGGGGGCGGCGATGACGAGGAAGATTACGAAGTTCTTCCACGTCACGGTGGCGCGAAGCTGTTCGCGCCAAGCTTTCTTCCCCCGGCGCTCGGCCAGGGAGATGATCGGGTGGTCGCCCGATCGCGTTTCCTTGGTCATCTTGTCCGAGGCCTTTCTGTCTCGACATCATGTCGGGACGGAATGTCAAAAAACTTTTAGTGGAACTTCTCCACTCAACTGTTAATGAATCTGGATTACGAAATACATCGTCGATTGTCATTCCGAATGAGGTCGAAGACCGAATCGAGGAATCCCTTTCGTTATCAAGCGATTTCTCCACTCCGTCCCGATGGCTCGGGACTTCGGTCGAAATGACAACTCATAATCCAAACTAAATTCATTCGCATTGGAATGGGAGGGAGGAGGGCCGCGGATGCGACCCTCTCCCGGGTTGGTTACTGGCACTGCTTCGCGGCCTGCTTGAACTTCGCCGAGCGTTCGCACTGCTCGGCGATCCAGGCGTCCGATCTCCCCTGCCTCTTCATGGCCTGGGAGATCGCAGACGACTTGCAGACCTCGATGGCCACAGCGCAGGTGGGGACGCGGCTCTTGGCCTCAGCCTCGGCCTTGATGCGGGCCGCTTCGGTGGCGGCCTGGGTGGCCTGGGCCTGGGCCGCGGCGGCCTGGCGCTTCATCTCGGCCTCCTTCTCCGCCATGGCCTTCTTGGCCGCGGCATCCTTGGTGGCGAGTTCGCGCTTGGCTTCGGCAGCCTTGGCCTCCACCTTGGCGGTGGCCTCGGCCTTGGCCGCCGTGATCTCGTCGTCCTTGACCTTGAGCCTCTGCTCGTACTCGGCCTTGGCCGCCGCGAGCTTGGCGTCATTCTTCTCGATGAGCTTCTTGAGCTTCGAGTTGTCGGACTCGACGGTCGCGATGCAGTTGACCAGGCAATCCATCACCTGGTCCGGCGGGAGCGAGATGCACGAGTCGGAGCAGCTCTTGGCCTGGAGGTCGGTGGCCGGGGCGGTGGGCGCCGGGGTGGCGACGGTCGGCGTCTCGGCCGGGGCCGGCGCGGGCGGGGTGGCCGCCGCGGCCTCGGTCTTCTTCGCGGCCCGGTGGGTGCTGATGGCCATGAAGCCGACGAACCCCAGGAGCGCGAGGGAGACGGCGGCCACGGCCCCGATGATGGGGCGCTTGTAGCGCCGCACCACGCCGCGCTGGGCGGTGGGGCGAGCCGACGAGGCGAGCATGCCGCCGCCGGAGATGGCGCGGGTCGCCTCGGTGAACGCCGGGTGTCCCGCGGCGCCGAAGAAGGCGCGCGCCACGCGGGCGGTCATCTCCTCGTTGTTGCCGCTGTTGCGCAGCAGCCCCTCGAGATCGACCATGGAGATCTTCTCCTGGAGCTTGATCGCCTTGGCCGTCTCCTTCGCCTCGGTGGTATTGATTCCGGCCTTGACCAGCCAGCTCTTCGCCTGCCGTTCCGAGAACTTATTGGTTTCGAGCGTGTGCATGGGAACCTCCTCGTCATCCTCTTCACAGCCGCACGGCTGCGACCGCTAGAGGGATGACTCTCCTTTCGGCAATCAAGATACTTACACAGAGTTCATTTCAAAAAGTCACAACTGTCATTTCGAACGGAGCGTAGCGCAGTGAGAAATCTCTGTCCCAATTTAAAATAACAGACAGAGATTCCTCGCTTAACGCTCGGAATGACAGTTCTG
>CAZHNI010000040.1:0-5672 GCA_964533715.1 uncultured Gammaproteobacteria bacterium | reverse complement strand
ATTTACAGCTGTATTTAAATGACCCAACAGTAAAAATTATTGGGCAACGCACCGAAACTAGTGTAGTGAAGAAAAAGAACTTTTGGGGTAAAGAAAAAGATACAATTGTTGAAACTACAGTGAACCATGAAGTACAAACACATAGCGGTGTGGAGAATTTGTTAATGGTATTAAATGAAGACGTAGAAAAATTGAGCACTCAACAAAAAGAAGTGAAGCAAGAGTTGACCAAAAATGTTGGGTACAGACGAACTGTGGCGTATGCGGTACTCGGCGCAGTTGGGTTTGGGGGGGGTACTTATGGATTCGGTAAGTACATGGAGCATCGCCGCGCCGAGCAGGCGGCTGTGGAAGAACAGCGGGCGGCGTTGCATAGAGATATCCAAAAAAATCTGGATAGGGGCCAAGAAGATAGCTTGTTTGCGCCTGACAATCAATCTGGCACAGAATTGTTTGATCCGAATAAATTTTTACATGAACACGGCTTTAAACTTAGTGGCCCAGAGGCTGGTGTGCTTGGTAAATTACTCCACGATCATCCAGAATTGAATAATTCTGGATCGCTAGATCGAATAATGAAGGCAGCAGAATTTGGAAATGGCAAACAGGCTTATTACCACGATCTTTTTAAAGATAATCCAGCCAAAGATCATATATTTAGCAGCAGTGTGGATACTGCCCCAGAAACCGGGCGTGAATTAAAGTTAGCTATTTTTGAAGAGCTGGCCAAGAAAAATCCGGGCGCCGCAGCCGCGTTTCTTAAAACCGAATCGTATGGTCCAGGTTTTCTTAAAGCACTCGGCATCAAATCCGATTCCGAAATCGCAGGCTTTGTGGACAAATACCGCGCCGGGGTCTTGGGAAATGGTGGCAAAGATACCAATTTAATTGCCGGACTCGGCAGGGCGCTTCGTGGCACCGAACAAATGAATGAAAACAAAGCCGGCCTCGTCGGCGCTCACCAGGATTTCCGGCTTGGTTCCCATGGTCGTTATTGGGGGTTAGATAATGGTAAGCCAGTGCTTGGAGATGGGGGGGTGGCCAAGGTGGTAGAACTTAAAGTTGCTGGTGTAGTAGAGCGCGCCCCACAGCCAACCTGGCAACCGGCCGCCGCTGGTAGTAGTGCCCACGATAGTGCTGGGCATGGCTACACGCCATTTGTTTCTAACCGTGGTGAAGTAGTATTTGCCAATGGTGAAGGCATTGTGTACAACCGAGCCGGTGTGCCTATTGGCACGCGGGGCGATGATGGGCATTTTAATTTTAATGATGCCGACGAAATAAACGCTCGATCAGTGGGAGAAATTAAAGCGCCCAGAAATGTTATTTATACTAAACCGGATGAAAATGGCCGAGTAGTTGGCTTCGACGTGACCAAAGCCCAAGGCGCTTCGGTAACAGGTGATTCTATAACACGAAGTGGGGGAGCTGGATTTGGTCGTGATTCATTACTTCAATCAACTTTTGAATCTAAACAAGCAGGTGGGTCCCCTTCTTTAAGTAAAGACGGATTATCAACACCATCGTTTGCTCGAGGGTCAGATACTGGCAATGCTTCGGAAAAAATGAGTGTTGGTAAAACTTTGGAAACATTTCGTGCCGGCAAAGGTGATGTTAAAGTAGATGCTCCTAAAGTTAATATACCAGTAGAAACAGCGGCCGCAAAAGCTGGTGTTGCCGCAGGTGGTATAGCACCAGAAAACGGGCCGCATTTCTTAGCTACCGCACCAGAAGGGTGGACAGAATTCCGGCAAAATCCGGTGGACATTATGCGCACGGTTTCCAACATGGATTCAAGCTTGCATAAATTTAGTGAAAGCACCGTATTTAATGGCAAGGCTGCCGAAGGTGTTAAGGACGCACTTACAAAAGCGATGGCTGGAGTAAAAGATCGCGCTAACGAAGTGTTAACGGGCCAAGGTAAATCCAACCCCATCTTAGATCGTTCGCTTGTGGAAGCCGTTCGTGAATATCAACAAAGCGGGGGAGCCAAATACGATAAACTTATTGAAGTTGCGTCGCACGGTGACAAAGAACTTAAAGGTAATTTGGAGGTTTTGCTTAAAGAAGCTGGCCCTGATTCTCCAATGGTTGCTAATGGCGGACATGCGGTTCGTGTATGGGATGCAGAGAATAGTCGCTTTGAATTTCATGTAGATTCAGAATCAACCTATGAAATACGTGGCAAGGAATTAGCGGAAACTACGGGAAATATTACAGAGATTTTTAGCAAAGATGCTGCGCTTACAGCATTAAAATCACTGAGATCATAATTTAGAACTAAAGTAAAAAACAAAAAATCCCCTTCGATTGTGCTCAGGGGATTTTTATTTCAGTTCTTAGATCATCGATGGAAAAATATCAAACTCTCGTCGTAGATGTTCGACATCAGATTCTGTTAAAACCGATCGCTCACGCAAAAGCCCAATTAAAAAATTTACCTTGGCGTCTTCGCGCCGGAGTTTTACAAATAAGTCACCTTTCAAATCAGCTAATTTATCGGTTAGAAAACTTTTATCCGGCAAGAGACTAATTTTTTTATCGATGTAATCTTGGCTGAGGATGTTTTTTTTATCCACATAATCTTTATCCGGCAAGGCCGCTATCTTTTTATCAATAGCTTCAAAACCCGCCGCCATCGAGATGGCTAAATCGTCTATTTTTTCATCAATTGTTTTCGTCATAAATTTTTAGCTAAAAAATTTATCCTCCTAGTAGGAGGAATTATATAGCAGGGTTCCCCCACTGTCAAACATACTTACAAAAGAGCTCGGTGATTAATTGTCATTTCGACCGAACCCTGAGCGAGTCTCGCGACGAGTCGAAGGGGTAGTGGAGAAATCGCTTGATTTTAGGGGTCAAGGGATTCCCTGCCTGCGCCATGCCTCCTGTCTGCGCAGGCAGGGCGCATGCAGGAGGCAGGCTCGATTCGGCCTCCGGCCTCACTCGGAATGACAATTGTGGTAATTATTCACCAAGCTCTTACAAAAAATAAAAAACCACCTATCTCAGGTGGTTTTTTATTTGTCAGAACATTCATCTAAGATCAATGATCTGATTGGAGGAGGGCATGCTGGATTCGCGACGTGAAGTCGGAATCAGCTACGCTCTGCCCTCGGGGGGAGCGAAAAAGAACAAACTTGGGGGGCCGCGCTACGGCTTCGGCGCGGTGGGCGCGGGGACGGCCGTCAGGGTCGTCTTGGTCTTGCGCGTGCGCGGCGGCGCCTTCTTCGGCGCGGTGGGCGCGGGCACGGCGGCCGAGGCGATGGTCGTCTTGCGGGTCCGCTTGGGCGCCGTCGTGGCCGCCACGGGGGTGGTGGTCGACGATGCCGCCGCGGTGGGGGCGGGCGGCGCCGGGGGCGCGGCCGGCGGCGGGTTCGTGCTCTGCTGGGGGCCGGTCCAGCCGTGCCGCCGCAGGGTCGCCGTGTCCACCTCCCACAGCCGCGCCAGCTCTTGCTCGCTCGGGATCGACGCCGGGGGCGCGGGAGGCGTGAGCCCGCCCGCGAGGATCTCGGCCTTCGTGTCCTCGACGCGGAGCATGATGGGCCGCACCTTGTCGCGCCAGCGCGGGTAGCACAGGTCGGCGACCTTCTGCTCCTCGATGTCCGGCCGGCCCCGCACGATGGCCCGAACGTTGAACTGTTCGGCGGTGACCGCGTCCGCGAGGTCGCGATACAGGGCGCCGAGGCGCTCGATCGCGCGGCGAGCCGCAGCGATCTTGTCCGCCGGGTCGACCCAGCCGTACGAGCGGAGCTCGGAGACGGTGATGTCCCACGGCTGGCGGCTGCCGGCGATCCGCGGGTCGTCGTGGCCCATGAACTTCGCGGGCCAGGTGGCGAGGGCGCTGTGGCCCTTGCGCCGCATCGCGCCTCCGATCTGGTCGAACGCCTTCAACTTCGGCGAAACATTGTTGGTCCAGAAGTTGAAGAGGCCGTTGCCGATCTCGGTCTGGGTGAGGCAGAGCCCGTTGGCCTGGGTCTGGCACAACGCGCGGACGTGCGTCGCGAAGGACGAGAGCGCGTCGGCCAACTCGTGGCGCGCGATCTCGAACTGCTCGAGCGTCACCTCGCGGATGTGCACCGGGACGGCGAGGAGACCGAAGTCGCGCACGGCGTGCCCGTCAGCGATGAGCGCCTTCTTGGCGTCATCATTGCCGTCGAGCGCCTGACTCACCTGGGAGTTGTAGGTGGCCAGGGTTCCACCTGCTGTGATCTTGATGATCATGAGGAGGAGATCCAGGAAGAACATGAAGGCCACGCACGCCCACATGCCCTGGCGCACGGACTTGGATTCCTTGGCCATGGTCTGGAGCACTTCCTCCTTATGGAGGTAGCCCCGGCTCAGCTTGCAGTACCCGAGCCCGCCGTACTTGGCGGTGATCTCGCACGCATCGGTGCGGTCCTCGATCCACTTGATGGCGGCGTCGCGACGGGTGATGACGTCCTTCTTGAGGAGGTCGGCCTTCGTGCGCTCCGTGGCGCTGTCGCCCTGGAGCTTGGCCCGGGCGGCCTGCTCGGAAGCAGCCGCGTCGGCTCGAGCCTTGTCGAGGGCCGCTTGTGCGTCCTTCATGGCCTGCTCGCTCGACTTCGCCGCGAGGCCGTAGCCCTTCTTGCCGGACTTGCTCAGGCCACCCATCTCGTCGAAGTGCTTCTGGCGGGCATCGTTGAGCTGGCCCTCGTACATCTTGATCGTCTTCTCGTTCTGGGCGATGAGCGTGGCGAGTTGGGGGTCCTGGACGCCCGAGAGCCCCATGATGGCGGCGTCGCGGTCGTCCTCGATTCGCTTGATGTCAGCGTCGGCCTTGGCCTTCTCGGCCGTCTTGGCGGCGTCCTTGATCTGGACGCGCTTCATGGCGTCCTCCGCGTCGATGTACTGCATGATATCGCGGTGGAACAGGCCGTGCTGGAGCGGCTTGGAGGAGATGGTGGCCAGGCCGATGGAGACGACGATACGAATCACCATCACTCCCCAGACCCAGCGGTGGCGCCGGAGGTCGGCGGTGAAGATGCCCCACTCGACGATGAAATTCAGTCCGGCGAGGCAGATGGCGAGGGTGAGGGCGGCGGGGTACGAGGTGATGCCGAGGTACTCGAGCATCCCCTGGAAGGTGTTGAACCAGACGAACAGGAACACCGTGCTGACGAAGCAGAGCGCCAGGGAGGCGAACTTGATGGTCCGCTCCAGGCTGGGGCTCCAGAGGTTGGTCCTGCCGTTGTGGTCGAGGCCGGTGAGCTTGATGATGTCGAATCGGGCCATCGCTGGCTCCTTTCTTTCCCCGCGTGGGGGTTCCCTCTCGGGGAATTGTTGGAAAACTTTTCACTTACTGCCCGCCTACAGAAATTGAAAAAAATCACTTTCGGCAAGTGGGCAGTAAGCACTTTTTTAAATTGTCAAGGTGCTTTCCAGTTCTGCAGTTACAGCCTGTCTATCTCAAAAAGTAGATCGTTGGTTACATTCAACGGTGCACTTTTTGGGTTAGATTTAAAAAAACTCTCGGTTTAACGAGAGAAGCTCTTAAATTCATGTTTAATTAATCACTGCCATGTTTCTCTCGTAACGTGGCAGTTGCCCTATTAAACCAATCAGTATATCACAAAAAAGTGCTTTTGTCAAGCTGTCGTTCTCTAAACTGTCAAATGCGACATGGCGGCAAATTCAGCCGGTGTTTCCAT
>CAZHNI010000039.1:0-6306 GCA_964533715.1 uncultured Gammaproteobacteria bacterium | reverse complement strand
ATCTTAGATACCCATGGTATCACAGATGTTGCGTTAGATTCTGGAATCTAAGTTAACTAATGAATCATGGTTACTGAATCTGGTTTCACGTTTTGTAAAGCATTAAAATACACAAAATCCAAATAATTTGGCACATCTACTCTATTTGTTAATTTGTTAGCAATTAAAAAGCGCGCTTCGTCTTCTAGTGTTAAAATCAAAGCTTGATCCAATTCCAAGGAAAAAGAAATTTTTGGCCAAATATAATTTATATATGTGTCGTCATGGCCCAGCAGCTGAGTAACTATACTTTTTGCTTCAGCATTATGAACAGCAACAAGCTGCTCGGCTTGAACTAGAGACCGCAGATAGCGCTCAATAATTTGCGGCTGATTTTTTGTAAATTGATCCGTACTATACAATAAAGTATAGGATTCTTCGTTTCCTAGATAGGACAACACAACTCCGTTACCCTGTAATTTATTTTTGGTTTGGTAAACATACGGTTCGCCCGTTGCTATCGCATCAATATTTCCGTTAGCAATTTGATCGACCAACTCCGCTGGTGCCAGATTAACTAGTTTAACGTCCGCTAGCGCAAGATTATTGAATGTTAAAAATCTTCCTAAAAAAATTTCTCCCGCGCTTTTTTTAATCACACCGACTTTTTTTCCTTTTAAATCAGCCGGTTTGCTAATACCGCTGTCTTTTCTGGCTATAATATTAGTAGAATTTTGACTATCCAATTCTGCCACAATACGCAAATTACTATTGTCAAACATAAAATTCACTCCCGGAAATTCTCCAGCCGTAGCCAAATCAAGTTTACCATCCAGCAAATCTTTAACCGCGGCCGGGCCCGTTTCATATTCTTTAATATTAACATCCAAACCATTGTCTTTAAAATATCCTTTAGCTTGAGCTATTAAATTAAGCGCGGAATAAATACCAAGGTTGCCAACCGTCACCTTCTGCGCTGGCTCGGTAAATTTTGGTAGTAAGGCAGACCTGGTTTGCCACCAAATAATTATTAGAGACGCGGCTATTGCCAGGATAGTGATGATAAAAAGTGCGGTTTTTTTCATATTTATTTTTGGTAAATAATGGTAACCGCTTCCGGCCTCACCTTTTCCAGAGCGTCAAAATAAATATAATCTAAAAAATTAGGAATTTCGGTTTGATTAACCATTTTATTTGTTACTAACCATTGCGCTTCGTTGTTCATAGCCAACACCAACGCCTGATTTAATGATAGAAAAAATTTGGTACTATGCCAATCGGCCTCCATGGTCATATCATCATAACCAATTTGTTTTTGCACAATTTTTTTAGATTCTGCGGGATTTTTTATAATATATTGTTCCGCCTGAGACAGCGCCGCCAAAAAACGACTAACTGTGTTTGAGTTGGTCTGTAACCAACTGCTCCCACCAACCAAGTTGCCGTATCCTTTTAATTCATTTTGCAAAGACCAGCTAACAACCTTATTATTCAACTGTTTTTTAATTTGATTTGTAAACGGCGTCCAGGCCACCACTCCATCTACGGTATTGTTTAAAATGGAATTAACCATTTCTTCTGGCGCGACATCTACAATAGTTATATCCGATCGGGTCAGCCCATTTTCTTCAATAAAATTATCTAAATAATATTCGGCGATTGTGCCTTTTACCAAACCAATATGCTTACCCTTTAAACCAGAAACCATTACTGTGTCCTTGTCCTTGCGGACAAAAAGCTGCATATCGCTAAACTTATCAATGGTGGCAATAATTTTTAATGGCTCATTGGCAAACGCTTTTCTTACCACCGGCAACTCCGCCGACCAAGCCAGGTTAACTTCCCCTTTTAACATCGCATCAATCGCTTCAACGCCTGAATTATAATTTTTAAGGCTAACAGCAACGCCATTATTTTGAAAAAAACGCTGATTTTGCGCCACATAAACCAAAGCCGCGTCCGAAGTTTTTTGAATACCCAAAGATATGCTGCCTAATGGCCCAGTATATTTTTGCGGTGCAACCACTTGTGTTCGCCACCACACCAAGCCCACCGCCGTGGCAAATACCACAAATACTATTGATACAATCAAAAGTTTTCTCATACTATTTCGACTCTTCTGTTTGGAATTCCGAGAATTTTTGAATTTGTTTTTTTAAATCCGCCATTTTTAACTCGCGGCCGATCATCAATTTGTTAAGCCGCTCTAGTTCATCTTGATGCTGACGAATAATTTCTTGCTCTTTTTTGAGTTCCGTAATATCTTCGGAGATACCAAGCAATAACACCGGCACACCCTTTTCATTTAGTACCGGAATTTTTTTGGTATGCAAAATACGGTCGCCTTTGTTTTTGGTCTTAATTGGCTCTTCCGGAATATCTAATAATTTACCTTCTTGTAACACCTTACGATCGTTGGCAACAAAAAAATCAGCTTGTTGTTTGGGAAAAAAATCATAATCACTTTTGCCCAGCATGGCTTCTTTTTTTAAACCCAACAATTCCTCGCCCGCCTTATTAAACAATACAAATTTTAAATCCACGGCGTCTTTGGCAAACACCATGCTCGGCAAATTGTCTACTACTGAATCCAAAAATCGCTTAGCTTGGTTAATTTCATTTTCTATTTCTACACGTTTGGTTATATCTTCTTCGGTGCCAATATGCCCAATTACCGTGCCTTTACCGTCAAAAATAGGGGTAACGTGCGCGATAACCGAATATAAATCTCCATTTTTGCGACGGTTGATAATTTCACCATCGAACGGTTTGCCACTTAATTTTTTTTGCCAAAATGCTTGGTAAAAATCTTTGGAATAGAGCCCTCCCCACAGCCTGGGTGTATTGCCCCGCATTTCATCAAACGTATAGCCGGTAATTTGTTGCGCTGCCTTATTGGCAAAAACTACCATGCCATTTATATCGGTAATAACAATGTGGTTAGTAGAATTGTCAATGGCTTGCCATACTACGCCAGTTATGGGGTCTTTAATGCTGGCAGCAAACGAGGTGGATACTGATTCCTGTGTGAGCACATTACCACGGCGCGGATAAAAATTTTCAAATCGCATGTTAGGAAACGGTACGCCCTCATCATTTAAAACTGAGTATACATGGTCTACCATTGACTGTGTTCCTGCCACCCACCATTCTTCTCTGGCCTCTTCGCCGAGCGACTTCACCTGCTCCCAGCTAAATTCCCCCATACCAAAAACAATCGTTAAATTTGGGTTGGCTTTTTGTAATTGCTCTAACTCTTTGCGATACACGGTGCGCTTGGCGCTGGAATTAAGGTATACCAGCAAAAATTTCTTATCAGTATTTTGTTTTTGTGCCTCAATAAGCACGCTCATAAACGGAGCGATACCAACCCCGCCCGCGATCATCACCACATGCTCTGGGGTAGTGGGCTGAATAGTAAAGGCCGACCCAAATGGACCGTGTATATACACTTCTTCGCCAGGTGACAAGGAAAATAAAGTTTGTTTAAAACCGCTGTTTGAAAAACGGGCGATAAATTTAATAGTGCGGTCCGGCGACGGCGCTGACGCAATAGAAAAAGCCCGACGACTTCCACGCACATCGGGCATAGCTAATTTTTTAAATTCCAGCCACACATATTGGCCGGGGGCAAACGCAAAACCTTCCTCCGCTATAAAGGTAAATTCTTGTGTGTCGTGCGCGATAACCCGGCTTTTTTTAAATTGAGCGGTGTATCGGCACTTGGTGCTCATTGTTGGACCCCCCATCATAATTTTGGGAAAAGCAAAAAATTTGCTCTCTCACAATAAAGTATACCATATTTCGCTTGCTTGGGCACTGTGGATAGCAAATTTGGAGCCTAAAATTATTTGTGGCTATTATATTATTATGGCAGGGTGGTAAAAACAAAAAATTTACAGACAAAGAAACACTCCCCCGATTTAAGGAAAGTATTATCGTGGTAGCCCAAGGGGGAATCTCACTCGGCCACTTCGCGGCCTCTTTGAGCTTTGAATTACGAAACTCAACTGTCATTCTGAGCAGAGCGAAGAATCTCTGTCTCAATTGGCCAACGTTGGCCAAGTTAACAACCGGACAGAGATCCTTCACCCCGCTTGAGCGGGGTTCAGGATGACAAAATGGGTGTTTCGTAATTCAAAGTTTTGAGGAACCTTCTGGTTCCTCAATACTCCTCCTCAACAAGAGAAACCTCCCGGTTTCTCCCTTCCCCGTTCGATTCCCTCCGTGAAGTACAAACAAAATACACACCAAAGGTGTGTATTTTGTTTGTAGACCATAACACGCTTGCCTTAGCCTCCTTGCAATCATCATGTCGTTACCGCTAAATTTCACCTAGCAACTACCCTCTCTATTCATTTTTTCTTTGCAGGTGAATATTTTCATAAATCACTACTGATTACTAAAATTTATTTATTTCATTGATGAGTAGCCGAAGGCCGCCAAAATCTTTACGCTCAAATAGGCAACGCAAGCGGGGGAGGTGGCCAATTTCTGGCTCATTATCCTCATGTTTTTGTTTAGGAGCTAGGGTCCAAACTTTATCGGCCGATAGATAGCCGAATTTCTTGTTAATTTCTTTTAGTTTTTTTAAGCTAGGGGCGCGGCGCATACGCACTAACAGCTCTTTGCGGTAAAATCGAATAGAATGAAAGTTTTTATAAAATTGATCTATTTCTTTGAGGGCTCCGTCTATCGATGTGGCGTGAGTATAAAGTTTGTGATCATCTGGAGAAATATAGCCATTTTTTTCCATTGTCTTTGTTAGGTAATTAAATAAGGGTTTCCAAAAACTTTTTCCGGGAGTATCAATAAAAATTAGCGGTATTAATTTGGCTTTTCCGGTTTGGACTAAGGTTAAAACTTCGAATATTTCGTCGAGCGTACCAAAGCCTCCAGGGAAAAAGACGCACGCGGCGGCCTCTTTTACCAAAAAGAGTTTGCGAATAAAGAAATATTTATAATTTATCATCATGTCGGACTGGTGAATAAATTCGTTGGGTTGCTGCTCAAAAGGCAAACGAATATTAAGCCCGAAGCTGGCTTTGGCGGCACCAGCGTTGCCTGCAGCCATAATACCTGGCCCGCCGCCCGTTATAATCATATATCTTTTAGCAGCGGCTTGTTTGGCAAATTCAAAAGCCATCTTGTAGTATGGGTGGTTTTTGTTAGTACGAGCCGACCCAAAAATAGTAATTTTTTTACGTTTACTAAACCGTTTAAAAACTTTAAAAGAATACCGCAGATCTTTTACCACAGCCTCAGTGATTTTTAAATTTAAGACACCGGGGTTCTCTGTTTTTAATTTATTTAAAGATAAGTTAATTTCTCTAAGAATGTTGTTTTCAAATTTGGTTAGTTTTTGTTTGGCAGGCATAAAATTTTATAAACTTTACTAATCACATTATCGTCTATAAGAAGAATATTATTATATTTAGTTCCTAGTTCTTAGTCAACTAGGAACTATAAATGCTGCAAATAATTATTTCTTTAATCACTTGTTTGAAACACCAAAATTATTGTTATTCTTCTCACAAAAAAGGACTCGGCGTTAACCAATTCTTCACTTGTAGACCACTCCATTGACTGTTGGAACCTTTTTATAAAAGAGATTATTTTTTGGCGTGACAGATTATGCGATTTTATCTAAATGTTCTTTTAATTTTTCTATCATTTCTGCTTCGTCATTGTATTCAATAAAAGTATCGCTCACATAAAATGTAGAGCATTAGAAATTTTACTGCCTTTTTCGTAAATACATATTATTGGAATATTGTAGGCGCTAGCCCATCCTAATTCGATACCCTGTCCAGTCGATGGTAGCGAGCATTCGGCTATTACTGCCACGCATTCTTTTATTATGTCTTTGGTCAGTTTCTCCCTTTCTCCTTCTTGTGGGAGACGGAGTTCATATTTACTATTGAGAGTAGAATTTCGTAATGGCTTGTAAAGTTTGTTTCTAAAATCAAAATCACTAGAGTGGGTTACTAATATCTTCATAGTTATTAAATTAAGATATAATAAGAATATCACCAAAATTGTTTTATTACAATTATTTGTTATAGGTTCGATTCTAGTAGGGTCGATTGTTTAATTTGGCTAGGATATCAACTTTAGCAAAAAATATAATCGAACCCAATATTTTTTCTAAGATAAAACAAAAACTTCACTATATTTAGTGAAGTTCTCGAGTGGTAGCCCCAAGGGGAAATCTCACTCGGCGCTCCGCGCCTCTTTGAGGAACCTTCTGGTTCCTCAATACTCCTCCTCAGCAAGAGAAACCTCCCGGTTTCTCCCTTCCCCGTTCGATTCCCTCCGTGAAGTACA
>CAZHNI010000038.1:0-7086 GCA_964533715.1 uncultured Gammaproteobacteria bacterium | reverse complement strand
CGGCCAAGTGGCCAGTGATTTTGGGGGTAAAAGTACTCGAAAGTGAACGGTAACGTGGGACGCCGCCTTCGGCCGCAACCGCGGCGGCGCCTAGACCGAGAGGCGCTCCGTCGGACGGTCGGGTTCGTTGTCAGAGTCGAGAAGTTTCGACTCCTGGCACGGCCCGACCGTCCGTTCCAATACCCAACCTTAGGGGTGGTTTTTTTTTATACATATGTTATACTCCACAAACAAGAGAACAGACTATTTTTAGTATGAAAAAAACGTATCCAATTTATCTAGCCGGACAATTTATTACCTCAAAAAAGGAGCTTCCGGTTGTAAATCCGTTTGATGGTGCAGTTTGGACTACAACTTATTTGGCTTCGGTGGATGATCTGGAAGAAGCAATTAAAAAAGGGTTACAAGTTCAAGGAGAATTAAAAAAGTTGCCGTCGCGAATAAAATCGGAGACACTATTACACATTGCTGCCCAACTTAAAGAACGCAAAGAAGAATTTGCCGAAGCGATGGCACGTGAATCTGCGAAGCCATTATTTTTTGCACGGGCCGAAGTTGACAGGGCCATTGCCACATTTACCGATGGAGCGGAAGAAGCCAAACGAATATATGGAGAGTGGATGGGGCTCGACCGCACACCAGCGGGGGATAACCACGAAGCCATTGTGCGCCATTTTCCTATTGGCCTTATAGCTGCAATTGCACCGTTTAATTTCCCGTTAAATTTAGTAGCACACAAATTGGCGCCGGCTATTGCCGCCGGTTGCCCAATTATTTTAAAACCAGCGAGTAAAACTCCAATTTCGGCATTACTCCTCGCGGAATTAATTGCGGAAACCGCCCTACCAAAAGGCGCGGTATCTATTTTACCTATGGATAGAGAAGTGGGGGACAAATTAGTAACCGATGATCGTTTTAAACTACTTACGTTTACTGGTTCACCGGATGTTGGTTGGGATATGAAGACGCGCGCTGGTAAGAAAAAAGTGGTGTTGGAACTGGGTGGTAATGCCGCCGTGGTTGTGGCGCCGACCGCTAATGTGGAAAAAATGTTACCCAAATTAACGTCTGCTGTTTTTGGTCAGAGTGGACAAAGTTGTATTCATACCCAACGCCTGTTTGTTCACGAAAGTCTTAAAGAAAAAGTTGTTAATCATCTCATTCAAGAAGCACAAAAGCTAGAATACGGTGATCCGCTTAAAGATGGTGTGCTGTTTTCCAGTATGATTGATGCCAAAAATACGGAGCGCGTTAACAGCTGGGTGGTAGAAGCGGTAAGTGAGGGTGCAAAAATTTTGTACGGTGGAACGCGCCTAGGAGAAACCGGTTTTATGCCCACCATTCTTACTAATACTACCAAAGAAATGAAGGTGTGCAGTCGTGAAGCGTTTGCCCCGGTTGTGGTGGTAGAAAGTTATATCAATTTTAAAGAGGTGATTGCTAAGGTTAACGATAGTAATTTTGGTCTCCAAGCCGGCATTTTTACAAATGATTTATCCGAAGTTAATTACGCCTATGAACACTTGGATGTGGGTGGAGTTATTATTAACAACGTGTCTAATTATCGCATAGACCATATGCCCTATGGAGGAGTTAAAGATTCTGGCATTGGGCGCGAGGGTGTACGCTACGCTATTGAAGATATGACAGAATTAAAAGTATTAGTGATTAATAAAAATGTATGACATCTTCCGATATTTTTATAAAAATTTTAGAATCGCAAGGTATTGAATATTGCTTTGCCCTGCCGGGAGAAGAAAATTTGGATTTTTTGGAAGCGATTCGCAAATCTAAAATAAAACTTATTGTTACCCGCCACGAACAAGCGGCCGCGTTTATGGCGGCAACGTATGGTCGTCTTACCGGCAAGCCGGGTTTTTGTTTGTCTACCCTTGGTCCAGGGGCGCTTAATTTAGTCAACGGCGTGGCATATGCCCAGCTTGGCGGCATGCCCCTTATTGCGGTTACTGGTCAAAAAGCGCTTTTGGATAATTGGCAAGGTCAATTTCAGATGGTGGATATGGTAAATGTTATGAAGCCGCTTACCAAATGGGCTACGTCGGTTACTTCGGTAAACGATGTCAGCCGAACTGCCTACCATGCCGTCACTTTGGCCGAAGAAGAGCGGCCGGGCGCGGTGCATGTAGAATTCCCCGAGGATATTGCAGGCATGGAACACGAATCTTATTTTCTCAAGCACCTTCCCGAACCAATCGACCGCTCGGTGGCCGATACTGCGGTAATAAAAAAAGCCGCCGATACCATTAAAGAATCCAAGCATCCAATTATTATTGTTTCAAGCGGTGGCAACCGTAAACAAGTCACTCAAGAATTGCAAAATTTGGTTAAGAGTGCCGGTTTGTATGTTATTGCTACCCAACTTGGTAAAGGAGTGTTGCCCGATGACGACCCGCACTCGTTATTTGCTCTTGGTATGCATCGCCGCGATTATGTAAATTGCGCTATCGATAAAAGCGATCTTATTATCACGCTTGGCTATCATGTTAATGAACATCCTCCGTTTGTGTGGAACAAGGCGCGGGATAAAAAAATTATTCACATCGATTTTACATCAGCCGAACCGGATGAATATTATCTCCCCGCCTTTCAGGTGGTGGGGGATATTTCGCATACCCTGTGGGCTTTGCAAGCAGAACTGCGGGGGGTACAGTTTGATACCAGCTATTTTAGAGAGTTACGTACCAAACTCCAAGAGCGCTATAGTGAAAAAGTTGGCGCGGATAATTTTCCGCTTATTCCCCAGCGGATTGTGCACGATGTTCGGCAAGTTATGGAAAAAGATGATATTGTTACACTCGATAATGGCATATATAAATTGTGGTTTGCACGGCAATATCAAACGTACGCTCCTAACACACTTTTGCTTGATAATACACTGGCTACCATGGGTGCAGGGCTCCCGAGCGCGATGGCGGCAAAGTTGTTAAATCCAACCAAGAAAGTACTCGCGGTTTGCGGAGATGGTGGCTTTATGATGAATTCGCAAGAGATGATTACTTGCATGAAGGAAAAAATTAATGTAGTTGTGCTTATTTTAAATGATAATGCCTACGGTTTTATTGAGTGGAAACAAAAAAATGCTGGGCTCCCTGAATTTGCTATGAAGCTTGAAAATCCGGATTTTGTTAAATATGCCGAAAGTTACGGTGCGCTTGGCCTTCGGGTAGAATCGGCCGCCGATTTAATTCCAAAATTGGAACAAGCCTTTGCAGCGGGTCGGCCAGCAATTGTGGAATGTCCCATTGATTACAGCGAAAATTTTAAAGTATTTAACCAAGAATTAAATAATCTTGTCTGCTAATATGGAAAATAACCCTTTTGGTAACGCCATGTCTCAGCTGGATAAGGCGGCCACAATTATAAAGCTTGATCCAAAAATTCATGAAGCGCTCAAAAGTCCCAAGCGCGAACTCAACGCCGATATTCCGGTTGTAATGGACAACGGCGAAACTAAAGTGTTTAAGGGTTTTCGCATTCAATACAATGATGCGCGCGGTCCGTTTAAGGGCGGTATTCGGTATCACTGGAACGTGTCACTCGATGAAGTAAAGGCGCTGTCGTTTTGGATGGCTATGAAGTGTGCGGTGGTAGGTATCCCTTTGGGTGGTGGTAAAGGTGGAATTATAGTGAACCCCAAAGAACTTTCGGTTGGCGAACTCGAAAGACTGTCGCGCGGATACATGAAAGCTTTTTATAAAAATTTAGGCGCTACCCGAGATATTCCTGCTCCGGATGTGTATACAACCCCCCAAATAATGGCTTGGATGTTGGATGAATATGAAAATTTGGTCGGACACCACGAACCGGGAGTTATTACTGGTAAACCCTTGGCACTCGGCGGTTCGGCTGGCCGTGGCACGGCTACAGCCCAAGGCGGATTTTTTGTTCTGGAAGAAGCGTTAAAAAAATTAAATAAAAAGCCAGCCGGCACCACGGTGGCGGTGCAAGGTTTTGGAAACGCCGGTAGCAACATGGTAAATTTTCTAGTATCAAATGGGTATAAAGTGGTGGCAATGAGTGATTCCAAGACAGGAATTATGAATGTAGAATCTGGAATTAAGAATATTGACGAACTCGAAAAGTATAAACAAAGTACCGGATCGTTAGCTGGCTTTCCCGATACACAAAATATTAGTAATGCCGAGTTATTAGAATTACCGGTGGATGTATTGGTGCCAGCAGCCTTAGAAAATCAAATTACCAAAGACAACGCGGCCAATATTAAAGCTCAACTCATTGTGGAACTTGCCAATGGCCCCACCACACCAGAAGCGGATGAAATTATTAAAAAGAAAGGCATTACACTCGCGCCAGATATTTTAGCAAACGCTGGCGGTGTTACTGTTTCGTATTTTGAACAAGTACAAAATGCTTTTGGGTACTATTGGACCGAAGAAGAAGTTTTGGAAAAGTTAAAACGCATTATGGTTTCTTCGTTTAACGCGGTGTGGGAATGTAAAGAAAAGTATTCTATTGATATGCGCACCGCGGCTTTTGTAGTAGCCGTAGAGCGTATTGCCGAAGCTATGAAATTGCGGGGAGGGGTTTAACATTTTATTGTTGATAATAAAAAATCCGAGGTAAAAGTCGGGTTTTTTTATTTTCTCGCAACGTTACTAATAATTTAGAAACGTAGTGGAGAAGGCGAACCGGTTGGTTCGCCGTTGGTTCTACCACACTTCGGCGGTGGCGACCGGCGGCACCTGCTTCCGCGGCCTATTGAGGAGCCAGTATAGGTGGTTGCGCGAGCGCCGCTTGGCGCTGCGCGCCTTGACCGCGACGATCGTGTGCCCCACGATCTTCAGCAGTCCCTCCACCTTCTGGTGGAGGTACACGCGCGTCATGCCGACCGCAGGCTTCCCCTCGCGGGCGCGGAAGCGGTTCTCGGGGTCGTGGACTTTCACCACGATCCCGTAGACGCCGTCACGCATCGTCTCCTCCCAGAGGTCGTTCTGGAGGGACGCGCGCACCAGGGCGCACAACTCCTCCTCACTTCCCAGGAACCCCGAGAACTTGGGGTCACCCTGGAAGTGGCGCATTGCGGCGATGGGGTGGACGGTGATGTTGTCGGTGTTTTTCATGGTGATCTCCTAGAACCCGGGGATGTGGACCAACATCACACCAACGGGCCGGCCCAGGTCCATGTAGAAGGAGAAGTAGGGAGAGACGGCGGCGCGGCGCACCTCCTCATCCTGTTCGTCTTCCTTCGTCGGGGCAGGGCCTTCTTTGTCGTGCTCGGTGGCGGCCATGTGGCCTCCTTAGTTCGTGGGGTTTGGATTGATAGAACCTTTCCTAAAGCGAGTGTGGGGCAGCGCGGAATTGCGCAGACTCACAAACTCGTTTCGGAAATAGGGGATACCAATATGCTAAAAATAAAACCGCCTCGATTGCTCGAGGCGGTTGTAGTATTTTATTATTTAGCAACTACAAACTTCACCGCTCGAGCCAGAGGGCGTAAAGTAAAAGAAAAAAGAATTGAGTCGTTTGTATTGCATAGTATGTTTACCCTAACATAGTAAGTTTTTTTAGTCAACAAATCTTGTGGATAAATACATTTTGAGTTATACTTTAAGCTATATAATATGCAATTCTCTCCCTTTACCAAAATAGAACCTTCGGCCACGCTGGTCATTAACAATCGGGCGCTAGAGAAAAAGGCGGCCGGCGAGCGTGTGTATAATTTAAGCGCCGGGGAACCCATGCTTTCCACCAACCAAGCTATTTTAGGCGCCGCTAAACAGGCCATGGAAGACGGCAAAACTTTGTATCCGCCAGTAGCTGGTATTTCAGAACTACGCAGTGCGGCGAGCCATTGGATGAACGATAATTACCAAACCGACTATGCCACTCAAAATACTTTGGTTACATGCGGTGGCAAGTTTGGTGTGTTCGCTTTGTGCCAAGCGCTGTTGTCTCCGGGAGACGAAGCGCTACTCGCTTCGCCATACTGGGTGTCTTATCCGCAAATTGTAAAATTATTTGGTGCCATTCCCCGCATTATAAAAACCTCGTCGGCGAGCGGTTGGAAAATAAACCTTAAAAATTTGGATCAATTTAGCGGTAATAATCGTCTTAAAGTTCTTATTTTTAATAACGCCGCTAACCCGGCAGGAGCGCTTTATAGTAGGTCCGAAGTTCAAGAGATTCTTAATTGGGCCGCTATCAACAAAGTGGTAGTAATTTCGGACGAGGTCTACAGTGGTTTAGTGTATGATGGGGGAGAGTATGTCTCGTGCGGTTCATTCCAAGAATATAAAAATAATGTGGTAGTGGTACAAAGTTGTTCCAAACATTTTGCTATGACTGGTTGGCGGGTAGGTTTGGTATTTGGCCCCGAGGAAATTATTAAAGTCCTTACCATGCTCCAGAGCCAGAGTACTACGGGCACAGCTTCGGTAAGCCAGTGGGCGGCTTTAGCGGCCTTTAAAAATACTAATCAAATTATTCCCAGTGTTAGAGAAGCTATGCAAAAACGGCGCAATGCCTTGATAGAGAGCTTGAATACTTTTTTTGTTCAAGAGTTTGTACCACCGCCTTCTAGTTTGTACGCTTTTGTCCCTTTAATTCAATTGGGTGTATCGCAGTTGTCCTCGGCACAATTTTGCCAAACGCTTATTGAAAAATACAATATTGCTACCGTGCCTGGGGTAGCATTTGGGGTGGAAGGATATGTGCGCCTATCGTTTGGCGCGCCCGAAGAAGAATTACGCGAGTCGGTAAAAGCGCTTAAAAGTGCTATAAATAAAATATAAATTTTAAAAAAATAATCCCACTAACAAACGGGATTATTTTAATTCCTTAACTTAGAAATATTCTAGGCAAAGGAATGGGAGGAACGGCAGAGGGGGGTCTGAACGTTCCAGGGGGGGGGCGGACACTAGGCGGCGTGACAGGACGATTCCACCTGCTCGTGCCACCGGCGGCGCTTGCGCGTTGCGAACAGCCAGCGCCCGTACAGCTTCATCCGGCGGATGGCCTTTTGTCGGTCATGATCGAGGGGGTCGACGGGATGATACCGTTTAATTTCAAGTCCGCGAAAGCGTGCTTTTTTGTTTTAACCATGCT
>CAZHNI010000037.1:4570-7087 GCA_964533715.1 uncultured Gammaproteobacteria bacterium | reverse complement strand
GTGAGCGCTCCATCCGCGCCGCCACTTAGCCAAGCGCGTTACCTGCTAGTATAACCGGCCTCCAATTGGAGGCTTCGATGGAAAACCAGGAGACGGACTCGCGGATTGCGGCGAGGAGTGAAAGCGCGGATGAGGACTTGATCTGGAAAGCCCACGTGCTGGACGTGCAGAGGTTCGAAGGGACGCACGCGGAGTACTGTGAGCTCCATGGACTGAAGCTCGGCCAGCTGCAGCGGTACAAACGAAAATTTGGAGTCTCGCGGAAGTACCGCAAGGATAAGCCCAAAGCGTTCGCAAAAGTCGAATGCCTGGAGGCGGCGGAAATTGAACCAGCGATACCCGCGCGTGAGTGTCAGCCCGCAGCACTTCCCGATCCGCGATGGATGGCGGAGCTCATCATGGCGCTGACGAGTTGCCGATGAAGTCCATCTCTGAGTTCAAGGAGCTCTACATCCACCGGGTGCCGGTGGACATGCGAAAGAGCATCAATGGGCTTGCGGCCATCGTCCAAGAAGAGATGAAGCTAGATCTCAAGTCGTCGTCCCTTTTCATCTTCTGCAATGGTCGGCGGACGCGAATGAAAATCCTCTATTTTGATCGGAGTGGATTCGCACTCTGGCTCAAGCGCCTGGAGGATTCGAAGTTTCCGTGGCCCAAGAATCTGGACCAGGACACGATCTCGATAACCGCGCAGGACATGGCGCTCCTTCTTGATGGGGTCAATGTCTTCAGCCGATTCGAAGAAGTTCACTTCGATCATTTGGTTTGATAGAACTCTCCTGTGGAGAGCAAGGTCACCGAACTTGAACAAGAAGTAGCGTTTTTGAAGTCTGAGCTCGAACGCTACCGCGGGCTTCTGAAACTCGCTAATCGTGATCGATTTGGCGCGAAATCCGAGCGCGTCGAGGAGCAGCCCTCGGAGCAGCTTCTCTTTAACGAGATTGAAAAAGAGGCGGCGCTTCCCGAAAAATCCGAAGAAACTGAGACCGTCTCCTACACGAGAAAAAAGGGCCGGGCCAAAAAGAAGCCGTTTCCCGAGCACCTGCCACGCGAGGAAAAGATCATCGATCTACCCTCCGATCAGAAGATCTGTCCACACGACGGGCACGCACTCAAGGAGATCGGTGAAGAGAGAGTCGAGAAGCTCAAGACCACCCCGGCGCAAATGTCGGTTCTGGTCGAGATCAAAAAGAAGTATGTTTGCCCCTGCTGTGAAGCCCATTCTCAGCCGAAAGCGAACTCGCTTCTTCCGGGAACAATCGCTACGCCGGAGCTTCTCGCATACATCGTTTTCTCGAAATTTTTCCAAGCGCTTCCGCTCTACAGACTTGAAGAGCTATTCAAACTCCAGGGCGTCACTCTCACTCGCGGAACGATGGCTCGATGGCTCATTGGTCTCAATGAAAAGCTGATCCCGATCTACAACCTGCTTCAGGACAAGGCTTTTGAAACGGGTTACATGGCCATTGATGCGAGCCACGTTCAGGTCTTGAAGGAACCCGGACGACGAGCGGAAACCCAGTCGTTCATGTGGGCACGCGGCTCTCCCGAGCGCGGGATTGTGCTTTTTGATTACGATCCATCCGGTTCCGGGGCAGTCGCCAAGAAACTCATGGCAGGATACGAGGGTGCGCTGCAAGCGGACGCCCATCGTGGGTACGGCGCGCTCGATCTCACGAAGCTGCGGCTTCTCGGCTGCATGATGCATTCGAGGAGACGCTTCCATAACGCGTTTCTGATTGGGAACCAAAAGCCTGGGCTCGCGGCGGATGCGCTCACCATGTTCAAATGGCTTTACGACAAGGAAGAAAAATACAAAGAGAAGGGTCTGACTCCTACACAGCGCAAAGAGATCCGAGATCAGGAGATCGCGCCGTCGCTTGCAGCGATCAAAGAGTGGGCGGAATCAAAGCTCCCCAAAGTTCCGAAGTCCTCTCCGCTCGGAAACGCGCTGAACTACTACGTCACGGAGTATCCCGAGCTCATAGCGTTTCTCGCGGACGGTCGCTACGAAATGGACAACGGATGGGTGGAGCGCGCGATCAAGAAGTTTGCGATCGGCCGCAACAACTGGCTCTTTTGTGACACGGTGGATGGAGCCCATACCTCGGCCCTGCTCTATAGCCTCGCGATCACCGCAAAGCTCAACGGCAAAAATCCTTTCGAGGCACTAACCGAAATCTTCACGCGGTTGCCGGACGCCAAGATCGCCGACGATTACGAGAAGCTGACCGCGCTATTGCTCAGCCCGGCGAACCCTCTATCCTGCCGCAAAAAAGAAGGGTGAAACAGGGGCGCGGATGGAGCGCTCACGTCATAACGGCGATGGCAGGCTTGGACAAGGTAACACGCTGGCTTATGGCTCCATCACGGGCCTTATGGGAGACGTCCTGCCCATCGTGAAATTGTGGTAATCGTTTAGTCTGGATTCGCAGTCAAACGTCCGATTATCGCTGAATTAGGTCCAGCGGGTAATCTGGGAAATATTTAGACACGATTTCCCGCCAATGACTTACC
>CAZHNI010000037.1:0-4560 GCA_964533715.1 uncultured Gammaproteobacteria bacterium | reverse complement strand
GCCTTGGTAGCTCGGTCTTGAGGAATGGAAAAGAAAATTTGGCAATTAATGTGTGCCAATGAAAAAGGGTTGGGTTGCGGGTGTCAGGTAGACACTCGGCTGGAATCCACGCTCCAATTGAGCAGCCTTGGTTTCGCGCAAAAACTGAAAGACCTACCTCACTCTTTTGAATCAGTGGGGCTTTCCGCCATTGGTAGCGAAAACGACGCCAAAATAATTTGAAGAAGCCGGAAGTGATAGCCGTGCGTTCGAACATTAGGAAGTAAGATTGAATATGTGGGGCAATTTCCTGACTTTCAGTGAGACCCCAAATGTCGAAATTCCGATCTGCCATTTCGCTGAAAATGGGCCCGAGCGGACCGAATGATCCGTACACGCTATCATTCAGTAATAGGATCTGCTGGTAATTCGCGAGAACCTCTGAAGGAATTAAGTCGATTGCGCACTTCCACGATCCAAAATCAAGTGACACATTGTCACGAATAAGAATGCGCTCGCACTGCTTCTTGAGCGCAAGTAGCGCTTCTTCGCCAAGGTGCTTCGCAGTCGAGATGAAATGGATATCGAAACCTTCGTGATGAAGTTCATTTAAGGAATGTAGTATCCACGGCGCAACTTCGCCGTTCGGAGAGTAGTGTGCAAATAGGCAAAGGCGTCTGTTTCCGAGCGGGGAGACACCGGAAATATCTTGCCGGACACAATAACGTGAGCCAAGGAGGTTTGCGCGTAAAGCTAGGGCTAAATGACGGAGTTTTGAAATGTAATGCACAGGATGAAATGGTTTTTCCGTTTAGGCCGTACTTGCAGAATTGCACTTCCTGCATTGAACCTGACGTTTAATGATCTCGATCGGTTTCAACGAATGGTTGTTAGAAGGGGCCCTATTTAAAAGATGGGGCGTGGTTGAAGCCATTGGTTGATTTGCCAGACTTGACATGATCTTCTTTCATCGGAAATTGCTCAAAAAGTCAACTTGGTAACCTCACAATCAATTGCCTTTGATTGCCGCTTAATCACGAACTGTCTTTTTGCCTAGTTGCCTACGGGCATGAACTATCGGATGCATTCTCCTACCGCTCGATTTCTCAGATGCGAATTGATGAATGCGTTGTCTTTAGATAGCTCAGTAGCTATGGTGAAAGGCAACATCTTAAGAGCTCGTCATCCTCGGCGGCGACATCAATAAATTGACCGTCGATGTCAAGCACGGAGCGATCGACAGTCCATTGCGTCCGTCTCAAGTTACGCTGACCCGCAATGTCGCTCAGGCGCTTAAGCCGATCGCTGGCGCGGGTTATCTGCTCGCCCCCAAGAAGCTCGATGCGGTGACGATCCTTCATGAGGCAAAGATAGTGACCGACTTTTGGGGTGAAGAGCTCGAGGGCTTTGTGAATATTGTCTCTAGTAATGAACATTAACGTATTTGGTCCGCTTGCTTTATCTCCCTTATAGCTTTCTTTGGTTTTTCGTTACCAGCTCATTGGTTGAGCTTCCGTGAATTGAAGAATCAGGTGTAGGAAGTCTCAAATACCGGTGATCATGTGACTAAAGTTTTGAGGCAATCGGTGGATGACAGAATCGCAAGTAATTGATGATCGCGTTTTCTCCGTTAGCAATACAGGTTATTGAAATATAACTTCCTCACCTGGGTAAGCATCGCATTGATGCATATGCTGCAAAATAACAGAAATGGAATTGACCTTAGGTGATATTGCGATTTCAATATTTATTTAGGGATAATTATTTCCCAATATTCAAACCAAAGAGAACATACTCAATGATAAAAAGGACTCTGTTTGCCTCTAGTTTGGCATTGGCTTTTGCTATTTCGTCCCATGCTAGTGACTTTCAATTCAAAGTTGGAAGTGGATTTAGCGCACCCAATGTTAGTGGATACGGAAATGTAGGCAATCCGCAAGCTGGGGATATAATCTATGATACTTACAATCATGCTTTTATGGGATACGGCGGGTCAACTTGGGGAGTGCTTGGCGTAGCGCTTACGGCTCCGTCAGTTCAGAAATTTACTTCAAGCTCAGGGACATACACGACTCCTACATCCCCAGCTCCATTGTATATACGCGTTCGGATGGTCGGTGGTGGTGGCGGTGGAGGCGGTAGTAGTAACGACTCAACGGGTGGAGGGGCCGGTGGCGCCGGAGGAACGACTACATTTGGTACTTCACTTCTTATTGCAAATGGGGGCTCTGGCGGTGGCAGTGGCTCTAGTATTCCGGCGGGTGGCTCAGGTGGAACAGCGTCGCTTGGGAGCGGTCCAATAGGAACGGCGGTGAGCGGTATTTCTGGGCAAAATGGAAGCGCTACTAACTCTGTGGCTGGGCTTTATATGGTTGGTGGTCAAGGTGGCGCGTCACCTTTTGCGAGCTATGGTGACGGCGGTGCAGGTGCTGGAAGCCCTGCCTCGACTGGTTCGGGAGGACGATCGGGCGCTGGAGGTGGCGGCGGTGGTTTCATAGATGCAATTATTACGAGTCCGGCAGCAACATACTCTTATGCAGTCGGTGCGGCTGGTTCCGCCGGGTCTGCCGGAAGTTCTGGTTCTGCAGGCGGCGTAGGAAGCTCGGGTTATATCGAAGTCACTGAGTATTACCAGTAGTAGAGCGGCACATTGCTAAAGTTCTAGTCCTTAGAAATATGCCCCATTGTAGCCGAGTTTTGTTTCAGGCTACAATGGGGTTTGTTTTTGTGCATGTCTTTCAGCCTCTTCTAGCGAGTGGCAAAGCTAGTGCTAGTAGAGTCGAGAGTCGAATATTGGATTTAACTTCTTGCTGTTGGGTTTTGTGAAATGACTTCTATCAATATGGCGAAAGGCAACATCAAAGGACTCATCATCCTCGACCGCGACGGCGTGCTCAACAAAATGACCGTCGATGCCGAGCACGGAACGATCGACAGTCCATTGCATCCGTCCCAAGTCACGCTGACTCGGAACGTCGCTCAGGCGCTTAAGCGGATCGCCGATGCGGGTTATCTGCTCGCCGTGGCGACTAACCAGCCGGCGGCGGCGAAAGGAAAGACGACTGTCGCGAACCTTGAAGCGGTGATGCTGCAGATTCTGGATGCGGCTCAGGCGGAGGGGGCACGTATCGAGAGTTGGCGGATGTGTCTGCATCAGGGCGGGGATGGGTGCTTGTGCCGTAAGCCCAAGCCGGGGATGCTTCTTGAGATTTTTGAAGAAATTGAAGCCAAATTCGGCCCTCTGGAGCGCAGTCAGTGTTGGATGGTCGGGGACGGGGTGACTGATTTGCAAGCCGGCATCGCGGCGGGTGTAAAGGTCGGGCTGCTCGCCCCCAAGAAGCTCGATGCGGTGACGATCCTTCATGAGGCAAAGATAGAGACCGACTTTTGGGGCGAAAAGCTCGAGGATTTTGCGGAGTTTATTGCAGGGCGTTAGTCTGCTTTCGCATTTGACTCACTCTCCTTCGGGAGGTTACAACCCCTCATAAGCTTATGATTATCACCCAAACGCCTCTGAGAGTGAGTATCGGTGGGGGTGGCACTGACCTGCCCTCGTATTATGAGCGCTTCGGCGGTTTTCTGATTTCCGCCGGTATCAATCGCTACATCTACAACGCCATCCACAAATCCTTCACTCCCAACTACCTCATCAAATACTCCAAGACCGAACAAGTCGATGCGATCGATCAGATCCAGCATCCGATCGTTCGTGAGGCGTTCAAGATGCACAATGTCGGCCCGGGGATTGAGCTGGGCTCTTATGCGGACATTCCGGCGGGGACCGGCTTGGGTTCGTCCGGGTCATTTGGCGTTGGGTTGCTCAAGGCCATTCACACGCTGAAGCGTGAACACGTCCCGGCTCACCTTCTTGCTGAAGAAGCTTGTAAGATCGAAATCGACATCCTCAAGGAACCCGTCGGCAAGCAGGACCAATATATCGCGGCCTTTGGCGGCATCATCACGATGGAAATCGCCAAAGACGGCGAAGTCGACGTTCGCCCCCTCAAGATCTCCGCTCCGGCGCTTCAGGACCTCGAGGAGAACATGCTTCTCTTCTTTACTGGATATTCGCGGAGCGCGAGCGCGGTTCTTTCGGATCAGAAAAAGCGCTCCGAAGTGGACGACAAGGAGATGCTGAACAACCTTCACTTCGTGAAAGAGTTGGGGCTCTCCATCAAGAAGGCGCTCGAAGCGGGCGACACGCATCAGTTCGCCGCTCTGATGCACGAACATTGGCTGCATAAAAAGAAGCGCTCGACCGGCATCAGCAACGAAACGATCAATCGCTGGTACGACGTCGGCTACGCCAACGGCGCGCTCGGCGGCAAGCTGATCGGAGCGGGCGGCGGCGGCTTTATCATGTTCTACGCCAAGGACCGGATCGCTCTCCGCCAGGCGATGGCGCAGGAAGGCCTCCAGGAAGTCCGCTTTGCCTTTGACTTCGAAGGCTCTAAGATCGTGGTCAATAACTTCTGAGAGCGGCTATTTGCCGTCTCCGAAGATCTGACTCAGCCCCTTTTGCCAAGGAAGCGCCCACGTTGAGCCAAATTTTTGCTCGATGTGGTCATTGGACAGGAGCAG
>CAZHNI010000036.1:0-7613 GCA_964533715.1 uncultured Gammaproteobacteria bacterium | reverse complement strand
AATCCTTGCGTGTCAACGGCCATGCCGTCGATGACGCGCTGTTCCAGTACCTGTCGCCGCTGGGTTGGGAGCATATCAACCTGACCGGCGATTACCTCTGGCGCAGTAGCTCCAAAGTAGGCGTGGGGAAATTCCGACCGCTACGTCCGCTCTCTGGGTCTTAGCGTACGATTTTTTCCGTTTTCTGAGGTGACCCCATTCAGAGGACACTCCTTAAAGATCCAGCACCCCTCGCAAGGGCTGAAAATTCAAAAAATCACATGAGGGCAGCGTTCCGCTGCCCTCATTCCTTTTCCGTTGTGTCGCATTATCGCCGGCTTCTTGCCCATATGTCGGCTTTGCCGGGGTTTAGACCAGAAAACTATGTCCAAACCAAACGGGCGCCGTGGCCCACAACCACATCGCGACCCAGGGCATTCCAAAAAAGGGATCAAATTGACCCAGACAAGGCGGCGATTTGGTTAGGAAATGGGCTCGATTTCATGTGAAAAGGCGGCGTTTTTTCCTGAAATAGGCGGCTTTTCCTTAAAAATTGCGGGCAATTTGCTGGAAATTGCTATCAGGTTAAAACCCACGTGCGGGGCTATGGCGAGCATCGAGCCAGGCGAGGGGAAAAACGTCGGCAAAACCCGGGCAGGCAAACGGAGGGGGGGTGGCAGCGTGGGAATGGTCAATGTTGTGTCGGGTGGGTGGGGTTTTGTTGGGAGGTGGGCGGGAGGTTTCATGATTGCTTCGGGGTGGGTCGGGGGAAGGTTTCATGATTGCTGCGGTGGGTGGTGAGGTTTCATGTTTGCTGGTGCTGGTGCTGGTGCTGGTGCTGGGGTAACGGGCGGCGTGTGGAGGCTTTTTTGTGCATTTCGTTGAAGGTTTCATGATTGTTCATCGGGGGTTAGCCGGGCATGAACGTTGCTTGGGGTGTGAACGTTACAGAAATATGACAAGCAGACTGGTTGCTGGTGCTGGAACACTGACGATTTTGAATCGACACCAGTATGTCGAACGACAAAAACGTAACGCGACGAAAACAACAAGAAGGAGACGGTTATGACGGGCGCAGGTGCGAACAACACGAAGGGCGGATTCGCTAAACGATTATGGGCAAGCTGGGAGCGCTTCAACAACAAGGAGACATTCGCCCAGCTTTGCGAGCTCAGGGTTCATCTTGCCGGTGCACAAATCGAACCGCAGAAAGAGTGTTTTGATGCGTTCCAATTGCTTAAAGACGATTTTGATCGCCACTTTAACGAGGTTCGCGACAAACCCGGTCGCATTGATTTCGCGTTGATCCTCAGTATGGAACTCAGGCTCTACCAATGCCTGGCAACGGAAATGTTGCGCCAGAAGCATTGGTTGTTACGGCAACGATTCAAGGCAGTGGTGGGTACGGCTGGTTACGAGGCCTATCAGATTTCGCGTCCTATCGAAACGGCCAGTGCCGAACGCGATGTACTGTTGGCTGATAGCCTGAACTTGTTGACCCATATCCACGGTGCGTATTTTCGGAGCATCGCATTCGAAACACGGTTAAGTCGCTACACGGCGCTACTTGCCGGGATTGCGCTGGTGGTGATTGCGACCGTGGTGGGCAAATACTACCCACTACTTCAAACATCGAATCCTACAGATAATGGCGATCTTATTTGGCTTATTGTCGGATCAGGCACCCTGGGTGCGCTTATCAGTAGCCTGCGCAGACTGGATAATCTGAACGACAACGGGTCGCTCGACAGGGATCTGTTACTCGATCAAAAGCGGCTGGCGTATGGCGGAATCGGCGCCATCATTGCGCTTGTTAGCGGCGTGGTGTTCTCGATGTTGGTTTACGCCATTTTTTCCAGTGAGATTCTGGGGAAAACGGCCATCTTCCCCAGTTTTGTGCGATGTAATGATGTTCAATTGCACTGCGCCTCTGGAATCCGTCTTTTTTTCTACGGAATACGTCCAGAGTCGCCGCAAGAAATCGCCAAAATCGTGGTTTGGTCATTCATCAGTGGTTTTGCCGAGCGCTTCGTGCCTGATGTGCTTGATCGTTTGGTCAAGAAAACAGATAAACAATAATGCCAAGCGAGTCGATCATAACGGCGGATACAAACGGCTCTGCTCGCACCCGGGCAAACGCCGGTCACGATAGTGATCCAGCGATTACCCTATTATGGCTGTCGGCCAATATCTCCCCGCGCCACCGTCGAACTCATAAAGCTGAGTGCTGGGCAGCTTGTTCCAGCGATGACCTAGCGCCACAGCAAAGGCCGCCGGACCAACATAGAACAGATCGATGCCACGAGGGCGAAGGCGGGTAACCGCCTCATCCAACGCGCGCTTGATCTGGGCCACGCCCATCTGAGCTGCTTCGCTATTTTGGATGCCAACCATCAGCTGCATCGTCAAGGTAGCGCCCACGATGTTGGCATCAAAGGTCGAGAGCACGACAGGGAGAGGATCCCGAACGATTCCCAGTAGCACGAGTAGGCGACCGTTATGCAAGCGGCTTGGTGGCGATATCGCCCAGTTCAAGGGCGATGTGTCCTGACCCGGATGCGTCGACGTCTGCCAGCAAACCTCGCGGTTGTAGAACATGAGGTCGAAGCCGATAGCCGACCGGAGGCTATAACCGGTGGCAAAGGCAGTGGTGAGCCGGTAGTTGCCCTTGAGCGCTATCTGATGGCGATGGGATGCACCGGCCCACTGCGCCAGGTTGGTGAGTGGCCGCAGCAAGCCCTCTGCCCAGACTGCTGGAGGCGGTATCGCTTGTTCACCGAGGCGAAAGGGGCCGGTGTCAATCTCAATGGCCGCCGCTGTCGCATCTGCTTCTGTCTGAACCAGTTTAACCTGCAGCGATGGCCCGGTAAGTGCAGAAGGTAGATCAACCAAGGTTGCCTGCAGAATTTCAATCAGGTCATAACGACTGATATGCGTTCCCCGCTCTTTCTGCAGAAGGCAAAACAGATTATCGAATGCTCGGGCTACCTTGACAGTCAAATAGCCCTCTCCGCCAAAGGCAGCTAGCAGGGAATGGCCGAAATGGGACACCGCCTGTTCGCGTGACGGGTAGCTATGCAGATCTATGTCGACACAGTTAGTTGCGAAGGCACCAAGCTCTGCACCGAACTCGCGCTGGTACCGATCCTGCAATGCCGCGTCATTGGCTCGAAGTATCCCTGCAAACGGCTGGTAGAAAGGTCGGCTGTTCTCGACCCTTTCCTTGTTCCTCGTAAGCCAACGGTCGCCGCTGCTCAGGCTCGGTGTCACCAGTACATAGCGCCGGGTGGTCGCTGGAAAGGCCTTCTCAAGTGATTCAAACTTGCGCAGAACCTCTGTCAGATCCGCCGTGCGTAACTCGGACGTCTTGCCCTGAAAGCGCTCCAGCACGTAGCCATGGGGCGCATGAGGAGCGAAGAAGCGTGCCTCGAAGTCCTCCTGTGCCTCGACCATGACGGATTCGAAGCTGGCCGTCATCAACCAGGCCGGTATCCGCATGATTGCATCAAAAATCTGGTAGTCGAAGCCGTCCTGGGCAATCAGTCCGCCCAAGCCCCCTCGATCCGTCAGAACAGGAGGATTGGTCTCATTCTTCTTGTTTAACTCATCCATTAGTCTTCCACTACCTCAATAGTCACGTTTACTCGGTCGCCGAGCGGGGTGAACAGCCAGGCGCCAAGCAAAGTCTTGCCTTGATGCAACTTTGTGATCATCAAGACAGCGAAACTACCTTTGAAGTCGGGATCAACAACCAACTCTTCCATTGTTCCGATATCCACGGAACTAGGCTTGACCGCGAAACTTGGGTGGCTATGCCATTCACCCAAGTAGTTAAAACGGTGATACTGGTGACTGGTTTTGTCGTAGAAACCGGCGGCATCGCGCGCCGCCTGCAGCAAATCCACCAGAAATCGGGCAAAGCTGCCTTGTCGCTTCTGGCGGGTGATGTCGGTGACCCGGAAATGAGACGGTGCAAGCATTTCGCCGAAAAGTTGACCGCCGATCTCATTACTTCCTGCTTTAGCTAGCGAACGACTGAGTTCGTTGACCAAGGTTCTACTCAGCTGGAGTTTCAATGCTTGCGTTCCTAGAAACAATTTCAAGTAGAAAAGCTAGTCCCTGGTTGTTCTCTGTTTCCACATCCGCTGGAGTTAAGGTATAAGCACCAAAATTGATTAGGTGATTGTGGCCGTGGCCATCAAAGATCCACCTCTTGCGAAAGCCTAGTAACAACCATTGCGCCAGCACCGGATCTTCCGGCCGAGCCAGCATATCCAATACCAGACGCGAAGCATGAGCGGCAGCCATGCTGACGTCGGCATCGTCCGCCAGCATCGGCGCCCCATTTTCCGGTGCGCCTTCATAGGGTCGGCCCGCCGTCACCGGCACGTCCACCTGGCGTTTCTCACTTTCCTGTCGGCAGTATGCTTCATATTGCAGGTGTGCCACCGCAAATGGCGGGCTGATGCTCGGCAGGCAAGGTGCCAGCCAAGCGCCAATCCCGCCCTCGAAAACCGACACCGATAGAATAGGGATGCGCGCTTGCTCAGCCATGGCCGCAAGCATTAACCGGGTTGGATGGTCCCCGGTTGCATCGATAAGAATGTTGCACTCAGTCAGTTGATTCAGGCGCTGACTGTAATTCAGAGTTGATTGCTGCCAGCGCAAATCCACGTTGATTGTCTCAACCTGCAGCCCAGGACTGATCAATTGCAAATGCTCAGCCAACCCCTGTGCCTTGCTCACGCCGACACGCCACCAGTCGAGTGCATGCCGGGCGATATTGCCTGGCAGCATGAGGTCACCATCTGCCACGACCAGTTCAGCTATGCCCGCGCGGACCAACGATTCTGCAATCTTGGACCCGACCGAACCGGCACCAACCAACCCGATCTTGAGTGGCTTTTCGTTCGCTATAGCTGCTTTGCGCCTAGTTAGATCATCGGATATCACATGCATCGGCCACAGCGCAAATGGCCCATCTACTTTGCCGGCAAGCAGCTGTTGCTCGTTCCGCGAGAGCACAAGAATCGCCACCTCTGCATCTTCCGGGTAGGAAGTCAGGTCGATTTGCAGCAGTTCAGCCAGCTCAGCCTTCGACCCGATTCGCTCGGGTGCTGGGGCCGCACTACGAACTACCTCTACTGAGCCTGAACATCCGAGTAGAATGCCATTACCGATCGGTGGGATCTGATGACCTTCGCTATCCACTTCATCGTGGATCAGACCGGCCATGAAGGAACCAGTTGGGAACCATCGGCACCACTTCGGCTGCTTGCTGCTTCCTTGTCGAAGTCGATCAAGGGTTCCCTGATCGACCAGTACCAATCGACTCGACATGGAGGCCGCCCACGCTGGCCAAGGTTGATGCGCTGATGGTGCATCCAACTTGGCTTCGCTGCCCAGTGGGTTTTCGATATCGAGCAGGTTGAAGGCACTTTGCAGCATGTCCGCGCCGGTCGCGGCGGGATTCCAATTGTCCGGACGCAACTCCAGGCATAGCGAGCCACCCGGGCCGTACTGATGCCTACTCCAATAGGCATCCTTATCGCGCGGCAACACAAAAGGCGGTACCCACGGGAAATGTTCGGGGTAGGTGAGTCGTACCTCATACCGATGGCCATGCGCGGTGATGGTTGCATCAACGGCCAGCAGGTTTTCGGCAAACTGCCATTCGACGTCGCTAAGCCATTCTTCTGGCTGCAACCTGTCTATGGCTTGGCGCTCTTCAAGCAGGCGCTGCGGATTGCGTATTGACCATAGCATCAGGCAAATGTCCGCGGCGTCGCCGGGGCCGCTGGCCGATCAGGGAAGGTGAAGCCTGTTGCTATCGGCGCCATGCCCACCGAGGCGAGGGAGGTTGACTTGGCTGGCTGAATAGTCGACTTGAACCGCGGCCCGAAAATCCCTTGCCACAGTTCAGTTGCCTTCGCCATATCGTCGGTGTTCTGCGCCTCGCGCGCCCTGGCTGCATCGGTGCGCACCCGCTGTATGAAGATTTTCCAGTTGGTGATCGAAACCTTCGACAGGATGTCGTTGCCTGCAATGGCTGGGTCCCGTAGTACAGGTATCTCGTCGCGGTCGGCCATGTCGCCATAGGCATCGACGATGTTTTGCAGCATCTGCGCGAACATCTCGCCGTAATGGCTTTCGTTGTGTGGTGCGTGCAAGCTCACCATCACCTCGAGGGCGATACCCTTGGGGCGCTTGGTCAAAAGCCGCTCCCGGCGCCACCACTTGAACAGTTTCACCATGGGCACAAATCGACCGTCAAACCTGCCGGCGCTGTTCTGATCTGCCGCGAATGCGGTATGCGCAGGCGGATTGGTTACCAGCCAAGCGTCTTCGCTTCGATCACCGATGTGGAAAATATTGCCATGTGGAATCACAGGGACAACGTCAATCTCGGCCTTATTGGTCAGAACGCGCACCGACCGCTTGTTCTTGCGCTCCACCGCGTATTGGTCTTCAAGGGCCGCGACGAAGGCGTCGAGCACGTCATCCGGTCGATCGCTGGTGGTAAAGGTGGTTACAAAAGCAATGTCGATATCGGGTCGTTCGACTTCGCCGTCCGCCGTCTTGGGCCGTACAGCGGTCGACCTTGCGTAACTGCCGGTCAGGAAGGTAGATGAGATGTTCGGGCCAATGTCGGGGTGGGTTTGTAGGTAATCGCGGATGTCTTGGTGGGCTGATGAACATTGGTCCTTGGTGGTGCGACTGGGTTCAATGTCCTGCAGCAGTTCGTCGAATCGGGCCTTCGGTACCATTACGCCTCCGCGCGTGTCGAATGGGTATATATGCGGACACGGTGGTGGGTTTTCAAGATTGCTTACCGCAGATGCGGGAAGCATGTTTCGGTAGTGCGTAGGAGTAATGACTCGCGTTGATTCGTCCTGGCTAGACGCGGTTCCCAGATACATGGATCGGTATCTTCCTAGGTATTTGCCTAGTGGGATTATTCAAAATGATGGTTAAACTTAAGTGCATCGCCCAGCTGTAGGCGTTTGCCAATTGCGTATCATTTTGATACGCATACAATTGATACGCATGCTATGATGTATGCAGACGATAACTGGTTTCGGAACGTCCGACTCACCGGGCAGACAATCCGCAACGCATCGGGGCATACCATTGAACCAAGCAGGTGAATCACTCCATCAAGCGCAACGCGAACGCCTCGCGTATATCGAGTTGCGCGTTTTCTTTATGGGCGAGCTACGGCGTGTCGATCTGGAGCATCGTTTTTCCATCAAGCCAGCCGCCGCGTCACGTGATCTGAATGCCTACAAGCAGTTGGCACCGGACAATCTGGTTTACGATGCCAGTCAAAAGACCTACCGCCCTGGTGACAACTTCAATCCGGTATTTGGCTTTTCGCCCGAACGCACGCTGACATGGCTGATGCACGGGTTTGGCGACGAGCTGGATCTGAAGCTGCAGAAATCCGTGCCCAGCGATTCCGCACAGTTCCTGATCAACCCGGATTTTCTAGTTGTGGCTCGCCTCACCCGGGCGATTCATGCCGGCTGTGCTGTCGAGATCGAGTATCTGTCGTTGAACTCCGGCAGCAGCACCCGCGAAATTGTACCGGTCGCGCTGGCCGACAATGGTCAACGCTGGCATGTCCGCGCCTT
>CAZHNI010000035.1:0-8119 GCA_964533715.1 uncultured Gammaproteobacteria bacterium | reverse complement strand
CATTAATACAACCTTGCTGTTGAGCACGACCAAGGATACTCTCGTCGGTGTAAGAGTAAATAAGGTCTGGAAATAAAGTTAGCACGTCGAAAATCATAAAAACACCAGAGCATTAAAACATAAAAACAATTCGCCTGTTCTTGTGTTTTAATGTTTTCATGCTTTAATGGCTTAAAATAAAACCACCCCACGATAGTATCATGGAGTGGCTAGTTTGTCTAACCTTAGATATTCAAACTATCAACGGCGCTGGTATCAATTGGTTGATTCGTCATTGAACCACCCATTTGCCCACCCGTTGAGTTTCCCATTCCACCGCCCATTGGGCCGTGTCCTGGACCGCGTCCGCCAACCGGTTCGTTAATCTTCAAGTTAACGCGAGCGTTATTTTTGGCGCCTACGATCTTGAGAAGAGTTCGGATGGAACGAGCGGTTTGACCTTGACGGCCAATAACATAACCCATGTCGCCTGGATTCACATCCAAGGTAATGAGCACGCCGCGCTCGTCAATAATTCGGCTTGTCTTAACGTCGCCTGGATTGTTGACAATCGCTTTAACGACATCTTCGACAAATTTCTGATCAGCTTCCATAGTTACATTTCAATCAAAAAACATATACAGTGCAGCCTGTCGACCTGCCCGAAATGCGACGCATAGCGCTACAGACGGGCGTTGTGGCTCCTTCTTCGCTAAAACTTAGGCGAGATAAAGAAGTCCACCAGTACTGCTTTTCATATACAATAATAACACACGATATTTTTTGATGTCAAGCGGATCGTTTTACTTGTTTGGCCACTTCGTGATCCATATAGGTAGTATACCAGCTATACTGCGCGCCTAAAAACTGGGCAATGAGTGAAACGGCTAATTTCGTCGTTTTTTCGTCCACATCCTGGTGAGGCGCAAGTTCCACAATATCAAAACCAACTATATTACACGCTTTACCAATATACTTGGCAAGATTAGTAACTTCACGGTAACTTAATCCACCCTGGTTTAAAATAGGCGTGGCCGGCGCATATTGGCTATCAATCGAATCCAAATCTAAACTGACCCAAATATGTTTTACGCGCTTCTGCAATTCACTAATTTCTTTAACGGCAATTTGGAATCCATATTGTAAAATATCCAGCATGGTAACGGCATGAATCTTTTCTTGGCGGATAATATCTATTTCACCTTGATCCAAATCTTTAAGCCCAACAAAAACTACATTCTCTGTTTTTATTTTTGGTCCCGGTTTATAAATATTCACAAGCGATGGGTGGCCAAAACCAAGAAGCGCCGCCACCGGCATACCATGTACATTACCCGACAAAGTATTTTCGTGCGTCATTATATCGCCATGTGCATCAATATAAATAAGACCAATATCACCGTCGCATGCTGCCGCGGCACCAGCCACAGTACCCATAGTAAGTGAATGATCGCCGCCGAGCACCACCATTTTATTACCGGCCCGTATTTTTCCATCAACTACGGCAGCCACCTCACTACAGACTGCGGCAATTGGCTCCATATATTTTACATTTTTACTACCCATCTCGGCTACTTCTTTAGTCGGGCAAGATACATTACCCAAATCCTCAAACGTAACGCCGATATTAGCAAACATTTGCGACAAACCATATTTGCGCAAATGATCGGCTCCTTCATCGGTACCAATATTGTCTTTTCCTAAATCAATTGGCACGCCTAAAACCGAAACGGTTTGTTTGGTTGGTGCGTGTTCCAAAAAAGACATGTTGTCGAGTGTCATAAAAAGATACTAAGAGTAACTTTTTAAGTATATCCAGCGATGTAAAAAAAGTAAATGGCGCAAGGCTCAAAGTCGAGCATATGGACTCCGACCGAACTGGCCACGGCGAGTTGGAGTGGTGCAATAGCGCGTGTTCAGTGTGATTCTGCGCTTCTGAACACGAACGACAACGAGCCGTTGGCAGTTCGAGGAGGAGGACATCGGCTCGGCGCTTTTTTAGTTACCTTTTTGTGCGTACAAAAAGGTAGTGAAAAAAAATTAACGTTTCGTGAGTTCGTGAGCCAGACCTGCCTGCGCAGACAGGGATTCCTCGTCGCCCCTATGGGGCTCGCTCGGAATGACAATTAAACGAAACAAAACCCCACCTGGTGAGGCGGGGTTGTACAAATTTTATTTAAGCCGCAGGTGCTGGTGCCGGAGCAGGGGCGGCTGCTTCAGCCGCTTTTTTCTTTTCTGCTAATTTAGCTTTACGTTTCTTACTTAAATACACCATTTTATTTTTTTCACCAGAAATTAATTTTGCGTCTACTAATAAATTATGCACGGTGCCGGATGTTTGACACCCCTTGCTAAGCCAATATTTTATACGATCGGCTTTGGGAGAAAAAGATTTTTCTTTAGAAAGATGCGGATCGTACGTTCCTAAATTTTCCAAAAATGTTCCTTTGGTGTCGCGGGCCTTTTCGGAAACAATAAGGCGATACGTAGCGTGTCCTTTTTTCCCAACTCGTTGAAGACGAATAGTTAACATAATAATCTAGTTCTTAGCCAAAAGTTCCTAGCCAATAAAATGACCTCACGAACTACTGGCTTTTGTCTATAAAAAAATGACGGTGATTTGAGAGCGGTATAAATATATCGTATTTATTAATTTTTGTCAATACTAGCCTCCTCAACATACTTTCCGGCCTCTTCCATTTTTACACTAAGGAGTTTAGAAATGCCATCTCCCCCCATCACGACTCCATACAAAGCATCGGCCGCGTGCATAGTAACGCGGTTGTGCGTTACCACAATAAACTGCGACTGGCGGGATAATTCACCCATAATTTTTACAAAACGAAGCGTGTTGGCCTCATCCAGTGCTGCCTCAACCTCATCCAAAACCACAAACGGCGAGGGGTTGTTGTGGAGAATAGCACAAATGAGAGCGATAGAGGTAAGGGTACGTTCACCTCCCGAAAGCATACTAAGGTAGCGAACTTTTTTACCAGGTGGGTTGGCAATAACTTCTATACCGGTAAGTACTCTTTCTTTGCGCCGTGACACTGCCTCCCCCTCTGCTTCTCCCCCTCCATAAGGAGGAGACAATTTGTCCTCCCCTGCCCGAGGGGAGGTGGTTCCGACCAGGTCGGAACCGGAGGGGAGGGAGACGGCATCTTCATCTTTAATTTCGCCATAAATCTCTTCCAAATCCGCTTTACCACCGCCAAATAAAATTTTAAAATAACGATCAAATTCTTTTCTAATTTTTTTAAAAGCTGCGGCCCGTTTCTTTTTCATCAGTTCATCAAGCTCAACAATCATGGTTTGCAAATCGTGCACTGCTTTACCTAAATCATCCATTTGCCCAGTTAAAAAATCATACCGTACCTTGGTTTCTTCGTACTCTTTTACCACCTCCTCATCAATACCGCCAATTAAACTTAGTTGATATTTTAATTTTTGTATTGTATCGGCTAATTTTTGAAGTTCGGCGATATCAAGAATTTTGGGGAGAGAATCCCCCACTCTCGTTACCAAAGATTCCAGTGACACTTTCATATCATTCATTACCTCATTAGCCAAATCTTCTTGCTTAGTTTCAATTTTAGCAAGCCCAATATTTAGTTCGCTCCGTTCTGCCAAAATACCATTCACCGTAAGCTGGACGACTTGCATTTCTTCCTGCAATTTAAACACCCGTTGTTTCTTTTTTTCTTCCTCTGTATTAAATTGTTCAATTTCAATTTCAATGGCGCCCACCGCTTGTTGGTGTGCGCTAAGTTTTTTGGTCAGACCTTCTTTTTCACTACCTAAACGTTTTAATTCTTGGCTATATTCGGTGGGGCTGGCTTGAACCAATTTTAATTCTTGCTCTAATGCGGCCAGTTCAGAAGTTAAAGTACGATGTTCTCCTTCAAGTATTTTTACTTTTTGCATTGCGCCCTGTGCTGCTACCGCCGCACTCATTTGTTTTTCTTTAGCCGTTTCAATATTTTTTTCTAATTCAAGCAATTCATTCGTATACAAACTAACTTCGGCTTGAATAGCATTTAAACGATCGTGACTAAAAATAGGTAACTTGGAGGAAAACGTAAGACCGTTTTTTCTTACACGATACCCGCCCCGAATAACACCTTTGTATTCTATAACATCTCCTTCTAGTGTAACCATGCGCGCCCGGCCAATACCAATACGTTCGGCCGCACGCAAATCTTCTACTACCAAAGTATTTCCTAAAACTAACGAAAAAATATTTTCAAATTGCTTGTCAAAGCGTACCAAATCAATCGCTTTACCAATCACACCAGGCTCGCTCAGCAACCTATCCACATCACCATAAACGCCCCGTGCCTGTATTTTATTTAACGGTAAAAAAGTCGCTACACCATATTTATTCACGCGTAAATAATCAATGGCTTTTCGCGCCACCGTCTCGTCCGCCACCACAATTGAAGACAGGTGGCTACCGGCCGCCACCTCGAGTGCCTGGGTATAGGCTTCATCAACATCACCAAGCTGCGCCACCAAACCATGCACTTTACCAAATTGCTTGCCGTTCTCCAGCACGGCTTTAACGGCCGTAAAACCACTCAGATGTAAATATTGTTGTTCGGATTGATCTTTAAACAATTCACTCTGTAGACGGGAAATTTTTAATTTTAACTGCGTGTGTTCGGCCAAAAATTTCTCAACTGCTACTTTATAGTCTGCCGCCCGAACTTGTTCTTTCTCCGCTTCTCGCTCCGACCCTGTCATCTGCACACCCGTAGCCTCCACCGACCCACGCACTTCGATTAATTTTTTTTCCAGCCAGCCAACGTTTTGTGCCCCCGCTTGTGAATATTGTGTGTGCATTTGACCGGACAAAATAGCGAGCTCACGTTCAATATCGTTTACCGCCTTTACTGCTGCCTGGTGCCGCGCATTCATTTCCTGAAACGTATCTTGGCGAGTAGACCCGCGTGCTAAGCTGGCTAACTCAGCTTGAACACCTTCTAGTTTTTCAAATGATGTACGATACGACGCATTTACTAACTCCAATTTATTTCGGAGCGCATCAATTTCCATTTTATTGGCGCGATACAGGGTTAAATAATACTGCTCTTGCGCGGCGGTGAGTTCTGTCTCTACTTCATGCCGCTTTTCCAATTTTTTTACTTGCTTAGCTAATAACTTTAAACGCGGCTCAACCTCTTGGAGCAATATTTCGGCCTGGTGAATATTATCCTCAGTGCGCGCCAATTTGAGACTAGCCTGATGTTGCTTAATTTGGTGCTCTTTAATTCCAGAAGCCTCGTCAAAAAAATCTTTACGCTCCGCTGGCGAAACGGTAAGCAGCCTGTCTATCATACCCTGGCTCACAATGCTGTAGGCATGCTCGGCAAACTGGGCCTTGGCCAAAAGCAAATGAATATCCAAAAGTCGAGCCGGTTGGTTATTAACAATGTATTCACTTTCACCGGATCGATAGAGACGGCGAGAAATTATCACCTCAGGAAACTCTAAACCGGTTTCCCCGCCCGTGTTATCAAGCACCATGGTAACCTCGGCCACCCCCAGCGCCCCCTTAGATTCCGATCCGTTAAAAATAACATCTTCATTTTTTTTCGCGCGCACTTGTTTCATGGACTGCTCTCCCATCACCCACCTAATAGCGTCTGTTACATTAGATTTACCGGCGCCATTCGGGCCCACAATAGCTGTAACGCTAAAAATACCGTCTCGCGGCGGCAAAAAAGCAATGGTCGTTTTTTGGGCAAAAGACTTAAACCCTTGAATTTCTAAACGTTTAAGATACATGTTTTGTATTTCAGAGTATAATTATAGCATACTCTGCTGGCCAAGCACAATTGCCCCTCCCTTGACACGGCAACACAAAACCAGTAGTATCATTTGTTCTCTCTATGAACCACCTCCACCACCAAATTCATCACCACATTCAAAACGCTCATAAAATTGTCGTTGTTCCACACCAAAACCCGGATGGCGACGCCCTGGGCGCGGCCACGGCTTTTTATGAATATCTTTTAACACTGGGCAAAGATGCCTCTATTTTTTGTATTACGCCCCCCACCCACAAACTTCATTTTATTCCGCATGCCGATAAAGTAAGCGCCCACCACCACGTTATTACAAATCCGAAGGTAGACACAATTGTAGTCGTTGATTCAGGCGATCTTAAATACAATGGCATTGCCGATTTAGTAAAAAACCATCCAGCCACAATAATAGATATAGATCACCACATAACAAACGAACGCTACGGACACCTTAATTTAGTTATGCCCGGCGCTTCATCCACCTGCGAAATTTTGTATCATTATTTTCACCATAACCACGTTCCGGTAAATCAAAAAATGGCCACATCTCTGCTCGCTGGTCTTAGTACGGACACGGGCAACTTTACTAATTCCGCCACTACCGCCAGCGCACTTAATGCCAGCAGCGAACTTATTCGTTCGGGCGGTAATTTTAACTTAGTTACCGATTCAACTCTGCGTAGCAAATCGGTGGGGGCGCTCCGCTTGTGGGGCAAAGTGCTCAGCCGCCTTACGGTGGATGATATTACCGGCATTACCTATACTTTTTTAACTGCTACCGATATGGCCGAATGTGGGGTACCAGATTCCGAATCGGAAGGGATTGCAAACTTTTTGAATAATTTGGAAGATAATAAAATTGCCCTGATATTAAAAGAAACAACGGACGGAAAAATAAAAGGCAGTTTTAGAACCACTCGTGATGACATAGACGTAGCCAAGCTAGCCAAGTTATTTGGTGGTGGTGGACACAAAAAAGCCGCTGGTTTTACCACCACTGGCACTATAAATGAGGTGCTTGAAACTATACGAAAAAACGTATAACCTTAATAAGTATATAACCCGCCTAACCGCGGGTTTATTTTTACCAAAAATACTTGACAAAAACTGATCTTAGTGTAGTATTAGGTGTTCTTTATAGGTGTACTAAATAGGTGCACATTTTAAAGAAAGCCCTTTTACAATAATGAAGCAGTAAATAAAGTTAAACTCGGGATGACGATTCACCATACAACCGTATTTTTTGTTTGGTAAACCGTCATCCCGAAAATGCGCAATGACTGCGTGAAAAGGTGGGATGATTAAAATTCCGGAATTTGAAACAAAGTTAGCAATGACGGGGAATCCGGTACCGGGTCAACCCCAACCCATTGCTGACTCCACCACCACCCCCGAACAATTTCGAAAGGACCTTCCATGGAAATGATGACCCGCTTCACCCGTTTCTGGGCACTCTGCGCCACGCTCCTCGCACTCCTCACCGGCTGCATCGACGTCCAGGGCCGATCCGAGCTGGGCGTCTCGCCCTGCTACTCGAACAAGCAGGCGGGCGAGGCCTGCAAGGAGACGCGCCTCTGCGCGCCCGGTCTCACGTGCGCCGCCGATGGCAAGTGCGCCGCCTACGACACCACCGCCTGCAAGGACAAGTGCGGCGGTGCCTGCGGCCGCTGCGCCGACGGCGAGACCTGCACGGCCAGCGAGGACTGCACATCCGGCGGGTGCAAGTGCACCGGCCTCAGCAGCACCTGCACGTGCACCGAAGCCGCCTGCGACGATCGTCGGATCAACGGCAAGGAAACCGACATCGACTGCGGCGGCCCCAAGTGCGACAAGTGCGCCGACGGCAAGGGGTGCGTCGTGGGGTCGGACTGCGAGTCCGGCTTCTGCACCGGCCAGGCCGGCGCCTGCGGCCAGTGCGCAACCAAGCCCAACGTCGACGGCGGCGTCGACGGCCCCACCTGCGCCGCCGGACAGACCATCTGCAACGGCGCCTGCACCCACACTGCCACGGACCCGGCCAACTGCGGCACGTGCGGCGTGGTTTGCTCGATGGGCCAGGTGTGCTCGGCGGGCAAGTGCACGACCACCTGCGACACGGGCCTCACCAACTGCACGGGCTCCTGCGTCGACCTCAAGACCGACGCCAACAACTGCAGCGCGTGCGGCACGAAGTGCGGTGGCGGCACGACGTGCGTCGCCGGCAAGTGCACCACGCCCACCCCCACCTGCACCGACGGCCTCAAGAACCAGGACGAGACCGACGTCGACTGCGGCGGCGCCAAGTGCCCCACCTGCGCCAACGGCTTTAACTTAAAGATCTACACGGTCTGAAG
>CAZHNI010000034.1:0-8193 GCA_964533715.1 uncultured Gammaproteobacteria bacterium | reverse complement strand
TGTCTTTTATGATAGCAGATTTTGAGGTGTTGGGGGAGTTTCGTAATTCAAAGCTACTTGGCTCCTCTATTTCTAGCCAGGGCAATACCTTAGGTGACGGGCATTCATTAAGCTCAACCAAACAATTGCCGAGCTGATAGGTGGTGCGACGCTTTTCACGCTCTGAAGCCAGACGGTAACCACAAGCACTAATACATTTTTCTGCGCTCGCAATATTAGTAATCCCCGCTTCAACCTCCACACGATTGCTTACCCCTTTGCCCTCACGATTTTTTTTGCTTATCGATTGTTTAAGCGTCCAAATAATTGTACTGCCATCAACACGAACGCGAAGAACTCTACTGGGTAATTTTTTATTTTTTGGAAAACTAAATACTAGCTGCTTATTTTGTACAGTCATTCCAACCCCAAGATAACGCGCCAGCGTTTTAACTTCTTTTTCGTTTTTAAACAATGCGCGTGGCACAGTCACCGATTGCGCGCTCGGCAAACTACGCAATTTAAAACGGCGGTCTACGAGTAACCGCCTGGGTATTTTGAGCCATGCTTTGGTACGAGCCATGAGTTTTTTAAATTCCGCAAAATTTTTTGGCGCGTGGCGAATTATTTTTACTTCAATTTCACGTGGGAGCACGTTTGGTAAGGTTAGTTTAAAAATTCTTTGGCGCAAAATAGTGAAGGAGGGGGTGGACGGTGCCACCCCCTCGCGGCTTCTTTTTCCTCCTTGTGGAAGGCGTGCCAGCGATTTGCCTGGCACATGGTCTGAGGGCCGAGGCAATTGGGAGCGACCTTCCCTCCTTCCTAATGGCGGAGCATAGCTCGTCGGGGGTGCCAGTACAACGGCACACACTAAGGACGAACAAGCTGCCGCCTTCCAACCACCCATGTGATGCGGGTGGCGAAACAGAGTGCCAACAAACGTGTCCGAGCGATTATCGCCCAGAACCCCGCTGTTGGTAAACTTACTATAACAGGGTGCCTTTATTTTGTGAATAGAGAAACAAAAAAATGCCCTAAGGCAGTTGTGGCGAGGGAGCGATTCGCGAGAGCGAACCGCTCAACCTCGAGATTGGGGCCAACTACTTCTTGCCGCTCTTGGGCTGGTCCTTCCCCAAGAGCTGGTCCTTGGCCACGGCGAACCCCGGGCTGGTGCGGCCCGAGCGGGCGCGCGGGTCGGGATGCGGCCTCGGCACGGGGAGGAGGACCTCCTGCGAACCGTCGGGGACGATGGTCGGCCGGCCGCGAGAAGGCCCGCTGGTGGACGGGAGGGATGCGTCCACGATGACCGCGGGCTCGTCCTTCTGGAGAGGTTTGGCCTCCTCCGGCCCAGCGATGATTGGCATAGCGCGCGCGAACCTCGCGCGCCTGTCCACCGGCCGGGGCGGCTGGGCATTACGCAGTGCGCGAGCCACTTCTTCGGAAATCTGCCCGGGCTCGATCCGGGCTTGTTTCGGCGGCCTACGGCCGCCTCCCTGGTCGCTCATTCGCCTCCCTAAGACGCTGCAACGCAAAGGCGACGTGCCTTAAGCGCGAGCGTCCGTGTATTCGCATACTACCTTGTTCTTTTTAAAAAAGCAAAACCCCTGGCCGATTGCCAGGGGTTTGGAATTAATTATTTTTTTAATTAAGGGATTCCTCCACTATGCCCCTCGTTCCTCGGGACTCAGGTCGGAATGACAATGAACGAATATTACGTTTTTTTAAATTTTACCGCAAAAATTGGTTGGTAAGTATTATTGTATTCATCTATAACTTCCACGGTCTCACCTTTCATAAGCATGGTCACGGCCGCATCGGTGAGCAGTTCCTGGTCGCTTGCGAGGTCGATGGCGTAATCATCCAGCTTGGTAAATTCGGAAGCAAATTGTTGTTTGGTAGCGGCTTCAATTTGTTTTTTCTTTTCGCGCAGTGTTTTCATTTTTTCTAAAATTTCTTGATACTCCAAAGAAGTGAGAAGCGCATCTTTATAGGCACTGCGGATATCTTTTTGCTTTTTTTTAATTTCGGTAATGCGAATAAAAATTTCTTGGAGGTTGGCCATAAAAAAATGTTTATGCTAAGTCGCGAAATAGAACCCCTCTCTGTATCTCTCCCCTTATAGGGGAGAGGGCGCTACACGCCATCGCGTCGACTCCCTCCCCCCTATAAGGGGGAGGACGGAGGTGGGGGTTTGATGGATTCGTGACTCAAAAAATTTAGTAAGTCGCATTAGTATAACATAAAGTAAAAACAAAAACCATCCGCAGTATAACCTCCTTACTCTGGCTACACAATAGTATAACCAAAGGAGAAGAGCGGATGGTTGTTGTCAGGTCTCACAGTGTCGTGCGCTCACTGGAGCCTGAAACCGAGGGGACGGTGAGGGGGGGTCGTCGGCGGGCAGGTCGGCTAGGTAGGGCTTGGCAGCGTCATCAGGTCAGCAGAGCAGGTGCCTGCTGGCCCGGTAGGTGCCCACGAAGCCCTGGGCCATGGTGCCGGGGGCGAAGTTCGCCCCGACGCCGCAGCGGTCCTCCGAACCGTTGTTGACGGGGTTGTGCCGGAAGCTCGAGGCGACCGTGGCGGCGGCGAGCGCGGGGTCGGCGGAGTTGTTCACCCCGGGGCCGAGGCACGCCTCCGCGGTGTTGCTCCCGATCGAGGGGGTGCCGCACGCCAGGCGGGCGGAGGCGGCGAAGGCCGTGGTCTGGTCGATGCCGCCGGCGAGCTGATCGGTGCCGGGGCAGGTGGCGGTGGTGGTCGCGACGGCGGTCTCGGCGGTGTTGAAGCCCACCGAGCTGGCGCCGCAGAGGGCCACCTCGCTCGACTGCGCCACGTTGTTCTTGCCGGTGTTGAAGCCGCGCGCGTTGACCGTCGCCGTGGTCATGAACGCGAACAGCGCGATGACGATCGCCAGGGTTGCGGCCGGGCCGTAACGGGCCGTGTTCATGGGGGTCCTCCTGGTCTGGTAGGTCTTCGAGAAGCCGATGTCCGGGGGGTTTACGCACGCAACCCCTGGACTTTCGACAGAACGACACTATCACAAGGCGTAATTCTAGTCAAATATTGTTATACACAAAAAACACCCACCTCCTTAAATTAAGGACTAATGGGTGTTTTATAAAAAACAAGAGTGTGGGGCGGCGTTCGCGACGCCGCCCCCAAAAGGACAATACCGCAGGCCTGTTCGCGGCGGTCTGCTCGTTCTACGAGCAGTTGGGCAGGGGCGGGCGGTCGGCCGGGTGTTCGGCCCCGAGGAAGCAGTGCCCGCACAGCCGCCGCTCCGCGCGGCATTCTGCGCAGAGCTGCGCGTCGGCAGGGGCCTCGGGGCACACCACCTCTTTTGTCTCTCTGCATGCACTGCATTTCCCCTTCCCGGGGTGGGGAGGGTTATCTCGACAACATTGATGCGCCATCTCTGGTCTTCTCCTTTTTAGGGCGGGCTGCTGACCCACCACATTCATACAGTCAACAACAAAAATTTAAACAAGTCAATTGTGCACTCTTATCAACAAAAAACGCCCCGGGTGGGGGCGTCTTTTGTTTTCTTGATTGTGACAGAGATTCCCTGCCTGCGCCATGCCTCCTGTCTGCGCAGGCAGGGCGCATGCAGGAGACAGGCTCGTCGTCCCGACTAAGTCGGGACTCGCTCGGAATGACAGTGTGATTACTTCTTTTTGCCTTCAATAATAGTTTGAGCCACGTTATTTGGCACATCGGCGTAATGGTCAAATTCCATACTGGAAGAAGCACGACCCTGAGACATGGAACGAAGCGAGGTAACATACCCAAACATGCTGGCGAGTGGTACCATGGCTTTTACTACTTTCATTTGGCCACGGTCGGTCATTTCCAAAATTTGACCGCGCTTAGCGTTAAGATCGCCAATTACATCACCCATAAAGTTTTCCGGAGTAACTACTTCTATTTTCATAATTGGTTCCATAATAACGGGCTTAGCTTTTTTACAGGCATCCTGAAAAGCATAAGATCCGGCCATTTTGAAAGCAATTTCACTGGAGTCAACTTCGTGGTAGGTACCATCATATACCGTAACTTTTACATCCACTACCTGGTAACCGGCCAAAATACCGCGGCTCACGCCTTCTTTAACACCTTTTTCAATAGCCGGAATAAATTCACGCGGAATAACACCGCCCTTTACCTCATCCACAAATTGAAAACCCTTTTTGGCAACTTCAGCTTTGGTTTCTTCATCATTCATATCGGCCGGTTCCACGCGCAGCCAGCAATGACCGTACTGACCTTTACCACCAGACTGCTTAATATATTTACCTTCGGCTTCGGCCGAGGCGCGAATAGTTTCTTTGTAAGCAACTTGCGGCGCACCAACGTTGGCTTCCACTTTAAATTCACGCTTCATGCGGTCCACAATAATATCAAGGTGAAGTTCACCCATACCAGAAATAATGGTCTGGAGTGTTTCTTCATCGGTATGCACACGGAAAGTTGGGTCTTCTTCGGCCAGTTTTTGCATGGCCATACCAATGCGTTCTTGGTCGGCTTTAGTTTTTGGTTCAATGGCCATGGATATAACCGGTTCGGCAAAAGTAGGACGCTCGAGCACAATTGGTTTGTCTTCATTACAGAGAGTATCACCGGTCGAGACATCTTTAAGACCAATCGCCGCAGCAATTTCTCCGGCGTACACTTCGGTTACATCTTCACGATTGTTGGCGTGCATGCGCACAATGCGACCCAAACGTTCTTTGGTACCTTTGCTAGAATTCCACACATAACTCCCGGCCGAGACGGTACCAGAATACACGCGGAAGAAAATAAGTTTACCCACAAACGGATCGGTAGCAATTTTAAAGGCCAACGCACAAAATGGTTCGGCATCAGACACATGACGAATTTCTTCGGCATCGGTATCTGGGTTATGGCCTTTAATACCAGGCACATCGGTTGGGGCTGGCAAATAATCTACCACCGCATCAAGCATAAATTGAACACCAATGTTGCCAAGAGCAGAACCACACAGCACCGGGTAAATAGTGCCCTTAAGCACCATGGAACGAATGGCAGTTTTAATCTCTGGAATGGTTAGTGTTTCTCCATTTAAAAACTTGTTCATCAAATCGTCGTTGGCTTCCGCAACTTTTTCTACGAGCTTAGCGCGATATTCAGCTACCTGTGTCTTCATGTCATCGGGAATAGGAATTTCCACAATATTTTGGCCCTTTTCACCTTCAAATTTAAAAGCTTTTTGTTCAATCAAATCTACCAGACCAGAAAACGTGCTTTCGGAACCAATTGGGAGTTGCACGGCGCGAGCATGAACGGAAAGACGCTCTAAGATAGAATTTAAACTCATGTAAAAATCCGCACCAAGTTTATCCATTTTGTTTAAAAAACAAACGCGCGGAACATTGTATTTGTCCGCTTGGTGCCACACAGTTTCTGATTGAGGTTCAACACCCTGAGAACTGTCGAAGACGGCTACGGCACCATCAAGCACACGCAAAGAACGCTCTACCTCTACGGTAAAGTCTACGTGGCCAGGGGTGTCGATAATATTGATGCGATGACCTTTCCAAAAACAGGTGGTGGCAGCACTGGTGATGGTGATACCACGTTCTTTTTCTTGTTCCATCCAGTCCATGGTAGCTTCACCTTCATGCACTTCACCAATTTTATGTTTTTTACCGGTATAAAAAAGCACGCGTTCGGTGGTGGTAGTTTTACCGGCATCGATGTGCGCCATGATACCGATATTACGAGTTTTTTCGAGTGAGTACTCTCGGGGCATAAAATAAATAACAATTAACAATAAACAATTAACACATTCTCTAACAATCAATTTGCCATTCGGCTTCTTAATTGTTAGTTGTTAATTGTTAATTTTACTTAGAGAATCGTGCAAAGTGCGCGAAGGCTTTGTTGGCTTCAGCCATGCGGTGCACATCATCACGTTTTTTAATGGCGTCACCCATGTTTTGGCTGGCGTCGAATAAAACGGTAGCGAGCTTATCGGCCATTGGCTGCCCTTTTTTAGCTCGAGCGGCTCCAATAATCCAGCGGAAGGCGAGCGCATTTTGGCGTTCACCGCGCACTGGCATTGGTACTTGGTAGTTAGCACCGCCAACGCGTTTGGTACGCACCTCTACCTGTGGCATTACGTTGCGAAGCGCTTCTTCAAAAACTTTAAATCCGTCTCGTTTGGCTTTTTCGGTCATTTTGGCAAGAGCGGTATACACTACATTTTGGGCAACGGTTTTCTTACCGCGTTTCATGAGAGTATTAATAAATTTGGCAAGTGTAACACTCCCGAATTTTGGATCGGGTTTAATATTTCTTTGTTTGGCTGGTTTTCCACGCATAAATGTTAGTAAATAGTAAAAAGTAATTAAGTAAATAGTAATTTTTGATGAATGGCGCTCTATTTACTGTTTACTGATGTCTGATTATTTCTTCGCTGCTTTTGGTCTCTTGTTTCCATACAGACTTCGGCCACGTCTGCGATTCCCCACTCCTTGGGTATCATAAATACCACGTACAATGTGGTAACGAACACCTGGCAAATCTTTTACACGTCCGCCACGAATAAGCACAATGGAGTGCTCCTGAAGGTTGTGACCTTCACCCGGAATATAAGCAATAACTTCCATACCATTACTAAGACGCACCTTGGCGACCTTACGCAAAGCGGAGTTTGGTTTTTTTGGAGTGGTTGTATATACCTTGGTACACACACCGCGTTTAAAACCACTACCTTTTGCAAAAATAGTGGTGCGGCGGTGCAAGTTATCTACACTAAACTGCAAAGCCGGAGTTTTGGTTTTGCGTACATTTGGTTTTCGCGGACGTTTAATTAGTTGATTGATTGTGGGCATAATAAAATAAATTTCATTCTGAGCCTGCCTGCGCAGGCAGGCGAAGCGAAGAATCTTCAACGCTTCATAAATATTTCTAATTGACACCCCGCACAACGTAGCTACGCTCCGTATGCTGGGTTGTTACTCCCAACAAAATTTACTGCTCCGCCTCTGGCGGATTGTAAATTTTGGGCGAGTAACAAAAAAACTGAAACGAATTTGTCTCAGCCACGAGATTTTTTTCTGTTTCACGTTCTTTTAAGAGAATACCAGACGCTTTTAGATTTGTCAATAGAATGTGTTCCTCTATTCAAAGCGCGTGTTTCACGCTCTCAAGAGAGGGTCCCGCTGGGTACGGCCAACGAGACTTTTCTCCTTGCATAAAGAACAACATAACATAATACGAATCCGGCCGTACCCGGTTTCGGTACTAGTTCGGCTGGCCGCTCGGCGGGGGCTGCTCAGCCTTGGGGCCCACCGGCTTGGGGTGGGTGCCTTGGTCGCCCGGAGCGAACTCGACGATGCCGGTGCTCCTGGCATCTTCCTGCTCCAGAATCGCCATTCCCTCGCTCCCGCTATTGCTTCGCAGGACCGCCCAGACGAGAGCGGCGATGGCGACGAGGATGACCGCCACACCGACCCCGCGAACGGAACGCGGGGCGACGAGGTTGTAGTCGAGCACCAGCCCGAGGACGAGCAGGCTCACCATGTTCATCACCTTGATGAGCGGATTGATCGCCGGGCCGGCGGTGTCCTTGAGGGGGTCGCCGACGGTGTCGCCGGTGACGGCCGCCTTGTGGGCGTCCGAGCCCTTGCCACCGTAGACGCCGTCCTCGATCATCTTCTTGGCGTTGTCCCACGCGCCGCCCGCATTGCTCATGAACACGGCGAGGAGCTGCCCCACCAGAATCATGCCAGCGAGGAAGCCACCGAGCGCGTAGGGCCCGAGGAGGAACCCTACGAGGATGGGAGCGAGGATGGCGAGCAGGCCGGGGCCGACGAGCTCGCTCTGCGCCGTACTGGTGCAGATGTCCACCACCCGTCCGTAGTCGGGCTTCTTGTGACCCGACCAGATATCGATATTGCGGAACTGAGCGCGGCACTCCTTGACGATGAAGAAGGCCGCGCGGCCGACGGCGCGGATGAGCATGGAGCTGAAGAGGAACGGCACCGCGCCGCCGATGAGAAGGCCGATGAAGACCTTGGGATCGGCGACGGTGAGGCGAGCCGCCTCGGAGGCGTACTGATCGAGGGTCATCTGCCCGATCTTCTCCTCGCTGCCGACGGAGATGATGGCGATGAAGCTGGCGAACAGGGAAACGGCGGCGATGACGGCGGAGCCGATGGCGATGCCCTTGGTCTCGGCCTTGGTGGTGTTGCC
>CAZHNI010000033.1:0-9433 GCA_964533715.1 uncultured Gammaproteobacteria bacterium | reverse complement strand
CATGGTTAAAACAAAAAAGCACGCTTTCGCGGACTTGAAATTAAACGGTATCGAGGATGTCTCAGGGGGGGGCTGCGGGGGGGGGGCGGGCGGTGCTAGACCGTCCAGCTCGAGCCCGGCATCGCGGTGGCGTCGAGGATCTCGTCCACGGTGGCGAGGCTCGCGCAGGCGCAGGTCTTGTCGACCCACTGAATGGTGACCCAGTCGCCGGGCTTGAGGCCAGCGGGCGCGAAGAGCACGAAGCCACCCTGGCGCTGCTTGCCGTCGTCGCGCATGAACTGGAACACCCCCTTCTTGTGCCGGAGCCGATAGATCATCGGCGTTCCGGCATTTTCGGCGTTGGTGTTGTCGCTCGCCTGGACGAGGATCGGACCGCTGGGGATCCGAATCCTCCTGCCAGGTTTGAGGCCGAATGTCATTCCCATTTCCATCATCATCGCGGGCGTCTCCTGGTTGTGTCTTCGCCGTCCATCGGCGAGACATAAAGTTTGTATCATTTTATGCCATTTTTGTCAATTGTTACCCTCTAAATTTTTTATCTGTGGATAACTGTCTTTTTAAAAAAAGTTGAAGAAAAATTTTGGCTAACTAATGAAGAAATAATTTTTCTGGTGGTCATTTTGAGCTCTTGCCGAAAAAGTGCTATACTACAACCAGTAGTTAAATATTTACTTTTTGACCACTAAATATAGTAAACCTAACCCTTGACGGTATGACCGCAATTGGTTTTAAAGAATACCGCTGTAAAGATTGTAAAAAACTCATGTTTAAGGGAATTTTAGTAGAAAGTGTGGTGGAGGTTAAATGTAAAACGTGTCACACCATGAATACAATAGAGAGTAGCAAGTTTGATCAGCTCCTTTGTGGCGTCTATCCGTGCCCGAATCGTGTAGTGGTTGTTACTAAACAAGGTACACGAGACATATAAAATGATTCGCGTTGTCTCGTATCCCATGTATTGTGTATTTTTCAAGAAGCTCATACGAAGCTCACCCCAAGGGTGGGTTTTGTTTTTACAGAGGTCCGGCGGTTTGTATGAGGGTTGTGCAGATTCGTTTTTCGAATAAATTAAGTAAATTAAATAATTTATCGTAAAGATATGCCTGTCTACAAAATGCAAAAAAGAAACGGTGAAGTAGTTGATTTTGAACTTGCAAAAATTGAAAGTGCTATATTTAAATCGCTTCAGGCGGTTGGTGGGTCAGAACATGGTGTGGCGGAGTTGGTTGCACGTGAGGTAGAAAAAACCCTGCAAGCTAAGTTCCCCGACCAGATTCCAACCGTAGAAGTTACGCAGGATATTGTTGAGGACACGCTTATTCGTTTTGGTCTTGCCGAGGCTGCTAAGGCATATATTTTGTATCGCGCGAAACGCCGCCAAGTGCGAGAGAACAAGAACGTGGTGGTGGAAGTGAACAAAACAATTGATGAATATTTGGCCCACCTTGATTGGCGAATTAATGAAAATGCTAACATTGGTTATTCCATCGGCGGGTTAATTTTAAAAAATTCAGAAAAATTAGTAGCCAACTACTGGTTGTCGCACATTTACCCACAGGCAGTTGGTGATGCTCACCGCAATGGTGATTATCATATTCATGATTTGGGCATGTTTACTGGTTACTGCGCTGGGTGGAGTCTGCGTGCGCTGTTAGAAGAAGGGTTTAATGGTGTGCCTGACAAAATTGAATCTGGCCCACCAAAACACCTGTCTTCCGCCGTAGCGCAAATGATTAATTTTTTTGGTGTTTTATCTAATGAGTGGGCCGGTGCGCAAGCTTTCTCCAGTTTGGATACGTACCTTGCGCCTTTTGTAAAAAAATTTGAAATGGAATTACGCGAGGATATCGCCAAGGAACAAATAACCTTTCCGAGTGACGAGGCTAAAGAAAAATATATTGCCAAAAAAGTATACGATCAAACGTACCAGAATATTCAATCTTTTGTTTTTAACGTCAATATTCCTTCACGGTGGGGTACGCAAACTCCGTTCACTAATATCACCATGGATTGGAATTGCCCGGAAGATATGAAGGAGAAAAGGCTCCTTTTAGGGGGTAAGCCGTTTGCATATACTTTTGGTGAATTGCAAAAAGAAATGGACATTGTTAACCAAGCTTTTATTGAAGTGATGATTAAAGGTGATGCCAAAGGTAGAGCTTTTACGTTCCCAATTCCTACATATAATGTCACCAAAGATTTTGCCTGGGATGACCCCAAAAATTTACCGTTGTTTGAAATGACTGCTAAATACGGTACACCGTATTTCCAAAATTTTATCAATTCCGATCTAAACCCGGGCGATGTGCGCAGTATGTGCTGCCGTCTGCAGCTTGACCTGAAAGAGCTTCGTAAGCGTGGCGGTGGTCTATTTGGTTCAGCCGAAATGACTGGTTCTATTGGTGTTGTTACTATCAACTCGGCGCGTATTGGGTATTTGTACAAAAATGATGAAGCAGCCTTTTTTAAACGGATTGATTATTTAATGGAGCTAGCCAAAACGTCGCTAGAAATAAAACGTAAAGAAATTCAAAAATGGATTGATGCCGGTCTCTTTCCTTTCACCAAACGATATTTGGGTTATTTAAAAAATCATTTCTCTACCATTGGTATCAACGGTATTAATGAGGCAATTCGTAATTTTACTAATGATAAGGAAAATATTGCGACGCCTTGGGGGCAAGCTTTTGCCGGCCGTCTTTTGGATCATATGCGCAAACGTATGCAAGATTTTCAAGAAGAAACTCATAATCTCTATAATCTAGAAGCTACGCCGGCCGAAGGCACCACCTATCGTTTTGCCAAAGAAGATCAAAAACGTTTTTCCGATATTCTTCAGGCCGGCACAATAGCGGCGCCGTATTACACCAATTCATCACAACTTCCGGTTGGATACACCGATGACGTGTTTGAAGCGCTCAAGCTCCAGGATAACCTTCAGACAAAATATACTGGCGGTACGGTACTCCATTGTTATATGGGCGAAAAGGTTTCCAGCGGTTCAGCCTGTAGAAATTTAGTCCGTAAAGTTTTAAGCAATTTTCGTCTTCCCTATATTACTATTACCCCCACCTTTTCTATTTGCCCTAAGCATGGGTATTTAACGGGGGAATGGGACTGGTGTCCAAAGTGTGATGCAGAATTGGGAATAGAAGGTGCCCCACGCTTGGATGAAGAAGTTCGCAAAAAACATAAGAGTGCAGTGCCAGCAAGATAATGGATTATTTGTTCAATTAAATATTTATTCTTAATTTATGCTTGTTATATGAGCGACACAAATTTAGTCACTACTGGCGCGGCACAAAATGTTGGACGCACCCGCTGTGAAGTGTGGACTCGCGTGCTTGGTTATCACCGTCCAGTATCACATTTTAATATTGGTAAAAAGAGCGAACATTATTCACGTAAGCACTTCTCCGAATGTGTAGCCGCTAATTCAGAATTTATCGCCCAGTATGCTGGTATCGCGCTCGCGGCCGCCGCTACAGCAACGGTAATTGTCTGATAAAACAAGACGCGATACATGAAAATAACGCATTTTTGTTTGTATCGTGGTCCATATATCGTTGTATCGTGTGTTGATCTCTGGTATCCAAAAATTTACTTTGCTTGATTTCCCGAATAAAACAGCCTGTGTCGTTTTTACGCCAGGCTGTAATTTTCGTTGCGGATACTGTCATAATCCAGAATTTGTTTTGCCGGAAAAAATTCAAGAAATTAAGGGCAGCTTTATCCCCGAAGAAGCTTTTTTTTCTTTTTTAAATGATCGTCGTGGTCTTTTAGACGGCGTAGTTGTAACCGGCGGAGAGCCAACCTTAATGCCAGATCTATTACCGTTTATGAAGCGCATAAAATCGCTTGGCCTCTTGGTAAAACTGGATACCAATGGTAACCGACCAGAAATTCTTAAGGCCGCAGTATCGGAAGGGGCGATAGATTATGTATCTATGGATGTAAAAACAAGTCTTGAAGGGTACCCAGGGTTGGTTGGCAAACTCGTTAAGCCGGAAAAAATTAAGGAGAGTGTTGATTTTCTTTTACAAAACACGGTCGATTATGAATTTCGGTCCACGTTAATTAAAGAAAGTCACTCTATTGCAGATTTGGAAAATATGGTAGAATTAGTGCGAGGGGCCAAAAGGATTTTTTTGCAGTCGTTTCGCTCTGGCATCACACTGAGTCCAATATTTGGTACTTACCACCCTTTTTCGGAAGAAGAAATGAGAAAAATTGCCAGCCAATTCGGCAAAACAGTAGCCCAAGTTGAAATTCGTTAAGTAAAAAATAATATCCTAAAGTATATGCCAAAATGTTCCGATGTTTATATGATGGTGGCGGCCCGATTTGTTATGGGGTTTATTTTTTTGTGGGCTTTTTTGGATAAATTATTTGGCTGGGGGTTTGCCACAACGCCAGATGCCGCTTGGGTTAATGGCGGTTCACCAACTGCTGGTTTTTTAAAATTTGGAGTAACCGGGCCGCTCGCTAATTTTTTTCACTCGCTTGCCGGCAGTGCTGTGGTAGAATGGTTGTTCATGGTTGGGCTAGCTGGCATTGGTTTAGCACTTATTTTTGGCGTGGGAATAAAAATCGCTGGCTTTGCAGGCACAATTTTGATGCTACTTATGTGGTCGGCATTATTATTTCCTAAAAATAATCCTATTTTTGATGAACATATTGTACAAGCAATTGTTTTGTTTGGTCTTGTGCTCACCAATACCAAGCCGGGTCAATATTTTGGTTTGGGCAGGTGGTGGGGCAATACTTCCATAGTTACAAAATATTCATGGCTTGAGTGATTGTTTGTTGTTTTTAGTATGATTTCAGGCACTGTTCGTATATTTAGTCAATTTAAAATCCCCATTGCGATTCTTGCTGGCATTGGGGTTTTTTTATTCTTAAATTATGTACTATTTTTACCACTAGTTGCGTTGGTTGTTGCAGCGCTTACTATTTTTTTTGGCAGTTTTGAATTATTTGTGGATTTAGTAAAAGGTTTGGCCCATAAACAATTTGCGCTCGATTACATTGCGCTTTTGGCAATTATCGCCAGCATTTTGGCGCACGAATATTTGGTAGCCATGGTAATTGTACTTATGTTCTCGGGCGGTGATACCCTGGAAAAGTATGGTTTGGCCAAAGCCAGACAATCTCTTACTGCTCTTACCGAACGTATCCCCAACGAAGTAGTGTTATGGAACAACGGTCATGCCGATCAAAAAAAACCAGTTGAGCTGGTTGGTGTTGGCGAAGAAGTCCTCGTGCGAAAAGGCGAAGTTATTCCACTCGACGGTATTCTAATTTCAGAGGAAGCACTGACCGATGAATCATCACTAACAGGGGAGCCCTACATGATGGATAAAATAAAAGGGGATCAACTCCGTAGTGGTACGGTGAATGCCGGTAACGTGTTAGTACTAAAAGTTACTAAAGTTGATGCCGACTCTACTTATCGTAAAATTGTTCGCCTGGTGCAAAGCGCCCAAGAAGAGAAAGCGCCGCTCGTGCGTTTGGCTAATCGATATAGTTTAATTTTTACGGTCTTTACGCTTGCCATTGCTATTTTTGCTTATGTTATTTCCCACGATTTTGATCGTGTGTTAGCTGTGCTCGTGGTAGCTACACCCTGTCCACTTATTTTGGCTACGCCCATTGCCTTATTTGGGGGTATGAATGCCGCCGCCAAAAAACGCGTACTCGTAAAAAAGTTAGCCAGCCTCGAAGTGTTATCACGCGTTACTAGTGTTATTTTTGATAAGACCGGCACTATTACGCTTGGGCAGCCGCTGGTAAGTAAAGTTACGGTATTAGATACAGCCTATTCGCTTGCTCAAGTTTACAGTATCGCCGAGGCGCTCGAGCGCAACTCGCTCCATCCTTTGGCCAAAGCAATTGTAGATGCCGCCCACAAAGAAAAAGCCAAAAAGTTTTTTGCTGAGCAAGTAGAAGAAAAAATCGGATCAGGAATCACTGCGGTGATTAATAACAAAATTTATACTTTAGCAAAAATGACGACCTACCACCATAGCGCTGCCGTGGAATTGCATGAGGGCGATACAAAAATTGCTCGTTTTGAGTTTGAAGATACCATGAAGGACGACGCTGGTATTATTATTACACAATTGGAAAAATTTGGTTTATCACTTTATATTTTTACTGGTGATAAAGAAGAGAATGCCGCGAAACTTATTGCACGTTTGGGGGAAATTGGTAAATCAATTGTAGTTAAAGCGCGCTGTACTCCAGAAGACAAAAAGAACGGTATTGATGAATTGAGAAGAAGAGGGGCGATTACGGCTATGGTGGGGGACGGCATTAATGACGCCCCGGCTTTGGCAATGGCCGATGTTGGTATGGTGTTTAGTAATGAAGAACATACGGCTGCTTCCGAGGCGGCAGACATAATTTTTTTGGGAGGAGATTTAACGTCGGTAACCCAAACAATTGCGGTGGCTCGTAGAACTATTCAAATTGCGTTGCAAAGTATTAAAGTAGGTATTGGTTTAAGCTGTGCTGCTATGGTGGTGGCAGCGTTTGGGTACCTCCCTCCGCTCTTGGGGGCGCTACTCCAGGAAGGTATAGACATTTTAGTCATTTTTAACGCTCTGCGAGCAAGCCGTGGATAGTTTATTAGTTCTTGGTTCAATGCGGTGTTTTTCTCCGTGACAAAACGACCCATTCGCTGCGCTCAGGGTCGCCGCCGTGGTCGGTTGGTGATTGTCCCGGCGAAAAGCCACCGTATTGAACTAAAATAATTAGCATAATTGATATGAAAGAGAACATTTTGATAATGGGCGCGGGAGCAATGGGTAAAATTTTGGCTCATGTAATTGGTGGTCGCGCGCATATTAATTGGTGGGATACTGATGCTTCCAAAATTCCGTCAGGCATTAGGTTGGAAAATATAGCGCCAAAAGCTAACATTATTCTTTTGTGCGTTCCTACGTTTGCGGTTAGACCGGCCATTCAGATGATAACTCCGCACCTTGCTAAAAAAGCTTTATTTGTTTCTGTTGCTAAAGGTTTGGAACCGGTTACTGGGTTCACTGTGGATCTAGTAATGCAGGAAGAGCTTAAAAAGACCAAATCATCTTATGCACTTTTGAGTGGCCCCATGTTGGCTGCCGAAATATCCGAAAAAATGGGCTTTGGTATTTTAGCCACTAAAGAAGCAAAAGATTTTGTGAGACTAAAAAAAATACTTTCAAGCAACGTTCTCCATATTTACCATGAAACCGATGTGCACAGCGTGGCATTGGCAGGGGTTTTAAAAAATATTTACGCCATTGCGTTTGGTGTTGCTTGTGGCTTGGGGTGGGGGGATAACGCCCGCGGGGCTCTAGCAACATTGGCAGTATCCGAAATGGCAAGTGCTATTAACCGTTTGGGTGGCAATGATAATATGGCTATGGGTTTTGCCGGAATCGGAGATTTAATTGCCACGGGCCTTAGCAGCTGTTCGCGCAATCATCAAGTGGGTAAGGCGCTGGCGGGTGGGGATTTTAGTTTAAAAAGTGAAGGCACTCGCGCGTTGCCATTTTTTGTACAACATCTTAAGCCAACCGTTCGGCAATTTCCTGTACTTTATGCTTTAGTTAATATTCTTTTAAAAAAACAAAAACCAACAGCGGCTTTTAAAAACATATTTTAAATTGATATGAAAAAATTACAGGTTGCTTTTTACGGTTTGTGGCCAGAGATGAATAATTACGTTAAATTAAAATTAAAGGGAGACACGCTACTTCTGAATGCGGAAAAATTAAATCCGGTCGCTCTTGATATAAAAACAAATGTATTGGCCGTGTTTGTGGATTCGGCCGTGACGAAGGAAGTTATTGAAAAGTTGCCGCACCTCAAGCTGATTGTGAGCATGAGCACTGGTTTTGACCACATTGACATGAAAGCAGCGCGAGCAAAGGGGGTAGTAGTATGTAATGTGCCAACCTACGGCGAAAATACCGTGGCTGAGCATACGTTTGCCCTTATTTTAGGTTTAACTCGTAAATTATTTCCTTCGGTAAAGCGTGTTAAAGAGGGGGTATACGATTGGCATGGGCTGCGTGGTGTAGACATTAAAGGTAAAACACTTGGGGTGGTTGGCACGGGCCATATTGGTACCCATGTTATTCGTATGGCCAAAGGTTTTGGTATGGAGGTAGTAGCCTTTGATGCGCGACCGAATAAAGAATTAGCCGATGATCTTGGTTTTACATATGTGTCTCTTGATTCGCTTTTAAAACAATCACACATTGTGACCCTCCATACACCGCTTTTGCCAAACACACGCCACCTTATTAACAAACAACGAATTAAAAAAATGAAATCAGGCAGTTTTCTAATTAATACCGCTCGGGGGGCTTTGGTTGACCCAGCTGCTTTGGTTTGGGGGTTGGAATCTGGCCACTTAGCCGGTGCGGGACTCGATGTTTTGGAAGATGAAAATTTAATGCAAAGCCACGAGCATGTTATGGAATGTACGGAATGTGAAATTAAAACGTCGCTTATGAATAACATGATTATCGATCACCCCAATACCATTGTAACACCACACAATGCTTTTAATAGTGTGGAAGCCTTAAAGAGAATTGTGGACGTGGCACTCGATAATATAAAAAATTTTGCGGATGGTAAACCGCAAAATATAGTATCTCTATCAAAGTAAATCATTCAAGAATATTCATAAAAATATTCTGGGATGATGACGAGGCAAAGAGAGCTTCGTCGGACTCCTGAAAAGAGCTAACAGTAGCGGAGGCGGAATTGGTGGCGCCTTTCCCACAATATCGCCTCCTGATATTGAGCGAACGTTCCCTCTTCCACCCGGAAAGCACGAGTGTGAAATTGATGCTTTCCGTTCACTACGGTGTAGTGATGCTTTTGGTGGAGCATTTCGTGGTAGATCACGAATTCTACCACAAATGACGGCACCCACCATCGGTCCAGAGAAGCGCTAAGAATAATACACCGCTCCTCGAAAACATATTGACCGAGGCTGACGGTTCTGCGCCACTTTGGGCGATGGCGCCGGACTCCCCACCTAATGGTGGCCACGATCGGCTCGTCCGCGAAATAATCGTGATTCAGACGATCGAAGATCGCCTGGAGATCGTGATGATCTCCGCGGGTGGGATGGCGGTTTGGCTGGCCAGAAACCAGCCGGGCGGCGGTCTTCTTCGATCGCGTTTTTTTCGGCATCGGTTTCCTCCAGAACCAGGCGTTTCACCATAAAACGCATGGTCGAAAATAATAGCACAAGAATTTCAAGCTGTCTAGAGGCTTGATTTTTTGTTTAAAACGTGCTAGGGTTAGGTTATTCCAACCATTTTGCTCCACGCATCTCGCGCGGTGCTGTTTGGTTGAGGAGGAGACCATCATGCGTCCCGTCCGTCGCGCTCTTCGCCTTCTCGTCGCCCTGCTCCAGGCCCTCGGGGCG
>CAZHNI010000032.1:0-9631 GCA_964533715.1 uncultured Gammaproteobacteria bacterium | reverse complement strand
TGACGGCAGGCCTACTGGCATCAAGAGTGTCTACGATGTATCTCATCTTCTGCAGATATTAAAAAACCTGGGGACACTAAAATACTCTGCAAAAATGCAGAGTATTTTAGTTTAGCCAAATAAAATGGCAAAATTGGAGTTGCATTTCGTCGCCGCTAGCCTCCTCACCCTATCTACAATATTTGTAGACACGGCGGGGATGCGGCGACGTCACGCAGAGCCCCTTGACTCATCGTCCAGGCCAGAAAAACACCAACAGGACGATGAGCGCGACCGTGAAAACGGCCGCGAGGGTGGGGCATGGCCAAGCGCAGGCCACGGCCCCGACGAAGGAACCGACGCAGCAAGCTGCGTGGGTCCCAATCCCGATTGCAGGGATGCGAATCATAGTCACCTCCGCCATCTGGAATAACAAAAATAATCCCCCAAGTCAAGGGGGTTATTTTTTTGTCATTGCGAGGATGGGGCCCGTCGCAGCGGACGGCCGACGAAGCAATCTCCCCGCGGAGATCGCCGCACCCCTTCGGGGCTCGCGATGACACTAGAGATCCTCTAAATCTACCAAAAAACTGCCGGGCTTTGGTTTTTTGGTCAGGCGTGGAGCGTCTTCGGATACGTACTGAATGCCTTCGCTTGGGTCGTTAAATACCGAGGCATCGGTAGACAAAAGTGAATGATCTTCTATTAATTCTGGGTTAATTTCATTTAAAAAGAGACTGGGACCGGAAAGAAAATCTCCATATGATCCTCCGGACATAGGATAGGTAAGGTACAAATATTTTTTAGCACGCGTAATCGCCACATATAAAAGACGGCGCTCTTCTTCTAACCCATTGTCTTCTTTAAGAGCGCGGTCACTCGGAAACGCGCCGCTTGCGAGATTGATAATAAATACTACACTCCATTCCAGGCCCTTGGCTTGGTGAATTGTGGAAAGGACAATTTTTTCGTTGCTTGACAAGACCTCTCCCTGTCCTCTCCTTTGCGAAGGAGAGGTGGCAACAATATCCCTCTCCTCTGCAGAGGAGAGGGCGGTGGGAGAGGTCTCGTTCGCAATCGCGCGGAACGATTCTTGCAAAGTCATCTCGGCTAAAAATGTATTCAACTCGTCATAGCGCTCGGCAAATAAGGCCAGCTGTTTAATATCGGAAAGACGATCGCGAAAATCAATATACTCACCTTCAAGATAGTCTTTGTAAGCTGATCCAACAATTGCTTCGATGAGTTCGGACGGGGATCTCTCTGGCACGGCGAGAATGACATTCCAAATTTGTATAAAATTATTCCAACCAGTCTGCGCCTTAGCTCCTAAGACAGACCGACCAACGTCGCCGATATTATTCAAATTGTCATTTCGAACGGAGTGAGAAATCTCTGGCTCACCGTTACCGTTGTCGCCATTTGATTGAGACAGAGATCCCTCGTCGGCCTGCGACGGCCTCGCTCGGGATGACAGTGACGCACGCACTGCTTCTACCACTTTCTGTGCGGCGGCAGGGCCAATACCCTCCTCGTGCATTAAGACACGGAGCCAAGCGGCCGTGTCGGCAACGTTATTTAAAATTCGGAGATAACTTAAAATATCCTTAATGTGAGCCCGTTCAAAAAACCGTACCCCTCCCCTATAATCATAACTTATCCCCCGTTGCACCAATTCTACTTCTAGCATTTGGGAGTGATAGGCTGCGCGGAACAAAACGGCAATTTCTTTGGGAGATATTCCATTTTCGAGGTGCTCTTGAATTTTTTTAGCAACAAAAGAGGCTTCAGATTGTTGGTCCAGCTGTGGGTAAAGGGCGGGCATTGGCACTCCCTCTCCCCCATGAGCCCCCTCTCGGGCAGAGGGGGATATTGCCGCATGTAATTTTTTTTGATATTGCTCACGATTATTGGCAATAACGTTATTAGCTATGTCTAATATTTTTTCGGTTGACCGATAATTAGTTTCCAATTTAAAAATTTGCGCATTTGGATATATTTTTTCAAATCCTAAAATATTATTAATATCGGCCGCCCGGAATGAATAAATACTTTGGGCGTCATCCCCTACCACGAGCACATTTTTATGTACTGAGGATAATTTTTGAATAAGCGACGCCTGGATTTTATTGGTATCTTGATATTCATCTACCAAAATATAATTAAATTGTGTTGCAAATTTAGCACACATTTTTTCGTTGTTAAGCAAAAGTAAAAAATTGGTGAGTAAATCATCAAAATCCATAGCATTAGCTTCTCGTTTGCGTGCGCTATACCCGGCTGCGATAGCTTGAATATCGCCGGTAAATTGAAGCCACTGCGGGTAACGCTCTTCAATAACATGCTCTAGGGAAAGTTCGGCATTGCGGCTATAACTAATAATGGAGCTCAGCACACTCGCGGACGGAAAACGCTTGGTTTCGCCACTATTTTTTATTTCCTTACTGCATAATTTTAAAATTGATTCACTGTCATCACTATCGAGTACCGTAAAATTATTTCCATACCCCAAAAGCGCGGCGTATTGTTTAAGTATGCGGTACCCAATATGGTGGAATGTGCCGGACCAAGGAAGAATGTTGGAAACTGGAAACTGGAAACTGGAAACTGGGGTGTTGACGGTATCGTCCCCCAATTTCGAATTTCTAGTTTCTAATTTCCTCACCAAATTCATTACCCTCTCCTTCATTTGTTCGGCGGCCTTATTAGTAAAGGTGACGAGCAAAATATTCTCTGGCTTAATCCCCTTCTCTAGCAGGTACGCTACACGGTACGTGATGGTGCGAGTTTTACCGCTTCCTGCTCCTGCTAATACCAAACACGGGCCGTCCCCATTTTGGACGACCCTCAGTTGTTCAGCGTTAAGCTCTGACGAAAAATCTATCATAAGTTTGTTTCGATTTCGGTTCTCATCTTATCATAACTTGCGGGGATAAACAAAGTGAGTTAGTATAATCTATAAGAAAGGAGGCAGCCCATGGTTCTGATCACCAGTGTCCCACTGCGTTGCCCGGACTGCAACGACACAGTCCGTCATGACGTGGGAACAGATGGCTCTCGCTTCTTCTATGAATGTCTCCGTTGTCACACGGAGACTACCGCGGAAAAGAACGCGGAATGCGACCCGGTGAAGGCTTTCGAAAAAGCCACCACCAAGGAGTAGCCAACCCACGCGGGACGACGCACGGAGAGCGCCGCCGTCCTGCTCCCTTCTACAATAACCACCTCAGCTCATTTATGAGGTGGTTTTTATTTTCTTGATTTTCTGTTCAAAATACCTTATCATCTCCTTACCAAATAGCACTATGCCATTTTTTGAACTACAACATACCGACAAAAACTCTCGTGCCCGTCTTGGGGTCATTAAAACTGATCACGGCGATATTGAGACTCCAATTTTTATGCCAGTTGGAACACAGGCTACTGTAAAAACTTTGGACCAAACTGATTTAAAAAATATTGGCGCGCAAATTATTTTAGGTAATACCTACCATTTGCATTTGCGACCAGGTGAAGATTTAATTGCAAGCCAAGGCGGCCTTCATAAATTCATGAACTGGAATAAACCAATTTTAACAGATAGCGGTGGATTTCAAGTTTTTAGTCTTGGTGAACAAAAATCATCAAAACATAAAAACATTAAAACACAGGAACAAACGAGTGCTGACAGCCAAGGCCGTCTCGTTAAAATTGATGAAGACGGCGTAACTTTTAAATCGTACATCGACGGTTCTACGCATCGTTTTACACCCGAAATTGCTATTGAAATTCAACACAAGCTTGGCGCGGATATTATTATGGCCTTTGATGAATGCACGCCCGATACCGCAAGTGAAGAGTACGTGCGAGAAGCGATGGAGCGCACGCACCGCTGGGCGGAGAGAAGTTTGATTATGCACCAAAAAATAGAAATTAGAAATTCGAAATTAGGGAGCGATGCCCCAATTTCTAGTTTCCGATTTCCAATTTCTTACAACCGTTTCCTCTTTGGCATTATTCAAGGTGCCAACTACAAACATTTGCGCGAAGAGTCTGCTCAGTTTATTTCTAATCTTGATTTTGATGGCATTGCCATTGGCGGTGAATCCATTGGCTACAATATGGAAGCAACCGCGAATATTTTAGATTGGGTGTACCCGCTTATTCCAAAAAACAAACCACACTACGCCATGGGTATTGGTCTTTCTCCTCTTGATTTAATCATCGCGGTTGAGCACGGTGTAGATATGTTTGATTGTGTGGGACCAACACGAATTGCCCGGCATGGGATGGTATTTGTACGTGACAAACAAAATAACCACCGCCTTAATTTAACACGAAGCCAACACAAAAATGATACTGCGCCAATTGATGAAGCATGTGATTGTATAACGTGCAAAAACTATTCCCGCAGTTATCTCCACCACCTGTTTGCTGCACAAGAAATTTCTGCCATGCGCCTAGCCACTATTCATAATTTACACTTTTTGCTTCGCTTAATGCAGGAAGTGCGCCAGGCAATACAAGCAGATGCCTTTGCACAATTAAAAGAAAAATGGATATAAAAAAATTCGGCTGCATTAGGCAACCGAATTTATATTCTTAAATGTTCTTAAGCCTCTACACTTGGAGATTGAGTCGGTTTGTTTCGCCGACGTACCCCCGGCATTACCGATTCACTCGGACGGCCCGGCCTGTTTTCCGCTATTCTTAAACCCTCTCCTCTTAACCCCAATGCTTTTTCCTCATCACGCACTATCACCTCTGGATGTTGTGCCAAATACTTTTCGCCACGATGTTCCGCCTCTTTCCCCAAAGCTGCAATTTGTTTTTTATAAATTTCTCTATCTTGCCGAGCGCTTTCAGTTTGAAACCTACTACCAATATCATTTTTTCCCATATATAATGTAATTTTATTAAATTATCACATTCTAAATTATACCATACTTTTGCCTTTTTGTCAAGTTTATTTTTATCTTAATTTAGCCAAAAAATCACTCTTAAATTACAACAAATAGCCAAACTACTACATTCCCTACTCTATGCTCCACATCCACCTTATTGCCCTTGGCAAACTCAAAGAAAATTATTGGCGCGAGGCCGAAGGCGAATATACCAAACGCCTTGGCGCTTTTGTTAAACTCACCATTCATGAACTAAAAGAAGAATCATTCAGCGAAAAAGACAGCCCGGAAATAATTAAAGAAAAAGAGGCTACAAAAATAAAAACTGAGCTTGAAAAAATCCCTGAGTCATACATTATTGCGCTGGACGAGCGTGGCAAACAATTTTCATCTCTTGAATTAAGCCAAAAAATTTTTGGAAGCAACCCCTCCCTTTATCCCTCCCCTATAAGGGGAGGGACGGAGGGTGGGGTTAACACAAACAATATTACTATGGTCATAGGAGGCCCCCTGGGTTTAGATAGGACTATTTTGGAAAAAGCCAATTTAAATTTAAGCCTATCACCACTCACCTTCACTCACCAAATGGCGCGAGTAATCTTGCTGGAGCAAATTTATCGTGCTATGATGATAAATAACAAAAGAAAATATCATTATTGACCATTGAACATTTATGCCCAAGCCCATTGTTATCTCCGGCATCCAACCAACCGGTAATCTCCACATAGGTAATTATTTGGGTGCGGTTAAAAATTGGGTGGAATTGCAAAACTCCGAAAAATACAACCTGTACATTTTTATTGCCGACCTCCATTCACTTACCGGCAGCATGACGCCGGAGGCGAGGCGCGAACAAACTCTTACTTTAGCTGCCGAGCTCGTGGCCGCCGGCATTGACCCGGAAAAAACTACTCTTTTTGTGCAGTCTCATGTCGCCGGGCATACTGAACTCGCCTGGATTTTTAATTGTATCACGCCCATTGCCGAATTGTACCGCATGACACAATTTAAAGATAAATCCGAGCGACAGGAAAAAAATATTAACGCTGGGCTCCTTACCTACCCCGTTCTCCAGGCGGCGGATATTTTGCTTTATAAAGGCAATATGGTGCCGGTGGGCCAAGACCAAGTACAACATTTGGAGCTGACGAAAGACATTGCACGCTGGTTTAATAACCACTACGAAAATTACTTTGCCGAAACTAAACCACTCTTAACCGAAATACCTAAAGTAATGAGCCTTTTGGAACCAACCAAAAAAATGAGCAAGAGCGCCGGTGCTGGCAGTGTCATAGAAATGGCGGATGAACCAAAAACAATTGAAGCCAAAATTAAAAAAGCCGTGACGGCAAATGAAGGTGGCGGCAAAGCCCCTGGCGTGGAAAATCTTTTAATGCTTTTAAAACAATTTGGCACAACCGAACTCCACAAACAATTTGTACAAAGCGAGCGGGCAGGGACCATTCGATATGGCGACCTTAAAGCTGCATTGGCCGAAGCGGTTGGCAATTATTTTGCCGACTTCCGTGATAGGCGAAAAGCTTTGTTAGATGATAAAAAAAGATTATCGGCGCTTCTTGCCGAAGGTGCCGCAAAAGCACAAATAATCGCTAACGAAACTATTAACGATGTTAAAAAAATAGTTGGTTTAATTTAAAAAAATATGACTCGAGCAAGATTTCACGATTCGCGTTCATTGGAATTTGATTTTAAGACAGATACCAATACCAATGGGAAGAAAGATGGGAAGAAAGATGGTAAGAGGGAAGGGAAAAACGAGCCTGAAAAACCACGGGTTGAAACGACCTCAGGTGGCGGCAAAGTTTTCTATGATCTTAGACGCAGTGATGGCGACGACCGTTGGTCGACGAGAAGAGACGATTAAAACGATAATAAAATAAATTTTTATGGACACACCAAAAACCCACATCATCAAAAATATTTATTTATACCTAGTTTGTTTTGTAACGCTCATGATGATGGTAGTGGCCGTTGGCGACATCATTCAAATTGGACTTAAAAAATATATTTTTACCAAAGCCGATCAAGACATGTATTACCCAACCATGACCTGTTCGCCTCCGGTGCCCACCGCAGATAAAACTTCCCCGGCTGTTAAACCAGAAGATTGCGCCAAACAGCAGGCCGACGAACAAAAGCGATCGCTTGATGCTCGTGAAGCACAAAGACAACGCGATTTAGTTCGTGATATTTCCTTTATTGTCGTCAGCTTGCCACTTTTTGCCTTCCATTGGAGTCTGGTACGCCGTAAAGCTGAGTAAGCCTTATATATTTTATAAAATCCCGAAATTCGGGATTTTTTTGTTTTAGTATTGACAAAAAACCCAAAATGTGATATACTATAACCATAATTTAGCTAATTTAAGCTAAAATAATATAAAATATATGCCAGAAACACCAGGTTTTAACCCCCAAGAGGAAAGCGGCCTAGAGCATCTTTTCGACAACAAAGATATGACACATACCGATGCCAGTAGACCCATTAGGCCAGAGGATTTAAGCGATCCCGACGTGGATGAGTTTATAAAACAACAAGATAAGCTCCGGAGAATTGAAATATTGAAAGCAATGAGCGAAAGAATAAGTAAAGAAGACCCTAAAAGTAATTAACTATAACAACAAAAGTAACAAAAAGCGGCCGGAGGCCGCTTTTTGTTTTTATCCAAAATTATTGACAAAAAAACCGTTTTACGATATAGTGTGCTCACTTTATAAACGGTGGGATCTTGAGGCCAACCCTCGGGAGTTTGTACCACCAAACACGATTCAATATTCATGGAACAATATACAAAATTGTATTTTGATCCATGTATTGTGTATATTGTAAAAGTATGTCCAAACGAATGAAGGCCTTGGCCGCGAAAGTAGACAAAAACAAAGTCTACTCGCTCGACGAAGCGGTAAAACTGGTAAAAGAAACCAGTAGTGTTAAATTTGATGCCAGCGTAGAAGTACACGCCAACTTAGGTATTGACCCAAAGAAGGGTGACCAACAAATTCGTACCACTGTAGTTATGCCACACGGCACTGGTAAATCACTTAAAGTGGCAGCCTTTGTTGCTCCAGAAAAAGAACAAGAAGCCAAAGATGCTGGCGCTGATTTTGTATACGGCGAAGAAGATATTAAACGCATTAAAGATACTGGAAAAATTACCTTTGACGTGGCTGTAACTACGCCAGACATGATGGCAAAAATGGCGGTTGTGGCTAAAGTGCTTGGCCCAAAGGGTCTTATGCCTAACCCAAAAACTGAAACCGTAGGACCAAACGTAAAAAAGATGGTAGAAGAATTAAAAAAAGGCAAGCTCACCTTTAAAAATGACGACACTGCTAACATTCATGTGCTTGTTGGTAAGGTAAGTTTTTCCGAGCAGCAATTAAAAGAAAATTTGGTTGCCTTTTTGGAAGCCCTCAAAAAAGCCAAGCCATCTTCATCCAAAGGAACCTATATTAAGAACCTTGTTCTCTGTTCTGCCATGGGGCCGGCTATTCGTATCCAAGAGAATTAATCTACACAAAAGCTAGAATCCCATGGTGCATACCGTGGGATTTTTAATTTTAGCTAATTTTAGCCATTTTTTTGCTTGACAAAAACTCCTTTTTGTGCTATACTTATCATTGTTAATGCGCTCTCAGAAAAATTGCAGTTTGTAAAACTAAATTATTTTTATTAATTATTAACTTTAAAAAATATGGATAGACGAAAAGCAGTCATGTTTGCCGCTGGCCTAGGGGTACTTACAGGCGGAGCAGCAATGGCCGAAGCCGCTAACCATGGTCAACAGCGGCATGAGGCAAAAGCAGAAAATAAAGACCCTTTTGTACAAATGGCTATTGACCTCCAAAAAGCTTCAGACGTAATAGATAAAGGTATAGAAGCCGGAAATACAGACTCCGAAGAATATCGCAAGGCTGCAGAGACTTTCCAAAAAAGTGCAATTGATTTGAGAAAACCTGCAAACGTTCGCGAATGGATAAAGGATCCTAACAAATCAAAAAGAGATAAACTTTTGGCAGTAGCTGTAGGAACATTTGATCGCGATGTTTCTGAAGCTTTAAAATTTTTAAAGGGATTCAACCAACTGCCACAGGCTGAAGCTTTAAAATTATTTGAGCAAGCTTTTCCTGAAAAAAGTCAACAGCAAGAAATTTTGAATGCTGTAGCAATGAGTAAAGACGAGGATTTGGCGTGGGCCAGGGGCAAGGCTGCTACCACACGCTACGCCGTTAATCCATAATTAATTAGGCCAAACTCAACAGACGCCTACCAAGGCGTCTGTTTTTTATATTGACAAAACATGCTAAATGTGATAACATGTTGAGTTATTACTTTGGCGGAAGGCAATGGTATAAACTTAGTTTGTACTTTTGTCTGCCGTCGCAGATCGGGCTTTTTTACTGCGACAGAGCGTTTTTACAACGGTTTGTGTGCTGCCCGAGCACATAACCTTAGAAAAAGGAGGTGCGCGAATGACGCGCATCCGAATCCGAGAAGGTTACGGAATCAAGCTGGAGCAGGATCGTTTCCGAGGAGAATACAGATTCGATATCGACGAGGCCACCGGAACCCTGTCGGGGGTCATCTTCGGGATGGCCCTGGTCAGCACACCCTGTTTCCGCACGGTGCCCGCCGGCGCCCGCGCCCTGCGCAAGGCGCTCGCCGCCAACCCCGCACTCCCCGAGGGGCTCATGGAGCTTTGAATTACGAAACTCCCGATCAAATATTTTTTAAACACAACAAAACATCA
>CAZHNI010000031.1:0-9676 GCA_964533715.1 uncultured Gammaproteobacteria bacterium | reverse complement strand
ACTCGGCTATTGTAAAGTTTAAAAATGGTATTTTTGGAAGTATTATGATTGACCTTATAAATCGTAAAGCCGGTCGTTCACTATTAGTTGTTGGAACCGGTGGAACGTTGGAATGGAATTGGCTTGGCAATAAAATTATGGTATATACGGCAAATGATAAAAAAGAATTTGTGTTAGACGTGCCGGTTGGAGAAAAAATAGGACAATATACTACATCCGAAAATCCGTACCAAGAAGAGATGGAGGATTTTCTTTTGGCACTCGAGGACAAACAACCATTTCCTTACTCTTTTGCAGAGGATCTCTCCATTTTAAAAAGCTTAGATTTTTTAAACAGCGAATTATTATGAGCTCTCCATTTATCCAAATTGGAAGTAGGAAGGTCGGTTTAGATTATAAACCGCTCGTTATCGTCGAAATTGGTATTAACCACGAGGGCAACATAAATAAGGCCAAACAAATGATTGACGATGCGGCCGCGGCTGGCGCAGAATGTGTTAAATTTCAGTGTCACGTAGTGGAAGACGAGATGGTGCCGATTGCCAAAAAAATTGTTCCCGGCCACACTACGGAATCGATTTGGGATATTATGGTACGGTGCGCATTTTCAGAAGAAGAGGACAGAGAGCTTAAATCGTATGTTGAGAGTAAAGGGATGATCTACTTATCTACTCCTTTTTCTCGCGCCGCCGCTGACCGCCTGAAGCGAATGAATGTAGAGGCTTATAAAATTGGTTCCGGTGAGTGCAATAATTATCCACTAATGGAGCATGTCGCTAGTTTTGGCAAACCAATCATCCTGAGTACGGGAATGAACAATCTTGAATCTATTGAAAAATCAGTAAAAATAATTCGGCGGAATAGGATCGGGTACGCTCTGCTTAACTGTACTTCGATGTATCCCACCCCCTATAGCAAAGTTCGTTTAGGGGCCTTGTCAGATCTTCATAAAAAATTTTCTGATGCCGTTATTGGGCAAAGTGACCACTCTCTGGGGAACTATACATGCTTTGCGGCCACCGCCCTGGGAGCCTCTATTCTAGAAAAACATTTTACTTCGGACAAATCGTGGCCTGGCCCGGATATTGCCATTTCTATAGATCCAGCCGAACTCAGCGAACTTATTAAGGGTACCCGTGTTATTTACGAGGCCCTCGGTGGAACCAAGGATATTCTGGCGGAGGAACAAGATATTATTAATTTTGCTTACGCATGTGTAGTAGCGACCAAAAATATTAATGTAGGAGAGATCTTTACCTCAGATAATATTTGGGTAAAAAGGCCGGGCACTGGTGAAATAAAAGCTGCTGAATATGATAGTTTGCTTGGCAAAAAGGCGGCTCGTGCAATTAGTAAAGACACTCAACTCACACGTGCTGATATTTCTTAATGTATGTCTATAAAGAAAAAAAAGATACTTTTTATTACGGAACGTCGGGCCGACTATAGTCGCCTCAAGCCAATAATGGAAGAAGTAAAAAAAAGCAAACACCTTAAGCTTTTGATTTTAGTTACCGGAGCCCATTTATTAAATAATTTTGGAAAGACCAAAAAAGTAATCGAGAACGATGGTTTCAAAATCGATGCCAGCTTGCCAATTTTTTCCAATTCTGACACTGACGACGGTTCTTCTATGGTGCGTGCCATGGGTCAGGCGCTTATAGGTATGGCCGATATTTTTACGAAATTAAAACCAGATATTATTTTTTGTGGTTTTGACCTTGGAGCTCATTTGGCGGCGGCCATTACTGGCATGCATTTAAATATGCATGTGGCGCATGTGCAGGGCGGGGAAGTGAGCGGGACAATTGATGAAACCATACGTCATGCCTGTACAAAATTTTCACACCTGCATTTTGTGGCCACAAAGCAAAGCGCCCGCCGCGTAATTAGGTTGGGAGAAAATCCTAAATACGTATATAATGTTGGTAGCCCGAGTTTGGATTCAATCAACACCACTCGTTACTACTCCAAAGAAGAAATGGCTAAGCGCTATAATTTTGATCCGAAGAAAAAATTGATAATTTTTTTACAGCACCCAGTTACATCAGAGGTTGACCAGGTTATCACGCAGATTCGGAAGAGCATCAGGGCTCTTAAGGAGATTAGAAAAAAATACAATTCGGAAATCATGGCTATATATTCCAATATTGATGCGGGAGGGAAACGGATAATTAATGAATTAAAAAATGCTGGAATTAAAGTGACTCCCCATATAGTTTATGAAGATTTTTTGCGCTTGATGAAAGTGGCCGATGTTTTGGTTGGCAATTCCAGCTCCGGTATTCATGAAGCCCCGTCTTTTGGTTTACCAACAGTGAATGTGGGCACGCGTCAGCAGCACCGTGAACGTGGTAAGAATGTTATCGACGTAGGCAATAATACAAAAGAAATTGTATTGGCCATACAAAAAGCCCTGTTTGATAAGCGTTTTATAAAATTAGTAAAATCCAGTAAAAATCCCTACGATCAGGGCCCAACCGCTAAAAGAATCATAAAAATTTTGGAGACAGTAAAACTCCCGCCCGTTCAGAAAGTTATCACCTATTAATGTATGAAAATTTTACTGCTTGGAGGGAATGGTTTTATAGGGGAGCGCTTAGCAGTGCGGCTAGCAGCAGAATCGGCCAGTGAAGTGAGGATCATAGGGCGCTCTGTTGTGTCCGATAAAATACAAAATTATATTCAATTGGACTTAACCAAAGATAGCGAGGAATTTAGGTCAAATTTGGAGTGGGCCGACAGTGTTGTGGTGTTAACAAAGAACGATGAAGCCATTGTAAACAATTTACTGTCCAATTTGGAGCGTCGCACGTGTCCACTTCGCATAATTTATCTGTCCACGTTGTTGCTTTATGCGGATTCTAATATACCTTGTGACGAGCTGGCCAATGTTAACCCAAAAACAAGCTACGAACAATCTAAATTTAGAGAAGAGCAAAAATTAATTAATTTTGTAGCTCATTCTAAAAATTTTAAGCTGTGTATTGTACGAATGTCTAACGTATATGGTGGAGCTAAAAATAGGGGAGTTATAAATTCTATTTTTCAATCAATTTTGAATTCCGCTCCAATAATTATAAACAATACCGGTGACTCTGTTAGGGACTATATATTTGTTGATGATGCCGTTGATTATCTGTCGTTTCTTACGTTTTGGGATCAAAAAAGTATTAGTGAAATTTTTAATATTTGCACCGGCGCAACCTATAGTGTATTGGACGTGATGAAAATTATTGAGTTAGTAACTCAAAAGATAGTAAACTACACAGTTGGCCCCAGCATAGTTGAAAAGAAAAAAATTATAGGTAACAATAAAAAAATTGTTTCTATATCTGGCAGATTACCGGCATATAATTTGGAGGCAGGGTTAAAAAGAACATACCAAAATTATTTATCAAAAGAATAAGCCGATCATATGCAATGCAAAATTTGTAAATCTAATGAGACCAAAGTAATCAGAACAAAATTGCGCCATGACATTAAGCGCAAGGTTTTTCTGTGTTCTAGCTGTGGTTACGGCTTTCTTGACCCAGCCAAGTCCGTTGATAGCCATTTTTATTCAAACAAAAATTATCGCCAGGCGTATGGGCCGGCCGTCAACAAGGTTAGTAGCAGCCAAGAAATTTTCGATACTTATTTCCCTTTTCAGGGGTCTATCGTTTCCGAAATCAAACATATCCTTAGATCAAAGATGAAAGTTATGGATGTTGGTTGCTCCACCGGTCACTTTCTCCAATCCCTAAAAGGTTTGGTGGGAGAAAGGGTTGGCCTGGAGCTTCAGAAGGCGGCGGGGGAGTTCGTGCAGAAGAAGTTTAAAATTCCAGTATATTCTGATCCTATTGAAACGGCTAAAATAAAAGAAGGCCCTTTTGATCTTATTACTACCCTACAGGTTCTGGAACATATTGATAATCCGATCGGTTTTTTAAATGGGATTAAGCAGAATTTGAAGCCGGGAGGGTACTTGTATATTGAGGTTCCCAACATAGACGACGCCCTGCTCAGTTGCTATGATATTAAAGGTTTTGCTGATTTTTATTTTAGAGAACCACACGTATCTTATTTTTCAGTTAAGTCTTTGAAAAGACTACTTAAGGACGCTGGTTTTAGCGGTACATTTAAAACTGTGCAACGTTATAATATAATGAACCACTTACATTGGATTTTTACCAACCAGCCTCAAGGCAACTTCGCTCTAGGTAACGGCGAACCCGTCTTGGTTAATGCCAAATCAGTTTCAAAGTCTGCTGCTCAGGCTCTTAATAAATTTATGGTATCTGTTGATACAGAATATAAAAAGATTTTAGCCAAGTATAATGTGGCGGAAAACATAACTTTTTTAGGGAAAAAAGTTAAATAGCGCTTTGTTATGAAGGTGTTTTTTTTAGAATGGAATAACGTCGACCCTGAGTTCACCAACGTGCCCCTGGCTCTGCAAAAAAGCGGGCACGAGATTTTGTATTGGACACACAACGACAATGTTCCGCCTTCATCAGAATTAAAGAAACAGTTCCCCCAGACAATATTTCACGACAGAAGAGATGCCCTGTTTGGTATTCCCCCCGAGGAGTTGAAAGATGAAGAATTTTTACCACCAGGAGAAGATACTATAAAAAAATTGTTTGAAACAGAGTCGATTTTAGAAACCATGAAGCACTTTGAACGCTTCTCTTTTTCGCCCATTAAGAAGAAACATTTGTATCATACATATATTCAGTACTGGTATGGTGTTTTAGAAAAATTTAAGCCGGATGTTGTTATTTTTAATTTATGGCCCCATTCAAGTTATAATATTGTTATATATGGTTTGGCTAAACTCTTAAAAATAAAAACGCTCATGTTTGAGTATATTCGCATAGACGGGAAGCTTATGTTGATTGATGATTATGCGACGGGTAGCCAGGCACTTAAGGAAGAAGTCGCTCGCAATAATGATAAAATTTTTAAGATTAGCGACTTAAAACCAATTACTCAAAAATATTACGAAAAACACTTACAAAAGAGATCTGATGTACAGCCACCCGACATAAAATTTTTATATCGTGAATATGCTGGCTGGGGAATTATTAAAGTTAAATTGAAGATTGCCTTGCGTGGTCTTTTTGATTTGTCTATTTTTAAAAAATTTTTTAATTATCTAAGCAAAAAATTCGGCAGCAATTTACACAAGGAATATACGAAATTGCAAGTTAAACCCGATTTTAGTAAGAAATTTTTATATTTTGCCCTCCATTTTCAGCCGGAATGTTCTACCAGCCCGCTGGGCGGTGTGTTCGTAGACCAAGTTTTGGCTATTCAAATTTTGTCTGCATCCATACCAGACGACTGGATTATTTATGTTAAAGAACACCCGTACCAATGGCTTAAAAATGGAATTTCCTATACCAATTTTAGGTATGAAGGCTATTATAGAGAATTAGCCAAACTCAAGAATATAAAATTTGTGGCGGCGGAAAGTGATGGTACCGCGCTTATAGAACGGGCTGAAGCCGTGGCCACAATTTCTGGGACCACCGGGTGGGAAGGGCTTATGCGTTTAAAACCGGCTATCGTTTTTGGCTTCCCATGGTACCGGGATTGTCCGGGAGTTTTTAGGATACATAGCGTTGCCTCCGGCAAAGATGCGCTCCAAAAAATTGAATCTGGTTCAAGGCCAACTCGTCAAGAAATAACCAATTTTTTGTATAGTGTCGATCAAATTGCTTGCCAAGGTTACATAGAGTACCTATATCGCGAGCAGACGCAAATTACCCCGGAAGAAAACACTACAAATTTATCCACCGCCCTGATTAATGAGTTGGAAAAATATGCCGGACAAAATAATTAAAATTGAAAATAAGTCTATCGGTCCGGGTTGCCCGGTTTTTATTATTGCCGAAGCCGGTGTCAATCATAACGGTAGTTTGGAATTGGCCAAAAAATTAGTTGACGTGGCGGCTGCCGCCGGTGCTGATGCGATAAAATTTCAAACATTTACCCCCGAACTTTTGGTCACAGCAAAGGCAGACCAGGCAGATTATCAAAAGCGTAATACTGGCAAATCAGAGCCGCAAATTTCCATGTTGAAAAGTTTGGAGCTGAAGCGAGAATATCATCCTATCTTGCAGGATTATTGCCGCGCAAAGAATATTATATTTTTATCAACTCCGTTTTCAGAATCAGACGCCGATTTTTTAGAAAGTATTAATGTTCCAGCATACAAAATTCCGTCGGGAGAAATTACCAACATCCCTTTTCTTAGGCACGTTGGCAGGTTTAAAAAACCAATGATAATCTCCAGTGGTATGGCCACACTCGAGGAGTTAATGGAGGCGGTGGCGACTGTGAGGGCCGAGGGTAATGATGAAATTGTTGTTTTGCACAGCACTTCAAATTATCCGCCCAGCTTGGGCAGTCTTAATTTAAAGGCTATCAGCACCATGTCGAAAGCTTTTAAAGATTTTAATATTGCCGTTGGATATTCAGACAACGGCAGCGTCGGTGTATTGGCGGATGTGGCGGCTGTTGCGCTTGGTGCCTGTATTATAGAAAAGCATTTTACCATCGATAAAAATTTATCTGGCCCGGACCACAGAGCTTCGCTAGACCCCGAGGAATTAAAGAACTTGGTAATTTCGATAAGGGACACGGAAAAAATGTTGGGTAGTGGTATCAAGGTGCCGTCCCCAGAAGAATCGCCGATTGCGGCTGTGGCGAGAAAAAGCATTGTTTCAAGTCGCGCCATTAAGGCCGGCCAAGTGATTACTGCACAAGATTTAATAATGAAACGTCCTGGTACCGGCATTAAGCCGGGTGGTATTGGCTTGGTGGTTGGTAGAAAAGCTAAAATTGATATAGAGCCAGACATCATTATTACCTTGGGAATGTTAGAATAGTTCGGTTTTAACTAATATTTTTTTCACCGCATATACCATATGAAATCAAGATTTGCTAAATGGAAGAAGCCAAAAATTCTAGATGGTAAAATGACAAAATGGCATTGGGTAGTGCGGCATCCTAAGTATTTAAAAATTGGCAAAAATATTGATATTGGCGCATTCTCATATCTTAACGCCAAGCACGGAATTTCAATTGAAGACGATGTCCAAATAGGTTCACATTGTTCTGTTTACACCATTTCAACCATCGACAATAAAAACGGCCCGGTGGTTCTAAAGAAAAATTGCCGCATTGGTTCTCACTCCGTTATTATGCCAGGAGTGACAGTAGGAGAGAATTCAGTTGTCGGTGCTTTTTCTTTTGTTAATAGCGATATACCACCAAACTCGTTGGTTTTTGGAATACCGGCCAGAGTTATTAGGAGTCGGGATGGTAATAATTTAAATGTTAAAATATGAAAAATTACCCGTTAGCAAGGCCACAAATAACTAAGAAAGATAAACAGGCGGTTATGTCGGTCTTGGATTCTGGCCAGTTGGCGCTTGGGCCAAATCAGGCTAACTTTGAGAAAAAATTTGCGCAGAAAATTGGCACAAAATTTGCCTGTGCAGTTAGCAGCGGCACCGCTGGATTACATCTGGCGATGCTTGCTGCCGGGATAAAAGATGGCGACGAGGTGATTACCTCACCATTCTCTTTTATTGCGTCTTCGAATTGTATTTTGTATGTGGGAGCTAAACCGGTATTTGTTGATGTTGACCCCATAACGTATAACATTGACCCTTTCAAAATTGAGGCCAAGATAACTAGCCGCACTAAGGCTATCCTGGTGGTGCACATTTTTGGACAATCAGCTGATATGGATCCGATTATGAGGTTGGCCAAGAAATATAATCTCAAAATTATTGAAGATGCTTGCGAAAGTATTAGCGCTACCTATAAAGGCAGGCCGGTGGGCACTTTTGGCGAATCGGCTGTTTTTGCTTTTTATCCCAACAAGCAAATGACTACCGGTGAAGGCGGTATGGTGGTGACCAAAGAGCGGCGGATTTATGATGTGGTTTGTAGCTTGTCAAACCAAGGGAGGGATGTTAATATGCAGTGGCTCGACCACCAGTATCTTGGCTATAACTACCGTATGGATGAAATGAGCGCCGCGTTGGGGTCTTCTCAGCTAAAGAGGCTGGACTCACTTATAAAAGAACGCGTTAAAATAGCCAAATGGTATGAAAAATATCTCGGCGACTTTCCTAATCTTGTGGCTTGCCAAAAAACTCGTTCAGAGAACACCCATACGTGGTTTTTGTATGTTGTAAGCATTTTGGTTAAGAGAGCGAATCGTGATGAAATAATGGCAAGGTTACAAAAAAAAGGTGTAAGCAGTAAGCAATATTTGCCATCAATACACCTATTTTCCTTTTACAGAAAAAAATTTGGTTATCGCAGAGGCGATTTCCCCATTTCGGAGAGTATTAGCGACACTACTTTGGCTCTGCCATTTTATGTCGGTCTCACCGAGAAAGATGTAAAGGATATTTGTAAAATATTAATTAGAATTTTACAATATTATGACAAACGAATTCAAAGATAAGAGGATTTTAGTTACCGGAGGAACCGGATCAATTGGGTCTGTTATTGTTAGGCAGCTATTGAAGTATGACCCAAAGGTGGTGAGAGTTTTGAGTCGCGATGAATCCAAGCAATATCAATTGATGCATGAGTTTAACGGTGATCCGCGTGTTCGCTTGTTGATTGGTGATATTCGGGAACGGGAGAGATTGGATGTGGCTCTTGAGGGAGTAGAAATAATTTTTCATGCGGCGGCCATGAAGCATGTGTTATTTTGTGAAGACAATCCTTTTGAAGCAGTAAAGACAAATGTACTCGGTACACAAAATGTCATTAATAGCGCTTTAGCCAATGGGGTTAAAAAAGTTATTGGTATTTCTACTGACAAGGCGGCTGATCCAATTAGCGTTATGGGTTGTACTAAGTTGCTCGCCGAAAAGTTAATGTTAGCATCTTTTTTATATAAGGGGGCGAAACCGACTAAATTTTGTTTTGTTCGATTTGGCAATGTTTTAAGCACTCGCGGGTCTATTTTACCACTCTTTTATAAACAAATTAAAAATGGTGGTCCAGTTACTGTTACGGATGAGAAAATGTATCGTTTTTTTATGTCCATTGATGAAGCGGTTGGTTTGGTGTTGAAGGCGTCACAAATGATGAACGATGGCGAGATATTTGTTCTCAAGATGCCTGTTATTAGAATTGTGGATTTGGCTCAGGCAATGATTGAAATTTATGCACCTAAGCTTGGCTTGAAATCAGACCAAATACAGATTAAATTTGTAGGCAGGAAAAAAGGGGAACGCTACCATGAAAAATTATTGAGCGAGGATGAGTCAACGTATGCTTTTGAATCAGATGAAATGTTTGTTATTCCACCAGTAATTGGTTATGAAGTTAAGCCTGCTTTTCCGTTAATTCCCAACGTAAGAATGTGCACCGAGGGTGCTTATAGTACAGAAGGCAAGAAGGTTCTTTCTATCCAAGAAATTAAAGAATTAATAATAAAGGATCAAGAGGCCCTTCATCGAGTCCTCAGCGGCACCGGTGAATTGTTCCAATCAGGAATGTAAAGTACTTATTGGATTGTAATTCTTGTATTTAATATATTTTTTTCACCGTAGCATCTAATAGTAGTGCCCCCAGAGTCTGGGATAATGGCAGGTAGATGCGTTACCGTTCACTTTCGAGTACTTTTACCCCCAAAATCACTGGCCACTTGGCC
>CAZHNI010000030.1:0-10508 GCA_964533715.1 uncultured Gammaproteobacteria bacterium | reverse complement strand
TTAAAAAGTTTATAGTAATTTGCACAACAATGCCAAAACAGCCATTGGAAACAGATAGTGCGATGAGCCAAATACCCCACCACTGCGTTACTTCACCAAAATAATTGGGGTGGCGAGTATAAGCCCAAAGCCCGCTTTGCATCAATTTACCCTTATTAACCGGGTCTTTTATAAATTTTGCTAACTGCGCGTCACCAACAGCTTCAAAATAAAAACCAACAAGCCACACAGCCACACCAATAATATCAAGAAACCCTAACGCCGCTCCCGCATTTTTATTGATAAGCAATATTGGTAAAACAATTAGAAAGAGTAAAAATCCCTGTAGAAGATACACTTGAAAATAAGATCTTATATAAAACCACTTGCCCCATTCTTGGTGCCACGCCAGATACCGATAGTCCTCCGCCTTACCTTTGTTCCTCTTATGAATATGCCAAGCCAAACGCAAGCCCCAAATGCTCACCAAGAGACCAATGAGCAATCCTCGAGCACCGGAATCGTCAGAAACAAAAAACGATACCCACGCCATGAGCACAAACCCCAACCCCCACGCCACATCAGCCACATCATTTCTTTTTTTAATCAAAGAAAAAACAAACCACAGGCTCATGTATACGAATAAAACTAAAATTAGGGTTAGATAATAATTCATAGTCCAATTTTGTTTGCGATTAAGTAGGTTACTGTTGAAACCGAGGCAGCGAGTGTTGCCCCCCAAGCCAAGTCAACAATAGTAACAAGCAGCGGCCAATCTTTGGCAACTGCCAAATTGGTAAGATCATATGTTGCGTAGCAAACGAGGCCAAAAAGCGCGCCAAAGATGAGGGCGTGGGTCCACGATCTTTTTTCCACAGCCGGAGAAATTACAAATACCACAAGTCCAGCAATAAAAATCAGATAAAAAATAATGGCCGCGGTCCAGTTCACGTCGCTCTTCATTAGCGCACCAATTTGCGTGCGGTAAAAGTTTTTGGCCACGAGCCCAAGCCAAACCATGTCTATGGCAAAGAAAACTGGTAGTGCGATGGCATAAAGTTTTAAAAACATAAAATATGATTTATTTTTTAATTACATCGTTAAGAAATGGTTTGATTATAATTTTTCAATCTCTTTTAAATCCTTGTCTGGCAAATACAAAATAATAAGACCAATAAAAATGCCCCCCAGCGCTGTCCAAATATGACTGCCACCAAAAATCCATTTATCAAATTCATCCAACACATACCAAATACTGCGCCAAATTAGGACCAGGCCAATGATAATTGAAATATTTTTTGAAAGATACTTGAATGAAATTTTGTGTTTAAACATAAATTTTATGCGTTCAAATATGTGATGGTAAGTTGCACACAAGTTGCAAATGTTCCCCACAAAAGATACGGGATGTTGGCATAGACCACCCAGCGCAAAGAAGGCACATTGTGCCAGACCGCATAGAGTGCCAAAATGAGCGTGCCAACCACAAGCAAAATGTCTACCGAGGCGAGGAGGTTATTTTTGAGCCCAAATTGTATTGGCGTAAAGGCGAAGTTAAAAACAAGATTGAGTGCAAATGGTAGTGCCACCATCCACGGAATTTGCTTGGTGAATGCTTTGTAAAAAACGGTGCCGAAAGATATGGCAATAATCGCATACAAGACCGTCCACACCGGTCCAAAAACCCAGCTCGGCGGCGCCCATGATGGTTTAATAAGCGCGGCGTATTGTATTTGTTCGTTCATAATATTATTTTTTAAGCATTTAATTTTCCAGCCTCACTTCCATTTTGCGCAAAATGGTAATGATACGAAACACATAGAACTACTTATCCCTCCTGATTTGTGAACCATCTGCATTGGTGCGGTATTTCTGCTCTGCACCACTAACCTGCACAGTCACTTCGTAACCGGGGGTAATAGCCGCAATACATGATTCGGCAGGGCCACCAAGACCAAGGCAGCCATCGGACCACTCCTTTTCAAACGCAGTCATTACAATCACGAGCCCCTCGCTTACTCCAGATTTTTCGGCAACATATTTCTTCACAGCCGAAACCGCTTCGGGCACAGGTAAGTTATGAATACTTCCCGGAGGGGCATTATCTGCAGAAGTTGGAACCTCCGACCCCGACCGAGACTGTATGACAAAATAAAGCGCGCCAAGCGCCACTACCACCGCCACAATTATCCAAACTTTTTTCATATGTATTTTTTAATTAATTAATAATTTTTTATTTAGATTTTAATTAATTTTAGTTGCTTACAATTAAACTATGCAGAAAAATTAAAAAGGAGGGTGAGTTTCATTTTATTCCTATCCAAAAAATAAATAAGCCGATTAAAAAAATCACCGCGCCCCAAAGAACGGCCTGGCCTTTAAAAAACTGCGCTCTTTTATTAATATGATCCGAAAAGCCGACTTTGGTGATGCCTTTTAATAAAGTGCCCCAACCAAGAATGGTTATAACCACCGGCCAATCCCACACCCATATATTGTGGGCTACCACAGTGGCTAACCCCAATAGCATGGTGATGTAACCGGTGGCGATGGTAACGGTTTTGTCCTCGGTATAGCCAATTACGCGGCGCAAAAAGCCAGCGCCAATGGACAATCCGCCGAGGATCATAAACAGGCTACCCCAAAATTTTGCGAGAAAGAGGGTGAGGGACATAGCTATAAAATTTACTTTATATATGGTAGTTTGTTGGGGTTTTTTAGCGAAACACCTATGTTTAGGTGGGTATTATACGTGCGCACAAAATGTTATTTTTTTAACATACTATTAGGCACAATTTGCGCCCATAATTCCAATTTACCCCAAATTAAAATTTTATAAATAACATTACCATCATTATAAGGATTTACGGCGTAATTTATAACAAAACCAGGGCCGCAGCTTGCAGTATACAAACACGAATTAATTCTCTTTTGAAACTTCTCGAATAATCTATCATCATCAGGATTATTTTGTGTTGGTCTGTATGCGATTACCCTGCGCCCAACTTCCACAAGTCGATTTCGCAGTTTAAATTCAAGTCCCTTGGCAATTTTAATAATGAATGGCACTAATTCTTTTTGTGGAATTCGAATCATCTTGCCAGCACCAGGGCCGTGCCAATGATTGGCGTGTTTAAGGTCCATTTTTCTACACTGATTGGTGTATTACTTGGATACCATGATTTTGGTAAAATGTGATCTTCTGTAAGAACCTCACAAAAACGACGGCAGTGGACGCATTTTTGATTTGAGTATTTTGGCACAAAAATACAACTTAAAACTTTAAACCTTTTATAGTAAATCTAGTTGCTCTTTGTATTCAGGCCATACACTGGCCAAAAAATTTTTCTAACTCTAATAACCAAAAGTTGCCAGATTAACTAAATCCTAGAGAACCCAAAATCTTTCCCAACAGGCGTCAGACCAGCTTCATTCACATTAGCCACACCTAAATCTAAAGAATTGATAAAATTGATATATTTATTATCACTTGGTGTTCGAGAAGGAACCAAAATTTTATATTGTTCATTAAATTCCATTTTATTCTCCTCTTTGAATTTATTTATTTCAAAATAATCATATTCAAAAAGTTGAACGATACCCTTTCTAGCTTGTTGTCTAAAATTTTTGTTTTCCGTACTTTTGACCTCAAAAAGAAATGACCTTTTTCCGTTGTGAGCAAATAAATCCACAAATTCATTGGATAACGTAGAATATCCCTTATTTCTAAAAATTTTTATTAATTTATCCAATATTGAATGATGTGCGTTTTCCGCACGAGCCAAAATGTCATTATCGCGTGTCACTAGCGAGTATGGTTTCATGATAATACGTTGTTTAATTTCTTCTAAAAATCTTAATGAAGCAGCGTAGCGCAGCGTTTCGTCTGCATTGTGTACTTCCATAAAATTCGTCTTCTCCCTAAATTTATTTCCGCGCACCGAATGACCCGAAAGCATATACAATGGCCGATTCAGCGACAAGATTTGTCTCGCAACTTCTTCCGAAACGCTCGAAAAGCTCCCCATTTGTGGAAACCCTTTAATCTGGGAGATCGGAACGCGATTATTAATCATCGTGTCTATAAGCTCGGCAGTTTTTTTGTCATTTGCTGGTGATGGTGATTCCCAAGAATTAGGATCCGGTAAATCAGAAAATATGTAGACCTCTGCTAAAGGGACAAGCAATGGCCATTTGTTTACGTTATGTTTTATCTCATAATGCCACAAATTGTTTTCCTTGGTTGAAAAGCCAAAACCAACCACGCCAATTCCTATAATACCTGACGCCGCATTCCTGAATGCAGAGTTACCAGAACCAGTGCTGTGAATAAAAAAAACATCACCTGTTTGAATTTTTGTCCATTGTCTTTGATGGCTGACCTCAAGACCCCACGTCCAACATTTAAATGCAGTAAGCCAGTGTTCGGGTGGGCCTGTGAACCTAAAAAATTGCCTAGATTTTAACCTTTCATCGAAATTAATCATAACTTATTATATTTTGTATTTTTACCCTTTGCCTTATCAATCGGGTATTTTTTTTCATTCTTCCTCAATTTTTTTTCGGCCACATCCAGTATATTTACCCCGACTCTATCAGACAACAAAAGTAAGTAATTGAAAACATCGCCCAGCTCGTCTCCTATCTCTTCTCGATGCTTTTCTATATATTCTTTTACCTCCTTATTGTTTTTCCATTGGAAATGTTCCATCACCTCACCGGCCTCCAAGGACAAGGAAATTGCCAGGTCTTTTGGGGTGTGGAACTGCGCCCAGTCCCGGGCATCACGGAAAGCTATTATTTTTTTTGTTAAATCTTTAATGTTTTTCATAAATATATATTGGATACGTATTCTTCCCCATCGCCGCATAAAACCCACATCCACCTACGCTAAAGCTTCGGCAGACAAGCCAGCTTAAATATTGCATGTATTTTTTCCCATTAATTGATAAACACCGCACCAAGAAAAAATACTTTCAAATATACAAAAGCCGGAAAAGAATATGAGGATAGGGCTCCAGGTGGTGAGAATGGCCCATAATAGCAGCCCTATGCCTATTGCGAGGCGAAGCAAACGGTCGTTCCGGCCAATGTTTTTATGCACGCCCCTGACTGTACTTTTCGCCACACGCTTTATAATAAAACGATAGGCAAAACCGAATATGGCGGCAAGGAGATACATGGCCACAATGAGCCCCCAGCCGAAGGGTGAGACAATAAAACCGATTGGCGATTTGTTAAAAAAGTTTTTCTTGAGTTTGGGAATTATTGTGAGAGCGTTTAGACCTTCTTTGGCGTCAAAAGCTTCGATCTCTCCAATAGCGAGCGAGTATTTGCTGTCGTTATTGCTACTTAGCACGCGCACTTCGTATGTACCAGCCTGCGCTCGCGCTTTATACTCTGGTCCCATCCAGTACGTGTCCGCGCCAAAGGGTTCGTAAAACTTTTTCCATTCAAAATTATTGCCGTCCAAAACCGCCAGCGGTTTTTCTGTTTTCCCGTCCTTTATAATCGTCGCCGAGACATCCTTTTTTTGCCCCGCAATGTCCGGCACCAAAACATTCACATACAAATCAAACGCTTCTGTAGATTTAATGACATAAATATCTGGCTCACCGGCGAGCTGGCCATAATACGCTTTGGAGATTTCCGGATTTTGAACTTCCGTCAATCGGCTCTGGGTAATTCGCGGCTGGTGGGCTGATGCTAAAGTAGGTACAAGGATGAGCACGAGAAGGGGGAGGGCTAATATTTTATAGATTTTTTTAGTCATTTGCTTGTAAATTACTAATAGTGAGTAAATGTAAACATGCTTATATAATGGTATCAAGAATACAACAATTTGGCAATTCATTTTATAGCCAGAACAAGCCAAAATTATTGCTTTACAAAAAAACCCGTCACGGGACGGGATTTAGCACTTTCAGTTCAATTGTTGCTTTTAAGATATAATAAAATATGTAATTGAACTAGTCTTCTCTTAACCAAATAGTGGCCAAATAAGTTGAAATGGGTATAGAAAGCGCTATACCAATACTTCCGATGATAGTACGTACAATCTCAGTTGCAATTGCTTCATTATTAATAACTTGGCCAAAAGAAACTAAGCCGGTTGGATTTAAATAAAAAAGCAATAAAAGCGGCAAGCTGGCGCCAGCATAGGTTAAAAACAATGTATTTATTATCGCCCCCAAATGTGTATTCCCGACCTCATAGGCAGATTTGTATACTTGCCTGTTGGTAAGCCCTGGGTTAGCATTTCTGATTTGTTTAACCGACTCTATTTGACCAACAACCACATCGTCTAAAACACCAATAGTTCCTATTAAAATACCAGTTAGCAACAAGCCCTTAAAATTTATTAAACCATTATTTGCCCCAGTTAAGAAGGCTGCTTCCTCTTGCGCCAAACCGGTCAACCGAGTTAAATTCGTAAAAATCCAAGATAATATAAATGTAACTACCAAAGAAAAAAATATACTAAGAATGGCAATATGTGATTTTCTATTCCATCCCTCGGTTAAATATATAATTAAACTCAAAATTATCACCGACCCAAGCACTCCAATTATTAGCGGATTTCCGCCATTTATTATACCTGGAACAATAAATTTAAAAATGATAAAAAAACTAACAATTAAACTGATTAGCGATTTAACACCTTTTTTTCTTCCTATAATTACGATAATGATAGCAAAAATTATTGCCAGCCAAAACAAATAGCCGCTACGAACAAAATCAACTATATAATAACTAACTTCACCACCGTTCCGCCTCATTTCACTTACCAGAACTTTGTCTCCAATTTTATAGGTATTAGTGCCAATTATATCCATTTCGGAAATTCCTAAATGTTCAATTTCCTTATTTTTCCATTCTTTCTCCAATCCACGTAGTAGTAAATTTTGTTGCCTCGCCTTTGAACCATCTTCGCGCGATACCATTCTTTCTTCAATGATTTTTATAACTTTTGCCTTAAAAACTCGGTCATTTTGGGGCTGTGCGACACCATCCGTTTGGGCAAAAACTAAAGAGGGAGCAAATAATAACAGAGTAAAAATTACGCTTATTTTTTTTAACATAATCACGTTACTTAAACATTTAAAAAAACAAGTGGCTTAATAAAATTTTTATACCTATTAACACAAGTATTAATCCACCGATAATTTCCGCTTTTCTTCCCCATTGCTCACCACATTTCTTGCCAATATAAATAGACAAAAATGAAAGAACAAAAGTGGTTAAGCCAATAATTATTACTGCCAACCAAATATTGACTGGCAAAAGAGCAAAAGTCATTCCAACCACCAAAGCATCAATACTGGTCGCTATAGACAATAAAAATAATACCTTAATATTATGTATATCTATAGTTTTTTCATTAACCGATTTTAATGATTCCAATATCATTTTAATGCCCAGAATGGAAAGTAAAGAAAATGCAATCCAATGATCAAATTGAGAAATTATTTTTTCTAATCCAAAACCAACCCACCACCCTATTAGAGGCATGATAAACTGAAACAACCCAAAAAATAAACTAATTTTTAAGGCCGTAGTAAGCGGCATTCGATGGTGGTGCGCGCCATTGGCTGCCGAAACCGCAGCCGCATCCAAAGATAGCGCAACAGCGATAAGAAGTATGTTAAAAAAAGTCATGATTATTTATAAAATATTTATAGACAACTTGTTGCGGACGAAATTCGAACTGTAACATAAAATTTATTTAATTAAGTGCTTAATAGCGTCGCTTATTTGACTGTTAAAATTTATATCTGTATTAAAGATTCGTAACCCCAACTTTTTGGCTTCCTTTTCAAAGTATTGGCTATATAAAGACACCATTTTTCCAACCTTCACAAATGTTTCTTGTTTTTTTGTTAGGACAATAAGCCAATCGTTCGGCGTTGTACTCTTGTTAACATCCACAGCAAATTTATTTTCATCCAGCTTAGTCAAAAAAACGGCTCGTACTTTATCCTGGCCGAACTTCTTTATCATACTTTGGGCAAAGCTTGGCAGTATATGGTAGCCTTCAACAATGTAATCATTCCCGTCGGCTATTTCGCAAGCTATAACGGTTTCAATCGCTTTATAGACTGTTTTAGATTCTTTTTTTAATAAACTAACTATTTTGACAGGAGAATGGGTGCTGTAAAAATCATCATTATTTCGTGCCCCTCTTTTTCTGCGTAAGTAAGAATAAGGAAATTTTTTCTTCCAATCTTTTGCAGGTGTATATTCTTGGATTATAGCATCTAGAGTGTCACAAGACAGCCAAGGAATTTTTGTTTGCTTAGATATTTTTTTAGGTATATACAGGTATGTCAGCTAATTCTGGCCGTACAAGTGTTTTTTCCTTGAATTGAGCATTACGATTGAGTCTGTCGGCACCGCGCTCTACACAAATACTTAGCATTTCTCCATAAGCCTCACTCAAGGTATCATCATCAAAATAAAAGCCACGTTGTTTTGCAATTTCTTTGGCAACTTCAAAAACTCCATCGTCATTTACCACATCGTTGTTACCGCTTAAAACAATCAAACGACGCCCTAAAATTTTTTTAAGCTCTCTAAGTTTTTCAACATAAAGCTCGCCGCCCTTTAGGTCTTTTGCCATTTGTTCCAGGGTGGTGTGTGCAAAGGCAATCATAAGTTCATCGTCACCAAGCCTGCTTGCTTCTTGAATATATTTATCAAGTAGCATTTTATATTCATCCATCCGTAGAATGTAGGGGTTTCGTGCTGGATTTTTATCCGCCATTTTTGGAACCTCATAACTTAAAAATCCTGGATGGACGAGAAAGTGGATTTTTTTTATTTTCTTTCTTTTTGTTGATTGTGAATTTATCATAAATATTTTACTTTACTATTGCTTTTATATCATTTTCTGCTATTCTTTACAATAGTTAACAATAAGAGAATAGCAATGAAATACCTACCTGAACGTTTTCCCATACGCTATGCTATTGTTGCCGAACGCATAGCTGATTACGACAACAACGATTGGGAGGACAGCCGTAGCGATGAGCCAAACGAAATTTTTGTTCATCGCCAACTTACAAACTATCTTCGTTCGCATGCTTTAACTAAAGATTCTCTACGTTTGGGAAGTGTTGGTATTGCAGCCAGAATTGCAGGTGTTAATCTAATAAATCTATCTAAATTAGCTGAAGAGCAAGCGTGGGTTGACCTTGCGAAAAAAAATATTGAAGAATTGTTTCCAGATGAAAAAATCTTAATTTCGCAGCATACGGGCAACGCTTACCTTTTGGGATTATACAGCTATACAGGTGCCGCAGAACAGCCAAGTTTCTTTAACGCTTACAGGCATAGAGAGGACTCAAAGTATATAGGTAAGAAATTTGGCTTAAATCAAACTGCCGTAAATTTTCTTTACCGAATGTATGACAACTTAACTAAAGGGTTAGAAAACGAAAAAGAGTTAGCAGAACTTGCATTTGAATATGGCTCACCAAGTTATATTACAGTGCCTTATTCAGGTCTCTGGAAGGCGCTAGATAAAGGAGCGTGCAATGGCATAATACCGAATTTATTTTCAAAACAAGAAAGTCTTGAATATACATCCAGCATAGTTGAAGAGGAGATAAAAGAGGGCAGTAAAATTCAAGTTATTGTTTGTAAAAAATGGCAAGCGCTTTTTGTCGAAGAGATACAGTCTCTATTCCGCATATCAAGCTTTTGCAATAATTGCCAAAAGCCGCTACCTTTTGATTATAAAGGCAAATACTGTATTGACCTACCAGAAAACAAAGACTGCATCAGACAAAGAAATCGTATTAGAAAATCACAAAGTAAATAACTAACTTGTGAATGTGTCAAAGATGTAGGCTTGTTAGGAATGATACTTAGATACAATTTCACAAATTTTTCACAATCAGCCCATAAATTGGGCTTTTTTTGTATTCTAGTGGAATGGAAAATATTATTCTACATAATTCGCAAGAGCAAATTGACCACCACGATATTTTTGACGACCCTGAAGCCGAAAGCAATTTGGTCGGTTTTTATAATCTACTTTTAACCATTGATAAACGCATTAACCCCCAACTATATGATTGACACAATAATACTAACCATCCCAGCCAAAGACGTAAAAATGCTTGATGACAAGGTGTTTGATGTTCAACCTTGGCATCTGCAGGCTAGAACAGAGGCATACGAAAAATTTACAAAAAACCCCTACCTACAAATCATTAAAAAGCGGTCTATACTTCCCAAGGCTTACTGGATACAACAGAAATGATGTACTTACAGAGAAAATAAAAATCGAGTTCTCGGCTCCCAAGCTGCTCTATCTCAACAACCTTGACGAGCTTGAAGATAATCAATTCGAGGAAGTCGCAAAAGCATTGCAAGACAGGCTTAAGCGTATGGGAGTAGTCGTGCCCTACGGCATCCTAATCAATGCCCCAGTTACAACAGTGCACTACTCAAAAAATATTGTACTTACAGCTTTGAATTACGAAACTCCCGATCAAATATTTTTTAAACACAACAAAACATCA
>CAZHNI010000029.1:0-11290 GCA_964533715.1 uncultured Gammaproteobacteria bacterium | reverse complement strand
GTAAAAATGGTGGTATTGGATGAAGCTGATCGTATGCTTGATATTGGTTTCCTTCCCCAAATAAAACAGATTTTGAGTTTGGTCCCGGTTCATCGACAAACGATGTTATTCTCTGCAACCATGCCAAGTGAAATTGCCCAGCTGGCCGGAAAATATATGCGGATGCCACTCCGGGTTGAAGTGGCTCCGGCCGGAACCTCGGCTGCTAAGATAGAGCAAGAGGTATTTATAGCGGCCAAAGAAGTTAAGATGCAATTGCTTGATAAATTACTTACAGATAATACCGGTACGATTTTAATTTTTTCCCGCACCAAACATGGCGCCAAAAAAATTGCGGCCGGCATTCGCCACATGGGGCATACGGCCGTGGAAATCCACTCCAATCGTTCGCTTGCTCAACGCAAAGACGCCCTCGCCGGGTTTAAATCTGGCAAGTATCGCATTATGGTGGCCACCGACATTGCTGCCCGCGGAATTGACGTAAAAGATATTTCTTTGGTAATCAATTATGATTTGCCAGATGCCACGGAAGATTACGTGCATCGTATTGGTCGTACGGCTCGAGCGGGTAGTTCTGGTAAAGCAATTTCGTTTGCTTCACCAGACCAGCGTAACGATTTGCGCGGCATTGAACGTTTAATTAGAAAGACGTTGCCAATTATGGCGTTGCCGGTATTGCCACCACGTCGTACCCCGCCACCTGTGATGCGGGATAGGTTTGATTCGTTTGCGCCGCGTCAACATTCCGGTGGGCGTGCCCCTCGTGGTGGGGGACGAGGCTTTGGAGGCAATAGGCCACCACGCCGCAGTTCTGGTGGCGGTGGAAATTTTCGGAGAAGGTTTAATTAAGTGTCATTCTGATTTAAAAAAAACAAGGTTGTCACAAACCTTGTTTTTTTGTTAGTATTCAAATATAGTACGAAGGAGTCCACAGCGAGCTTTCTTAATTAATGGCTTATAGACACTGATTTTCTGGCGCCAAAACTCGGCTGCGCCTCAAACAGTTGGCGCCAAGAAAATCAATCAGTGTCTATTTCGTTTTAGTATAAACAAGTTAATGTAATAACTCCCTTCCAGCTCGGTATGAAGTTGCCTACTAACCTAACAACAGTTATTATTACTTCCCGTCGGCTTTGTCTTAGGCCAGTTTCTTTAAAATACAAAAGAGACATTTTTCGTGAATTTACGCCCGAAATTACTAAGTATATGATACCGCAACCAGCCAAGCATATTAGCGAGACAGAAAAATTTATTCGAGATTCCAGAGTTTGTATGAAGCAAGGGAGAAAAATTGTTTTTGTAATTCTCAAAAATACAACGCAGGAATTTTTGGGGTGTGCTGGTTTGCACAAAATTAACACATTGCGTCCCGAGCTTGGTATTTGGTTAAAAAAATCGGCACACGGGCACCGGTATGGTCGTGAAGCTATGACGCTAATTAAAAAATGGGTCGATGACCATTTGCTATATGAGTATATTCTTTATCCAGTTGGTGAACATAATATTGCTAGTCGCAAAATTCCGGAATCACTTGGTGGAAAATTGGTAAGTAAATTTATAGGAAAAAATGTGTTTGGTACGCCTTTTGAGGAAGTTGAATATAGAATTTATCCAAAATAAAAATTTTATGGTCCAAGAAAATTCTATCAAATTAAATACCGGTGTCATGATGCCGGGCCTTGGCCTTGGCACCTGGAAATCGGAACCAGGCAAAGTAGGCGCGGCAGTAGAGTATGCGGTGCTCGAATGTGGTTATAGACATATTGATTGCGCGGCAATCTATAAAAATGAAGCAGAGATTGGCCAAGCTTTTACCAAGATATTTAAAAGTGGAAAAGTAAAAAGAGAAGAATTGTTTGTTACGAGTAAGTTGTGGAACACGGCTCACGCCAAAGATGATGTGATTGTTGCGTGTAAGAAAACACTCTATGATTTAGAACTAGAGTATCTTGATTTGTATTTAATGCATTGGGGAATTGCTCAATCATCAAGTTTGGTTGGTCAGGTACTTGATCGATTTGGCAAACCAGCTGTTCCGCGTGTTCCAATTCGCGAAACATGGGAGGCGATGGAAGAGCTGGTAAAGGCTGGTTTAGTAAAAGCAATTGGGGTAGCTAATTTTACGGGCCCCATGCTTATTGATTTGCTCTCATACGCAAGTATTAAACCGGCCATGAACCAAATTGAACTCCACCCTTATTTACAGCAAACGCGATTGGTACAATTTTGCCATGAACAGGGGATAGTGGTAACGGCATATTCTCCACTCGGTAGTCCCGGTAACATAAGCTCGAATGAGCCGCGTTTGCTGGACGATTCTGCTATTAAAGAATTAGCCCTAAATTACCATAAAACTCCTGCTCAAATTTTGCTACGCTGGGCAATTCAACGGGGGACAGTAGTTATTCCAAAAAGCATATCCCCAGAGCGCATAATAGAAAATAGTTTGGTGTTTGATTTTGAATTATCGAGTGCCGATATGGAGCGATTAGCCTCGTTGGATAGACGACACCGTTATGTAGACCCGTGGGGTTGGTGGCAGATTCCTTATTTTGAGTAGAAATTGTGTTACAATATATTTGACAGCTTCTGTTTACCCCGTTACTATATACAGACTATTAATTAATTTTATTTATTTTTATGGATGAGAAAAAAAGTTTTTTTGACCAGCTTGACCCAAAGAGCGCTTTGGTGGTTGGTTTGGTTGGTGGTCTGTTGACCTTGGGAACCATTGGATTTATTATACTTAGTTGTTTGGTGTTACGAAATTCTCGTAGCGGTAATTTTGAGATTGCCAATACTTATAACCAGCCGGTTGCGCAACAAGAGCAAGCTCAACCAGGAGTAAATGACGTTGCCGCTCCTAGCAAAGTTGATGTGGGGGTTGGACACCTGCCTGTCAAAGGCAATGAGAACGCGAAAGTAACGATTGTGGAATTTGCCGACTATCGTTGCCCATTTTGTGAGCGATTTTATAATGATGCCGAGGCCGGTATTATGAAAGATTATGTGAATACCGGAAAAGTTAAATATTATTTCCGTCACTATGCGTTTTTGGGCCCAGAATCAGTTTGGGCCTCAGAAGCCGCCGAATGTGCTAACGAGCAGGGGAAATTTTGGGCCATGCATGACTGGCTTTACAAAAATCAAGCTTCAGAATCGGATACCGCCTATTACTCAAAAGAAAATCTTATTAAGTACGCTGGTCAAGTAGGCCTTAATACTGCATCTTTTGCCACCTGTTTGAATTCCGATAAATATGCCAGTGCTGTGCAGAAAGATTTAAGCGAAGGGCAGGCAGCTGGCGTGCAGGGCACCCCAACTATTTTTATAAATGGAACGCCGCTAGTCGGCGCTCAGCCGTATAGCGCAGTTAAAGCGGCCATCGAATCGGCCTTGCAAAAATAAGTAAAAGTTATTTACAAAACGCCGCCTGCATAAGCGGTGTTTTGTTGTCTTAGGGCTTTCTAATATGATATACTGAAACCGAGATATTTTCACTAAGGCTCTATTATAGAAGCATATGTCAAAAAAAATTCATAAATTAAACCAATTTTTTGCTACCGCTATTTGTGGAAATGATATACTAAGTTCTGCTTTGTATGTTTCTGGTATTGCGGCGTTGTTTGCCGGCATGTACGCGCCGGTGGTGCTGTTGCTGGTCGGCGTCGTTTTGTTGCTCTATCGGCAAGTGTACCGTGAAGTGGTGGAGGCATTGCCAGTAAATGGAGGAGCGTATAATGCCCTTCTCAACTCTACTAGTAAAATTGCCGCCTCCATCGCGGGTACCATGACGATACTCTCGTACATTGCCACCGTGGTTATTTCCGCCAAAACAGCCGTGGAATATCTGTTGTATTTTGTTGTCAAATTACTGCAACAAATGCACTCCAGCATTATTGATGTAGCGCTCAAGCCATGGGTAATCCCGTTAACTATTTTAGTGATGTTCGCTTTTGCGCTTTTGGTAATTGGCGGCGTTAAAGATTCCGCCAAAGTCGCTGCCGGCATTTTTAGTTTTCATGTCGGCACGCTGGTGTTGTTTATTATTGGTGGTGCCGTATATATTTTTACCCATGGCACCGGCCTTTTTCATGCTAATTTGGCGGCCACCTCCGACTTGGTGCTCCACGGCGGCGGGTTGTGGAACGTTTTATTTTTCGGTTTTTCCGTGTCGCTTCTTGGCGTCTCGGGGTTTGAGAGTTCGGCAAATTTTGTGGAGGAGCAGGCCCCAGGCGTTTTTTCTAAAACGCTCCGCAACATGGCGATGGGGGTGACTATTTTTAATCCGCTGATTGCGGCTGTTACTTTGTTGGTTTTACCTCTTGTCCAGGTGATAGCGGAAAAAGATTTTGTACTGGGTGCGGTTGGCTTTAAATATGGAGGAATCCTGATGCTTGGGTTTATTGGCATAGATGCTTTTTTGGTATTATGTGGCGCGGTGCTTACCGGATATGTGGGAGTGTCGGGTCTTATCAGCCGAATGTCTATGGATAGTATCCTCCCAGCTTTTTTAAACAAAAAAAATAGCCGCGGATCGTATCATCGTGTAGTTTTTATTTTTTTTCTGTTATGTACATCCATTTTGCTCCTTACGTGGGGCAACTTACTCTCATTGGCCGGTGTGTACACCATTAGCTTTTTAAGCGTGATGACGCTTTTTGCTATTGGCAATTTGATTCTGCGCTTTAGCCGCCCGGAGTTGAAACGGCCATACAAGGCATCGGTTATCGTGGTAATCTTAGCGGCTATCTCCACCATGATTGGCTTGGTGGGCAACATTGAAGCGGATAATAACAATGTTTTTTATTTTCTCATCTATTTTGTTCCGGCGATGTTGATTGTGCTTAGTATGATATTTAAAAAGGAATTTTACTCGAGCATGCGGCAAGTTTTTTCTATTGTTCCAATTAAACGGATACGAGAATATTTCGAAAAGTTACAACAGTCGGTAGAAGATTTTGAATATTATGTATTTTTGCATCATTCGGATAATATTTTTCGGGCCCTAGAGTATGTTAATAACAACGAAGGCGGCCATAAGATAACATTGGTACATTGCGGAGAAGGTGATATTGGCGAGCGCGAGTATATAGAAAAATCAATTCCGGTTTTGCGGGACGCGGGGGTGTACCCGCATCTGCAGGTTTCGTTTACCTACCTTGACGCCCCCTTTACCCCAGAAACGATCCACGATTTTGCGGCGCAAAATAATGTCCCGCTTAGCCGTATTTTTATCGGCTCCATTCACGATTTTCACAATTTTGATTATCATGAATTTGGCGGGGTACGCATTATTTTAGAGTAAGCTTGTTTTGTAGGGGCGGTTATGGCTATGGTGAAATATTTTGAGCGATGACTCCAATAATAAAAATTCCGGTTGTATTGAGAAAGAGATTAAGCGGGATAAAAGCGCGCGTCCTTACTTTGGATAGTCCAAGGAGCAATAAACCAAACTCGTCCGGCAAAGGTGACGCAATAATAATGGCACCAAGGAGCGGAAAAATAAAACGTACGGTTTTGAGTCTCCAAAAATGGCTTTCGAAAAAAGGTAGTCGTTTTTGTTTTTTAAGATATTTAATTACATATTCAAAGTCATTGTTTATATGGTTTTTTACAAAACCAAAAATAACAAGATCTCCACACACAGCTCCAAGTCCGCCAAATATTGCGGTTATTATGCTTGAATTTTCTTGAGCAATTTTACCGAGCACTGCTGTGGCCGGGATGGTAGTAAATACTGAAGTGAAAAATAGACCGGCCACAAAACTTCCTAAATATTCAAACCCTTTAATGGAATGTAGCAGATTTTCCAGCCAGCCACCTTTAACTAAAAGAATAGCCGCGCCGACGCTAGCGAGCACAATTAAACCGTCCCGGATTAAGGCTTTTTTCTCCAAGAGGCATACTAATTTATTCCATAAAATAAAGCGGTGCGTGCAACGCCTTAATTTCTTTGAGCCTAAAATCAAGCATTTTGTGGCCAACAAAAATGGCCGTCACGCTAGTATCTTTTTCCGCCAGCGCTCTGATGTTGTCTTGGAGAAAACCGCGTCGGCAAAGGATGGAGAGTTCTAAGGAAGAGGGGAGAATTTTATTGATGCGCACAAATTCTTCCTCAGCTTCTTTCATAATTTCTTGTTCTAGTTCCGGTATAAATTTATGCTCTAGGCATAAAAGCACCACTACGCGCTTAATATGATGCTTGGCCGCCCACTCGGCGACGCGCGGCAAACGGCTAATAAACGAACGGCCGCGCGTGCCCAAAACCACTACTGGGCTCGGACCTACGTCCGCTTTATGATCGTCCGCAATCGGCTCGGCCACCTTGAGAAGCCGAGCGATGCTTGGGGTAATAATTGGTTCAATAATTAACGTCAAGAGAATCACCCACATGCCAACTGCTACCAAGGCTTCGGTGTTGGGTAAATTTAATCCGGCAATGGTAATAAGCAAGACTGCTGGAATGGCGCCCGTTTCGCGTACGCACGATATAAACAAAATGTCTTTAATAGATAGCCGTTCGCGTCCAAACCAGCAGGATGGTCCCAGCGTGATGAACACGGTGAGGGGGCGGATTATGGCCATAAAAATAATGGCCGCGAGTATTCCCACGCTGGCATAAGATAAAAGCTGTTCTACATCCACCAGGGCACCGAGCAGAATAAAAATCATTGGTTTTAAAAATCCGTCGATCACATGGTTAAAGAAGCGTTCGGTTTGGTGGAGGTGCTCTGTGAGATTGAAAATTAAGCCGGCGATAAACGCGGCCAAGTAGCCGCTACCACCTAAAGACAAGGTGACCGAAAAGATGATTACCGGTACAAATAAAAAGAAGGCCGAATCAGCTTCAAATTCGCGCTCATGTTTTCGTTTAAGCCGTTGTAGTAATTCCAAAAATAAGTATCCCAAGATGCCAAAAACAATGCCAAACACCATTTGTTTTAATACAATAAGGCCGCTGTGTTTGGAAAAAATAGCGGCGTACCAATCGGTTATCGACGACAAGTTGGCCCCGGCCATGATTAGGCCAATAAAGGCAACAGTTAACAAGGTGCCGGTGACGTCGGTTACAGCACTTTCGGAAATAATCAGATCTTTAGCGGCGCGGTTGTGGAAGCGCAGGCGCTTAAGCACGGGAATGATAGCGGCCGGATCGGTGGAAGCTACTACGGCTCCAAGGAGCGCCGCAATCATCAGGGGAATAGGCGCTCCTAACCATTGGCTGATGACGGCGACAGTGAATGAAAAGGCAAAGGCGGTAATGAGAAGTCCTGGGAACGACAACGCCAATATTCGGCCGATAAGTTTTTTAAAGTTAGCAAACGGAGTTTCCAGTCCGCCGCTGAACAAAATAAGAGTGGCGCTTAAGCTCACCAGCGCCCCCAAAAGTTCGTGCCGCTCCACAATGGGGTGAAGAATTTTTTGCGCAGCAATACCAAAAAAGATGGCGATTACAAACGAAGGTAGGGAAGTAAAATGCGCGAAATAGAAAACAATAAAACTCAGAACGAATAAACCACCAATTTCAAAAAATACCAGTAAGAGATCTTTTTCCGCGCTGGTTTCAAAAAATCTAAAAAGAGCAGGAGCGAATTGAGACAATACCGCGACTATTCCCATGATGGCTGCGGTGCCGGCATAAAGCGAAATTGTTTTGCGCATATTTAGTTAATGGTTCTGACGACAATTAATATAAAGTATACAATTAATTAGGCCGTAGGGTCAATTTTTATAGACAAGACATAGACATAGACAAATTTTGCCAGCAGTGTTATACTTTTTGTATAAAACCACTTTAAGGAGAGGTTAATTTTGAGTTATTTTTATGTCATTTTTAACTAAAATTTTTGGTGATCCGAACGCAAAAGTTGTTGCCGGAATACAGCCAATTGTTGAAAGGATAAATGGATTTGAGGCTCATCTCATGGAATTATCGACTGAGGAGCTTAAAGCTAAAACTTTAGAATTTAAGACGCGACTTGAAAAGGGTGAAACGTTGGACGATATTTTGCCAGAGGCCTTTGCGGTAGTGCGTGAAGCCTCAAGACGTATTACGGGCATGCGTCATTTTGATGTTCAGATGATTGGTGGTATTGCTCTCCACCGTGGGCATATTGCGGAAATGCGAACTGGTGAAGGCAAAACGCTTGTTGCCACTTTGCCGGCTTATTTAAACGCGCTGTCCGGTAAAGGTGTGCATGTTGTTACCGTTAATGATTACTTGGCCAAACGCGATGCTGTCTGGATGGGGCAGATTTATGATTATCTTGGCTTGTCCGTCGGCATCATTCAAAATTTATTGGTATCGTATCGGTACCAAGCCCAACAGTCTGTCATTCCGAGCGAGCCTCGTGGCGACGAGGAATCCCCGTCTCAATCAACCGACGGACAGAGATCCATCATCCCTGCGAAGGTGGTTCAGGATGACAAGCTTGAAAGCCAAGATGAGGAAGAAAAAGCTGGAATGTATAAAGTAGAATATGACCACTTAGAAAAATGTTCACGCCAAGACGCTTATAAATGTGATATTATCTATGGCACGAATAACGAATTCGGGTTTGATTATTTGCGCGACAACATGGTGCAAGATTTATCCGAGATGTCTCAGCTCCGACGTCCGGAGGGTCGGAGCCCCGACCTTGCGTCGGGGCGGCACCTTAATTATGCCATTGTTGACGAAGTTGACTCCATTCTAATTGACGAAGCCAGAACGCCACTCATTATTTCCGCTCCGGCCGAGCAGGCTACCGACACTTATTACAAATATGCCGACCTAGTAAAACAGCTAACCGAAGGGGCAGATTATAATGTTGACGAAAAAATGCGAGCGGCTACACTCACCGACGCTGGTATTAAAAAAATGGAAGGATGGCTTGGCGTCAGCAATATTTATTCCGAGGGCGGCATGCTTATGGTTCATCATGTGGAGCAAGCTCTGCGTGCCAAGGCCCTTTTTAAGCGTGATCGTGATTATGTAGTGGAAAATGACGAAGTAATTATTGTGGACGAGTTTACCGGCCGAAAAATGCCAGGGCGGAGGTACTCAGAAGGTTTGCACCAGGCAATTGAAGCACAGGAAAAAGTAAAAATTCAGCGTGAAAGTCGTACCATGGCCACCATTACCTTTCAAAATTATTTTCGCATGTATACCAAATTGTCTGGCATGACTGGTACGGCGGTAACCGAAGCAGAAGAATTTGGTAAAATTTACAAGCTTGAAGTTGTGGTGATTCCAACGCATCGAGCAAACTGTCGTGTGGATTACCCTGATAGGATTTATAAAACTGAAGATGGCAAATATAAAGCCATTGCCAAAGAAGTAAGGGTGCTTCAAGAAAAAGGCCAGCCTGTTTTAATTGGTACTATTTCGGTAGAAAAAAATGAGCGGTTGAGCATGTACTTGGAGCAAGAGGGTATTAAACATGAAATTTTAAACGCCAAAAACCACGAACGAGAAGGCGAAATTATTGCCCAAGCCGGACGCCTTGGGGCAGTTACTTTGGCTACCAATATGGCTGGACGCGGTGTGGATATTATTTTGGGAGGAAACCCGCCAGACAGTGCTGAAGCCGAGAAGGTGCGGGCGCTTGGTGGGCTCTTTGTTTTGGGGACCGAGCGCCACGAATCACGTCGTATTGATAACCAATTGCGCGGCCGCGCCGCTCGCCAGGGCGACCCGGGGGCAACACAATTTTATTTATCAACCGATGACGATTTGATGCGTATTTTTGCCGGCGACAGAATTAAATCGGTAATGAATACACTGAAAGTTCCGGATGATATGCCGATTGAGCAGCGCACAATTACGCGACTTATTGAATCGGCACAAAAAAAGGTGGAAGGGTATCATTTTGATACACGTAAAAATTTACTTGAGTACGATGACGTTATTAATCGTCACCGCCATGTTATATATGATAAACGCCGGAAAATTTTAGATTCTTTTGCGCGAGAAAAAAACAATTTAAATGTAGTTGCACAAGAGGGTGGGGTGGCTGTGCAGAATTTACGCGGTATGGTTTTTGAAATGATTGTGCAAGAGATCGAAGAGATTGTTTCTTTTCATAGCAACGCTGAAGGCACGGGTAACTGGGACATGGAAGAGATAATAAAAATGGTGGCGACCATATTCCCGCTCAGTGAAGCGGAGAAAAATGATTTGTTGGCGTTTGGTGATAAAGGAAATTCTAAGCTTGAAGCGGTAGAAGAGCGTACTAATATTATTGAATATTTAACTACTTTGGCAAAAAGAAAATACGATGATCTTTTGGTAAAAAAAGTTCCACACCCAGAGATGATGCTAGAAATAGAAAAACAGGTGCTCTTGCGCGCGATGGACAATTTGTGGGTGGAACATTTGGTGGCCATAGATTATTTACGAACCGGTATTGGCCTAAGAGGCTATGGGCAACGTGATCCGTTGGTGGAGTACAAAAAAGAAACGTATAGAATGTTTAACGAGCTCCTCAGTCTTATTCAAAAAGAAGTGGTGTATTCAATTTATAAAGTAAGTGTAGGCATAGAAATGGCTCCGAGCGTAATGCAGGAACGTAACCTTATTTTGCAGGGGGCGGACGACGCGGCGGCGGGGTCATTTGGTCCTGGCGCCGAAGGCAAGGGCGCAAAAATTATTTACAACAACACTAAGCCAAAAACAATTGATGGAAAAATTGTTGGGCGTAATGATGCGTGTTACTGTGGTAGCGGTAAAAAGTTTAAAAAGTGTCATGGAAAATAAAGGTTACTAATAAAAATTAAAAAAACTCTAGCAAAAAGCTGGAGTTTTTTTAAGTTAGTACTTAATAAAAAAACAGGCCTCCTTACAAAGTCTGTTTTTGTGTGTGGCTGTCCTCGCTGTAATTACGAATTTCATAATCATAGCGAGTTTGGACAGTCACATGCTTTTGGTGAATTGTGCGGCCGCTCCGCGTCGAACTGCGGAGCGGCCCTGAGGCCAGCGCCTGTGGGTAGGGCTACTGCTCGGCGGCCACCCAGCATGGGCGATAGTTTTTCTTCAGGTGGTGGACGCAGATGCCCGTATAGGTTGGGTTGCGTTCGACCGAGCTCGTGACCTTCCGCCCGTTGACCACGAATTCGATCGGCTCGCAGAAGGGGTGCCCACCTCCATTTTGGGAATGCGCCCAGACCCTGACCACGATCTTGTCCGCGGGCACGTTCGTTTCCTGCCACCCGTGGAGGTTACCGACGGTTCCGTATTCACCCCGGGCCAAGCTCGATACCGTTTAATTTCAAGTCCGCGAAAGCGTGCTTTTTTGTTTTAACCATG
>CAZHNI010000028.1:0-11476 GCA_964533715.1 uncultured Gammaproteobacteria bacterium | reverse complement strand
CAACAATAGTATTTAAAATTCTTATTACTAATGGTTCCAATTCAAATAATATATATTTATTATTAAACAATGAAAATAATTTAATATTCTCTTTGTTTTGTTGTTGTATTACATTTGATTCCATAACTTCAATATTATCTGTAACAATTAATTCAGAATGTATCAAGTTATTTTTAGTATTTTTGTTAGACAAAACATCTAAAACATTTTGATATACAAAAGCATAAACTATTTTTGGCTCCATAAATCTTACTTCTTGTTTGGCTGGATGAACATTAACATCTACTAACATAGGATCCAATTCTAAATATAAACAATATGCTTGTGGCACATTTAATTTTTGAGTTGCCTGTCTTAAAGCACTACTTAATAATTTATCTTTTATTATTCTATTATTAATATAAAAATATTGTAATCCAGTGCCAGCTACACTCTCTACTATAGAAATCCATCCAAACAATGTTAATCCATTTTGCGAAATATTAAAAAAAACTGCGTTATCTACAAATTTTTTTCCACATAATTTTATTAATCTAAATTTTTTTTGAGCTTCATCCGTAGCGCAAGCCGGTAAATTTTTTATCAATTTGTTTAAATTATAATATAAAATTGTATTAAAATTCCAACGCATTAAACGCGGTGAAACTGCTGCTACATCCAAATGACTATCCAAAAAATCCGCCATCTCTTTTAAACAAGTTGGTGCTAGATACATGTCTTGGTTAAGAAGCAAAACATAGTCGCTATTATTCATTTTAAAGGCTTGGTTATGCCCGCCGGCGAAACCCTTGTTATCGGAATTTTGAACTAATCGAACAGGAACGGAAAAATTTTGTATTTCTTTTTTGAGCGTTTCAACAGTTCCGTCAGTTGAATTGTTATCAATAATTAAAAGCTCCCAGCTGATTGTTGTTTGTGAACGAAGCGACTGAAATAAAAAAGGGAGGTATTTGGCCCCATTCCACGTTACGAGTTGCACGGTAAGTTTCATACCTATTTTAATTATGTCCGTATCGCATCATTAATCCAAGCAAACAAAATACCAATTGGACGAAAGAGCGCTATCCATATCCACACATACCACGGCTCCCATTTTTTAAAATACGTAAGCATGCTTTTGGTAAAAGCCTTTTGTTTCCAAAGTGTGGTGCGTTTTTTAAAACTCTGGCCAACATAATCTACACAGGTGATAACCGGGGTATGCACCACTTTAAATCCGAGCCGTTTAACTTCACGACATGTATCCACATCTTCAAACCATATAAAATAACGCGGATCAAACGCCCAGCCTAATTTTGTATACACTTCGCGGCGCATAAGCATAAACGAACCGCGCACCGAATCAACTTCCTGTTCTTTGTCGGCATCAAAATGAGAATAGAGATAGTGGTCCAAAATGTGGGGGAAAAGATGCGGGAGTTTGAGGAGGATTGCGAGCTGATTTAAAATGGTAGGAAAACGCCGCGGTTTAGCATCTTCATTTAATTTTCCATTTTCGTCTATCAGTTTACAGCTGGCAACTCCCACATCAGGGTGGGCCTGCATCCAGGACACAATCGTATCGAGACTCCCCTCTGTAACACGCATGTCGGGGTTGAGAAATAAAAAAAATTCTCCGGCAGCCTGTGCGGCCCCCGCGTTATTGGCCGCGCCAAAGCCTGCGTTTTTGTTCAAAGGGATACTATGGACAGCCGGGAAATTGTTCTTAATGTATCCAACAGTGTTGTCGGTTGATCCATTGTCTACTACAAACTGTTCGTATGAAATTTTTTTACAACCAGCTTGAACAGAAGTGAGTTGGGCACCAGTAAGTTCGGCGGAATTCCAAGTGACAGTTACAACCGAGAGATCCATATTACTTTTTAAGTTGAGCCTTAAAAAAATCTACATACGGAATGGCGGCGGGGTTTATACCTGCAATCATGGCCATATAAAAACTAGCATAGCTGCTTAAGAGTAAAATTTCGGCTACTTGTTCAATTTTACTTTTACTAGTACAATTGTATTTTTTAAATTGAATATTATTTTTTTCTAAAATAGTATGGGTAATTTCAAACCGCTTCTGGATTCGTTTGTCGTACAGCTGCGAAGTAAAGGTCACAAATAATAAATTCTGGCTATTTTCCGTAGGTTTTCCCATTCCTTCCATAAGGTGGTGGTTAAGCTCTGGAATAACAAACGAACCGGCAAACCGCTTACCGTTTTCATTGGTTTGGTTAGCCGCTACGTGGATATTACCCTGCAAGTGTTCCGCACCAACATACCACACACTACGCTTGTTCGAAGCTACAGCAATCTGCTTAGCGATATTGGTTTGGGTTGGGTTATTAACACCAAATGAATTTTGGAATGTATTGATTGCTCGAACAAGCGACTGAATGGCGGTTTGTTTGATATGCAAAAGTTTCGCTTTTGCTAAGAGAACTATTTGTCCGACAATCATATACCCTAAACCCATACGCGGCTGAGCACATGGGTTGTGTTTTGGTGAAAAAATTACGGCCGGAAAATGGTATCGCTTTGAGAGCCTGGCTAACTCACCACCAGATGCAATTGCCAGGAGCTTGGCCCCACGTTTTTTTGCTTCCATAAGAGCGGCCAAAGGTTCTTCGGTACCACCGGAATAACTTGAAACTAACACAAGTGTATCTTTGGTAACCCAAGCAGGAATATGATAATTATTCACTATTTCGAGAGGGACTGTAATGTCTTCAAAAAATAAAGTTTTAATAATATGTGCGCCAAGCGTGGAACCACCCATACCAACCACCAAAATATTTTTTGCTTTGCTGTAACTGGCTGGAATTTTTATAGTTTCTAGCTCCGCAACAACATCCGCAACTTGTGCGCTCAATTGCTGTAAACTTTCCAGCATCTTATTGGCATCGAGCTCTATTATTTTTTGTTTATCATCAAGAATAGAGTTTTCCATAAATAATTATACGGATAAAAATTATTTCTTTTTTAATAGAGTATACTTTTTCATTGTGTCTTCTACCGCCTCATGCACCGGGCGCATCACAATACCAAATTTAGCAAGATTTTTCGACTGCAAAATAGTATTTGAGCGTCGTTTGTGCGCCAAACCACTTTGTACCAGCTCCTCTTCCGTAATCCACTCATTTGTATGCTCTGGATCAACGTATTTTTTATATAAATCTAAAATTTCTCGGTGCTTGATAGCTCCCGGGTTGGTAACATGAAAAATACCAGCCGCTTTTTTTTCTAACAGCGCCCGAAACGTTGTTACCATATCTTCCATAACACTCACACTGTTTATTACATCCACCACGCGCGGATAGTGAACAAGCTTATCAATCAAATTTCCAGCCGATGGAATTGAATCAATCGGCATACGAATACGCGCGATTCCAACATTGGGGAGTGTCGATAACACGAGATCGGCCGCATATTTGGAACGGGTATAAACCGCTGATGGGCTTGGAACGTCATTTTCTTTCCAACCCTTGGGGTCGGCCGCATAACCATAAAAGACACATCCGGTACCAATATGGAGCAAATACGTATTAAATTTTTGACAAGCTTCGGCGATGATTGCGGGAAGGACCGTGTTGCCAAAAATAGTTTCAAGCTGGTGATTTTCACACCAGTCCACATTTGGTTTGCCTACAACCCCAGCCGAATTTAAAACTGCATCTGGACGAAATTCTTCAAGCAACTTTTCAACATCTTTTACGTTTGCAATTTGTTTATCAGAAATAATTGAATCGCTCCACATTTCAAAGCAACGTTTGCCAATCCACCCCTTACCGATAATTAAAATTTTCATACAGTTATACGGATTTTGATGTATATTTTTTTTGCGCCACACGGTCCACAACTGGTCTCCCCTGTTTTAAAGGTCGCCACCACCAGTCGTTTTCTTTATACCAAGCAACCGTTTTTATAAGCCATTCCGAAAACGAATGCTCGGGCTTCCAACCCAATTGTTGAATTTTGCTACTATCAAGCGCATAACGAAAGTCGTGCCCCAATCGGTGTTCTACGTTTTGAATCATTGATTCATCTTTGCCGAGCATTTTTAAAATAAGCTGAGTAACTTCGTAATTTGTTTTTTCTTCTCCGCTAACGCAGTACATCTCTCCGAGCTTACCTTTTTCCAAAACAAGTTCAATAGCACGGCAATGATCTTTTACATACAACCACGGGCGAATATTGTCTCCCTTTCCCATAAGTGGAACTTTTTGATCATCTAACAAATTGGTGATAAAGCGAGGAATAAGTTTTTCGGGGTCGCAAAAAGGCCCAAAATTATTAGCGCAGTTGGTAATAGTAACTGGTAAATTAAACGTTTCAAAAAAACTTCTAACCAACATATCGGAAGAGGCTTTAGAAGCAGAATACGGCGTACGCGGACGATAATTGCTCTCTTCGTTAAACGGCGGATCAGTGAGGCCAAGATGGCCAAATACTTCATCGGTAGAGATATGGTGAAAACGTTTTATTTTAAATTTGAGTGCGGCGTTAAGTAATACGCTGGTACCAAGCACATTTGTTTTTACAAAAATCTCCGGATCAATAATTGATCTATCAACATGGGATTCGGCGGCAAAATGTACAACAGTGTCCACAGATTCTATAGCGGCTTCAACGGCGGACTTGTCGGTAACATCTCCACGAACAAAAGAATAGTGTGGATTATCCTCTACATCACGGAGGCTTTCTGGGTGGCCGGCATAAGTTAGAGCATCAAAATTAACCACTTCATCATTTGGATGCTTGGTAAGCCAATAATGAATGAAATTTGACCCAATAAACCCCGCCCCTCCGGTAACCAATAACTTCATAATACAAAAACTTATCTAGAAAATGAAGCCCTACTAACACTCGCCACGATACCAAAGGCAGTTAGCACCGCCAAAGCTGCCGTGCCGCCATGGCTCACCAGGGGTAATGGAACACCGGTAAGCGGCAACACCCCAACCATCGCTCCAATATTTAAAAACGATTGCCAAATAACCCACACAACAATGCCAACTACCATCAAACGAGAAAAATCATCCTCCGATTTTTTGACAATAGTAAGGCCTCGCCAACCAATGAGTAAAAACAATAAAACTAAACCGCCTGCTATCAAAAAACCACCTTCTTCCCCAATAACGGCATAAATAGAGTCGGCGCTGACTTCTGGTAGATATTGAAATTTTTGCCGTGAATGACCATAGCCTAAACCCCAAAACCCACCAGAACCAATTGCTAAGAACGCCTGATTGATGTGATAACCTACTCCACGTGGGTCGAGTTCTGGGTGCAGAAAGGTGGTAAGACGTTGAGCTCGATACGGTGCCGCTACCACTAAAACCACAAAAGCGATAGCCCCTACCGCTCCGAGTCCAAATAAATATTGCCAAGGGACTCCTGCCACCAAAAACATCATAAAAATAATAAACACCATTATAGAGAGCGTTCCAACATCAGGTTGGATAACTACGAGCAACAGACATGGTGCAAGAATTGCAAAAATAGAAATTAAACTTTCTTTCCAGTGGTTTGATCGATCTTTCGCATCGCTTAAAAGTCGTGCCGCCATAATAATAAGACCAAGCTTGGCTACTTCCGATGGTTGAAAATTAAACCCGCCGAGCGATAACCAGCTATGTGAACCATTTAAAACGGTACCAATTCCCGGTAAAAACACTGCTACCAACAGGATGAGCGCTCCTCCATACACAAACCATGAGTACTTATACCACCAGGCGGGAGGAATTTTTGCGCAAATGACGAATAAAATCATTCCTGGTACTAAACCGAGCAAAAGTTGTCGTTTAACAAAAAAATACGTATCATGAAATTTAGAGTAACCAACCGGAGCGCTCGCCGAAATAAGTGCCAAAACGCCGAACAAAACCAAGCTCACAATATAAATCAAAAATAATCGATCTGCTCGGCGTGCCTGGCTCGTATGCATACGTAATGATAAAAATTTAAAGATTAAGCCCAACAATAAACCAAAGCGCGCTTACGAGAACAAGATGCATAACAAAACATGAGCAAACCAACAAACGAGCTAAAAATTGCTCGTTGCGGTATAAAAATAGCGATAAAGCCACCACAACAAAAATTCCCACAATTCCAATAAGAGGAATATAATAAATTTGGCTTGCCCCACCTACCATATCAACTCCAAATACGCTGGTATAATGCAAAAAAACCTGATCTGATGAGGAAACCCGAAACATATAGCCTTTCCACCACATGACAACTTGTAAAAAAACAATCAAAAAGTGAGGAACTAAAATCCATGGATCTTTGAAGTATAATTTAATAAAATGCATACAAATTAAACCAAGTTATCCTAATAATATTAACAGAAAAATACAATCTTGACAATATAACCACAATATGATAATCTAAGACTTATTATTACCCCCTTTATTGGGGTATGTTTCTGAAATTTATCTATATATGTCACATAAAAAAGCCGGTGGCTCCACAAAAAATAATCGCGATTCTAATGCCCAAAGATTAGGGGTAAAATTGCATGATGGCCAAACTGTTAAAAATGGAATGATTATTGTTCGCCAACGTGGTACAAAAATTCACCCAGGAAAAAACGTTCTCCGCGCCGGAGATGACACTTTATACGCCGCAACTTCAGGAAAAGTTAAATTTTCCGACCGAAAACGTAAACGTTTTGATGGTTCGCTTGCTATGACTAAATTTGTTAATGTAGTTATCTAAAAATAATATATAAAACCGACCCCATTTGAGGTGGTCGGTTTTTTATTATAAAAATTATTAATTGAGCCCCATTTCTTTTTTAAGTTTACCAACTCCCTCTTCAAGACCAATGGTTGGCTCCCAACCAAGCAATTTTTTTGCAAGTGTATTGTCGGCTTCATTAAATAAAGGATCGCCGGGGCGCGGAGGGATGAATTCAAACGAACCACCAATAATTTTAACCAATTCATTAACCGAATGTGCTTTGCCAAATCCAAGATTAATAATCTCACCTTTGCCAACCGCACTTTTTGTCATTGCTAAAATATTCCCATTTACAATGTCAGACACATGCGTGTAATCACGATAAAATTCACCGTCACCGCACACGGTCATTGGTTTTCCTTCGGATAAAAGACGCAAAAACCTGCCAATCACGAGAGCATAAGCGCCATTAGGATCAAGAAAAGGTCCATATACATTAAAATAACGAAGAGACACGGTCTCCAAATTATAAAATCCGCTAAACATTTTGCAATAATACTCGCCAGTCATTTTATGAAGTGCATAGGGGGTCATTGGAGCAGGCGCCATAGTTTCTACTAATTTTTTCCCAACTTCATTATTACCATACACTGAACCAGAAGAGCTGAATACAACACGCTTTACTTTTTGATCGCGTGCGGCAATAAGCACATTAAGAGTACCCGTAATATTATTTTCGTTAGTTTCAAACGGATGTTGAATAGAATAAGGCACGCGTGGCACTGCCGCAGTGTGGAACACACCATCTATTCCTTCACAGGCTTTAAGCAAATCCTGCATGCTACGGATATCACCTGCGACATACTCAGCACCAGTATTGAGACGACTCTTAAATTTACCACTAGAATAATTATCCAATACACGCACAAAATGACCATCGGCTAAAAGGCGTATAACTAAATTGGTTCCAATAAAACCAGCGCCACCGGTAACAAGATATCGTGCCATATTATTTTCCTTTTATAAATGGTGATCCTACAGCAATTATATCAAAGCCTGCGGCTTGTAAATCGCTGTAGCGACTCTGAATTAGACGTCGACCGTCCATAATAAGATAAGGCGGTTTAACAACTGTCTGGATCGTCTCACCAAGAGTTTTAAATTGAATCCAATCGGTGCAAATAAAACAGACCCCGGTACCAGTGAGTGCCTCTTCTTCATTTTTAGAATATAAAATTCGCTCATATAATTGGTTCTTTTGGACCAAAAAATACTTTTTGCATTCTTCCATGGCGACTGGATCGTATACGTGAATTTGCTTAACTCCGGCTGATAATAATTGTTCGATAATGCCTATCGCTCCAGAATTTCGAATATCATTAGTGCCATATTTAAAGGCTAATCCTAAAACTGCCACAGTTGCATCGAACCAGTTAAAACCGGCCTCGGTTTCAGCTCTACCAAAAAAATGATCGCGTTGCAGAACATTACCCTCAAGCGTAGCACGCACCAATGTTGCGTGAGTGCCCGCCTGTTCCAGTTGGTGAGCAAGAGAACCAGCATCTTTAATAAAACAACTTCCACCAGAATATAAACTATTGTAAAGCCCCCAACTACCAATACGCGGATCAGCTACCAAAATTTTACGAATGTTTTCGTAGTTAATATTATTAAAATACTCACAGGTACGACCAACAACATCATATGTAGTTACTACTTTAGTAAATAATAAATAATTGGCCAACAGTTTGCTGCAGGCCGCCTCATATGGGTTGGCCTCAAGATAAGTTACACCGCTTGAATCATAAAAACGCTGGTAAACTTGGCGCATAATAGCAAAATCCTCTGGTGTTTCTGCACCCACTACCACCCGATTAGGGTGAATAGAATCTTCAATTGCTTTGCCTTCTACTAAAAATTCCGGGTTGGAAACAATCCCAAAATTTTGTACACCTTGCCTCTCAAATAATTCTTTGGTGTAATCAATCATTTTAATGGGCACGGTGCTTTTGTTTATTACCACAATACGGCGTGTCTGTTTTTCACCATTGCGCTTCGCTAGCGGCGGGCCAATCATGTCTACTGCTTTTTCGTAATAAGATAAATCAGATTCTCCCTCAGCGCCGTGCTTTTCGGGGGTAGGGAGACACATAAAAATAGCTTCAACTCCATCAATAAATTTTTCGACATCGGAAAATTGCGAACTAAAGGTGATGCGCGAACGATTGCGTATTAATAAATCCGCCAGACCTTCTTCATGAATAGTTGACTGGATAAGATCACGATCGTCCTGTGAAAGTTTTTTCATTTTTTCCACATCAACGTCAAAAACTAAAACATCATGACCAGAATCAGCCGAAACAGCCGCCGAACACGCCCCTACAAAACCACCACCCACATAAAGTATTTTCATACCAAAACAAATAATAATAACCCTAGAATCATACAGCATTTTGATCTTAATTTCAAGAGGAAATAAAATCCCCTCCAATTGAGCTAGAGGGGATTTATAGTTATAACTTGCCTCTTTAATTTACCAAGAGAGACTGTTAAGCGCGGCGCGGGTCCCCGGGCCAACGTAACCAACCTGAGATAATTTGTTGGCTTTTTGGAATTTCTTTACCGAAGCAACAGTTGCTGGACCAAAGACTCCATTTGCCTTAACATTCTTTGGGAAAAAACCTAACTTCTGAAGCAAAATTTGGAGTTTAGTTACATCACTATTTTTCATCCCTCGGGATAAAAGTTTTTTAAAGACAAAGGCTGGAGTCGCTGGTGTTGCCGGAGTGGCTGGAACAGCTGGTGTGGCCGGAGCTACCGTAGGAATCGCTGGAATTGCGGGGGTTGCTGGCACTGCCGAAGTGGCTGGGACTGCCGGGGTCGGAGTTCCTCCACCGCCACCGCCTCCTCCACCACCTCCACCTGAGTTTCCACCTCCACCGGTGCCACTACTGGTACCGCCGCTTGCTACGCAGGTTGAAGCGTCACCCATTGTGACGGTTACCACGTTGTTAGATATACAACTTAAAACGAGTTCTGATTGGGTACCACAGGTTGTTGTAAATGTGCATGGCCCAAGACTGCTTATGGTGAATCCACTGTTGTCTGCTGAGGTAAGATCAACTGATGAACCTCCCAGCATATCAAAATCTACTGAGGTGGAATTTACCGTAAAAGATTGAACCTTTGTAGTGCTTACGAGCGTATAACTTAAATTACTGACAGGTAAAACTATGTTGGCTGTTCCGTCGGCTGTAACATCGTTGTAGGCAGCGTGAGCAGCGAACGGAAGAGCAAATGAGAGAAGAAACGCTAAGGCACTAACCAGCACACGTTGAATTTTTTGTATCATAAGTGTGATGTGCTTCCCTAATGTAGCTAAAACTACACCAGAAAAGTAAAATTAGAACAAACTACTGGTTAGGACAAGCTATAGTTGAGGTTGCTATACCAATAACACCACCTCCAACATCACCAAAATATAGTTGGTAGCATGTGGCGCCATTTGCCGCCTTCATCACAATTCTTCCTCCGGCTTGTACATTCCCTGATGAAAGGTAAACTGTGGATGAAATTGAACCATTGAAAACAGTACTACTGGCCATAAACAAGCTGCTTGATACATACACATTCTGGAAAGCACTGCCATAAGCGCCTAAATTAACAGAATTATTGGCCGAAGGAAGAATGTTCCCAGCCAATGTAAGAGTAGACGATACGGACAAATTACCTGATACTTGCAACCCGGCATTAACAGTTGACGAAGCACTTGAGATAAAGCCGGCCGATAATGTTGCCAAACCCGTTACTGTAAGGGTTGTCGATAAAGTTGCGGCTCCAGTTACGGCTAGCGTACCACCAACCGACACATCATTACCGATGGTTGTGGTAGCTAAAGCCGAAGCGGCTGGGAAAGATAAAACAGCTAAACTTACTATGAATGAAACCATTTTTTGTTTTAATGTCATATATATTTTAATTATATACTCCTCATGGAATTTTACCCCCCTACCCAAAACGACCTTTTTAAAATTTAAAATTACTGAGTAAAAGGAAAATATTATACCCCCATGTGGGGAGTGTAAATAAAAAAACTATTTAAAATGGGCAATGTCCAAAACCTTATCAATCTCTGGGTCGTAGAGAATCGCTCTATCAGAATATATAAGAACTCTATCCCCTTCTCGTGCAAATTGGTAAAAAATAGGATTAGATTTTTTTAATTCATCTAATTTAACAATCGAAGCTACTTTAACATTACCGCTCGGCAAAAAAACATGTTTAAAAACTTTCTCAATTATTTGGGCGGTTGTTGTATCAGTAACTGAAGTAATCTGAAGCTGGGCTGGTTGGAGCAGTTTATCTGATTCAGAACTTTCTCCTTTGGTATCAATTTTTGGAACGGACGCTTGAATTGAATTGACAACAGCCGGCTTACTTATTTCCCGTGGTCTATTAAACCACATATAAGCAAGGCCCATTACCAAAACTACCAGAGCAACCACAACAATTACAAATCGCCTCTCACCAGAAATTGTGGTGGGTATAGATTGAATATTTTGGGATTCTATTCCAAGATTAGTGCGAAGATCCTCCAATTTTTGAGTATTAAAAGTTTTTGAATTACGCGGAGACACAACTTAAAAAGTACCGAAATTTAGAAAGTTACTATTAGTATAACATAAAATAACTTAATCAGCCTGTGGATAAACTACTAAAGAATCCCCATACCTTATTGGACGGCGAGGCATCTACCGATACCGTTTAATTTCAAGTCCGCGAAAGCGTGCTTTTTTGTTTTAACCATGCT
>CAZHNI010000027.1:0-13087 GCA_964533715.1 uncultured Gammaproteobacteria bacterium | reverse complement strand
CGGCTGAATTTGCCGCCATGTCGCATTTGACAGTTTAGAGAACGAATCCTTGACATGTTTAATTATAAAAGTTATAGTATTGAACATACAGTATGATACGTTACATACTACAACATACTAAAATAATAAATTATAATCGCCCGTAGTCCGCCCAAAAGGCGGTTTTTTAATGTATAAGCGCCGCGTTTCAGTGGACGTTACGCGGCATGATTTCGTTAAATCATATGCAAGAAGCACAAAAGAAAAAAATACTCGACCAATCTCGCCACCATATTAGTTATATTCGTCAAAAAATAGACGATAATATTGCACGTCGTGAAGTTAAAGGAGCAGCTATGAAAAAGGCAGCTATATCGATGATGCGGGGCGATGCTTTGGCACAGTATAAAATTGCGGCAATCAATCAAGAACAAGCCGAAAATTTGAAACAGCTCTATCCGTCACCATATTTTACCCGCTGCGAGTTTGAAATTAATGGCGAAAAAAAGATAATGTATTTTGCCAAATTTTCATTCAGTGAAGAAAAAATATACTCATGGATTACCCCGGCCGCGACACTCCGTTTTGAAGATCCTGGCCCCGCTTCATATACGAGGCCGGATGGAAAAGTGCAAGCGGGGATGTTGCTGAACAAAAGTCAGTACATGATTGTGGACGGAAAATTACTATTTCTTTCCACCGAAAGCACCGAGCATCCCAGAGAATTAATTTATCAAGAACACTTTACTCGCCAAAAACCCGGCTTTATTTTGCCAGAAGTAGTGGAGCAAATGGAAAAAGCACAAGATAAGATAGTTCGCGCCTCCTATCGCGGACCTTTTCTTATCTCTGGCCCGGCTGGTTCTGGCAAAACTACCATGGCTCTTCACCGCGTTGCCTACCTTATGCAATCGCCAGAAACCACCGAGCTGTTTCCAACCGACTCTGTGTTGGTGTTGGTCCAAGATGAGGGCACTAAAGAATATTTTTCTCACTTGCTTCCAGAGCTAGGTATACGAGGGGTAGAGATTATAACGTTTGCACAGTGGGCTTTGAGCGTGTTGGCTTTGGGTAGTACGCATCATGTTGTTGTTCGATATGGTGCAAATGAGCACGAAAGAAATTTGTACGAATACAGCAAACTCATGGCACTAAGACACATGCCGGCTAATTTAATTTTTACCAAAAATATTTGGGTATTACTACAAAAAATTTACAAAAATACTTTTACTAAAATTGAGCAGGAGTTATTTGTCAAACAAAAAAATGAGCATGCGCTCGACCGATTTGACCTTACCATTTTGTTACTATGTTATCAAAAAGTTTACGGTCAGTTTATGATAAACAAAGATTACTATGAAGAATTAGCCAATGGCATGTATCGTAAAAAGAACAAATCTTTTCCAGTGCAATATAATTTAATGATTATTGATGAATTTCAAAATTATTTGCCCGAACAATTGGCTTTGCTTAAAACGTGTCTTAATCATCGGCTAGAATCGGTGGTTTATGTTGGTGATTTGGCGCAACAAACGCAACTGGGTACAGTAAAAGATTGGAATAGCATTGGAGAAAAAATTGAAAGCAACCGGCTTGTCGCTCTCCAAAAGGTGTACCGTAACACGAAACAAATTTTAAATTTTATTCGCGATTTAGGTTACACGGTTCATATACCGCAAGAAGTTAAAGAGGGTAAACCGGTAGCAGAGTATATATTTGAATCAAAACAAGAACAAATTGTTCAAGTTACTAAAATAATAACGGGCTCAAGCGGTGGCGCTATTGGTATTCTGGCTAAAGACAAAGAATATCTTGATGAGTTTAAAAAAGAATTTGATGATAATCCAAACGTGCATTGTTTAAGTATGCAAGAAGCGCAGGGCGTTGAGTTTGAAATAGTTTGTCTCGTTGGTGTCAGCCAACAATTTTTTGAGGTAAGTGGCTTGCCGGAGGCAATAATTGGGGAAATTAAAAAAGTTCAAAGAGATCTGCTGTATGTGGCGCTCACTCGCGCCATGTCGGAATTACATATTATGGGCGCAACTAATCTCAAAGATACTATAGAATAGTATAGGAGCCTGGTGGATATTTGGTTAAACAAAAAAGGTCCTGGGTGCGTCTGGCAGAAGGAAAGAAGTGAAGGAGGGAGCACCTCTTCCAGGTACCAGACACACGCAGGACCCAAAAATATTTTTCAATGTTATCACAGATGTTGTGCACTGTCAAGCACCCTTATAGTACACCTATAAAGTGTAACATTTACAGTTTTTTAATCCTATCAGAATCATCCCAATTTGTCAATAGGTATATAACCTTTCAAAATAATTTTGTTATGGAGCCCGTAATAACCTACTGCAGTTTGCCGCGGGAATGAAGGGGGGGGTGCAAATGTATTTTGTCGGCGGAGCCGACTCTACTCATAAAAAACCCGCCCAGATGCGCCCCGTAGCTTTGTTGCGGGGCCTGGTTATTTAGCCAGCTCTACAATTGTTGTAAAGACTCGTGGATAGCGCTCCGCCACCTCGGCCAAAATTTTTCGATCGAGAGTGATGTTTTTCTTTTTTAAGAGGCCAATAAGTTTGCTGTAGGAAAGATGAAGTGGTCGAACGGCAGCATTAATTTTAATATTCCAAAGCGCTCTGTTTTCGCGTTTTTTAACCTTACGAGAAGCGAACGCAAATTGGCCAGCGCGCATTTTGGCAACCTTGGCCAGTTTAATCTTTGATTTGCGTCCCCAGCGGAAACCCTTTGTATGTTTTAAAATTCCACGGCGGCGTTTTATGTGCAGTTTACTACCCTTGATACGTGTCATAACAATTAACAATTAACCTACCTGCGCAGGCAGGCAATTAAAATTTAAATTATTTAGGCATCGCGATTAACATGACGCGATTATTTTTTACACTTAAGGTTACATCGGATTTTTTGTTGCGACCAACTTTGCCATTTTCGCGCATATTAAAGTGACCTTGACCAGCGGTACGTTTTAAAATTTTGCCTGTTTTGGTACGCTTAAAGCGTTTGGCAATAGCCTGATTTGTTTTGAGTTTCATATTTCAAATTAACAATTAGCAATTAACAATTAGCAATTAACAAGTTTTTGGTTGTTAGTTGTCAGCTGTTAATTGTCTAACTTTTGGCTATAAGTGCGGTAACTTTATTCCCACTTTTTTCTACCGCTTGCTCCAATCGAACCGGAACAATTGAGGTTATGGAGGTAATAAACGAATTGATTAAGTCGATGGCCATTTTGGTTTGTTGGTGTTCGCGGCCACGCAAAATTATTTCAATTTTTACTTTGTCTCCCTGATTTAAAAATTTAATAGCCTGATTTTTACGAATTTCCAAATCGTGCGGCCCAATGCGCATAGACAAGCGAATGCCTTTTACTTGCACAATATGCTGGTGAGCTTTGGCAATGCGAGCCTCTTTTTCTTGGTTGTAACGAAATTGTCCGAAATCGATAATTTTTACAACCGGTGGATCATTTTTTGGGTTAATTTCTACCAAATCCATTTCGCGTTCTTTGGCGGCGGCAATACCTTGGGCCACCGTCATTATTCCTAAATTAGATCCTTCGTTATCTAAAACCAAAACTTTTGAGGCAACAATTGACTCATTAACACGATAGACTTTTTTTGGTTCTTCTTTTGTTTTGCGATAGCGAGAAATGCGCATAGTAAAAGTCTGTAAAGTCTGTAAAGTCTGTAAAGTCTGTAAAGTCTGATTTTGGACTTTAGGGACTTTCGACTTTATAGACTTGGTGTGTGGAAGTGGCGAGAATCGAACTCGCGTCCAAGAATCGCGACCGATACCATCTACATACGTAGCGCGCTTTATATTTAAATTGTGGTTTGTAGAGCGCGCGAAATAACCACAATCGATCCAGAAGAATTTCGGATAAGTCCATCTGGCGGTGGAACGTATCCTACGCTTCGTGAGTGACACCATGGATCGGCTACGAAGTATCGCCGGTATGATGCCGCAGCGCCCCGAAGGGCAGCGCGGAAGTATGGCAACCTTATGCCATGGCCGGAGCCATTGCAAAGCTGTTCACAAAGGAGCGAGCAGCAGTTACCATCTTTTGATATAAGTTGGCACTTATATAGGTGCTCTTGCGATTTACGAGGACAGAGCCTCCTCGGTATGCCGGTATAAATCAACGTTCCTGTCGAAACCGATCACTCCCTAATTTTTCGTATCTCTCTTGTTGCATCCCGCTTCTTTATGGCTTCGCGTTTATCAAATTTTTGCCGACCGCGGGCGAGGGCAATTTCAACCTTAATGTAACGGCCCCTAGTATACACTTTTAAAGGCACAATTGTCAAGCCCTTTTCTGCTACTTTACCTAAAAGAGCGTGTATTTCTTTTTTCCGCAGCAATAGTCGTCGGCTGTGTGTTGGATCGTAGTCTGGAAGTGGTCCAGCGTGTTTATAGCGGCTAATTTGGGTGTTGGTTAAATAAGGGTTACCCTGGTAGAAAGTTACAAACGAACTTGCGAGGCTTATTTGTCCTTCTTTGGCCGCTTTAACCTCTTGTCCCGTTAATACTAAACCAGCCTCGTATGTTTCAAGGATATCATAATCAAACCTGGCACGTCGATTATCCGCGAGGTTGCTCATATGTAGGTATTTTAACACAAAAAATCAAAAAAGCAACTTTAAGGCGTTACAAAAATATCCGGACGGATGGGGTTCCCTTTATTTGTATGGTATGATACACTCATCAGTAACTATGAAACGTTTATTAAAAATCTCTCTGCACCCACGTGTCGGGGCCGCCATTGAATGCACTCTAGGCATTATATTTTTGTGGTGGCTTAAGCACCTGGCGACTCCGTTATTTTTGGCAATTTGGATTTGTCTGCGTTTTTCTGTAGCTCTTCTTTTGGTGCACATTTTTGTCTATTATCCGCCGGAGATGCGTCGCGCTCAACACGCGGCCACGCTTCTTATTTTTTATATTGGCATGCTGGGTTTTTTAATGTTTTTAGAGTGGCCGCCTGCTTGGTATATTGTGGGGGCAAGTTTTGTGCTATTTCCGGCGGCAAGTTTTTGGTTTATTCCGAGCGAACCAAGTAAATTATCTTTTGTGGCAAAACCGTTTCGCCGTTGGGGTTTTTTAATGACGGTTATAAGTATTGCTGGATTTTGGAGCGGGCTTATTGCGCTCTATAATTTTCAAATTATTTCACTACACAGCTGGTGGCTTCTGGCTATTGGCTCGGCAGTAATCACTATTATTAGTGGGTGGTGGTGGTGGGTGTATGAGTTATCTTTCAATCGTCGTTGGTGGCTTTCCTTAATTACATTGTTTATTATTTTAAGTGAATTGGCCGGTAGTATTCTTTTGTGGCCCCTCGGGTATTTGGCTAGCGGGCTTCTTCTCACATGGTGGTGGTATATTGTATGGCTTCTTCTCAGGTTTTATAATTCAACGGAGGGAATTTTTTGGAAAAAACAAAAAGTATTTTTGTCTGTCAATGCGGTGCTTATACTCATTTATACTGCCTTTCTAGTGCGTTGGCATTAAGCTTTGACAAAGCCATTAAATGGTGCTATAGTTTAGCGTTACTTCAATATGGCTAATTTTCCTCCTCATTTACCATCTCCAAGCTCAAGTCTGCGCTGGCGCCGTCTCAAAGAGCGCTCTCTGGTTGTTGTTGCTTTTTCGCTTTGTGGTTTGGTAGCGGGTGTTGCCGGAACAGCTTTAGTTTTGGGTTGGGGGCTTAAGGATTTTACAGTTTTTAATCCTTTAACTACGGCGCCAGATTTATCTGCACGCGAAGTTGTGTTAGACGACTCAGTTCGTCATCAGGTGGAGAGCCAGCTCTACACACTTTACCGTGCCTCTACCGCTTTTGGTGGCGGTGTTTTTTTAAATACACACGACACCACGGCGGTTGGGGTTTTAATTAATGCGGATAATTGGCTTGTGGCCTATGCCCCCGGACAAAGCGCTCTAGCGCACAGCTGGCAAGTGTTGGGCCCAGACGAACAAATGTATCGTATTGATAAAGTTATCGCCGATCGTCTCACCAATCTTTTGTATCTTCATATTGTTTCTATTAATAATTCAGTCAATACCGGCCGTGAGCTTCCGCGGGCTGCCTCATTTGCTCCAGTCATGAGCGCCGGTGATCCATTGTTTGTAAACGACAATCGGGTTTGGCTTACGACGCGTCTTCAAGTAATTTCCACCGCGGCGGTTGTAACTCCGCACCTCGATGGTTTGCCAGCTACAAGTTATAACATAAATATATCGGCGTCGCCCGGTTCGGTAGTGGTTGGAAACGACGGAAGATTTGTTGGTTTTGTTATTAATGGAAATAAAGTTTTTCCACTCTCGCGTTTTGCCGATTCGATTCCAAGTATAGTCCAAAGTGGGCGCGCTACGTACGCCAGCCTTGGAGCAGAAGGTTGGTGGAGTGAAGAACAGCCGATTGTGGTGAGCAGTACGCGGGTATATGGTTTTATGGTAAACCGTATTGTTGATAAAAACAGCAAACTACGTCGCGGCGATATTATTCGGGAAATTAACGGCCAGTCGGCCACGAGTGATAACCTAATAAAGGCCTTGCTTGAAACAAATGCCCGGCTCCGGGTGTGGCGAAATGGCGCCATGGTTGAACTCACTTCTCCAGTTGTTCACCTGTAAGCAAAAGTGTGGTATACTGTAAGTGCTGGAAGGGCGCCAACAAATAGAGCGTTTTCTTTCCTTTTAGAATAACTCTTTACGTATGCTTTCGCTTCTTTTTAAACACGCCAAACTTATATTTATTTGGGGAGTGGTGTTTGCTTTGGCGGTTGGTGGTTTAAGTTTACTTGTGCCACACGCCTACAGCGCCGACAGTCAAATTCTTATCATTTCTCGCGACAAAAGTGGCCTCGATCCGTTTAGTCAAACAAAATTAGCCGAACGCATTGGGGAAAATTTATCTGGCATTGTACAAACCGAAGATTTTTTTAATAAAGTAATGGAGCAAGCCGGAACCTCTTTTGACAAAAGCCGGTGGACTAATCTTGATGAACGAACGCTCCGTAAATATTGGCAACGTGATGTACAGGGCCAAATGGTGTATGGCACCAGTCTTCTTCGTATTACCGTATATGGCCCTACCAAAGCGGAGGCAGAAAATTTATCCGGAGCCGTCACTCAAACACTTGTCAGTAGAGCATGGGAATATATAGGGGGCGATGTCTCGCTTAAGGTGGTGAATTCCCCGTTGGTATCACGTTTTATTGCCAGGCCAAATCTACCGGTAAACACGGCGGTTGGTTTTGTTTTGGGCATGTGTTTGGCAGCAATGTGGGTGGTACGATATAAGCGACATACCTTTTTAAATAATTAAATTTAATAAAACTTAAAATTTATTGTATGGCCTCTCAAAATCAATTCGGTTTTCTTATAGAATACGTTTTGGCACTACTGGATGAAAACAAAATTTCCCTTACCGATGAGCAGAAAAAAATGTATGTACCACAACTCTTGGCGCAAGTAGAAATGCGTTTGGGTATGGATCTTTTACCAAAATTAAATGAAAAGCAAAAAGAACAGCTTGCCCGTTTAACCAATGATCCTAAAACAACCAATGAACAATGGAAAAAATTTTGGCACGCTTCTATACCAACATTTGAAAATGACGTAAAAGTAGTGTTAATGAAATTTGCCGAACGTGTACGACAAATTATGTCTGCTTCCGCTGTTTAAGATATATGCTAGGAGTTCGCCCTCCCACGCCACCAAAAGAAACCCCAGCTGAAAAATATCAGCGAATTTTTAATTTGTATCAAGAACTCGAGGCTGAACTGGTGCGGTTGAAAAATCAGGGTGATAAATTAGTGTCTGAAGTGCACGACGCGATTAGCAAAGAAGCAATTAAAGAAAAGATTGCTAGTATTTTAAACAAAAATTAATAACCAATGTAAGTTTTCTCGCAAAACCATATGGCTAAAAAACCAAAGTCGCTGCTTTCTTTCGGTGAAACGGAGTTTCACAAAGGTTATATGGAAGGTCTTTCTAAAAAAGACACTTTTTCAACTAAACAAAGTGAAATTAGAGAGAAATTTAAATCGTTAGAAACTAGGCACAAAGAATTAAAACAAAAAGGTAAGACGATAAAACAAGATTTGCAAGATAAAGCCAGAATGGCGTTTCTTAGCCTTAAAGAAAATTTGCCAAAAGATAAGCTTGAAGATGCGTTGGCAAAAATATATACCTCTTTTGCAACTTGGGAGAGTAATATGTCTGCTCTTGAAGCAGAACTTGCGGAAACCGAAAAGTCCAAAGCCGATAGTAGTGATGAAAAGAAAACAAAAGAATTAGAAGACGCGGCAGAAAGATGTGAACGTGAGGCCGATGATATAGAAAATAATTTGTTAGCTCCAATTGAAGCAGATCCGGGAAAATTTGGGATAGATGTTGCAACTATTCAAAGATTAGGTTTGAGATTTTTGAGTATTAAAAATAAATTTGAAAATCCAGATAAAGATAGTGATGTGACTGAAAGTGTGACAGAATTAAATGAGTTGAGAACAGAACTGGTTACAATTTTTAATAATAAAAAAGAAGAGCCGGCAAAAGAGGGGGGTGCTGAAAAAGGACTGAAATTTGCCGCCAGCGTTTCTAATGCCGACGGTGGTGCGGGCACTACTGATGCAGCGGCTGCAGAAAACAAAGATAAAGCTTCTATAGCAGAGGCTAAAGAAGAGGTAACTAAGGAAAAGTTAGAGGCGAAACTTGCAGCTATTTCATATAAAGTTTCTAACTTAGCAGCAGGAAGGATAAAAAGTGAATTTGAAAGCAAGGTAAAAAATTTAAGTGGTAGAGCTGGAAAAGAAAAAAATATTAAAAATTTAAGAAGAATAGATAAGGAAATAGATAATTTAGATGGTAAAGTTAGCGCTCTTGTTGGATCTGATGGTGGCGCGGTTGGTGGTAAGCCTGGCGGTGCAGAAAAACCAATTAAAGAAGCAGCCGCTGGAGCCGCCAGTTCACCTGCTCCAATCGAAGCGGGCGGGAAAAAAGAAAAAGACCCAGTCGAAATAATTGCCGATGCTAAAACTAAGCTGGAAGAGTTGATAGAAAAAATGGATGGGGCTGTTATAGGTAAAGCAGAAGATTCTCCTGAATCGCGTCTTCTTGAAGATATTATTAAATTTTTAAACACTGTAGATAAAATAAAATTAGAAGACAAAAAAAATAAAGAACTGCTCTCTGGGAGATTGAAGGACTTCGAAGATAAGGTAGACAGAATTTTGAGGTCAGTTGGTGAACAAGAAGGGGATTTAACTACAATTGTAGGTGTTGGTAGTTTTGATAAAAAATCTTTAATTTTTGAACCAGACCAAAAATACAATGTTAAGCCAGTAAATTTAGGGGAGTTATTTAAAGAGTACAATATAGAAGCATTGGAGCCAATTATTGATAAAAGATCGACTAAACTTATTTTTCAAGCATTTGTTAAAGATAAAAAAGGCAATAATGTTGCAGTTAAATTTGGTTTAAAAATTCGTAAAGTAGAACCAAATGAAGACGGATTAGATGAAGGCCGAGTAGAAGTTTCGTTTATCAACCACAGAGGTCAGGAAACTGTACCGGCTAGACATATGGTAGATAGGTTTTCCGATTTTAATAAAAGTGACGGTGAGGTTAAAGATGAAAAAGGGGAGAGTGTTAGAGTCGGTTACGGTAAGTATATTTGTGTTGAACTATTCAATACTGTTTTAAAAGACTATTTTTTCAAATTTGGGAAAGGTATTGTTGAACTTCAAAAAGCAACCGCAGACTGGGGCGCTCCTAAGAAAGGCCCGGCAGCAGCAGCCGACTCTAATAAACCAGAACCAGCCGCAGAGTCGTCTGGACCGTCTGGCGAAAAATCTGGCCCAACCACGGCGGAAAAAATTGCTAATGTTGAAAAGCACATTGCGGTTTTGCGGGCAGACAACGAGGCCGCTTTAAAAATGGCCACCAGCACCGCCGAATCATTTGCTAAGTTAAAAATTACCGCTGGAGGGTTTCCTTTTAATGATAGTTATTTGGCAAGAATGGCCAGTACTCCGGAAGACGTTATTGGTCAAGTTACTTATTGGCAAGAAGCAATTGGTGGAGAAACAGAAGCTCAAAAAATAATTGATAAAATTAGAGCAATTCCTAAAGGTGGAGATAGTGAAGCACGCCAAAAGGCCAAAGATGCCAGGAACAAATTTGAAGAAAATAACAGTTTAATAGAAAGCTTAAAAGTTAGGATTCAAAGACTTAGGTTAGATCTAGCAGAAGAAGCCCGGGCGGCTGTGAAACCGGTGGAGAAGAAAGATGTCACCGCGGCTGGCGGTGGTGAAAAAATTGATGTTAAAAAGCCTATTGAAGGGGTAGATGTTGGGGTGCTTCAAGGTATTGTTGAAAAATGTACCAAAAAATATGAAGGGAAATACACACAGGCACTTATCGGAAGAAATGTTGATTTTACTGCGGAAGAATTTGCTGAAGTTGAAAAGTTGGTTCAAAAGGCTTCGGAATTGAAAACAAAACTTGTCTCCAAAGAATCACTTTGGGGAAAGTTTGAAGAAAAATTGGAAGATCGTAGGAAGAAGACGGGCGCTATGGGCGAAGAAAGATGGGTAGTAGAAGAGGCTGGTTTTGATGATGTGGTTGTTGTTCCTATGACAGGGAAAAATCCACCGAGTTTAAAAGTTTCTCCAAACGTTAGGAAAATATATCTGCTGGGTAATTGGATTGAAAATCTTTCTGAGGATATTAAAAATATTAGATCCGGTAGCAGAAAAGATACTGCTGCCAAGTATTTTGGCAATAATATAAAAAATATATATGAGTTTGTAGCAAATAATAGTCAAGAAATTGACGCCGCAAAAGCAGCAGAACCTGAAAGTGGAAAAAAGAAAGGAATTGAAATCGAACTAGCCCTAGACGCCAGAGAACAAGCGGACTATATTGAAGCTGCACGTAGACTGGTTGGTGTTGACATGAACCCAAAGATAGAAAGATTTTTGGGTGATTTAGCAAAGTTGCGAATGGATAACGACGAAGAGGCGCTTGAGTTTAATGAAAGGCTTGAAATTTTTCTTAAACACAGAAAAATAGATCTGGCTGATTTTTATAATGAGCTTTATGAATATAGTCGAGATACAAACGAGCCTGCAGAAAGGGGAAGCGCAGACACAGCCGCACAACAACAAGATGGAGACGAAGGTAGAGAAGCGGAAATAGGACAAAGACGCACTCGCCATGATGCGTTAAAAAAACACTCAGAAGAAGTTGCATTAGCTGGGAGGATCGACCTTAAGAAAAAGGAATTTAATGACATTTTAGAAAAGGCAGACATTTTATGGGAGAAATTAGTAGCACAGGACCATTTGCATGGAAACAGTGGGCTCCAAGATAAGCATGCAGAAGTTGCTAATAATATTGAGAATTTAAAAGAACAGGCGAAGGAAGCAATAATAAACGGGAATGAAGACGGGTTAAAGTTTATAATTGAAACGGCCAGGCAGATTGTTGATGAATTTTTTGATGATGTAGAAAGAGATTTGGCAGGTGAAGAGGGGGCGGGCGCCTCTGAAACGGATAGCCGAACCGAAGCTCAACTCCCAGAAGAGCATGAAGCCGCGCATGCAGTGCCAGAGGTCGTTTCGTCCGATGTAATTGAAGGTGCGCGTGTAGAAGTAAGTCATGAAGTTCCGCCGCCAGCTACGCCAGAAGCCAGGCCGGCACGAGAAATTAAAAAGGGTTGGAAAATTATTGATATTAAAGAGAGGTTGCTTTTGGAAATAGTTAAGCCGCATAAATTACAAGAAGTAGTTAACGAAATTGCCCTGGGCAACACTGCATTGGCCGAAAATCAATTTCAATTTATATTCTCAAGAAGTGATGTTGATTTGAGGTCTCTTGGACGCGAACTCGCCAAGTTTGGTTATACGGTAGAAGAATTTAGAAAATTGTGGGAAGAAGAATTGTATAAAAAACCATTTGGACTCATGAAGGAACACGTGGAACAGCTGCGCCGCAACTGGATTGCCGAAAATACCAGTTGGTGGGAGAAAGTAAAAATGAATGTTCCCGAGGCGGCCAAAATGGCGGTTTTACAAGTTGCCCCCATGCTCGCTATTGGCGGTGTTGGAGTAGGCGCCGCGGCGTTAACAGTGGCTAGCGGTGGTGGCGCTGTGGCAGCCGGTATTGCTGTGGGTGGCATTGGCGGTTTATGGCGCGGACTGCGCACCAAAGTGCATGGTATAAAAAATTTCTTTGATGAAAAAGCGCGCAATATTCAATTAAGTCGTGTTCAACGGGAGGCTGAAATGGAAGATGAAAAGCGTAAAAGTGGCGAGCTTGTTAAAGAATTATTGGCAGCCTTTAGTAAAGATACGGTACAGTGGGAGTTGTCATCAATAATGAGCCAGGGGCTAAGGGACAGCAGTGCCAATGTTCTTGGGTTTGAAAATGCTAACCGCCAGTTGGCTCTTGAGCAGGTAACCGACAAAGCCGAAGCAGAGTATCAGACCAACCGTGGCGTAAGAGGAGAAGACGCGGCTCTACGCGAACGAGAGAGCCAAGGCAAGCGAGCTGAAAAATTAATTAAGACTTTGTATAGTAATAAAGAAATAGAAAATTTGGTAGAAGAAGCTCTTAAACATGACCCGAAGCTTCTTACTTTCTTAAAAGGAGTAGATATTGCTAAAACAAATATTGGAATGGATAAACTTTTAAGCAAGTATGAGGATCCTAATAATAAAGAATTTGATAGCAAAAAATTGGCTGTTGTTATTGCCTCGGCCATTGCCGGCGGCACGGTTGGTGGAATGTTAGGATACGAAACAGCTCTCCGCCCAATTGCCGCTGCCCTGGCCGGTGGTTACCTTGGAGCGCGTTACGGACGTATGAAGGATATTGAAGCCCGTCAGCGAGCCTTTAATAAAGAGATTCGAGATAATGTTGAAGGGGCTGAACAGTTGGTTCAAAAATATGAACGGAGTGGCATTGAAGAATTGGGAGACACCAAAGAAGATGTTGCTAAAGATTTACAAAAACGCTTAACCGATTTGCGTACCCCTCTGTCCATGGGAATGTTAGACAAAGACACGCTCAAATATCG
>CAZHNI010000026.1:0-13594 GCA_964533715.1 uncultured Gammaproteobacteria bacterium | reverse complement strand
GTGATGTTTTGTTGTGTTTAAAAAATATTTGATCGGGAGTTTCGTAATTCAAAGCAAGTAGGGGAGAGATTTTTTCGGTCGCCGCCGCTTTGGGCTTTAAAAAAAGTGATATGGCGGCGATTTCTGAAGCTCAGTATATGGCGCGCTCCGGGTTATCCAAGAATAAAATTAAATATCTGGTGTTCCCACGCGCCAAGCGTTGACAGCCTAAAAATGTATGGTATAATCCACGCTACTATGATCCCTGAGCAATTTAATCGCATCATTCGTTTTGTTCAAACTCACCACGAGCGTTTGGTTGTGCTTGACCCGCGTGAAGAAGAACCGGTGGTGGTGTTGCCTTTTACCGAATACGAAGATTTAAAAGAGCCACCATTTGGCGAGCCCTCAATTTCACCAGAACCAACTGAGCTTGATTGGGATAACGACGAACTCTGGAATGAATCGTGGAATGATGCGGCCGAAGAAAGCACTTCATCTTTAGAAAAAAAACCAACTACCGAAGATAAAGACAGCGATGCCAAAGATTTTTCATCCGGGCTAACTCCTGCTACGGAAGAAACAAGAGAAAATCCAAAATCGTCGGAACCGTCGGAAGATTTAAGCGATATTCCACATGAAGAAGAGGAAGAAAAGTTCTATTTGGAACCAGTCGAATAGTCCGTCAAGTCCCCAAAGTCCATAGAGTCAAAAGTCACCAGGACTTTACGAACTTTATAGACTTTCTACTTTACAGATCTTGGTTCGGTTGTCCACATTCTGTCCCCTTGCCAAAAAATAAATTATTTGGTACAATCCGGACGCAACAAATTCCATAATAAACAATTAACAATCAGCAATTAACAATCGAAACTCGTTAATTGTTCTTTGTTAGTTGTTAATTATATATATAACCTGCGGTTGGATAAAAAATCTGCCCGACCATTCGGAGCAGTGCCGCGTAAAAAATAGTTTAATTATATGGCAGATTTCGTACGAAATAAGCCACACGTAAATATTGGTACCATCGGTCACGTTGACCATGGAAAAACCACTACCACTGCCGCTATTTTGGCAGTTCTTACCGCTCACGGTCAAACCGCCCAAAAGAAGGGTGTTGATGATTTGGATAAAGCCCCAGAGTCAAAAGCTCGTGGTATTACCATTTCTACTGCTCACGTAGAATACGAAACCGACAAACGCCACTACGCTCACGTAGACTGCCCGGGTCACGCTGACTATGTAAAAAACATGATTACCGGTGCCGCTCAAATGGACGGTGCTATTTTGGTTGTGTCAGCCGCTGACGGCCCAATGCCTCAGACTCGTGAGCATATCCTTTTGGCCAGCCAAGTAGGTGTTAAATACATCGTTGTTTATCTCAATAAAGTAGACATGGTTTCCGACCCAGAACTTATTGATCTCGTGGAAGCCGAAGTTCGCGATCTTTTAACCAAATATAAATTCCCTGGCGACAAAGTACCGGTCATCCGCGGTTCATCTGCCAAAGCTTTGGCCAACCCATCCGATGAAGCAGCCGCCAAGCCAATTTTGGATCTCATGAAGGCCTGTGATGAATTCATTCCAGAACCGGTTCGCGCTACCGATAAACCTTTCCTCATGCCAGTAGAAGATGTCTTCTCCATTGAAGGCCGTGGTACGGTAGTAACCGGTCGTATCGAACGTGGTATAGTAAAAATCAACGATGAAATTTCTATCGTTGGTTTACGTGAAGAACCAATGAAAACCGTTGTTACTGGTATTGAAATGTTCAATAAGAGCCTTAAAGAAGGTCAAGCTGGTGACAACGCCGGCATCTTACTCCGCGGTACCAAGAAAGAAGAAGTAGAACGCGGTATGGTTTTGGCCAAACCAGGCACCATCACCCCACATACCGAATTTGATGCCGAAGTTTACGTCTTAACGAAAGAAGAAGGTGGCCGCCACAAGCCATTCTTTAAGGGCTATAAGCCACAATTCTACATCCGCACTACCGATGTAACGGGTGAAGTAGAACTTCCGGCTGGTACCGAAATGGTTATGCCAGGTGATACCGTTACTATTAAAGTAAAATTAATCACTCCAGTTGCTATGGAAGAAAAGATGAACTTCGCTATTCGCGAAGGTGGTCGCACCGTTGGCGCTGGCGTGGTGGTAAAAATTAATAAATAATCCCGATGTAGGGGCCTCGATGTTATCGGGGCCCCTTACATTTGTTCTTTGGGATAGTTCTTTCATGTAATATTTATGCCTACAGCTACTACAACTGCAAAAACAGCAAATACAAAAACAGCGAAAGTCTCCACCGGAGCCGCTGTTGCCGCTAAAGAAGAGAGTGTTAATCGTATCCGTATTAAAATTAAGGCATACGATAGTCGTATTATTGATCAGGCTACCAAAACCATTACCGAAACCGCCGAACGTCACGATGCCAAAGTAGTTGGACCAGTGCCACTTCCAACCGAAAAAATGAAGTTTACCGTTAACCGTTCTACTTTTGTTCACAAAGATGCTCGCGAACAGTTTGAAATGCGTATTCACAAACGCTTGGTAGATATTTTAAATGCCAGCCCAAAATGTATTGATGCGCTCATGAGCTTGCACCTCCCCGCTGGTGTGGATATCGAGATAAAAATGTAGGCTTGACAAGAAAAAACAAATAGTGTAAACTTTCGACAAGTCAAAAAATCGTTATTTTGCCGAATAAATAAGATTTCTCTAAAAGAGAAAAAACATTTAGTCTAAGCAATATAACGGCAGGAGAAAAAAGTTTGAAAATTTAGCTACAATTAGCCTTAAATACGGTCTCTACACTAGGGGCAGGTTTGGCAACAAGTGGAGATATTATAAAGGGCTAGAAGGAAACACAAAATGATTGCACGAATCCACACGAAGTGAAACAGAAATTTCGTGGCGATTCGTGGCACTGTTTCGTGTTTCCTTCTAGTTTTTTGTTACCAGTGGGATGGGAACACTATGAAATTTATTTTAGGAAAAAAAATTGGAATGACACAGGTGTTCGCCGACAACGGCGACGTGATTCCGGTAACCCGCGTGGTGGCCGGTCCATGCCAAGTAGTGCAAGTTAAAGATGTGGCCAAAAAAAATAACGCCACTGCTCTGCAACTTGGCTTTGGAACTGCTGCTGAATTCCGTTTACCAAAACCAAAGCAAGGTCATGTAAAAGGGCTAAATACCGTTTTACACCTTAAAGATTTTGGCATTGAGAAAGTAGATGGTGTTGAACGCGGCGACACTATTTTGGTAGATACCTTTAATGTCGGCGATGTTATTAGCGTTATTGGTAAGAGCAAAGGTAAAGGTTTTGCCGGTGTAGTGAAACGCCACCATTTTAAAGGTGCCCCCAAAAGCCATGGTCATAAACACGACTTGCGCGCTCCCGGTAGTATTGGCGCGGGTGGTGTACAGCGTGTATTTAAAGGTATGCGCATGGCCGGCCGCATGGGTGGTGATCGCGTAACAGTTAAAAATTTAAAAATTGTAGCGGTGCACCCAGAATCGAACGAATTATATATTAAAGGGGCTGTTCCAGGAGGTCGCAATAGTATCTTAATGATAATGGGTGATGGTGAATTGAAAATAACGAAACAACAAACCGCACCAGCCCAAACCGAAGCCGCACCAGCAGTAGCCGAAACAGTAGCGGCCGGAGCCCAAGTTTAAAAATACCAACATTCGTATTACTAAACGGTATGAAAACCAAAGTCTACAATTTACAAGGTAAAGCAGTAAGCGAACTCGAACTGAGTGATGTAGTTTTTGGTGTTAAAGTAAAACCAGGCGTAGTGCACGAAGTTTTTGTGGCGCAAGCTAACAATGCTCGTGAACCATGGGCCGATACCAAGGGCCGCGGCGAAGTGAGCGGTGGTGGTAAAAAACCATGGCCACAAAAAGGTACTGGCCGCGCTCGTCATGGTTCTATTCGCTCCCCAATTTGGAAGGGCGGCGGCGTGGCATTTGGTCCCAAAACCGAACGAAATTATAAAACTAAAATTAACAAGCAAACCCGTCAATTGGCTACCAAAATGACTTTTTCCGATAAAGCCAACAGCGGTGCGCTCTGGGTAATAGAAAATTTTAATTTCGCTGAAGCCAAAACCAAATTGTTTGCTGGTTTTTTAAAGTCTCTGCCAGCCAAACAACATTCGTTTCTGGTCTTAACTGATGGCAAAGATGCTAAGGTGATGAAGATGACCCAGAATTTATCAAAAATTGAAACTGTACGCGCCGACGATGTAAGTGTAGTAGATGTGTTAAATAAACAAGGAGTGTTAGCCAGTGTTGCAGCAATTAAGAAACTGGAAGCACGATTAAGTAAATAAAAGTCGCTGTCATTCTGAGCGAAGCGAAGAATCCCTGTCCGTCGGACAGCCCGACAGAGATCTTTCGCTCCGCTCAAGATGACAAACGAAATTAGAAATTAGGGTTTAGGATTTTACAAAAATATGGGTTTAATGGATCGATTCAAAAAGAAAATTCCAAGTGCACCTGTTTCCGATGCTAAAGAAGCTCCGGATAAAAAGGCTGAAAAACTGAAAAAGGCAGAGAAGGTGAAAGAAGAAGTGGCCCAAGAGGTGGCCGCCGTGCCAGCACGCAAAACTACCACTGCTCACCGTATTATTATTCGGCCTTTGGTAACCGAAAAAGCGGCTACCATGCAGAGCATGAATCAGTACGCTTTTGTGGTTGCTAATGATGCCAACAAAACCCAAGTGAAACAAGCGATAAAAGAATTATACGGTGTTGATACTTTGGCGATAAATGTAATTAATGTACAAGGCAAGCACGTTCGTTTTGGTCGTGGCATGGGTCGCCGCTCCGATTTTAAAAAAGCCATTATCACTGTGCCAAAGGGAAGTAATATAACGATCCACGAAGGGGTATAAAAATGTATGCCGATTAAAATTTACAAACCAACCAGTCCGGGGCGACGCCAATCAAGTGCGAATGCTAATTTTGATATTACCAAATCAGAACCGGAAAAGAGCCTGGTCATGAAACTCAAACGCAAATCAGGCCGTAACAACCAAGGTATTATCACGGTTCGTCATCAGGGTGGTGGTGCCAAGCGTTTGTATCGCATGGTAGATTTTAAACAGCACATATTTGATATTCCGGCCACCGTAGAAGCAATTGAGTATGATCCAAACCGTGGCGCTCGTATTGCTCTTGTTAAGTATCAAAATGGAACCAAATCGTATGTGTTGGCTTCACAAGAAATGACAGTTGGATCAACTTTTGTTTCTTCACATAAAACTATTGAAGCCAAAGCTGGCAATCGTCTTCCTCTAGAGTTTATCCCCGTTGGTTTATTTATTTTTAATGTAGAGCTCACTCCGGGCAAGGGCGGTCAATTGGCCCGCGGCGCTGGTCTTTCCGCTCAGCTTATTGGTGTTGATGGTGACTATGCTCAAATTCGCTTGCCGTCCGGTGAAATCCGCGCAGTATTTAAAGAATGTTTAGCAACTGTTGGTGTATTAAGTAATCCTGATCGCCGTTTGGTTCGTTACGGCAAAGCCGGTCGTATGCGTCACCGTGGTATTCGCCCAACTGTTAAAGGTAAGAACATGAACCCGGTAGATCACCCACATGGTGGTGGTGAGGGTCATAGCCCAATCGGTCAGAAACGCGGCCCGCAAACCATTTACGGCAAACCAGCGCGCGGTGTCCGTACTCGCAAGCCTGGTAAATGGAGCGACAAATTTATTGTTCAATCACGTCGCATTAAGAAAGCTCAAGAATAATTTACCTGTATGTCACGTAGTTTAAAAAAAGGACCATTTATAGACCCTCGCGTTATCAAGAAAGTTTTGGCTCTTAAAGCGAGCGGCAAGCGTGCTCCAATTAAAACCTGGTCTCGCGCTTGTGTTATTTCTCCAGAAATGGTTGGTGTTACGTTTCAGGTACATAATGGAAAAAATTTTATTGACGTTTTTGTTGAAGAAAACATGGTCGGACATCGTTTGGGAGAATTTTCCCCCACACGTAAATTTGTTCGCCACGGTGGTAAGATGCAAAAAGATATTGAAACCAAAGCCGCTGCCTCTGGTGCAACCGCTCCAGCCGCCGCTCCTAAAAAGCCATGAACCACGTAGGGTTCATGGCCGTGCACTCCCTTGTAGTGCACGGTAGGCTAAAATATGGAGAGGGAAAAATATTAAATTAATGTTTGTATGGGTAAAACAGTCACCGCACAATTAAGGCACTATCGCATGGGTCCGCGCAAAATGCGCCTTATTGCCAATGCTATTCGTGGTAAGCGCGCGCTTCGTGCAGTGGTTATGTTGTCTGTTTTAAATAAAAAAGGAGCTAAACCGCTCATGAAATTAGTTAACTCTGCTATTGCGAACGCCAAAAATAATCACTCATTAAGTCCAGAAAATTTAATTATTTCTACTATTACAGTGGATGGCGGACCGGTTTTAAAACGTTTTATGCCCAAAGCCCACGGGCGCGCTACTCCAGTACGCGAACGCACCTCGCATGTTAAGATTGCTTTAACTGAATTAGCCACTAAAGAAAAAAAAGTCAAGAAAACAGAAGCTAAAGAACAAAATAAAGCCTAAATGAACACTACGTTATGAGTCACAAAGTTCACCCACACGCTCATCGCACCCCGTTTATCTTTCCTTGGGATTCTCGTTGGTTCGGAAAAAAGAATCAGCTGGCTCAGTTTTTGCGCCAAGAAATTGGTATCCGTGAATATTTGGAAAAGAAATTAAAAGAAGCCGGTATTGATTCTATTTCTATTGAGCGCGGACCTAAAGAAATGTCTATTACCATTTTGGCTGCCAAGCCAGGTGTGGTAATTGGTCGCGGTGGCCAAGGGCTTGAAGTAATCCGTAAAGATATTGAGCGAAAATTTTTACAATATAAATTAAAAACAAAATTAAACATTCAGCCAATTGCTCAGCCAGCCTTGTCGGCTGCAGTGGTTGCGCAAAATGCCGTATCAGAAATTGAACGCCGTATTCCATTTAGACGTGTCATGAAACAAACTCTTGAAAAGGTAATGGCAGCTGGTGCTCAGGGAGTAAAAATCCATATGGCTGGCCGACTTAACGGAGTAGAAATTGCCCGCCGTGAAAAAATGGCAGCTGGCAAAATGTCGCTTATTACCATGCGCAGTCACGTTGATTATGCTTTAGCTGAAGCGCACACCCTGTACGGAAAAATCGGCGTTAAAGTTTGGATTTATCGGGGTGAAACATTTGGCCGCCAGGATAAATTTGATAAAAAAGAAGCCGCTGAACCGGCCAAACGAACCCGTTAAAATTGTATGTTGTTACCAAAAAAAGTAAAACACCGCAAATGGCATAAAGGACGACGTCGCAACGTTGGCGTGGCTACACGTGCTACCCATCTTGATTTTGGCGATTTTGGGCTTAAGACCGAAACACATGGTTGGGTCACTAGCCAGCAAATTGAAGCCGCCCGCCGTGTACTGACCCGTTATGTCCGTCGTGGTGGAAAGGTATGGATCCGCATTTTCCCGGATAAACCAATTACCAAAAAAGGCAATGAAGTTCCTATGGGTGGCGGTAAAGGTGCTCCGGATCATTATGTGGCAGTTGTGAAGCCCGGAACAGTATTATTTGAAATGGTTGGTGTCACTCGTGAATCGGCCAAAGAAGCAATGGAAATGGCTGGTTATAAATTTGGCGTTAAAACCCGTTTTGTAGAAAAAATACGTTAATATGGATTTTAATGAATTAAAAAATAAAAGTGTTGCTGAGCTTAAAGAACAGCTTGTAGAGGAGCAGTCCGAACTCCACGCGCTCCGGCTTAAGGCTCATAATCGCAGCCTCAAGCAGGTGAGTAAAATTTCTCAAGTCAAAAAAACAATTGCCCAAATAATGACCGTGCTCGGTTCAAGCAATACCAAAAATTAAGATTTTTTTATGGAAAAAACAACCACACATAGTCGCACATTTAATGGAACAGTTATTTCGACCGGAATGAATAAAACCGTTGTGGTTAGGGTTGATCGCATGAAATTAAATGCCAAATATCAAAAACGCTATTGTGTTACCAAAAAGTACCACGTTCATGATGAAAAAGGTGAGGTAAAAGTAGGGGACACCGTGATTTTTGTGGAGTGCCGCCCTTTGTCCAAAACCAAACGCTGGCGCTTAGTTTCTAAACAGAAATAATTGAAGCCACTGATATGATTCAACACCGAGCCATGTTAAAAGTTGCCGACAATACCGGAGCCAAAAAACTCCAGTGTATTCGCGTGCTGGATGGTTACAAAAAGCGCTATGCCAGACTCGGGGACGTAATTACCTGTGTGGTAAAAGAAGCTGCCCCGCGCGGATTGGTTAAAAAAAGTGAAGTGGTACACGCTGTTATTGTTCGCCAGCGCAAAGAAACCAGACGCACCGATGGTACCTATATTCGCTTTGATGAAAATGCTGTGGTAGTTATTGATCGTAAAAGTAAAGAACCAAAAGGTACCCGTATTTTTGGCCCCATTGCTCGCGAACTCCGCGCCAAGGGTTTTCAAAAAATTCTTTCACTCGCACCGGAAGTGGTTTAACACAACTGTCATTCTGAGCGAAGCGAAGAATCTAGATCACATCAAATGAACCAACTAGATCTTTCGCTTCGCTCAAGATGACAAAATGCACATATGAAAATAAAAACTAACGACAAAGTAAAAGTTCTCTCTGGAAAAGACCGCGGAAAAGTGGCCAAGGTTATTCAAGTTTTTCGCAAAGAGAATAAAGTAGTGGTGGAAGGAGTTAATCAAATAAAAAAACATTTGCGCGCTCGTTCGCAAAGTGAAAAAGGACAAATAATTGAGCTGTCTGCTCCATTTCATATGAGTAATGTTGCTTTAATTTGTCCAAAATGTGATAAACCAATGCGCGTTGGTTTTAAAATGAGCGGTGACAAAAAAGTGCGCGTTTGTCGCAAATGTAAAGAAGTTATTGATTAGTTTTTGGTTCTATGAATACGCTTTATCAAAAATACAAAAAAGAAATCGTGCCAGCTTTGGTAACCGAGCTTAAGCTTAAAAGCCGCATGGAAGCGCCTAAATTGGTTAAGGTCATTGTTAACGCTGGTATTGGTCGCTTTGTTAAAGAATCCGGTTTTATTGAAAATGTGGAAAAAACCCTTAACCGTATTACTGGTCAAAAACCAGTGCGCACCAAAGCTAAAAAAGCTATTTCTAACTTTAAAATTCGTCAAGGCCAAGAAATTGGTGTAATGGTTACTCTCCGTGGTCCTCGGATGTATGATTTTATAGAAAAATTAACCAAAGTTACCTTTCCACGTGTCCGCGATTTTCATGGTATTTCCGACAAGGCCTTTGATCGCCAGGGAAACTATACAATTGGTTTTAAAGAAAATGTGGCTTTTCCCGAAGTAAAAGTGGAAGAAATTGAGAAAATGCATGGGTTACAAATTATTATCAATACTACCGCCAAAAGCAAAGAAAGTGGTCGCGCGCTCTTGGCACAGCTAGGTTTTCCTTTTAGTAAACAAAAATAATTAAGCATTACCGACTATGGCTACGTGGGCCCAAATCAGCAAATCAAAGCGTAAACCAAAATTTTCTACCCGTATTGTACGTCGCTGTTGGAACTGTGGGCGTGTGCATGGATTTATGCGCCGCTTTGGTACATGCCGTATCTGTTTTAGAGAAATGGCAAATGCGGGCAAAATTCCTGGTGTTCGTAAATCTAGTTGGTAATTTTATTTATAATAATCAAATCACAAACTACTAATTCGCAATCAACGTATGATGACCGACCCAATCGCCGACATGCTCACCAGAATCCGAAACGCTTCCTTTGCACGCAAAAAGGAAGTAATGGTTCCGTATTCTAAATTAAAAATGGCTATCGCCACTATTTTAGAACGCGAAGGTTATTTGGCGCATGTGGAACAGGTAAAACCAGAAAAACACCCCATGATTGCTTTAACCATTAAATTCAACAACGGAGAGCCTGCCGTTCAGCACTTAAAAAGAATTAGCACTCCTGGCCACCGCCAATATATTAAAAATGATGAAATTGCCAAAGTGTTAAATGGTTTTGGTTGTGCTATTTTATCCACCCCACGCGGTGTTATGACTAATACCGAAGCAATTGCCGCTGGAGTTGGCGGTGAATTGATCTGTGAAGTTTATTAATACTGGCTTGTATGTCTAGAATTGGAAAAAAAATAAGAGTATTGCCAAGTGGCGTCACTGCCGAAGTAAAAGGTGATAGTCTTGTAGTTAAAGGACCAAAAGGAGAGCTAAAACAAAAGCTTCACCCACACGTTACGGTAGCCGTGGAAGGCAACAACATAAAAACTGTTGTCAGTAACGAACAAAACGGTAAAGATCGCGCTTTGTGGGGCACTTTCTCCAGTTTGGTAGAAAACATGTTGGAAGGTGTGACCAAAGGTTTTAAAAAACAATTGGAAATTAATGGTGTTGGTTACAAGGCCGCTCTTAAAGGAACATCACTCATGCTTGAGGTTGGTTTTTCTCACCCGGTAGAAGTAAAGGCAGTTCCTGGTATTAAATACGCCGTAGAAAAAAATATTATTTCTGTAGAAGGCATTGATAAGCAGTTGGTGGGGGAAGTCGCCGCCCAAATTCGCCGCGTAAAAAAGCCAGAGCCATATAAAGGCAAAGGCATTAAATATGTGGAAGAAACCATTCGCCGCAAAGCCGGCAAGACTGCTGCGAAGGCTGCCGCCTAAAATGTAAATTTTTATGAAACGAATTACTAAAAGTCATAACGCCATTCGTCAAATTCGCCACAACCGCGTGCGATCTCGTTTGGTTGGCTCTGCTACCGTGCCTCGTTTGTCGGTATTCAGAAGTCTTAAGAGTGTTGTACTTCAACTTATTGATGATGAAAACGGTAAAACAATTAGTTATGTTGATAGTAAAAAAATAAAACCAGCTACAGTAGAAGGAAAAAAAGCTAAAGTAGGAGCCAGTTTTATAGCTGGCAAGCAAATTGCCGAAGCCGCCAAAGCCAAAGGTATTACTAAGGCAGTTTTTGATCGCGGTGGCTATAAATACCACGGTCGGGTGGCCGCAGCGGCCGAGGGTGCTCGCTCCGGTGGATTACAATTATAAATTAACTTTAATATGAATAAAGGCGGTGGACGAAGACAATTTAAAGAAAAAGAAAAATCAGAATTTGATCAGGTTGTGCTCGATTTGGCGCGCGTAACACGTGTTACCGAAGGTGGTAAACAGCTCAGTTTTCGCGCCTGTGTTCTTATTGGCGATCGCGCTGGCCGCGTTGGTTTTGGTGTTGCCAAAGGTAAAGATGTGCAAATCGCTGTAGAAAAGACCGTTCGCCAAGCTAAAAAGAACATTATTACCGTAACAATTGTGCGGGAAACCATTCCGCACTGGGTAGTTAAAAAGTTTAAAGCTGCCAAAGTTATGTTAAAACCGGCCCCACCAGGTTCTGGTATTATTGCTGGTGGTGCCACGCGCTCAGTGTTAGAATTAGCCGGAGTTCCAAATGTCTCCTCAAAATTGCTTGGCAAAACCAAAAATAAAATTGCCGTCGTCCGGGCCACATTTGAGGCACTTAAGAGTTTTAAACGTGGCGCGGCCACCAAAAAAGTAAAAGCTGAAGCCAAATAATATGTTGCAACCTCACAATATTAAAGCCGCCTATGGCGCCAAGCATCGGGTAAAACGCGTTGGTCGTGGCAATGCCTCTGGCCACGGTACTTCGTCTACTCGTGGTGGTAAAGGCCAGACCGCTCGTTCAGGCGGCAGTCGCGGTCTTAAACGTCTTGGTTTTAAAACACTCATGCAATCTACCCCAAAATTGCGTGGTTTTAATACTCTTCAAACTAAGCCAGTGGAGATATACCTCTCTGATCTTGAAAAGAAATTTGAATCCGGAGCAGTTGTGACCCTCGCTTCTCTTAAAGAAAAGAAACTCTTGGGCACAAACGATGCCAAAGCCAAAATTATTGGTGGTGGCGATATTACCAAAAAATTTATTATTGAAGGTGTGGCCACTACCAAATCAGTTGCCGAAAAAATTAAGGCACTTGGTGGGGAAATTAAATAACACGATTCACGATACATAAAATACGATACAAAAAAGTAGCTGTATCGTGATACGTGTATCATGTATCGTCTACAGCATATGTTGTTGGATCGCATTCAAAAAATTTGGAGTATAAAGGATATTAGGAATAATATTCTTTTTGTCATTGCACTTCTCGTTGTTTTCCGCATTGTAGCACATATTCCTATTCCGGGTGTTAATTTGCAAAACCTTCGTGACTATTTAGCCGGCAATCAAATTTTGGGTTTACTCAATATTTTTTCTGGCGGTACCATGCAAAATTTTTCAATCATCATGCTTGGTGTGGGACCGTATATTACGGCTTCAATTATTTTTCAACTCCTCGGCATGGTTGTGCCTCGTTTAGAAGAAATGACTAAAGAAGGCGAACAAGGCCAACAAAAAATCAATTTGTATACTCGCTGGCTTACTGTACCATTGTCGTTTTTGCAATCGTTTGCCATGATTAAACTTTTAAATCAATCCGCCCGTCCGGTCCTTACCAACCTTACACCATTTCGCATGGTGGTTATTATGGCTACCATTACCGCTGGTACCATGTTTTTAATGTGGATTGGTGAACTTATTTCCGAGAAAAAGGTTGGTAATGGTGTTTCGCTTCTCATTTTTGCCGGCATCGTTTCCGCCATTCCAAGCAGCCTGCGCACTCTTATTGCCAACTATGATCCATCCCAACTCTATACTTACGTTTTGTTTGTTGGTATTGCTGTTCTTACGGTAGTTGGTGTTGTGTTTATTTCCGAAGGTCAGCGTAATATTCCGGTGAGTTATGCTAAACAAATGCGCGGTAACAGAATCTTTGGTGGTACCAGTACCCACCTGCCTATTCGCGTTAATATGGCCGGTGTTATTCCAATTATATTCGCGGTTTCTCTTATTTTGTTCCCCTCCATGATTGCACAGTTTTTTGTAAACGCTAAATCAGCTTGGATTGCCCACGCCGCTACCGGCACTATTCGGTTATTCCAAAATACCTCATTCTATAATGTTCTGTATTTCCTATTGGTGTTTGGTTTTACGTACTTCTATACGGCGGTAGTTTTTCAACCTCAAAAAATGGCGGAAAATTTGCAAAAGCAAGGTGGCTTTATACCAGGAATTCGTCCTGGCATTGAAACAGAAAAATATTTGGGTAGTACCATGAACCGTCTAAACTTAACTGGGGCTCTCTTTTTGGGCATTATTGCTATTTTACCTTTATTGGCTAGTGGTGGTCTTGGCACGCAGAGTCTTCGTGTTGGCGGCACTAGTCTTCTTATCGTGGTGGCTGTGGCTATTGAAACCGCCAAGCAAATTGAGGCACAACTCACCATGCATGAATACGATACCATTTAAAACAAATTTTCTTTAATCAGCCTAAGGGCTGGTTTTTTTATTTCTTGATAATTTAGTATGAATTTGATATACTATTTTCGTTAATCTAAGCCAAAACATATATAGGCCGCGCCATATATTTTTTATTCACTCAGAAATAAGTTAGTCCCTAAAATTTAACGCAACAATTTGTTAAAAACTTCGTAAGGTGT
>CAZHNI010000025.1:0-15323 GCA_964533715.1 uncultured Gammaproteobacteria bacterium | reverse complement strand
GGGAGGAGGGGGTGAAGAAGCTGCTCCGCAAGATCGACGAGACGGTCGCCCCCACCTTCGAGGGTCTCCTCGCGCAGGCCATCAAGAACCTGACCGGGCGGGCCGACCCGGAGGACGTGTCGCGGTACATCGCGGTGGGACGGACCTGGGGAGAGGTGGGGCAGTGGCTCGATCAGTCCGCGTCCGAGTGGGGCTTCGGCCCCGGCGACATGCTCGAATACCTCGAGCAGTGCCGCTTCGAGCGCTGGAAGGTCGTCCCCAAGGGCGAGACGCCCCCCCCGGGCGACATCACGTCGCGTCGCGTCACGCTCGGCGAGCTCGCGGACGCCGTTCGCGAGCAGGGCATCAAGCGCTCCGACCGCCACGACGTGGCAGCGGTGCTCTGCACCACCATCGCCGACTGCTGCGACGCCAAGGCCGCGGCGGACAACTCGCCCGGCCTCGACGTCAGCAACCGCTACGCCGTGATGTCGGGCACCTTCCGCCGCGAGGCCAAGGAGCTCGACGAGCTCGTGCCCGGCAAGAAGGCTGCTCGCGCGGCCGCCGCGGCGCGGTTCGCCAAGAAGTAGCCTCGCCCCCGGCAAACCAGTTGGCAGACTGGTTCAACAACACTGCCTGTCTCGCAAGAGACAATCGCTCATTCAAACGGCGGAGTGCAATACTTCGCCCGCACCTCTCGGCCGAGCAGCGCATCGCTCGGCCACTTCACAGAGTTTCTGAAATTTCGGAGATTCTGTGAAAAACACTTCTAAAAAATACATTTTTAATTGACCCGCGCTCTTGCCGTGTGCTATATTATTTTTTTAAGAGTAGGCATTTAATTTATGCGAGAATTTACTATACACAATGGTTCTGAGGGAGAAAAAGAACAACCAGAAGCGCAGGCCGCGGCAATTATAAATAATTTACGTCAGCGTTTTGCGGCGTTAGACGAACCGTCGCCACTTCCGCTTGACGCAAAAGGGAAAAGCGAAAAATTGCGTAGCCTATCAGAGCTCCGCAGTGAATTACAAGAAGTTTTAACTAACAACCATGAGGTGTGGAAACCCACCCAGCTTTATTTTACCACGGGCCGGGAAGGGGATGCTGAAGAGCCGGCAAATTCGCCTGCGCTCCGGCGTTTGAACGAAATTAGGGCAGCAGCCGATACGGCATTACACAGCGCCGTTAAGCCGGGTGAGCGATTTTATGATGCCGCTTCGGCAGTTGGCGTGTCCTCTAACCCAAGTGAGTGTTCTCACGGTGTGTTGGTTATTACTCCGGAGTTTTTTAATGATGATGCCCAGTTTGGTGCGGTGATAGATCAACTGGTGGCTTTGCAGGAGGCCCACAAGCCAATTATGGTATTATGGCTCGCTCCGCAAGCAGAATTAGATAAGTATAATGATAGTGGCATGGAAGAGGGGATGTTTAAAAAATTAGCCAAGCGGTTGGGCGATGATGCGATACGCACCTTTCCTAAAATTAATGCCGTGCGTGTCGCTACCGATGGCGCTGTTTCGGCAGAGCAAACAGCCCAAATTATTATTAATGAATTTACCCGTCGTGCCCGCGTACAAGCGGATGATTTTAGTTTTGTTGAAGCGAGCGAAGCTAACGCCCTCATGGCCGGCAGAGAAACGAGTGCAACCCCTCGCCCGGATATATTTAAGCGATCCGAGGGAGTTGATTTGCAAGGGGAATGGCAAGCTCTTAGTTTAGAAATTATTAAGTTGCAAAAAGCAGTTTTAAAAGTTAATAACCCGGAGGCAGTGAGAAATTTATTAGAGCAAGTGGCCGCTTTGCGTGAACAACTGCGAGATGCTCTGAAAAAAAATGGCATGCCGTTTCATTTTATATCCTACCGCAGCACGCGTGGGCCGATAATGGCGCGGTTTTGTGATTTGCTTAGCTCCCATTTAGGTACGCAAATGAGTATTGATCAAAAGGCTCTTTTTCGTGGCCCATCCGAGAACATTAAACCATCTAAATCAGTATCAAAATTAGCGCGATTTAATTTTTCTACCAGCGGCGGCATGGCCAATTGGACCGAAGTACTTGCCAAAGAAATAGATCGTTCCACCGCGGGCATTGTGTGTTTGGACAATACTTTTTTTAAAAACCCTAAGCAAGTAATTCGTGAAGTGAGCCAGATGGTTCGCTTGGGTTTGCCCATTACGTATATGTTACTCGATGCGCCTGCAGTGCGTACTACGTTTGCGGCACAATTTGCGGAGTTGAAAAAAAATGCTAGTACTACCCTGGCTAATTTGCGCGACTATGCGGGTGAGCCGGTGGATATAGAAAAAGTTTTAGGTGCTTTAGAACCGTATTTTAAAGAACCACCGGAAAAACCGGCTTTGATGCCAGAGGTAGATGCGGCGGGCACAGATTTTACGGCAGCGGGACAGGAAACAATTTTACATTTTTTTAAGACCGGCGAAATGGAAACTCTTACAGATCGTTTTGGGCGTAGATCGGCAGACAAAGGTCTCGTTCGTCGACCCATTGATCTTGCGGCGCGTGGTAGCAGTCCCTTTCGTGGCAGAGGAGCTATCCGCGGCGAAGAAGAGCCAGTAATACGCAAACCAATTGATTTTCCTAAACCAGATGACGATGACCATTTTGGCGGTAGAGGGGGTGGAAGAGGAGGGCGTGGAGGTGGAACCAGGGGTTTATAAAGAGCTTCAAAATTGGTATTTTCTCTTATTTTAGCCATTTTTTGCTAAAGTAGTATTTTGGCGTTCTTTTTTATTTTTTAGCTAGAGTTAGCCAAATTAAAGTCTTGACAGAAGCAGCTTTTTGTGATATAATGTTTGGTTGGTTAAATAGGTAGAGAGAGCGTATTTAACCAAGAATTAGCCTATTTAATACTATTTAGCTCTCTTACCCAGGGGAGTTTTTAAACGAATTACGCGGATTTTTTAAAAAGATTCTGCGGATTCTCATAAAACTCTGAGGTATGCACTTTGACAATTGAAGGTTGGGTTAAAAAAGTAACCACCTGTGGCTGCCCGTAGGCGCGGTGAACGATGGACAATATTTTAATATTAAATATTCGATATTGAATATTAGATATTTATTTGTCTATTGTTAACCGCACCTATACGGGTTTCCCGGTAGTGTTACCAGCGAGTGCTGGTTCGACGCTACACGGTAGAAACCACGGTGTTTAGCTAGGTTCAAAAGGCCTGGCAGAAAAGAAGAAGCAAGACGAAACACTTGACCGGTTTCATGTTTCTCGTACGTAGCAGTAAACGCCTTGAAATCCTCCCGCGGAAGGGGGGCACTAGGTCGAAAGACTTGGTGAGTGAGAGGAACGACAATGAAGGCCAAGGGTTACCTCATGCAGGCGTTGCCCTCGAACGCCGCGCAGATCGCGGTCCACATCGATGAGAGGGAGCTGAGGGAGGCCGAGCGAGAAGCAATCGCCGGCCGGCAGAAGGGGGGTGCGGAGATCTACGAGTCGGACTGGGTGAAGAACCAGGCCGGCCGGCGCGCGGGTTTCAACCGCGCGATGGTAGTGAAACACCCCAACTTTTTCGGGTATTCTGGCCATGGCGAGAAGGGGATGGGGATGGTCGTCCATTCGGAGACCAGCGAGGAGCACGAAGCCCTCCCCGGCGCCGAGATCGGCGAGATCGTCGCACGGTTCGCCCCCAAGCTGTCTCTCATGGTCTTCATGGCCTGCGAGATGGCGGTCACCGGGTCGAATCAGGCCCAGGCGATCCTCGACGCGGCTCCGACCGTCAAGATCATCGTGGCCACCACCCGGGTGGTCAACGACGAGAGCGCCAAGTACTTCCTGCGCTGGTTCTGGTACTTCTTCTTCTCCGGCAAGACCGTCCAGGACAGCTTCGACGGCGCGACCGTGGAGTCGTACAAGCGCTATCCCAAGGGCGCGGGGGTGTTCACCCTCCTCGCGCAGAAGGGCGCTGACCCCTTGAAGTTGACCTTCGCCGACCTCCTCGGCGCGGGCGGGCCGCCGAAGTTCCGGATCCCGTCCGGCGCCATCAAGTCCGGACAGGCCTTCAAGAAGCTGTCGAATGCGATCGAGGATGCCTTTCAGGATCAGAAGGCCCTCGGGAAGGCCGTCCGGACTGGCATGGGAGACAACCCCAACGTCACCGCCAAGGGGGATGATCTCGGGGATGCCGTCTACAACATGTTGGTGCATTACGATAGCCAGGGAAAGATCGACAAGCTGCTTCATGCGCTGGTCGAGGCGGCGCCGGAGAACGAAGCCCTTCTCGCTTTCGTCCGGAACTTCCCCGCGTAAGTCCCTCACCCTCTCGCCCAACACATCGGGCGAGCGCACCACAACCCCGCCTTCAATTTTGCACCACCCCCCACCCCCGGCAACGGGCGTGAATGTGGTGCCCTCGGCTACGTTCACGTTTGCGGTACAAATATGTACCCTAAACGCAAGTAGCTGAGGAAAAGTGCATGCAAAATTTAAAAATCACTCCGAATACTCGGGGTGATTTTTTATTTTCATTTTTTGATTGTTACTTTACGGACATACCTCGCGGTACGAATCTAAAGCAAGATTTTTTTTGATGACGGAGATACGACGCGTTTTAGCGGCAACACATACATCGGAAAGTTTGCCAACGTATTCAATATCAAATACCGCTTTGCCCGCATCGGTGAAGGGTGTTAGAGCATCACATTCTTTAAACTCAAAGCACTGTTCGCTGATGGTGAAGTCAAATTTAGGTTCCAAATCTTTTGCTTGTTTTAGATTATTTTTAAAACCAACGGCTAAGCCGCGATCATGTGCGGCTTTAGCAAGCCACTCGTTGTAGACAATTTGATTTTGGTACGAAATAGTGAAGCCGGTTTTTTGAGTGTAGCCATCAATGTTGTCAAAATCAACCCCATCAAATCCTTTGCCTTTGCAAATATCAAGGCGGCGTTCCATAATAGGGCGGAGTGTAGTTGTGTCGTTGATATTAAGCCAGCGTTCGGCGGCGTAGCCAGCCAAGGTTTTGCCAATTATTTTTTTGGAAAATTCTTTAGCATCCGGTCGCCAGTTTTCCCAAGCACCGGCGTTAATATAGCACAGGACGCGTCGGCCCGCGGCGTGTAACTTTTCAACCACGTCGGCATTGTTTTCAAATAAATCAATATCGTAAATGGTGGCGTTAACCGATTGGTCAATTGGTAATTTATCAAATTGTATTTGCCAGCTTGTTTCTGGTTTTGGTTGCCAGCGCGGCGGCCAGTCGGTTTTTATTTCCGGCGTGGGAGGAGTTGGGGTGGGGGAAGACGTGGCAACTTTTTTTATAGGTGTTGGCGTGGACGAGACGGTTTGAGGTTTGTTTGGAGTGGTGGTTGATTTTAGAGAGTTAGTGTTTAAAAAGTTTTTTGGGAAAAATTTATTTCCTAAAAATATACCAATGATAAGCGCTAATATGATAAGAACGATTGTTTTTACCCACCCTCTGGTATTTGGCATATATTACAAAATTATCTAACTTCTAATTAAACTGTTTTTGAATAGGCAACATACTCTCTCCTTTTTGGATTGTACTCGCGCCATTTTGTTTTGGCAAGAGAGGGGTTATTGTTGACAACGTAGTCAAAAAAACGTATTATTTGGGAGTAGTTCTTTAAGCTTTGTTTAATAGTTAGGAGTAGCCCATTTTGTGGGCTTTTTGGAATTTATGCAAGACCAGCCTGCGCCGAGGCTACGGCTGGCAAGCAAAATAATTATGCAGGATAAAATAATCATTAAAGGAGCAAGAGAACATAACCTCAAGAATATCAATTTGGAATTGCCGCGCAATAAAATGATTGTGTTTACGGGGTTATCCGGCTCGGGGAAATCGAGCTTGGCTTTTGATACCATTTTTGCGGAAGGACAGAGGCGATATATAGAAAGCTTGTCGGCATATGCGCGCCAGTTTTTGGGCGGTATGCAAAAACCAGATGTGGATGAAATTGAGGGGCTCAGCCCGGCTATTTCTATTGACCAAAAGGCGCACAGCGCCAACCCGCGCTCTACGGTGGCAACTATTACGGAAATTTATGATTATTTGCGGGTGTTGTTTGCGCGGGTGGGGCGACCTTATTGCCCCTTGTGTGGAACAGGAATACAGAAGATGACGACCGATGAGATGATTGAGCGGATCATGAAAACATTAAAACATGAAAACATAAAAACAAAACAAAATGAATTGATAATTTTGTCACCCGTGGTGCGGGGGAGAAAAGGGGAATATTATCAAATGCTTTACGATATTTATAATTCCGGTTATTTGGAGGTGCGAGTTGATGGTAAGATAAAAAGTTTGCGAGAAAGAATTAATTTAGAAAAAAATGATAAACATACGATTGAGGTGGTGGTCGATAAAATACCGATTTCGTCCCTCGCTGTCATTTCGACGACGAAGGAGAAATCTCTGGCTCACCAACGACCAACGGACAGAGATTCCCTGCCTGCGCCATGCCTCCTGTCTGCGCAGGCAGGGCGCATGCAGGAGACAGGCTCGTCGCCGCGAGGCTCGCTCGGAATGACAGCAAAAGAAGTGAGCCAGCGTCTCGCCGAAGCCGTGGAAAATGCGGTGGAATTATCAAATGGGCTTTGTATCGTCATTTATCCAGATGGCGAAGAACACATTTATAGTACGGAATATTCCTGCCCTAAAGATGGTTTCAGTTTTCCGGAAATTGAGCCGCGGTTGTTTAGTTTTAATAGTCCGTATGGATATTGTAGTGCGTGTACAGGGCTTGGCACCAAAGAATTGTTCAGTGTGGAGGAGTGTCCGGTGTGTAAAGGGAAACGGCTCAGCGAAACGGCCTTGAGTGTAAAAGTGGTAGAAAAAAATATTTGGGAAGTGACTAATTTAAGCATTGCCGAGGCGCGCGAATTTTTTGCGAGCGTTTTTATGACTCTTAGTGATAGCGAACAAGAAATCGCTGGTGCGGTTTTAAAAGAAATTAGTAATAGGTTGCAATTTATGTTTGATGTTGGGCTCCACTATCTTACACTTAACCGTAAGGCAGGCACGTTGTCGGGTGGCGAGGCACAGCGTATCAGATTAGCCTCACAAGTAGGCACGCGGTTGGTGGGCGCTTTATATGTACTGGACGAACCGACAATTGGTTTACACCAGCGTGATAATGACAGGTTGGTAAAAACACTCCGCAATTTATGCGATGTTGGCAACACTATTATTGTGGTGGAACACGATGAGGATACCATACGGGTGAGTGATTGGGTGGTGGATATTGGTCCGGGCGCGGGGAAGCATGGCGGGGAGGTGGTGTATTCCGGACCGCTTTCTGTCATTCTGAATGGAGCGAAGCGTAATGAAGAATCTCTGTCCAAACGAACAAACCGACAGAGATCCTTCGCTGGTGCTCAGGATGACAACATGAATTGTAAGGTTTTGGGTAACCCCAAAACGTCGCTTACAGGTAAATATCTTCGTGGTGAATTAAAAGTGTCTGTTCCTGAAAAACGACGCAAAGTTGGTTCGGATACTCCGAAGATAAAAATAAAAAAGGCCGCCGAGCACAATCTCAAAAATATTAACGTAGAAATTCCTCTGCGTCGATTTGTGTGCTTAACTGGTGTATCGGGGTCCGGCAAATCTACCTTAATGCATGATATTTTGCACAATTCTATCACCAATAAATTTTTTAGAACCGATCACCCCGTGGGCAAGAACGCCGGTATCACGGGTACCGAATATATTGATCGCATGATCACCATTGATCAAAGCGCGATTGGGCGCACGCCGCGCAGTAACCCGGCTACCTATACCAAAGCATTTGATTTTATCCGCGAGTTATTTGCGGAAACACCGGAGGCCAAAATTCGCGGTTACAAATCCGGTAAGTTTAGTTTTAATGTCCCGGGTGGGCGTTGTGAAAATTGCGAGGGTAGAGGCACCTTGGAAATTGAAATGCATTTTTTGCCGAGCGTGCAAATTGTGTGTGATGTGTGCCGCGGTAAACGTTTTACCAACGAAATTTTACAGGTTCACTACAAAGAAAAAAACATCTCCGATGTTTTGAATATGACAATTGAAGAAGCAGAAGAATTTTTTAAAGATATTCCGATGATTGAAGACAAATTAAAAATGTTAAATGAAGTAGGGCTTGATTATTTAACATTGGGGCAAAGTGCCACCACGTTATCGGGCGGTGAGGCACAGCGTATTAAACTCAGCCGTGAATTATCTAAACACGGTACTACCAAAACATTATACTTGCTTGATGAACCAACCACCGGTTTGCATTATGAAGATGTGCGCAAGTTAATTGATGTACTTCAGCGCTTGGTGGGGCAGGGCAACACCGTGATGGTTATTGAACACAATTTGGATGTTATAAAATGTGCGGATTGGATTATTGATCTTGGTCCGGAAGGCGGGGATAAAGGCGGGGAATTGGTGGCGATGGGGACGCCGGAAGAGGTGGCGAGGAAGGCCGGGAGTTTTACAGGGGAGTATCTTAAACGTGTTTTAAGATAGTTTATTTTTTCTTTTTTAATAACTAAAAAAGAAACAAAAAAGTTTTGAGGGGCGGCAAAACTCGTCGCTCTTCGCGCCTCAAACAGTTGCCGCCCCTCAAACTCCCCTAAGGAAGTTTATATGAATATATTGGTAAAAATTAAAAAAATGTTACAAAAATTACCGGATGCTCCAGGTATCTATCTTTATTATTCCGCAAAAAAAGAATTAATTTATGTTGGTAAAGCTACGTCGCTACGCAGCCGGGTGCGCAGCTATTTTCGCTCCCTCCCCTCTGTATCCCCCCTCCGGCAGGGGGGAACAACGAATCCGACGCGCCCAATCGAGGAGATGATCCATGAGGTAGTGGATATCAAATGGAAAGTAACCGATTCGGTTTTGGAAGCGATTATTTTGGAGGCGGAATATATAAAAAAATTTCAGCCTAAATATAATGTAGACGGTAAGGATGATAAGAGCTGGAATTACATTGTAATTACGAAAGATACATATCCGAAAGTGGAGACGATGCGAGAGCGGGAATATGGTGTCATTGCGAGGAGCGAGGAACGAACGACGAAGCAATCTGCTCGTTTTGACGATTCCTTAAGCAGGGGGATTGCCACGCCTCGTGCGAACTCGGCTCGCAATGACAAATATATATTTGGGCCGTACCCAGGGTTGAATACGCCGGTGGCGATGAGGCTGCTCCGGCGCATGTTTAGGTTTAGTAATTGTGGCCCTGCCAGACAGCTAAACCTCTCCCTATCCTCTCCTTTGCCAAGGAGAGGCGGCGATTCACCCCTCGCCTCTGCAGAGGAGAGGGCGGCGGGAGAGGTCTTGGTTCGGCCTTGCCTTTACCGTCAAATGGGGCTATGCCCGGGGGTGTGTACCGGAGAAATAAGCCCGAGAGAATATAGGCGGCAGGTGATACGGCCGCTGGTTACATTTTTGTCGGGACGGAAGAAAGAAGTAATTAAAATGTTTGAAACCGAAATGAAGCGGGCAGCTAAAGATGAAAGATATGAAGATGCGGCGCGGCTTCGCGACCAACTTAAATCACTTAACCGCATACAGGATATTGCGCTTTTGAATAAGAGTTGGGTTGAATATAATGTCATTGCGAGGAGTGACGAACGAACGACGAAGCAATCTCCTGGTCGGAGCCTTAATATTGGAAACAAAGTCAGCCCTGAAAGTAGGGGGATTGCCGCGTCGGCCGATGCGAATCGGCCTCCTCGCAATGACGTTAGAATTGAAGGTTATGATATTTCCAACTTAGGTGCTAGCGATAAAGTTGGGAGTATGGTAGTATTAAATGAAGACGGTCCGGTTAAGTCTGAGTATCGTAAGTTTATTATTAAATCGGTACCTGGCCAAAGTGATGTCGATTCGCTGCGCGAAATTTTGGAACGCCGATTGAGACATACCGAGTGGCGATATCCTACCATTTTTTTGATCGACGGAGGTCGTCCGCAGGTGAATGCAGTTTGTAAAGTTCTTAAAGTCTGTAAAGTTAATAAAGCCAGGCAAATACCGGTGGTGGGTATCGCCAAAGGGCCGGAGAGGAAGCGAAACGATTTTATTTTAGGCACGGATTACACAGATTTTGGTGAGGATGACACAGATGCGAAGCGATTGCGGGAGAAGTTCATTATTTGGGTCGAAAAGCATAAGAAATTGTTGATTCAAGCCCGAGATGAAGCGCATCGTTTTGCCATAAGTTTCCACCGGGCGCGGCGAGGGCGCAAACTCTTGACCCCGTAGAGTTAGCCACCCACTTTTCTGGATTTTGTTATATCTTGGAGTAATATTACGCATTATTGAAAAAATTTGTCTTAAATTAAGGCTTTTTCTAAGTGAAAAAGCAGCAATTCATTGTGTTGCTTTTACGGGGTTGACAAAATAGCGGTAATCTATTAGTATTAATCCACTTACGCGGTATGAAACACGTTTCCCATAACCCCGACAATTGGCGGGAAGCCCTGAAAATTATCAGCCGCTGTCCTATTTGTAGTACACATTATCGTACCGAAGAGGCACAGTTATTTGCCAAAAACGAAACTGCCAGTTTAGTCCATTTAACGTGTCCCAGCTGCCAGAGTTCTTTTGTGGCCATGATAGTGATGCTTGGGCAGGGCCTTAGTTCGGTTGGTATGGTAACCGATTTAACATTTAAGGATGTAGAACGATTGCACAAGGCAGAAGCTATTGATACTAATGAAATTATTGAGGGATATTTGCAAATGAGTAAAATAAATTTTATTAAAGAATTATCACAATAAATAATATTTCCGAAAAAGTATGAACTATCAGTTAACCGCGGTAAAGCGCGCAATGAAAGGTGATCATGTCCGAGAAGAAGGACAACTCCCCGCCGTCGTATACGGTGGTAAAGAACCATCCCAATCGGTTAGTTTGGGGTATTCTGATTTTGTAAAATTATATCGCCAGGCCGGTGACTCCACTTTGCTTGATCTCGTGCTTGATGGGTCGGCGCTTGGCAAGGTTATTGTGCAAGATGTACAAACTGATCCGGTTACCGATCGAATCATCCATGTTGATTTTAAACGCATTGACATGAAGAAAAAGATGCGTGCCCCAATTACTCTTAAGTTCGTGGGTGAATCTCCAGCAGTAAAAGGAGCGGGTGGAACGCTTGTTACCACACTCCACACTGTTGAGGTGGAATGTTTGCCACAAGATTTGGTTTCTAATATCGAAATTCGTTTGGAAGGTCTAAAAACATTTGATGATGTTATTAAAGTACAAGATTTGGTTTTGCCAACCGGTATTACCGTGGTAAGCCCGGCTAACGATTCTTTGGTTGCCAAAGTAGCCGCACCGCTTACCGAAGAGCAATTGAAAGCTATGGAAGAAACCAAGCCAGCTGATTTGAGTGCTATTGAGGTGGCAGGTGAAAAAGAAAAAGCCGAAGCAGCCGCAGCGAAGGAAGCGGAAGGTAAGCCAGAAGCAGCGAAGAAGGATGAGAAGAAAGAAGAAAAGAAATAATTCTAGTGTGCGTATATTAAATTCTTGGGTGTAATTGCCCAGGAATTTTTTTTATGTTACACTGGCTTTATTATTTTTTATAGTGTTTATGTTTAAAAGATTGGATTATTGGTACATTGGTTTGATTGTGGCTGTGTTGGTAGCTGGCTATTTTTGGTATCATTTTTTTGTGGGGTTAAACCAAACAGGGCGATTTATAAGTACGGTAACGGAAAAGGCGCCCACTTCAACGAGCGCTTTTGATTTTCCGTACCAAAGCGCTTTGGATGGGAGCGGTGTTATGGATGTGCCAGATCGATATCCGGCGGTTGTGGCTGTTATGGTTGATAACCACCCCGATGCCAGGCCTGAGCGCGGTTTGGCTAGAGCCAGAGTTGTTTATGAGGCGCCGGTAGAAGCTCCTTTTACTCGTTTTATGGCTTTGTTTGCAAAGAACGATCAGGTTTCTAGTGTTGGACCGGTGCGAAGCGCGCGGCCATATTTTATTGATTGGGCGAGTGAGTACAAGGCTCTCTATATGCATTCGGGTGGTTCGCCAGAAGCGCTGTCTCTTTTAGCTTCAACTACTTTGGTTGTGGATGCGAATGAATTTAGCTCCGGAGTATATTATTGGCGAGATAACGTGCGGGCCAAACCTCATAATCTGTTTACAAAAAATGATTTGTGGTCGGCGCTTGTGAATGATAGGAATATACTATTGCCAACAGATTGGAAACCATGGCGTTTTACTACTTCAACAAGTATTATTGACCCAATTAGCGAGTCGGTGTCGGGGGTTAAAGTTCCGTTTGCTCCCGATTATGTTGTTGGTTGGATGTGGAGTGCCACTAGTACGCACTTTGATCGTTTTATAAATGGTGTTCCATATCATGACGAAGATGGGTTACAGGTTAGTGCCGGCACCGTGGTTATACAATTTGTTTCTATAAAAACAATTGATAGTTATGGTCGGCGAGCCATTGCCACCGTTGGAACGGGAGAAGCGGTGGTTCTGGAAGCAGGAAAACTTATTCATGGTACGTGGATAAAACAGCCGGGTGGGCGAACAAAATTTATGGATAAATTGGGGAGTGAAATACCGTTTATGCCGGGGCCTGTGTGGGTAGAGGTGGTGCCAAAAGAGTTAAGTGTACAAATAATCAATTAAATTTTCAAAAAAATACCCCCGTCATTGGGGATATTTTTTTCTCAACACGCGCGTTGGTGATGGTCGGATTTTTTCCTGGTTTTGTACAGGGCTGGCTCCGACGGGCCAGGGCAGCTTTACGGTAGGGAACGCAGAATGAGCGTGCGGCGGATCCAGCGAGTGCTTTCCGAATGGAAACTAACCAAGTTGAGCAGGACGGCGTTAAATGCCGCGCTCAGATTTTTGGTTCGTAGACGGTGGAATTCCGGACCACACACGCTCGCCACCACGTCCACCAAACCTTCGCCGTGGTTATCGACGTGGACAATCGGAGCCAAGCAGACGCAATTGGCGTCCAAGAAGTACACCCACCCGCCCTTCAGATCAAAGACGATCATGCTCTCAGCATGCTTCTCGATGACCACGGGCAGTAGCGCGTCCAGACCATCAAGCCGCCACACCTGGTATTGAGTCATCGCCCATTTCTTTTGGTTGGGGATGTCGATGTGCTCCGCATTGATGATGTATTCTGTTTTTTCCACGTTTTACCTCCTGTTGGTTATTTGTTTGCGAAACAAAAAACCGGCCCAAGACCGGCTGCGTTTTTATTTGTTTTATGCAAAACAAAAGAAAGCTCAACCGGCCTTTTGCCGGTAAGCCCAAGATTGGTTAAATTTTTGGAAAAGAGTATTCATAGCAGTATAATTTTATCGTAACAGTTAGTTTTGGACCAGTCAATTATTATATGTGGATAACTTCACACGTATCCAGTTGACACATAATCTATAATGTCGTACAATACAGCCATACTCATTAACTCCTCTAGTATGGCCAAGAAAGAAGACAAATACGGTTCTCAACAGTTAAAGGCTCAATTCCCTGACAACGAAACATGCCTCAATTATGTTTTTGACATTATGCACGAGCGTACATGCTCTTGTGGGGGTGTATACAGCCTCTTAAAAGGCCGTACACAATTTCAATGCTCTAAATGCCGTTTCCAAATCGCACCACTCGTTGGTACGATTTTCCAAGATTCACACATTGCCCTTAAACTTTGGTTCCAAGCGTTAGTAATGTTCTCCAACGCTAAGAGTGGATTATCAGCGAAGTACCTAGAAAGAGAAATAAACGTCAACTACAAAACAGCGTGGCGTATGCTCACGGTAATTAGGAAGGCTTTATCGCAAGGAAGCGACAAACTAAAGGGTGATGTAGAAATGGACGAGGGATATTTGGGAGGTAAAGGCGAAGGAGGAAGATATAATAAGAACTTGAGCGGAGTAATGAAAAAGAAATCAATCGTCTTGGCCGCTATTCAACGTGGCGGTAATATGAAAGCCGAATTGGCTCCGAATACCCAAGCCCCAACACTCGGTGCGTTCCTTGATAAAAACGTGGAACAGAACGGCACTAGATTGCTTACTGATGAAAGCAACCGCTACGATAACGTGGCAAAAAAATACAACCGCCAAGCAGTAGACCACGGACGCAAAGAATACGTCCGAGGGGACGTACACATCAATAGCGTAGAGAGCTTTTGGGCGCACATTAAACGCTCAATCAAAGGCACCCACAAGAGCGTATCTAAGAAGTACCTACAGTCTTACCTCGACGGCTTTGTGTGGCACCGGAACAACCGGTACAACGACAAGGCACGGTTCGAGGCTTTGCTTGGTATTTTAGTACACGTTTAAGGATTTCTGGGAAAGTGTCTTTTTTCTTCATAATGAAGCGATTATACCACCTGTGGACAAACCGGTCAAAAGCACTTGCGTGCTTTTTTAATTTCTGTTATTATAATTTAGCACAACCAAAACCTTGCAAACTATAAACTAGATGTTCCTCGACAATTAAACCAGAATAAGGTGTTGTCACGCCACCCGCTTGCGGGTTGGTTGTGCAAAATTCAACCCCACTTCGATGAACGTCAGTTTATAGATTTGGGTGGTTGACAACACTTTACGCTGGTTTTTTTCTTGCGCAAATTGTTCTTTAAATAGCAATAGCGAGCACATCTTAACGCGCGGTGCATTCCGGCAGAAAGGAGAAGTGCTTTATGTCACAGATTTGTTTTTTAAACGAGGAAGGGTTCCTCGTATGTAACGCAATCCGTCGAAACGGAAAACTCGTATACAGCAAATCCGGCAAGTGGTTTAAGTTCTGGCCACGTAAAAAAAAGAACTAGACGGGCTAACGTCTAATTCAATGTTACAACTCGCTCGCTATTGCTATTGAGAGAGTAAGTGCAGTTTCCTGTACTTGGCAGACAATTCTTGTAGGGGGTGTCTTGGTGAGGCTGGTGGCTTTCCATCCGTCCGACCGCGGAGTTCAATTCTCCTCACCTCCACAAGTATTGTCTGCGAAATACAGGGTTATATACCAGACTGGCCAGTATACCCAAATCTTACAGTTTTTGTCAAGGGTCTAACTACAATTACAAAAACGCTCTGAATACCTTAAATCGTAGTTTTTTCCGCAGATTTCATAAATTGTAGAAGACTTTTTTAAGGGTTAAATTAGTATAGCACGAATAGCAACCCCTTGCTATTTTTTTGTGGATAACTTTAGATTATGTCCCAACTGGATACGTGTGGATAACTTTTACACCTTATGATTATTCGGATCATATTCTTTTAAAAATTCCTTCACGATCGGAAAAATCTTTTCTTTAGCAGCCTCTTCTGATACCGTTTAATTTCAAGTCCGCGAAAGCGTGCTTTTTTGTTTTAACCATGCTA
>CAZHNI010000024.1:0-15640 GCA_964533715.1 uncultured Gammaproteobacteria bacterium | reverse complement strand
GCCAAGTGGCCAGTGATTTTGGGGGTAAAAGTACTCGAAAGTGAACGGTAACGGCTATCTCCGCGGCTAATTCAGCGGCTTGCTCGGTAGACAATTGTTTTTTTCTTAAGGCTGCCGCCAATTCTCTTCCGGTAACAAATTCCATAACAATGATATTGTCTTGGGCGGTATAAAATTTAGGAAAAATGTCATGCCCAGCTTTTGCCATAACTTCCGCTTCATGAGCAAAACGCTCAAGCGCCGCTTGGTTGTCTATTGAGACTCTTAGTCTTTTAATTACTACTGGATGGCCATTGTACTGCGCTCTCCAAACCCAAGAAAACCCGCCGGCTTTAAACGGACGAATATTAGTTACTTGGCCCGGTATTCCTTCAAGCCATTCTTCTTTAAAGCGGGGGAATCTTTTTTGGTTGTGCCTTGTTAGTGAATAATCCAGAACGTCAATGCGGTGGGCAGCCTCTGGCACCTTCAGATCTTTATACATTTTGGCGAGCAGCGCTTTTCCCGAATCTATGGCCCCGTTTAGTTGTTCGCCATATGCACGAGCTCTCTCTTTTTGACTTTTACCAAACTTAAAGTTGGGCAATCTTACTTGGTAATGTAAAAACCTAGACAGGGTTCTTTCTAATACCGGCAAAGAGGTAAGCAGTTCGCTTCTTACCATGCTCAGTTGTGTTTTTCCCGCTTCTGAAAGTTCACCCACGCTTTCTGCAGGGTGGCGACTTAAACGCATGTGCTGAGACAATAAACCTGACAGTCGTTTAAGGAAGTTGGCAAAGTTAACGAGTCCTTGTTCCGGAGAAATTTCTTCGCTTTCATTAATAAATTCGACATCCTTCGTATCTAGTTCGATGGTTTTTTCTGCTGGATTGTTGCGGGGTTCGGGTGGTAAATTTGCCTGGCCTGTTTTTATATATCTTTCTGGGTCGTGTTCGGCGACCCCTCCTGCCACATGAAACATTTCATACCAATCAGAACCCTCAGCGACAGGTAAATCTGCTGCTTGTGGGAGCGGTTTTGGGGCATTATTCGTGTTAACGTCGTGTCGAGCACCTTCGGGTGAAGACATATTTTAAAATTATTGTCTTTAATATTTTAACCACTTACGATTCAGATATCAAATTGACAGTTTTTATAAATATGAAGAAGTTAGTACCGGCCGCACCCCTGATTGATTGCTGATACTTCCTGTGACCAGTATGTTGGGAGCGTATCCCACGGATTAGGTAGATCGTCGCTAGTGATGTAAACATGGCCAACATTAAAAGAGCGCGAGCGCAGCAACGCCTTAGCTAAATTGGCTGAGGATGTCTTATAAACCAAGTGCATAAAGCGACTGGCTGGGTACTTATTTATCCAGTCAGAGCTGCTATAAGAAGTGTAAGCTTTAAATGAATCCTCAAATGTTACCACAATATCACCTACTTGCATGTATTCTTCGCTCGGCACCGTGCCAGGATTTAAAATAACAATACTGCTGCTCCCTAATGTCGAATGTACATAAGCATACAAATCTTTATAGTACGAAAGCAGGCTAGAATCGGTGGGGCTTTCATCGAGAAAAATTCCATCGACATGATACCAGGACTTATAGGCATCAATTTGTTTTTTTACCGCCTGTACATCCCTTGTGCCATAATTAGTATAAACATATCCGACTATTTTAATCCCCTTAGCTTGAGCCACCGATACTGCACTTACATAACTCCCGTCAGCCGCCACGCCAACACCATCGTCCGGATTCACTATCATTATACCAACAGCCGGAGCACTGGCCACAGCTTTGTTCCACACTGCGCCAGGAGAAAAGTAGGCCGGGATTGAAATGTCTTGGCACACTGTCGAAGCCATGATTTGCAGAGTGTTTTTATCTGGTGGCCAAATACGCTGTGTTGGCACCATGAAGGCTGCTCTGGCTGGCAGGGCATTGCTTCCTAATATAAAACCAACGATTAACACAGATAACCCCTGGGCCCAAAGTTTTCTACAGAAAACGAAGATATTTTTTGCCATAAATTTATAGTTCATTACGAGCTCTACAGTAACAAAAAAATGGCAGTATGACAACCCCCCTGTTTTCGTTTGAAATTAGAGCTGGCCTACATGTTCACAAAATAACCAGCTCAACTAAAACAAAAAAAGCCTCCTTCAAGGCTGCTTCGCTAGGTAAAATATTGCGAGGGTTCGAATCCGCAACTTTCCCGACTCAGTCGGGATGCTTTAACCAGTTGTATGAAGTATAAAGTAATCAGCGGGGTGTATGGGACGAAGTGGGAACGTGGATAATTCAAAATACAGCTTTTGGATCAGGTTAAACAGCAGACACCACTTAATAGCCACCAAATGGCTATTCTTGTTAATTAGCTACATCTAGGCTAGTATATTAGAGGCTAAAATATATGAATACCCAAATTACATTTTCAATATTAGCTGATAAAACTGCAGGTGTATATACTCACATGGAGTATGTTAACTGTGTTGAGAAAATTGAGACAGTTATTAAATTCAGCTTTTATACTGCCGCGACATTCAGAAGTATAAATTTTGATAATGGCACTCTTAAGATTATCCCTCTTGTTGGTGGGATGATTGGTTGTACGTTAAAAAAAGTTATTCCCAAAAATCTTTTTGACGATTTAAAAAATAGTTCCCCGGAGATAATCAGAAAAAACATACCAAATGTTATTTTAGGTTATATTCACAAAACCTTACCTATTATAAATGATGAAATATTGAAAAGAAGGTATATAGAAGGCCATATAATGGCTCGCATGGTTTCAATATTTGATATAGCACATATTAGCGTATCTAGTAGTATAGATCCAAAAAATGGAGCTTTTATCAATTGGCCTCTAGGACTTGCTGGATTTCCTCAATCAAGTGAATTGGCGAAAAATAATGATTTTCTTTACATCAGAGACTTGATAGATGCTATGGCATGTTATTTTGAGTATAATTTTGATGAATGTATCAGAAAAATTATAACGTCTCTTGAAAATTATTTTGATGAGTATGGATTGAACGCTCCACGGGGGCTTATGAGAAAAATATTTAAAGTTCCTGGTTGGAAAATGTTTGATCTGGTTCATAAGTATATAAATAAACCATTCTATCTTATAAACGAGGAATATTTAAAGATAATTCGAGAGAACATTCTTTATATTTACAAATTAAGAGTACAGATTGTCCATAAAAAATTAAGGATAAGCCCTCAAAATGACATTCTGTGTAAAAAGGCTCTCATTACCTTATGCATTATTTATGAGAGTGCTTTTTGTGGCGAAGTTTCTCATTATATATTTAATCTTCAAGAACAATTTCGTGCTTTTTCGGATGACTTTATAATGGATATTGAAACTTATCAAAAAGTATACTCTAGCAATAATCCACTAATACTTGACGCAAAATTGCCCAAGAATCAAAGATATATTTTACGACTTATAAATTCTTTTATTGAGACTAACTGTCTAACAATAAAAAATGGTCACATTTCTGGATCACCGGTTTTAACAAAAACACTGTACGGTGATTTAAAAATTTCAAGGAATGAAAAAAAGAGAATCAAATTACAATAACAGTTTTAAGTATTGGCTCAAAAATTGCTGTTATAGATATTTTTTAGTCTGGTTTTGCCCATAATGTGCAATTCCGACATGGCACGGGTAAGCGCAACATAAAGCAAATCTCGTTGGACTTTCTTGATCTCTTCAATTATCGCCTGTGGCAAACCGTCAACGCTAAAAGACTGCTCATTGATGCCAACGAGGCAAACCGTTTCAAACTCCACGCCCTGTGCTTCCTGCATACTGAGGCAATGTACATTTGGGTTATCGCTAAACTCGTTTTTAAATTCGTTCAAGTATTCTTTATCCTTAGCGAGAATACCAATAGCACCACCGCTGGAGTCCATTATAATTTTATTGATTTGGGCTATCTGCTCTTGTTTTGATTCAAGCGCATACTCCATTACCGGCTTGCCCTCTTTAACTCCTTGCGGTATTTGGACAGTATAGCCAAGATCACGAATAAAGCTCAAAATTTGTTTCGTGTTGCGATAAACTTTTTGCAAAGTAACGAGCCGGTTGCTCTCGATTTTCTCGCCGATACTATTCCAATCCCTCACTGTTCCTAGCTGTGTCTGCTGTGCCAGATCGCCAACATACACCACCGACTCCAACCGATGATTAAGGCACGTTTTAAGCAGGGCTAATTGTTCTGGCAAATAATTTTGAAATTCATCAATGATTGTTAAATTATACTGTACTTGAAATGATTTATTCTTTTTGCGATAAGTACCGCTGGTCGATTCTTCGTAGTAGTCTTTATTTATCGTAAATTGGCCATACGTTTTAAGGTGGCAATTCAACAAAATAGTTAGATCAAAGCGGTCTAACGCAAGCTCATTTTTTTGTTTGGTAAATAACTCTTGTTGAGCTTTACTAAAAGTATTTTTGTAAACTTTTTGTAGTAATCCCCAAATATTTTTATTAAAGGCTGTGTCGTTCGGCAACTGCCTTAAAGCGGTGAGCTTGCTGTATTCGTACAAATTTCTTTCTTGTTCGTTAGTGCCGTATCGCATAACAACATGGTAATTGTCGCCTAACGCTAATATCGTTAAAGCCCACTCCGCAAATGTTATGATCTCTACTCCTCGTATACCTAATTCTGGGAGCAAGTGCGAAAAATATTCTTTGGTGCCCGTATCTTGGACTAAAACCAGTATAGAATCAGTCTGGAATAGCTCGGCAGTTTCCGGCGATTGCATAAGATAGGCAACTCGGTGGAGTGCCATCGTTGTTTTGCCTGAACCAGCCGGGCCAGAAATGAGAAAAGGCCCACGATATGGAGCACGCACCACTTGATCTTGCGCCTTTTCCATTTGCTCTACTACTTCGGGCAAAATAAAGCCAGGCTTCTGACGGGTAAAGTGTTCTTGGTAGATCAACTCTCTTGGATGTTCCGTGCTTTCGGTTGAAAGAAATAGCAGTTTACCGTCAACAATCATGTACTGATTTTTACTAAGTAATATCCCTGATTGCACTTTCCCGTCTGGTCGAGTGTAGGAAGCGGGGCCGGGGTCTTCAAAACGGATAGTTGAGGCTGGGGTAATCCATGAGTATATTTTTTCTTCGCTAAATGAAAATTTAGCAAAATACATTATCTTTTTTTCACCGTCAATCTCAAATTCGCAACGGGTGAAATAGGGCGACGGGTAGAGCTGTTTCAAATTCTCGACCTGCTCTTGATTGTTGGCCGCAATTTTATACTGTGCCAAAGCGTCGCCGGGCAACATTGAGATTGCGGATTTTTTCATAACTACTGTTTTGGCTTCACGACGTTTAATCGTGTCGTCAATTTTTTGACGAATGTCAGCGATATGCTCACGAGACTGGTCAAGTATTTTTTTCTTTAGTTGTTCTTGCATAGTGTTATATATTATACATTAAAAAACCGCCTTTTGGGCGGTCTATGGGCAATTGTAATTTGTAAGTCTAGTATGTTGTAGTATGTAGCATTTCATACTTTATGCCATAACTATAAACCCTACAACCGAATATGTCAAGAGCGCATTGACCTTTACGATTTTTTAGAGCAAAATAAAGTCATTATGGACGCCAAAATTTCCACAATCAAGCAAGAGTTAGAGCGTCGTTTCGCTCTTACCACCCGACATATAAAATGGATTGGTACCAGATATATTGCCGTCTCATTTCCCCACGCTTACGATTATTTGGAATTTATCAACCATACACCGTTATTGTCGGACTTCATCCGGAGCGAAGCCAAACGCCACCAAGATTTTTTAACCAAACTCACGGAACAAAACGGCACGGATATAGAAAAAACAGGTACACAATTATCAACCTTCCGTCATTTCAATTTATCGCAAGCCTACGATTATCTTCAACAAAAGATATTTTTACCTATTCAACAATTAAGCCAAGAAACCGACCGCAAAAAATTAGACCCGTGGGCGTTGGCACTTACCAAATCACCTTTTCAGATTTTCTTTAGGCTATCTGCATCTCTGCAAGTTACGAAATTTTGGAAAGTCATAAAATTAAAAGCCGAGCGTAGCTCGAAACATTTTCAAGACCGGATAAAGCAAGACCTGCAAGACGTACACCACCGGCTCATGAACTTTTTAGCCGAATACGAATTAGCACCGGATAAGAGCCAAATCAAAGAACCAACCGAGGCCGTCATTCAACTCGGCCTCACACCGGATAGCATTTGGCAGAATATCGAGATTGTTTTTACCAGCGAGTTTTTAGTCCGGATAAGATACAAAAACAAGGAACTGCAAACCGACCACGAGAAAATGGGTTTTTCAGATAAACGAAAGCCGGACGAAATGCACGCTAAGGACAGCTGGGATTTATTGCTTTTCCTCGCTATGAACAACGGCACATTTCCGCTCGCTCGTCTTACCGGCAAAGACCGGCTCAAACGGCAGAAGCAAAAACAAGAGTTAGCCAAACTGCTCAAAGCATATTTCCAAATTGACGACGACCCCTTTTACGAAGTAACCAAAGAAACGAGCGAATACAAGATAAAAATCAAGCTCGTTCCTACTGCGGAGTTTCGTGAAGATTGGAAAGATAGACATATATCGGACAGAAGCCAAACAATACAGAAAAGTTACCTTGGGAACTATTGAGTGGAACGAAAATTCGTCGCTGTAAAAACTTAAAAAAACGCCCGTGATCCTACTGGACACGGGCGTTTTTTTAGTTTCAGCGAAATTTCGGCCACAAAGGGCAGAAGCAACTCAAAGAAGTTTTGCCTATGCCCATTCAATTCAGCTCACAACTCATCAAACGCCTACGGGCTCATTTCAAAAATGACTTCGGCGTTGAAGTTACCCCCGAACAAGCTAACGAGTATTTGCACTCTTTGGCTGATTTGTATTTGGCCTTTACCCGTCCACCAGACCCGACCGCACCGCCTTAGTAGCCTTTCCACGAGTCGCAATGATTGCCCGATTGCGACTCGTGGAAACCGTCGCCGTCGTTCACCGTTCGCTCGTCGGTTCGCCGTCGTTCGCTCACTCACTGTTATTTCTATTAAAACAACACTTACGCCGAAAATTATATGCAATTTACTAACCAAAAAATAACGATTGCCGGACACATAGTTGAGTATGATGTCATGGAACAGCCAATCAAATATGGCCCTGACAATCGCAAGAAACACAAATCAACTGGAAAACCATTATCAACGCCGGAAGAAAATGAGATCAGCTCGGCCAATCGTGCGAAATCCGCAGTTCGCCGGTTGGTCAACTCCAACGCTCACAAATGGTTTAAAGAAAACAGCACATCATACCTGCCTATTTTTGTTACGTTTACTTTTGAGGACGATATTAGAGATTTAGATATAGCTAGTAGTTTTTTTAAAGTCGCTATGCAACGCCTTAACTATTTTGTCAGTGGCTCGAAAAAACATTTCTTGCACTACATTGCCGTTACCGAGTTTCAAGACAAAACCCGTGAGGGCGTTATCCATTACCACGTTTTGTTTTTCAATCTGCCATTTATTGAGAGAGTGTATGATGAAATAAAGCGAATATGGCGACATGGAAATATTAACGTCAAGTCGGTGAGAAACGTAAAAGATTTAGGCCGGTATATGGTGAAGTACATGACAAAAAATTTGAAAGACGGTCGCCTAAAAGGTCGAAAAAAATATTTTGCCAGTAAGGGACTGAAACGCTGGACGGTTTTATATGAAAAAGATTTAGTTAGTCTTATCGTTGAAATGTTGCCCGAACAGTGCAAAATTGGCACGTCGAGCTGGGATAATCCCCACTGTAAAAAAATTACTCGCACCACTTACAACGTGCAAAGCAATCCGGAGGCTCTTGCTTGGCTCTATGCTTTGGTGTTAAAGTAAGGCCGATATGAAATACATCGCCTATTGCCGTAAGTCCACCGAATCCGAAGACCGGCAAGTTTTATCAATCGAATCGCAGATCAACGAAATGCAACGCCTCGCCGAACGAGACGGCGTTGTTTTTGATAAGATTTTCACTGAAAGTATGTCGGCCAAGGCTCCGGGTCGTCCAGTGTTTGATGAGATTTTGCGTTATGCCAAAAGATACCAGTGTATTATTTACGCTTGGAAACTAGACCGCCTCGCTCGCAACCCGAAAGACGGCGGTGAATTGCAGTGGCTTTTAGCTCAAGACCAAATCCACGAAGTCCGCACGTTCGAGCGTGTGTTTCGCAATACGTCCGATGACAATTTCATGATGAATTTAGATTTTGGTATGGCGAAAAAATATGTTGACGATTTGAGTATCAATGTGAAGCGTGGCATACGGGCAAAACTCGAAAAAGGCGAATGGCCGAACTGTGCGCCGTTCGGATATAACAACAACATTGCCACGCACTTGGTGGAAGTGAACAAAGAACAAGCTCCTCACGTTATTGAAATGTTTCGCTTGTATGCTACCGGCGGTTATGGTATCCGCGAACTTTCACAAATAATGTTTGAAAAAGGCATGAGGACACGAGGCGGTGCGAAAGTTGGCAAAACAAAAATTCATGTCATGCTCACAAATCCGTTTTACTATGGCATGATGGTTAAAGACGGTTTGTATTACCCAGGCAAGCACGAGACGCTTATCACCAAAGAAATCTTTGATCACGTCCAAGATATTATTAGCGGTCGTTACAAAAGTAGGCCGAAAAAACAGTTTTTCGCTCATCGTGGTTTTATGCGTTGTCATCTCTGCGGCTGTACGCTGACGGCTACCACCAAAAAAGGCTACAACTACTATTACTGCACCAACGGCAAAGGCAATTGTGAGCAGCACAAAAAATATCTTCGTTCCGAGGCCGTTGATTTTATGATGGCCGGTATTTTAGGCGATATAGCTTTTAAAGAAGAAACTATCGAAATCATGTATCAAGCGGCCAAAGAGAAAACCGACCTCAATGATCAGTACGCCGAGAGTGCCATTCAGAATCTCACCGGACAGCTTAAAATTGCCCGTGAGAAGCAAGAACGCCTTTTGAACAGCTATTTGGATTGCTCAACGCCCGAAGCCGTTTACAAGTCAAAAATACAGGTTATAGCCAATGAGATTACTTCAACCGAAAACGAAATCAAAAAGTTGGAAGAAAAACGGACAAGGGAGAATTCCACTTTGGAACGGACGAAAGAATACTTTTTAATCGCTAGTAAAGCCAAAAAAGAATTCTTGGAGAAAGATGAGAGCGGAAAACGGGTTGTACTAGAAAAGTTACTTTGGAACGCCACTATCGAAAATAATAATTTGGCTTCATATAAACTAAAAGAGCCCTACCACTATATGGTGGGGGCTCCTCTAAACGCTGAATACAATACTCAGCGGGGCAGAGTATGTCTTTAACGAACTGACTTGGCTGTATCAACAAGTAAAATTGAGTATCAATAGAATAAACAACGACAGACATCAACAAAATGCTTTTTCAAATTTTTGCAAATCGTAAGTCAATATTTTTTCAGCCCTGTCCTTTTCAGTTAATGTTAATAAGTTTTTTCTACCACGAGAAATAAGATACCGGTAAGACTGATTGATCAAAGCGTCATTTAGGAAATTAACTGTATCTTTATTTAAAATTCTTGTCCCCTCACTGCCATAGTCATTGAACAAAACGGAAAGAAAGGGGGTAAGAGGGAAGTAAATCAAGCTCATTTTTTCTTTCAAAATGTTGCCATTTTTGTCTCTTACTCGTTTGGCTTTAATCATTGTGATCGGATTGTCTGAAGTTAAAAATTGTTCTTCGCCTCGCCCTTTGGCTTCAAGCAAAACAAAACTCATATTTTTTATTTCGTCAAAAAGAATTTTGTAACCCATTACCATGCCCTTAATGTTTGTATTTTTATGTGGGGTTACTTCAATTCTTTTTATACCTCTTCTGTCCAATGTAGTCTTAAATTTTTTAGTAATTTCCGCTTCGTATTTTTGTTTAAAAACTTTTCTATAATCTTCGTTAAATTTTTCAGTCCTCCCGAATTGAAAAATTACAAAACGGCTTATTATTGCCTTATCTTCGGTAATAATTTTTTTACTCTCAGTAATTCTCTTAAGGACTGGGGCAAATTCTTGCTCAATCCCATTTGAAAATAAATCCTTTTCTATTTTGTAATCTTTATCTCCGGTTTTTGTTTCCAGTGTATAGAAATCACGCAAAATTGTGGTGTCTTTGACGGGTTGCTTTCTTATTTCGTTTTTTTGTTTGTCAAAAACCCATACCATTTTATTTTCATCGGAAAAAAATTTTAGATAGAATTGTGGAACAGTATGTTGTTTTTCTGGGTTATTCATTGAATAATATTAAGATTTGGCCGTGGCTTTTCGTAAGTTGCCAGCCGTGGTATAATATAATCGCATTTATAATTAAAATCAAACTTATGTTAGACATTTCTCAACAACAAATTGAAGTCAGTTGCCCCGCTTGTGCTACCAAACAAAAAGTAATACTGAAACAGGTTGAGGCTCAAGAAACAATAGTATGCAGTGGCTGTAAGAAAAATATTCTATTAACAGATAAAAACGGGTCGGTAAAAAAAGCGGTGCACGACGTCAATAAATCCATAAATGGCTTAATGGATACAATAAAAAATTTCGGGAAGTAATTTTGGAAGTATTTATTTGCCTTCTTTCCGTAAATGCCCGTATTTTGCTGTGAGCCAGTCCAAAACAACAAGCTGGCTTTCAATGGTGCCTCGTCTAATTTGTGCAAGTAATTGGACGGTATCTGGTTTCGGGAGAGAGGCGTTTTGTAGTCCCTCATTGCAGTTTGTGCATATAGCCCTTAAATTTGACGGTAGGTCTGTTCCGCCTTTTGACTTGTCAATAATATGGCCCATTGTAAGGCGGACTGTTCTACCAGCATGAAATGGATCAGGGTCGCCTGCGGCTAATCCACAACTTTGACAAGTAAAACCGTTTCTTTCCAAAACGACAGCTCTTGTTTCTTTTGAAATATCCCGAGCAAATGCCGGTTTCCGTTTTACTGTTAGCAAAATATACTGGCCGGGTTTAAGATCCGACCTGTCTTTGTGAGATAAAATTTGATAACCCTCCTCGTCGCGTAATTCTCTCAAACGCCTTGCCCATTCGGCTTTCCAGCCCGACGCTTCTTGAATTTCTTTTGCTTCAATTACCCTGCCGACATTCGCTAACAAAAAATTGAGTATTTTTTGTTTAGAGCCAGTCTTTTTTTCTGTTGTAATCATATTATTTCTAAAACTTTATAAATTTCTGAACTGACAGCTTTGGCCACAGCGGGCGGAAAAGCATTGCCAATTTGTCTGTATGACGATGTTTTGCGTGCGGGAAACTGCCAAGAGTCCGGAAATCCTTGAACACGAGCAGTCATTCTCACTGTCAACCGAGGCAGTCCGTCAATGGGAAACTCTTTATCCGGTGCCGAGTCCGCTATACCCATGCCGTCTACTCCTAAATTTTTCCATTGTAATCTTGCTCGTGTTGGGCCCAAGTCGGGACCGCCATGTTTTTTGGAACCACCGACGAGCGTAGGACTTACTTTGTTAGCTTTTTTTGCCCACTTATCTGCACCTTTCCATTTCTTTTCAGACATTAAATCAATAAGAGCTTCGCCAAGAGTAAGTTTGCTTTCAAGTGGCTTTGGCCATTTGAAAGCATTTTTATAATCTTTTTTTATAGCAACTAAAATAAATCTCGGTCGCAGTTGTGGCACGCCGTAATCGCAAGCATTTAATATTTTCCATTCAGACCAATAGCCCAAACTTAACAATTTGTCCTGTATATTTTTTCTGTATGGCAAAAATTTTGCAGAGGCCAGCCCGGGTACATTTTCAAGCAAAACAGCTTTAGGATTTGTTTGCTCAACTACTCTAAGGGCAGAGGGGAATAAATCCCTGTCGTCTTCTTGCCCTAACTGTTTACCGGCTATTGAGAAAGGCGGACAAGGAACACCGCCAGCTACTAAATCAACGCCGACAAAATTTTCCGCATTAAATTTTTTGAGATCATCGTTTATTACATTCAGTTCAGGGCGATTAAACGATAATGTTTTGCAATATGCCTCTTCAATTTCAACTGCTCCCACACATTCAAAACCTGCCTGTTCTAAACCTAAAAATTGCCCGCCCCCGCCAGCACAAAGCTCTAAAACCGTCTTCTTTTTTTTGTTCAACGTAAACTCCATATTCCGAGAAAGAATAGCACAAATGACTTGATATTATAATACTACAAAAAAGACGATTAAACAAGGCAATAATTTTCCACTTTGACAGCACCAAAAAAATTTGATATACTATCAACATCCCACCACAAACTTATATATTTTTTTCAGGGATCCTGTTTATATAGTTTGTGCCGGGAATTATGCACCCCCTATTTGAAGGGGTTTTTTGTTTAATAATGTGGCCTAACACTGTTTTGGAATGATTGCCGGTTCTAAAACAGTGAACGGCTACAATTTGAACATGGTTTTGCTTTTACTTGTCTTTGCTCTGGCAGGCAAGCTTTTCCGGGCTTGCTAGACCGGAAAAATTGCCTGCCAGCAAGGGAGTAAAGAAAAGTGGTTAATTTATCTTAACTTGATTATATCCACACATCTAACGAAAGATGAGCGGATAAATGGCTAACATAAAAAGAATAAAATATTTGTATGGCTTACCCCTACAACCTCAAGGTTGTGGTGTCGGGCAAGCAAGTTGAAGTTTACAAATATAAGAAAAATATCTGGCGGGATTTTGAAAGAACGCTTCCAAGCGTATTAAAAACTGATAATAATATCCAATATGATGCTTCACTACTTCAAACTGCCGATGAGCAGTTAAAAATACAACAGCAAAAAACACAATTTTCTATCAACCGCACTAGGACTGAAATCCGTCGGTTGGTAAACAGCAACCCCCAGCTCATCAAATTTTTGACTTTGACTTTTGCCGAGAACATCACCGACCTGAAAAGTGCAAATTACGTCTTCAATCAGTTTGTTAAGCGTATCTCGTATAGATACTCTGATTTTGAATATCTGGCCGTGCCAGAGTTCCAACAGCGTGGAGCTGTCCATTATCACTTGCTTTGCAATTTACCGTTTATTGAAACGGAAGCAATCGCCCAAATGTGGGGACAAGGTTTTATCAAGATCAACCGGCTCAACAATGTAACCAACATCGGAGCCTATGTCTGCAAATACTTGTCTAAAGACATGTTTGACGAGCGGACATTCGGCAAGAAAAAGTTTTTTCGCTCGCAAGCATTAAAAGCACCGGTTGAAATACTGGGCTGGCTGGCGACTTTGTTTGAGAAAAAATATCTCACCACATCAACGCCGGTCTATGAAAAAACTTTTCAATCCGACTGGACGGGTGAAATAAATTACAAGTCATATTCGCTAGACTCGTTCCCGTTGGTTAATGGCGTGCTGAATAAGTCGCAGTTAATACGACCAGTATGACCAGCAAGAGCCCTAAACCAGCTCTTGCTGGTCCAGCAAACCAATACATATTTTCCGATGAAGCAATAAAAAACTTTGTCGGATTTTATCGTGTTTTGCTCAAAGTGCGACGCCGGTTATTAGCCGAGGGCTATATGATTAAGAATGGTAAAAAAGTACGGCGATCTGGCAATTTTAGAAAGACGTGTTATAATCCAACCGACTATGACCACTAAACACCCACATCAAAACGAGTATTTGATCTACGCTCGCAAGAGTACGGACGACGCCGATAATCAAAAAAACTCTATTGATTACCAAATCGGCGAGTGTTTACGATACGCAAAAAATAATACTTTGCTCGTGGCCGATTTTTCCGTTGACGGTTTTTGCGATACCGGTGTCATCAAAGAAAAACACACGGCCTACAAAACATCAGATAGTATAATCAACAAAGACGGCTCATTTGTTTATCGCATTGAGCGACCAAAGTTTAAGAAAATTATTGACGCTCTGACCAAAAAAGAGTTTAAAGGTTTAATCTGTCTTTGCTGGGATAGAATTAGTCGCAATGATCAAGACGGCATTATTATTAAAAATTTGATTAAGAATGGCGTTGACGTGCGATTTGTTCAAACCAAGTATGAGCAAACCAGCTCCGGCGCATTGCACATGGATATTGACGGTATGTTTGCGGCGCATTATTCCCGTGTTATCAGCGAGAAAGTAAGGGCGGCCTATTCCAAACTTAGGAGTGAGGGAAAATGCACCTATTCCGCCCCGATTGGCTATTTAAATCACGGATCAGATAACAAACCACTAGACGAGGAGCGAGCACCCCTTGTGCGTCAAATTTTTGAGTTATACGCTAACGGTGGCTGGGGACTGCGACAGCTGGCCAAGTGGGCAAACGAACAAGGGCTAACAACCAAACCCTCACGCAAACACCGGACACGAGCGGAAATATTGGCTGGCAAGGAACATGACGACAGCGTACCGGTTGGCCGACCAATGAACGAAAAAAGTATTGAGTTGATACTCAAAAATCCGTTTTATATTGGCAAGCTAAAAATAGGGCAAAAAATTATTGACGGCATACATCAACCGCTTATTGATGTTTCACTTTTTAATAAAGTGCAAGAAGTTTTAAAGTCAAAGAACGTCAATATTTATTTCGTTGATAAAGATTTTTACACTTACCGAGGTTTTATCCGGTGTTTGTGTGGCCGAGTATATTCGCCCTATGAGCAGAAAGGCAATAATTATTATCGCTGTAATTGTTTACGAACATGCGACAGCACCGATAAAAATTTAAAAGAGAACGACATTAACGAAACCGTCGCCGAGATTATGGACAAGATACATTTTACCGATACTGAATTGGCGGAAATACAAGAACGGGCTAAAAGCGAGCTGGGTGAAGCGGTGGAAAAGAAGCGACAATTTGAAGTCGGCACGCTTGAGAAACAACGCCAACGCATTACTGACGATCTGGTGTATCTTGAAAAAAATAAAATAACGCTCTTGCGAACGAACGTTTATACCATTGAGCAATTTAATGCCGATTATGAAAAGCTGGGCAAAGAGCTTAAGGAAGTAAACGAAAAAATATCAACACAAAATGTTTCTGCCAGCGAAATGTTAGAAACTGTCATTTCTTTTTCCGAACTCGTAAAAGACGCTAAGATATACTACGAAAACGCACTTGATAGGGAAAAGCGAGAAATGGCGACAAATGTATTTTACGAACTCAATTACCACAGCGGTAATCTCTCTAACTATAAAGCAAAAGAGGGCTATCATGCCCTCTTAAATCGCCATAGTGTGAACTTTGGCGGGTCGGACGGGACTCGAACCCGCAACTTCTGCCGTGACAGGGCAGTGCTCTAACCAGTTGAACTACCGACCCAAAATCTAAATTATTCTACCTATTTTTTCTATTTATTTGAAGTATTTGTTGCTAGGAAACGCTGTATTTGTGCAAGCAATTATACACAATAGACTTATTTTTGTCAATAAAAACCAAATCTTAATCTTGACAATAAAAAAATTTTTTGTAATACTCCCTCCCAAGGAGGCAAAAAAATGGACGAGGAAAAAGGAGAAGGAGCTACGGGATTTTACGTGGTGTTTGAGACGTCCGGGGGGGCGAGGTACTGGATACCGTTTAATTTCAAGTCCGCGAAAGCGTGCTTTTTTGTTTTAACCATGCT
>CAZHNI010000023.1:0-16989 GCA_964533715.1 uncultured Gammaproteobacteria bacterium | reverse complement strand
ATGGAAACACCGGCTGAATTTGCCGCCATGTCGCATTTGACAGTTTAGAGAACGCCTCGTTGACAGAACTGGAAATTCTTGGTAAACTACTCTCATTGAACAGTTCACTGAAGCAAAAAATAGAATTTTGAAACAGTGAATTTCCAATAAAATAAGGGCAAAACGTCTTTCTACAGTTCAGCTGGGAAACTTTACAATGGTCCAAGCGCTAACCCACAAAGCTTCCAAAGACTCTTTACAAAAGAGTCTTTTTGTTTTAATGGCTATGTGGTATAGTTTTGGTAGAGCCTTTAACACTAAAGGTTCGATTTAACATAACGTGGTTACCATATGACGTTTTACTCACTTCTTGAATATGGCGGTTGGGGCCTTTTGGCACTACGTGTGGCCATTGGGGCTACCTTTATTGTTCATGGCAAGGGCAAATTTAAGCTCTGGAAGGCTGGCAGCACGGCTCCAATGCTTGGAATGATGCGTTTCCTAGCCGTGGCCGAAACCCTTGGCGGTATCGCTGTTCTCTTTGGTTTTCTTACACAACTCGCCGCTCTTGGTCTTGGTATTATTATGCTTGGTGCTTTACGCTATAAAATTTTTGTCTGGAAGCTGCCATTTGCCGATACTACCAAAAATGGCTGGGAACTCGATTTGCTTATTTTAGCCGCCTGTGTTGCTCTCTTTTTAATGGGAGCTGGACCTTTTTCAATTGATTCTCTCTGGTTTTAATCAAGAATAAAGATGTAATTTATGCCACTCTTAAAAAGAGTGGCATTTTTTTAAAGTTTACGGTAAAATACTTGTTGTACTCTATGCAAAGTAAGACTATTTTATTTAATGGCATGTCGTGGCACGTAACGCTTCGCGATGAGGCTGATGAGAGCGTGGCGGCGGAAATTTTTAAGCTTCGCGAGTATCGTATTGTCGAAGACGTTATCCGCACCTCTCTCTACCCAATTGTGGATGTCGGCGCTCATAGCGGCTTTTTTACGCTTTACGCACGCTCTCTAAATCGAACGGTGCCCGTTATAGCTATTGAGCCTGAACCTAAAAATCTTGAATGTTTAAAAAAACATTTGGTCGAAAATAAGGTTAAGGGGGTAACCATTGTGGCTGCGGCCCTTGCCGAAAAAGATGGTACAGATAATCTTGTTCTCAGCCGCGACTCTCACAATCATTATCTTGCTTCTGTTGAAGAGCCTTCGGACACCAATGAGGTTGTGCCCGTTGCAACAATCAGCTTGGCAACGCTTGTAAAAAAATATAAACTCAGTAAAATTGGGCTTATTAAAATGGATATTGAAGGAGGGGAGTACTCCGTGTTTGAGAGCCTTCTTCCGGAACATTTTAGGTTAATTGAGGCGCTTATTATGGAATACCACAACTACAACAATAATAATTATTTTGAAATAGAAACTAAATTACGAGAAAATGGTTTTGGGGTGCAAATATTCCCTTCCAAATTTGATAAAAAAATGGGTTTTCTTTTTGCCAAAAATAAACGATTTTAGTATATGAACTCACACAAAGCTTGGGTAGTGGCCGTTGACATGGGGTACGGTCATCAGCGTGCGGCCTATCCGCTTCGCCGTTTTTCCCCAACCGGAAAAGTGCTGATTGCTAACAATTATGAGGGTATTCCAAAAAAAGATTATCGGTTGTGGAATAGCACACAGAAGTTATACGAATCAATTTCGCGCATGAAAAATATTCCATTAATTGGTAAATACATTTTTGATGCCATGGACTATTTTCAACGTATTCCCAAATTTTATCCGCGTCGAGATTTATCCAAACCTTCACTCCAGGTAAATACTATTTATAAAACTATTCGTCGCGGCTGGGGCAAAGATCTCGTCCAATTTTTGAACCGGGAAGACATTCCGCTTATTTCCACTTTTTTTACTATTAGTTACATGGCGGAATATCATGGTTTTAAAAACGATATTTATCAGGTGATTTGTGATAGCGATATTAGTAGAGCCTGGGCCCCGCTTAACCCTAAAAAAAGCCGTATAAAGTATTTTGCGCCCAACCAGCGTGTGGTTGAACGGTTGGAGCTTTATGGTGTCAAGCCAGAAAATATTTTTCTAACAGGCTTTCCTTTGCCAGAAGAAAATATGGGAGGCGATGACTTGGCCCTGTTAAGACGTGATATAGCCGAAAGAATAATCAACTTGGACCCGGAGTATCACTATCGTCAAAAATACGCCGAAACCGTAAAGCAATTTTTAAAAGATATAAAAATAGAAGCACGGCATAAGCACCCATTAACGTTGGCCTTTGCGGTAGGTGGGGCGGGGGCACAAAAGCATATTGCCGAACAAATTCTAGCGAGTTTACAAAAAAAATTACTCACCGGAGAAATAAACCTTAACCTTGTCGCGGGCACTCGTAACGATGTCTATCTTTATTTTAAAGATTGTATTAAGCGTCTTGGTTTGGAGAGTGTATTTGAAAAAAATATTAAAATAATTTTTTCGTCCGATAAAGAAGATTATTTTAATATGTTAAATGAAACGCTCCGCACCACCGATGCTCTATGGACCAAACCAAGTGAATTGGTATTTTATTCTGCCTTTGGGCTTCCTATTATTATGGCTCCATCGGTTGGTTCACAAGAGGAATACAACCGATCGTGGCTCAAAACCATTGGAGCTGGTATTTCACAAAATGATCCGCACTATACGAGCGAGTGGTTATTTGACTGGATTAAGTCAGGTTGGCTCGCGGAGGCCGCCATGTCTGGCTATTTGGATAACCGACAGTTTGGTGTGGCTAATATTGAAGATATTTTATTCCATGGTATAATTAAGCCAAAGCGGGGGATACATTTGGTATAAAATTAAGAGCATCCAATTCTTACGCTCTTGTTTAAAATTTCTATCAGTGTTATATTACGCAATATATGATTCTTGTGCACATTGTCGTTGCGAGTATTTTGGTAAGCCTTATTTCTTTTGTAGGAGGCGTTGTGCTCGTGTCTAAAAAATTTTGGGAACATTTCCAGTCGGAGTGGATGTCCGCTTATTTGGTTAGTTTTGCCGCGGGCGTTATGCTTGCTACGGCTTTTTTAGATGTTTTGCCAGAAGCGTTTGAAAACGGTGGAGAAAATATTAATTTGTTATTGCTGGTAGCTTTGCTTGGTATTATATTTTTCTTTTTTTTAGAACGCTTTGTACTGTGGTTTCATCATCATGACGAAACCCACGGACCACGTCCATCAGTCTGGTTGATTTTAATCGGCGATAGCGTGCACAATTTTATCGACGGGGTGGCGATTGCGGCTGCGTTCATGGCTAGCCCCGGCCTAGGTATTATAACCACATTGGCGATTGCCGCTCACGAAATTCCTCACGAAATGGCTAATTTCAGCGTCCTTATTCATGGTGGTTTAGGGCGTTTTCGAGCACTATTATATAATTTTCTCTCAGCTTTAACGGCTTTGCTTGGAGCTGTGCTCGGCTTTTTCTTTTTAGTTAAAATTCAAAATTTTGTACCCGCAACGCTCGCCTTTACGGCTGGTATGTTTATTTATATTGCGTGCTCCGATTTAATTCCAGATTTGCATAAAGAGTTTAGGCGCGACAAACGCTGGACTCATTCTATCCCGTTTATTTTAGGAATTCTTCTGCTTTGGTACCTAGTTAATCGGCTTGAAGGTTAAAAGTTAGCATTTATTTTAAAATAAGACCCCCGTAAGGGGCCTTATTTTAGTTTTTGTTGAGAAGAGAAATTATTTTTTTCTCTTAGTTTTTTTAGCTGGTGCTTTGGATTTTTTAGTGGTTTCTTTTTTATTTTTTAGTTCTAGCACGGCTGGTTTAGAAATTTCTTCGGTTTTGGCAGAATTATTAGTAGAAGCAGGGGACAAGAGTGAAATAATTTTATCAAGCTTGGCATTTAATGCATCAAACTGTACCTTGGAGATGTCACTCTGGCCGCCAAGGCTGAGCGCACCGCCTGTAGGTGACGTGCTTGGGCGAGTGCTAGAATCAAAACCGCGTGGAGCAAACCGTTGTGATGGACCGCCATGATTTTTAAAACAGTTATTGCAATAGATTGGGCGCTCACCAGTTGGTTTAAAAGGCACTTCGCATTTTTGTCCACATTCACTACAGGTAGCCGAAAACATTTGCCTCGGCCCATCGTTGTGGCGACCAAATTTGCCTCTGCCACCAAAACTACCACCGCCAAACCCTCTGTCACCACGGCCTTTGTCAAATTTATTAAAATTTCCCATATAATAAAGATTATTTAGTAAAGCTTACAGTAGACCGCAAGTATAGCATAGTTTGGTATATAAAGCAACCTTAAACCACTACCAATCAAATTCTGAATAATGTACTCCGGCTTGATAATTTTGTAGGGCACTGCTGACATAGGGAATGATGTTTGTGGGTAGATTGTTTAAAGAAAACCACGCGAGCTCGTTGCACTTATTTGGTTCTCGGTTCATAGGCTCTCCAAGCCAGTTAGTGGCTATAAAGAAAAAATCAACTCTTATGTCGGTACCTTTGCGGTGCATGACGTGAACCATTTTAAGATCACTTGGTTTTAGCATAATCCCTGTTTCTTCCAATGCTTCACGAATCGTAGCTTGTGTAGCGGTTTCAATATCTTCAATATGGCCCGCTGGGACACTGTAGTTGCCGTCTTCATAACCGGTATTGAATCTACGCAAAAGCAATATACTATTATTTCTAAAGAGTAACAAGTGTACTGCGGCGAGTAGTTTAAATTTTTCGGTTGGCATAGGGTCAGCTCCGTTTAGTCGTCTTATTATATTTAATCCATATTTTTTTAAATTCTTCCGAATTCTGTAGCAAATCGGCAAAAGACCCAGAAGCAATAATTTCACCATTGGAAAAAATATAAATAAAATCAAACAGAGAGAGTAGATTAAGGCGATGGACAGTAGAAATAATTGTGGCATCTTTAAAATGCCCAAAAATATTATTATAAATAGCCAGCTCATTTTTATAATCAACACTGCTGGTCGGTTCGTCCAGTAAAATAATGGCTTTTTCTTCGCAAGCCATGAGCCCACGCGCCAAAGCCAAGCGCTGTTTCTCTCCGCCACTTAAATTCACGCCTTTTTCTACAATTGATGAGTCGAATTTTTTTGGCAACTGTTCAGCTACCTCGGTGAAACAGGCTAAGTCAGTGTACTTCTTTATTTCTTCAAGTGTTCTATCCACACCTAGGGTTAAATTTTCCTTGATTGTAGTGGCAAAAAGTTCAGGATCTTGGGGGATGAGCGCGATTGATTCACTGATCGCGTTAAAACCTCCGGCCACCGGTTTGGTATCTAGTAATAACGTATACTCGCGAGGCTCGTACAAACCGCGGATAATTTTTAGCATGGTAGTTTTGCCACTCCCACTCTCTCCAATCAGAGCAATTCTTTTACCGCGACCAATTTTTAGTGAAACATTATCAAGGTGTTGGACGCTACCCCTTTTAGGATTATATGAAAAACTAAGTGATTTGATGTCCAACTCATTCCAACTAGTACCGAGTTCAATCTCATGTGCCTGTTTTTTTGTAGCGAATTCTTTGGCTAATTCCTCGGCGTTCATAACGGCAGTTTTACGTTGCACAATATCACCATACATGCTGGCTAGGCTAAAAAACAGCCGCCCAATATTGCTAACATAGCCATAGAGCAAATATACAGTGCCAATGGCAATAACACCCCCAACCGATATTGTATGATACAGATAGGTAACCAAAACCAAAAATACCATGACTGATTGAGACATGGTAGCAGTAAACCACTTAAGTTCATTGACCCTGCTATTTTTGACAAATAAACGACGGGGTTCAATAAGTTTTTTGTAGATAGAAGATGTTACTAATTTTTCTACGCGCAAAATAATTACGGTGGTAATATTGCTGATCGCATCATATACTTTTTCGGAAATAGTATTTTCCGTGTGGAATAATTTTTCGTATTGTGGTACCAAGATTTTATCAAATCTTGTAATTGCCCAAAAAGCGAATACAAGTGCAATAGCTACAATATAACTAGCCGAAAAATTAAAAAATATCAGCACAACATACGAAACGGCCAGCGTAACAATCGCCTGAATTATCATGAAGGTATCGGTGGTGAAATTGTATAAAGCCTGCGAGCCTTTTTCTACTTTATCTATCGTATCACCGGAATGATGATCTGTATGCCATTCAATTGGCAAGTGCATTACACCGTCTAACAAATATTTTTTATATTGGCTACGCACAAAAAAGGCGTTGGTTGTTTCCATTACCCGAGCGGGGCCATGGAACACCCAAAATGCTAAGTCAGACGCGACCAAAGCCGCCAAATACCAGGCGATAGTGAAAAAATTATCAGTATGAACGCCTTTTGCCTGAATGGTATTTAAGGCGAATGCCACAATAAACGTCTGTGATAGTTGACAAAGATTCGCAAATAAAAACAATATAACGTAAATCACAACGCTCTGGCGGTTGCCTTTGGCGTAGTGCCAGCTCTTTTTTGTAAGGTAAACAAGCGGGTTGTTGGAAAAGGCCATAAAAAGTATTTTTAGCCGACATAAACTATAATAGTTTATTTTTCTGGAATGAGCAATGGCGTGGTAAAAGGGAACACCAAAAATTAGAAAGCTTCCCAATTTTGCTAAATTGATATATAATAAAATTAAGACTTTTTAAGAAAGTAATTTTTGTTTTTAAATAAAATAATCATTTAAAAAAATGAAAAATAACAAAAATATTCGTCTTACAAACAATGTTGTGCCGGAAGAGTATACAATTAAAATCAAACCGGATTTGGAAGCTTTTGTTTTTGTGGGCGAAGAAATAATTCGTCTTATTCTAAAAAAATCAACTAGTACGGTTACACTTCACTGTAAGGCGCTAGATATTGAATCCGCACAAGTTATAAGTAAAACAGGCACATTGTTTGCTACGAAAATTAAGTATAACGAAAAAGCAGAAACGGCCACTTTTATTTTTCCAAAAAATTTATCGGCTGGAGAAATAAATTTGCGAATAATTTTTAATGGCGTACTTAACGACAAAATGCGTGGTTTTTATCGCAGCAGCTATACCGATAGTGGAAAAAATTATTTTCTCGCCACTACACAATTTGAATCAACGGACGCTCGGCAAGCATTTCCATGTTTTGATGAGCCTGCGATGAAAGCTGTTTTTAATATTTCGTTGGTTGTTCCAAAAGATAAAACCGCAATCTCAAATACCGTGCCGATTGAAATTTTGGAGCATGAAGGTGGTTATAAAACAGTCCAATTTTTACCAACTCCGCGCATGTCCACGTATCTTGTTGCTTTTATTGTTGGTAATTTTACGCATATTAAAAAAAATAGTGATGACGGCGTGCTAGTTAGGGTATTTACCACTCCAGGCAAAACGCATCAAGCAGAGTTTGCTCTAGAATGTGCAACAAAAATTTTATCATTCTTTAATAAATATTTTGATATTCCGTATCCGTTGCCAGTGCTCGATCTTATTGCAATTCCAGATTTTACGGCTGGTGCTATGGAAAATTGGGGGGCGATTACTTACCGAGAAACAACCTTGCTCGTTGACCCTGTTCACTCTTCTGTCGCCAATAAACAGCGGGTCGCTCTTACTATTGCCCATGAATTAGCTCATCAATGGTTTGGAAATTTAGTAACCATGGAATGGTGGACTCACTTATGGTTGAATGAGGGTTTTGCTCGTTATATTGAGTACCTGGCAGTTGATACTATTTTTCCAAATTGGGATATTTGGACACAATTTATATATATAGATTTGGGTCGGGCCTTGCATATTGACGCCCTAAAAAATACCCATCCGATTGAAGTTAACGTTGCTCACCCCAATGAAATTGTCGAAGTTTTTGATGGTGTTAGTTATAGTAAAGGAGCCAGTGTTATTCGCATGCTTGCTGCATATTTAGGCGAGGATAATTTTAGAAATGGCATTCGTTATTATCTTAAAAAACATAGTTATGCTAATACGGTAACCGAGCACCTGTGGAAAGCGCTGGAAAAAATTTCCGGCAAGCCAGTAGGTAAAATAATGGCTGATTGGACCGGAAAATCCGGTCATCCGCTTCTTACCGTAACAGAGCATAACAAACATATCTACATTCGGCAATCACGATTTTTTTCTAGTCCTCTGGTAGAAAAACAAACTAAAGATAAAACACTTTGGCGTATACCGGTTAGTTTTTGTGATGATGACGGCAAAGAACAAAAAGTTATTATGGATAAAAAAACTCTTTGTCTTCCAAAAAAATACAATCGGTGTTTAAAATTTAACAATAATGAGTCTGGATTTTATAGAACCTGTTATTCTAAATCGATGTGGGACGAACTTGGCCGGTTGGTAGAAACACAAAATATTAAAGTCAGAGATCGATTGGGGTTGATTCGCGATAGTATATCGCTATCGGAAGTTGGCAAGTTAACAACTCTTGACGCTCTACAGTTTGCCCAGCATTATAAAAACGAAACTGAATATGCTATCTGGGCCGAACTGTCTGCTGGCTTAAGTCGTGTTCATTTGTTAATTGCGCACGAAGCGTGCCTTCAAAAATATGAGCGGTTTGTAATTAGTATTTTTGCCAACATTGCTCAAAAAACAACTTGGCAAAAATCTGCTCAAGAAAGTCATTCTCAAACATTGTTGCGATCACTCGTTATAGCAAACTTAGGAGCGTACGGCCACCAAGCCACAATTGCCCAAGCCAAAAAAATGTTCCGTGAACTAGGCAAAGAACATAGTAGCCACATTCCTGCAGATCTCCGAGGGGTGGTTTACAACATTGTCTCTAAATATGGCGGTGTAGCTGAACATGCCAAATTAATTAAAATGTACAATAGTACACCGCTGCATGAAGAGAAGGACAGAATTGGCCGGGCATTAGGAAATTTTAGACAGAAAAATTTGCTTAAAAAATCTTTGGATTTCTTTATTTCTAAGTCGGTGCGCTACCAAGATGCTGTACATATAATTTTGCCAGTTATGGCTAACCCAGTAGGGGGAGACGTGGCTTGGAAATTTATCAAAACTAATTGGGAAATGTTTATGGAACGTTATGGCGGCAGTCATGACGTTGCCTATCTAGTATCTTCGGCTGGTTATTTTCATAATACTAAATATGCCAAAGATATTGAAAAGTTTTTCCAAAAAAATCCGGCTCCCGGTGCACAACGTTCGGTTCAACAGGCACTAGAGCGTATTTACTCCAACGCCGCCTGGCTGGCACGAGATAAAAAGAAACTTGCAAACTGGCTAGATAATTTTTAGCTGTAATATTTAAGAAAATGTTTGAACCAGCCTAGTCTTGTAGTAGACAATCGCACGGTTTTTGTTTCAAAATAACTTTTTGTTCCGTAATAGTGTTGATGAAAATTTTTTGACTGCCGGAACCTGTGGCAAGCTTTTTATCAAGTGGCGTGTTATGCTGGTACCCTCGGCGAGTAAATTCTTTTACCAAAGCTTCATGTCGATTATATAGCGCCTTTTGTTTACCTACCCAGCGCAACGTTTCGGGATGACGCGAGTACCCGCCCTTGCCTTTATGTTTTGTCAAAATATTCCACAGTCCATGGAGTTCACGATGCTCCGCTAATAAATGCTTGCGGCACAAATGTTTTGGATGTACATCCCAGACGCGCACAGATTTTTTAATATTGCGTAATCACTGTAACAAAAAACACTAGGTTGCACTAATATTTTTTACTACTCCGCACCGTGAACGCCACCCATATTATTTAGAACTAAATATTATTACAGTTGTGATGCACGAAAATGATAACAATGCATTCCTCAACATTGGAGTGAAAAAATCGTACTAATTTATAAATTTACAAAATTGTAGAGTATCTAAGTCTTAAATCACTATCAGCCTCATTTAAATTCAGGGTTTTATTGCAAAAAAGAACGAAACGCTCCAAGAAATCGTATTAAAATTGTACGATATGTTTATGTTAATGCACGGTTATCCACTTGACACTATATACCCCCCAGGGGTATAATAAAATCATATGGATATTACGTTAAAAAACCAGCTAGTTAAGAGGCTCCGCAGGATTGAAGGGCAGGTACGTGGGTTACAGAGGATGATTGAAAAAGGCGCGTATTGTGTTGATATCATAACACAAGCGTGTGCCGTTAAAAAGGCTTTATCCAGTTTCGATGATGCCGTACTAAAGAATCACCTTTCTACTCACGTTATAGAGCAAATGAAATCCGGTCAACATTCAAAAGCCGTATCGGAGGTTTTAAAAATTTATACATTGTCAAAGAAAATTTAGTGTTATTGATATAAGTTAATAATTATATGGGGAAATTATTAATAAAAAAATACTCTGCTCTATGTGTACTTGGTGGTGAAATTGCCTTTACAGTATGTATGGCGTATAGTATATTTTTAACTGGTAAAGTGGCTGAATTACACTTGGCAATCTTCCAGATGTTCCCGGGGTATACTGGCATGAACTTTTCTAGCTGGTTAGCTGGCGCAATTACGGTGGCGGTCTGGTCTGGAGTTATGGGCGCTTATATATCTTGGATGCATAATGTAAGTTTGAGTAAGTAAGTTTTAGTAAGCCGGGCTATATAGAGTTATGAAAACAGTTTTTCAAACAATTTTTAGTAGAACTACAAGCATTATACTGCTCATAGCGGCAGTAGTTTTGCTTTGCCCCGCCAAACCTGTAACGGCCACAGAGTTGTCAGTTTGCGATACCAAAACAGAGATGACGCCCCACAACGGACATGGCACCAAGAGTATGGATTGCTCAACTGCCCACTCAGAACTTGGTAGTCATACCCTAAATACTCTCTCGTCATCGTTTAATAATTTTTTGAGCTTATTTTTGGTTGCCGTTGCTGGTTTTGTACTTTTTCCTAAAGAATCGCTTCTTTCTATTTTTGCCAATCATCTGACGCGACTGCGTTATTGTCAGCGCAGGTATATAAATTACATAAAACCAAAATTAGAAAAAATATTCTTGAGATGGTTAACCTTACTCGGAGGCACAATCGCTTTTAGTTCATAGCGCGGCTATCTACTTTTCCAATTTAAGCAAGTAGTTTATAGCGTAGCGCAAACTGAAGCGATTTTTTTTATATCTAAATAAACATTATGAACAATAAAAAAATCACTACGGCAATGCTTGCGTTAATTATACTGCTTCTATCGGGCGGTGGGGTGTTGTTTATTAAAAATGCTAATAAACATGGGTCCGGAATGGGGCTCATGGATGGCGCTATGGCCTCATCTACAGATGGCTTACCCGTCAATATCAAAACCGTTACCGATCAAAAGGGCGAGCTTGGAGATCTCAGCAACAGTTGGCCAGGGGAAATTATTTCGTTTGGTGATATTCAAATCCAACCTAGGAGAGGCGGTACAATAATTGAGTGGAACGTTAATATTGGGCAAAAAGTTAGGGCGGGACAGGTCATTGCCAGACTCTCGGCCCCACCGGCCATGCCAGAGCTAACATCAATGCTCGCCGAGCAGGCAAAAATGGTAACAGAAGCGCGGATCGACGCCAAGGCGCAAATCGATTTTGCAGAGAAGAAAAAACAGCAACTTGTGGCTCTGCGTTCGGTGGTCGACGCGTCAAGGAATAACGCTGCTGATATGTTAAACGTCTCGCGCGCCACCGGTGATACTATTTCTGCGCAAACAGCCATTATACAAGCGAGAAAGGCTACTGAATCGGACCAAAAAAAAATCCGTTCGTCCTTGGAGCAGTCAATTAGAAGGGAGCTCCAAATGTTTACGCATAACGAGATCGACGTTGTTTCTTTTTACAATTCCGTCGATCCATTACCACGTCTTTACGTCATGGAATCTTTTGGTAAGATCAGCGGCAGTTCTCGTTTTGCCTACCTCGTAGCCTTGAACAATGTTTTAAAAGAAATGACAAAAGAGAACGGCAATTTAGAAGCGGTCGGCGCGGAATACTTTGCGGCCGCTACCAGGATGGCCGGAGCTACCACTGCCGATGACGAGGTCACATCAAGTCAGTTGACGGAAGTTCGCCGCATGATAGCCATGGATCAAATGGCGTTTTTAGATGCAGTCAAAGAATACCAAATGAGCCAAGCCGAATTGACAAAGATGGAAGTCGAATATAAGCTGATGCTTGCCGAAAAAGAAACGGACTATGCCATGCAGAAAAAAGAAATTGAGGAGCAGGTCGCTATGCTTGACAAAGATATTGCTATGAACGGCGGTAGAGTAGCAGCGGCCGAAGCTTCGTATTACACTGTGGCTGGCAGTATTAATGGCGACCTTTCAATTGTAGCCCCGTCAAATGGAGTAATCACATCTATCATGAAAAAAAATGGCGACTTCGTTGAGCCTGGGATGGCTATCGCTTCTTTAAACAATGGACGCAATTCGGACAAATTTGTACGCTTTAAAATTCCAAGCAATATTCGCTTACCTAAACCCGGGAGCGAGCTTGTGGTCGCACGGCCAGGGTTTCCGAACGAAACACACAAACTAAAACTCATTGGCGTCGGCACAGCACTTGATAGCAGCGGCTCGTATATGGCTGATGCAAAATTCGCGGAAGATGTTTATTGGCCAGTAAATGTGTCGGTTCGCGTTATGCCAAACGGCAGCTCAAGTTCTTCATTATTTGTTAGCATTAATGCGATAGAATGGGGCAGCTCAAGTTCTTCTGTTTGGATTGTTAAGGCTGATAATACGATTACAAGGAGAGTGATAAAAACCGGAAGAACTCTCGGAGAAAGCGTTGAAATTTATGAAGGGTTATCTATTGGAGATAAATATGTTGGTAAATTAATCTCTGGCCTTAAAGAAGGCGTGCTAGTAAGAGAGGGCGAAATAGTCAAACCAATGCAACAAGCAGAGGATGAACACGGTCATAACGAATAAATTATATGTTTAATTACATCATCAAATGGTCATTGAAAAACAGAATTGCTGTTTTAATAATGGCTGTGGCTATCACTCTTGGTGGCGTGTGGAGTTTGTCTACAATGCGAGTAGATATTCTGCCAGACATCAATAAACCCACTGTGGCAATATTTGCCGAAGCTGAGGGACTAGCACCAGAGGAAATAGAAAAATTAGTATTAACGCCAATTGAAACGGCGATAGCGGGAGCGCCGGGAGTTGATCGCGTGCGCGGAACCGCATCATTTGGCTTAGCCATTATTAATGCCGAATTCTCGTGGGGTAGCGACATTTACCGTAATCGCCAGATAATTCAGGAGCGTATTTCGCGAGTTCAGCTCCCGGATAAAGTTAGGCCAGTCTTAGGTCCGGTGGGTTCCATTATGGGAGAAGTTGTTTGGGCGGGTGTTACGTCCAACGATCCAGCTTTTGATGGTATGCAACTTCGAACTCTGGCCGATTGGACAATCAGGCCAGCGTTGCTCCGCGTCCCGGGAGTCGCCGAAGTTATTGTAATGGGCGGAGAATTACGTGAATGGCAAATTAATGTGAACGCAGAAAAATTGCGTCGTTACGGACTGCGTTTGGACGACGTAGAAATGGCAGTAAAAAACGCGTTGACTAATAAAAGCGGAGGGGTACTGGTTCAGGGCGGCAAAGAATACGCTCTCAGAGTTCTTATCGCCCCTAAAGATATTAATGATTTGAAATCGTTGGCAATTGGGCGAACCGGCGGAATGAATGGCAGTGGACAGCCGTTGCGCTTGGCTGATGTAGCTATTGTTGAAGAAGGCCCGAGCCCGGTTCGTGGTGGCGCTACAATAGATGGGAAACCGGGCGCCATTATGCGTGTAATACGTCAGCCTGATGCCGAAACGCTGAAAGTTACCGAAGAAGTGGACCGGGTACTAGATTCTATTCGTCCCGGTCTCCCTGCAGGAGTAACAATTAAGAATGATCTCTTTCGTCAAGAGTGGTTTATTAATACTGGGCTCGGTAATGTCATGGAAGCGTTGCGAGAAGGAACGGTTCTGGTCATTATAATTTTGATTTTGTTCTTAATGAATATTAGAACGACTGTTATCACTCTCACCGCTATTCCGCTCAGTATTTTCGTGACGGCAATTGTATTTCGGTTAACCGGTTTTTCTGTTAATGTAATGACTTTGGGCGGGCTCGCCGTGGCCATGGGTGATTTGGTTGACGACGCGATAGTTGACGTGGAGAATGTGTTTCGCAGAATTAGAGAACGGAATAGCAGTGGCGACAAGCTCACTATAACCGAAGTCGTTTTTAAAGCATCAAGCGAAGTGCGAAATTCTATTGTATACGCGACCGTTTTGGTGACAGTCGTATTTTTACCAATTTTCTTTATCCCAGGTGTGGAGGGAAAATTGTTAAGTTCTCTCGGTGCCGCTTATTTAATTTCTCTGGCCGCCTCGCTCATCGTATCTCTCAGCGTTACACCTGTTCTTTGTTCATATCTCCTTACTAAAGGAAAGGGCGAAAATAATGAAGCAGAAACTAGGATTGTTAAATTAATTAAGCGAAAAATTACTCCGGCTATTTATTGGAGTATTAGGCATGTAAAAATTTTAATGTCTTTTATTGGCGGCGCGCTAGCTGTAGCATTATTGCTTTATGTCTTAGCAGGCAAAGAGGGAATACCGCCTTTTAATGAAGGGTCGGCAACTATTTTGGTGCTTATGCCGGTGGGAACAGATGTAAATACTTCCAACAATTATACTTCTAAAGTAGAAAAAGAAATTATGACGATTAAGGGGGTCAGGCGAGTGAGCCATATTACCGGCCGGGCTGGCGCCGATGCCCACGAAAGCGGCGCCAATCGTAGCGAGATGCAAGTTATTTTTGAACCTGGTCTTGAGAAAGAACGAGAACGGCTTTTAAAAGATGTACAGGAGGTTCTGAGCCGTTTTGGCGAAGCATCATACACTCTTGGTCAACCCATAACGCATCGCGTGGAAGAATTGCTTTCGGGAGTGCGTGCCCCGGTAGTCATTAAAGTGTTCGGTGATAATCATGATGACATTAAAAAAACCGCTGAAATTATTGTCACAGAATTAGATAAACAGCCAGGAATGGACAACCCACAAATTCAAAAGGATATTCTCGTTCCAGAATTTAGAATGTATTTAGACACTAATCGTATCGCTGAATATGGAGAGTCGTCTGGTGTAATCGCCGAAGAGTTGGAGATGGGAATGATGGGATCAAATGTAGGCCAAGTTCGAATCGGCCCCGCTTCGGTAAATGTTGTGGCGCGTTATGACATAGAATCAAAAGGAAGCGCTACAGCAATTCGAGATTTGCCATTATTTTTTCAGGGAGCAGGATCGCTCGGAGACGTGGCGGACATACGGTTGGAACCAGGCCAAAATCGCTTTAGCCATGAGGGGGGTAAAAGAGTTTTGGTAGTAAGCTCAAATTATACTGGCCGAAATATCGTTGGAGCGGTAGATAATGTTAAGGCGGGTATAGAATCGTCAAAACTTCCAACCGGTGTAACTGTTTCCTTTGAAGGAAACTATAAAAGCCAAAAAGAAAACAGTCGTCGTCTCGGAATTCTTTTTATACTCGGCCTCATCTCTATATTCGGAATTCTGTACAAGGCCTTTAGATCAGCTCCAATTGTAATTCAAATTATGATGAATATTCCTACTGTGCTTATCGGAGGCATAGTTGGAATTTGGTTGACTGGTGGCGTGGTTAATCTAGCGCATTTAGTTGGCTTTATATCGCTCTCCGGCATTGTTTCCAGAAACGGCATCATGCTTATCAGCCATTGTATTCAATTGGCTCAAAGTGAGACCGGCGATTTAACGCCAGACGTGGTAGTAAGGGCTACGCTGGATCGCGTGGTACCGGTTCTTATGACCTCTTTAGGAACAGTTTTGGCTTTAGTACCACTCTTATTATCGGGTGGCGACCCGGGCAAAGAATTATTACATCCGATAGCAGTAGTAGTATTCGGTGGCGTAGTTTCTTCGTCGCTCATCTCAATCTTCCTTACACCAGCTTTATTTTTCCGCTTTGGAAAAAATGTGTCAATTAGAAATAATAATGAAGCAGGATTTTAATTTTTATGACAAAAAAACAAAAATTGAAAGGGGGTGAAAATATATGAGCAAAACAAATTTAGTTTTAGCTTTTGTGATTGTTTTAATCGTTGGCGCGCTTGGTGGTTATACTTTTGGTATGTCCGGCGGACATGATGAAGATTATATCAAAGAGTCGGCCGAAATGATGCAGAGCGATTCTAAAATGATGAAAGAAATGGGAGAGATAATGGGTAAAGGCGGCGTTATGATGGAAGAGCGCGGAGTTAAATACAACGACGTTGAACTCACTGCTGAGGGCAAAGTTTACGCCGATAAATCAAAAGAGTTGTTAAAGGAAAGCGAGGAAATGATGACAAGAGGAAATAAAATGATGGATATGATGAAGTAAGTGTCTAAACTATTTTTTATTATTGAATGTAAGGCTTATTGCGCAATAGGCGCCGGTTATAACCGGCGCTTTGGTTTAGTTAAAATGCTAGCGGTTAATAAAATTTGGTTAAATGGACATTTCAAGTTGCTCGCAATTAACTTTTTAGGCTAGTGATAGCGATGTTTCCACTATTTGAGATTCAACAAGACGTAAAAGGCTCGTTTTTGCGCTTAATTGACAAAAATCACTGACAAAATAGCAACTTGAAATGTCGTTCGCTTTGCAAATACGAAGGATGACAAACAATTAAGTTTTTTTGCGGATGAATCCAGCTTAAAATAAGAAATCCCTTTTTGTGATTATTTTGTTTTTCGCGCTGAACGCTGAAAGTTTTAAACTCTGGCTGGCAAAAAGTATGGTGGTTGAGGGGAAGGCCCCGAAGGAGTTGCTTTGCGACCCTACGGGGTAAAATTTTGTCCACCCTCGCTTCTTGTCCTCAGCGAAGCCAAAGGGTTCCACAACCATCGAATTAAGTGATCCACTGCTGCGGAGCGTCGCTGCCTATTTAATATGTAGTAGACAATCGCACGGTTTTTGTTTCAAAATAACTTTTTGTTCCGTAATAG
>CAZHNI010000022.1:0-20851 GCA_964533715.1 uncultured Gammaproteobacteria bacterium | reverse complement strand
CATGGAAACACCGGCTGAATTTGCCGCCATGTCGCATTTGACAGTTTAGAGAACGGGTGGACCTCAAAACGGCCTCAAAACGGGCAAACCTTTGACAAAAAACTTTGCTCATGATATCACACCGTCATCAACCAGCGTAGCCTAACTCTCAAAAGAGGGCCGGGCTCGCCAGCACAAGGAGACACGATGAAACGCAAGCAAGTTCGAGTTGGAGGTCTGTGTTGCTTCAGCGAAGTCCCCAAATTGGGCATTTTTGAAGTCTGCAACCGCAGCTTCCCGCACCCATTCCAGAACGTCCGGGTCAATGGTCGCACCAACCCGCCCGTGATGCAGCCGGAGGGCAGCCCCTGGCGCCTGGCGCCGGCCATGGATCTGTCCCCTCCGCCGCAACCGAATCTGGTCGTGCGAATCGTCGCCCTGCCGGAGCAGCAAGCCGCCGGCCTCGCCGGCGCCACGATGGGCGGCTAGCGCCCATGTCTTCCTTCCGCACCCCGCCCTTGGCGACTTCAGTCTCCCGGGGCGTCTCTATTTTTACACGCAATTATACACTTATTTCCCCTTGCCCCGTACCCTAATTTATGATAAAATATAGATGCTTAAATTTACAATCATCCAGTCGTTCTGTAAGCCAGTCTGACTACCGACAGGCAGACTAAGAACTATTGGCTACGAACCCACAATATGCACCTATCCTGGCTCGGCCAAACCTGCGTCAAACTCCAAACTAAATTTCAAGATGAGGATGTTACCATCCTTATCGATGGCTACAAACCATCTTCCGGTGAATTTCCGCGCAGCTTCTCCCCCACTATCGCTCTTTTCTCAAAAGGAGAAGACAGCGCCGCCACACTTTCTCAAAATCCTTTTGTACTTAGTACACTTGGTGAAATAGAACTTAAAGAAGTAATGATCACTACTCGCCCCACCACCGAGGGTAGTATTATTTTTAAAATTAATGCCGAGGGCTTGGCCTTGGTCCATTTAGGAAAAATAACCAAAAAACCAACAGTAGAGGAGCTGGAAGCTTTGGGGCATGTGGACATTGTTTTTTTACCGGTTGGTGATAATAATAACTCGCTAACTGCGGAGGATGCGGCGGCGATAGTAACTGCCCTTGAACCGCGCATTGTAATTCCCATTGGCTACCAATGCGATACCGACCAGCGCGCCAAACCGGTTACCGAATTTATTAAAGAGCTTGGAATTAAACCTGATACAACCGACAAAAAAATTATTATTAAAAAAAGAGATCTTCCTCAAGAAGAAACCAAACTCATGATACTCGAAAAATCCTAAGGTATGGTTTCCAAACAAAGTAACCCTAAAAAAAGACGTTCAAAAAAAATAACAACACCCAAAGCAGAACCAATGCCTAGTCTTATTTTTTCCCAAGGAACGTTAACTACTAAAAACTCCGTTGAAAAAAGTGAGTCAGATAAACAAACAACCGAAAACAGTTACGAAACTCCTGAACAAACGGCCATTAACAACTTTGTACATTATGCCGCCCGCCAAGAAGCGGCCCGCCGCTGGATGTGGCTTGGCGTTATTAGTTTTGCCATCATGATTATTATTTTGTGGGGATGGTCATTCTATCTTAAAACTACCTCTCTTCACTGGAAATCCAGCCCAAATAATTCTCTCATCGGTAATGCCAAAAAAGACTGGGGCGCTATTTTTGAACAAAACAAAAACGAACAACTACGTATGGAAGCCAACCAACGCGCCCTCACCCAAACAATTCAAGAAGCAGTGAACAACCAACTCAATGCCAGCTCCAGTATTTTAACAACAAGCTCAACCGTTACCTCAACTCCTAAATACTAACTTTCAGCGTATGCAAGAAAAGCTCCCCATGCCCGGATCAACCATTGGCAAACTCTCGGAGGCCCCGATTGTGGACGAAGTTAAACAATCGTACTTGGAATATGCCATGAGCGTAATTATTTCGCGCGCTCTGCCCGATGTCCGCGACGGTTTAAAACCAGTTCATCGCCGCATTTTGTACGCCATGGGTAATTTGGGACTGCGCCACAACGCGCGTTTTCGTAAATCCGCGCACGTCGTTGGTGAGGTGATGGCCAAATACCACCCCCATGGTGATGCTGCTATTTACGATTCACTCGTTCGCATGGCCCAAGATTTTGCCATGCGTCACCGCCTTATTGATGGTCAAGGCAACTTTGGCTCGATGGACGGCGACAGCGCCGCTGCCATGCGTTATACCGAAGCTCGACTCACCGCCCTCTCCGAAGAAACGCTTGCTGATATCGAAAAAGACACCGTCAACTTTATTCCTAACTATGACGGCTCCCACCAAGAGCCCACGGTTTTACCTACCAAAGTACCTAACCTGCTTTTAAACGGCACGGTAGGCATTGCCGTTGGTATGGCCACTTCGGTACCGCCGCACAATTTAGCAGAGTTGTGTGATGGTATCGTCACCCTCATAGAAAAACCAAAAGCAACAGTTGAAGATTTGTGCGAAATTATTAAAGGCCCAGACTTTCCAACCGGCGGTGTTGTGTATGGCAAAAAAGATATTGCCGGCGCCTTTGCTACGGGCCGAGGTGGGGTGGTAATGCGCGCCAAAGCCGAAATTGAAGAAACCAAAAACGGAATGTTTAGAATTGTGGTTACCGAAATGACGTACCAAGTAAACAAAGCTGAACTCATCGAAAAAATTGCCACGCTTGTGCAGGATAAAAAAATTGAAGGTATCAAAGATATTCGTGATGAATCCAACAAAGACGGTGTGCGTGTGGTAATTGAATTAAAAAAAGATTCCTACCCAAAAAAGATTTTAAACCAACTCTACAACCACACCGATCTCCAAACCACCTTCCACTACAACATGCTCGCGCTCGTAGACGGTATTCAGCCGCGCGTATTAAATATTAAAAACATCCTAGAAGAATTTATTAAGCACCGCCAGGTAGTAATTAGGCGCCGCACCGAGTTTGATTTGGGCAAAGCCAAAGAACGCGCCCACATTTTGGAAGGTTTATCCATGGCGCTCGATAAAATTGATTTGGTTATAAAAACTATCCGCGCCTCCAAAGATAAAGATGAAGCCAAAATTGAGCTCATGAAAAAGTTTAAGTTCTCCGACCGGCAAGCCACCGCCATTTTGGAAATGCGTCTACAACAACTAGCCAATTTGGAACGCCAAAAAATTGAAGACGAATTAAAAGAAAAAAAGGCTCTCATTAAGGAACTTGAATCTATTTTGGCCTCGGAAACAAAAATTTTAAGCATTGTAAAAACAGAAACAACCGAGCTAAAAGAAAAATTTGGCAATGAACGTAAAACCCAAATTATTGCTCATGGCGTTAAAGAATTTACCACCGAAGATTTAATCCCCAATGAGCCAACTATTGTAATGACCACCACCGATGGTTACATAAAACGCTTGCCTCCGGATACTTTTAAACAACAATCACGTGGCGGCAAAGGTGTTATTGGCGTAACCACCAAAGAAGACGAGAGTGTGGATCAAATGCTTACCACCAATACCCACGACAACATGCTCTTCTTTACCAACCGCGGTCGTGTCTTCCAGCTTATGGCTTACGACGTGCCCCAGGGCAGCCGCACCGCCAAAGGCCAGGCGCTGGTTAACTTCCTCCAGCTCGCCCCCAACGAAAAAGTTACTACGCTTTTGGCCATGAGTGAAGTAGAAAAATATAAATATCTGGTAATGGTTACCAACAAAGGGACCATCAAAAAAACAGCTCTTGAAGATTTTGCCAACGTACGCAAAAGCGGCTTAATTGCTCTTAAACTAAAAGGCGATGAAAACTTAGAATGGGTAAAACCCTCCAGCGGCAACGATGAAATAATTTTAGCAACCTCGGGCGGCCAGGCTATTCGCTTTAAAGAAAAAGATGTCCGCCAAATGGGCCGCACCGCCGCCGGGGTGCGCGGTATGCGCCTTAAAAGCAATGATGCTATTATTGGTATGGATATTGTAGAGCCAAATAACAAATCACTAGAATTTTTAACCGTTGGCGCCAATGGCCTGGGCAAATGCACGGAACTATCGGAATATAAAGTACAGGGTCGCGGTGGCAGCGGTATTAAAACAGCCGAAGTTACGGCCAAAACCGGCCCCATTGTGTATGCCAAAGTTATCAATCGTGCCACCGATAACGAACGAGACCTTATGATGATTTCTACCAAGGGCCAAACCATTCGTCTGCCGTTTAAATCCATTAACACTTCCGGCCGTGCTACCCAGGGCGTTCGCCTCATGCGCTTTAAAGAAGAAGGCGATCATGTGGCGAGTGTGACTATAATATAATCACTCCGCCACGGGTAAAAATTATTTAATGTGACCAACCGCCGGCCTTTAGACCGGCGGTTTCGTTTCTACCAACTACGAGTTTGTGGTGGCAAGGTTCGCTCAAACTCGCTCCCGAGCTTATGTGAGCCGACGCTACTGGCCACAGTGAGGTTGAGCGGTGCCGAGGCACAAGGCAGGCGCGAAATGCTCTTTTTGTTCCTTTGAGCGCCAGCGAAACCGAGCTGTTTGGCAGTAGCGGAGACGAACATCGGCTCGGCAATTTTTGGCTCCACCTTTTTGTTGCCAAAAAGGTGGTACAAATATAAAGTATATTTTATCTAAATAAAAAAATCCTCCGGCAAAAAAGCTGAAGGATTTTTAATTTTCTCCTCGGCTTCCCACAACAATTAATTATTCAATTGCTCTGGGAATTGAGCCGAGGAGAAGGGGCTACTGGAGGGCGTTCTTGATGTAGACGAAGGCTCCGGCGCCGAGCCAGCGCGCGACCTTGATCGCGGTTGCCTCATCGAGGTTGGCACGCATCCGGATCATCTCGCGCGCGACATTGCGGGCTACGAGGTGTCTCTCGCCCTTCGGGCCGATGACGGACCCGTCCGCTGCCAGGCGCAGCGTGGTGCCGAGCTCCCGGCTCCTTCGGGCAAGGTAGAGCTTGACCGCCCTGGCCGCAACGAACAGCTCCACGGTTGGCACAGTGCGGGCGATCTCGCGGAAGGCGACAGCGAGGTTATCGGGGAGCTCGCGCAAGCTCGCCTCGAGCGCGGCCTCGGCGGCGACGTCGTCGGACGCGCAACCAGCACGAAGCCTTTCGACGGCGGCGGCGTCCTGGGGCGACAACGCGGCGCCGCCCGTCTGCTCCCTACGGGGGAGCAGGATTCCAGTTCCAGGTCTCATGACTTCCTCTCTCCTGGCCAGTTCACTCACCTAAGTGAGGTTGCTCTTTTGGCCACAAAGAAACAACTGCCTACTGAAATAATTTTTCAATACGCAGTTGTCGCCTTAAAATTTTAATTTCAAAGTTCTATTTATCTCATTTTTTTATACCCCTGTCAACAAAAACCACCCTTCTTAGTTTAGAGGGTGGTTAATCCTCCTCAGCTTCCCAAAATAATTTTTTATTAAATTACTTTGGGAATGGGGCCGAGGAGGGTGTCGTTGGCGGCCCAAAGATGCGAGCCGCCAAGGTGGGGCTATGCGGGCGCTAGGCGGCGACGCGCGCGGTCTGGTGCCGGACGATCTCGATCTCCGGGGCGAAGATTTCCTCATTCGCCTCGGCAACGGTGATCTCCGGGGCCGCGTCCGCGGCCGCCTGGATCTGGTCCGGCGTGGCGCCAGGGGGAAGCTTGAACAGCTTCACCTGGCCGGTGTTGCGCGATCCGCACCCGGTCCACTGCTCCAGGAACTGCAGGTACATGCCGCGATCGCGGCGGATGTACCCGCAGCCGCCCGGGACCTGAACCTTTGCCACACGCCACTCGCCGGTCTCGGCGAGGGCGACCTTCAACAAAACAGCGTGCATCTTCATCGAAAAAAACCTCCCTGGCCATTTGTTGTTAATGCCACAACGGCTGTCGCTCTCTGGCCCAAAGAAACGACTTTCTGCCCAATAAAACTAATGCGCAAAAAGCCGTTTCTTTGTATATACAATAATGTAAATGAACAAAACCCCAATAAACAGGCCATTTTTATAGTAAGAATTCATTCTAGCACAACTTTAAAGGTGTTGTCAAGAGGTGTACTTGAAACAAAAATTTTAAAACAAAAAAACGCCGCTCTAAGCGACGCTTTTAAAGCCCTGCTTACTGTAAAATTTCTCTCACTTTTTTTACAATCGCCGCCGCATTAATTTCTTCATACGCAAGCAGCTCATCCGGCTTCCCGCTCTTCGGCATCTTCCGCACCGCCAATCTCGCCACAGAAATTTGACATTCGTCATTCTTCATTCGGCATTCGGCAATAGCCGTGGCAACGGCTTCGCCAATTCCACCTTCGGCAAAATTATCTTCCACCGTAATTATTGCTTTAGTTTCTCGCACCGCCTTTTGCAGCATTGTTACATCCAGCGGCTTAATACTATACAAATCAATTACGCGAATACTAATTCCTTCTTTTTGCAATTCACCGTACGCCTTTAACGCCTCCTGAAGTGTTATGCCTGCGGCAACCACCGTTACCACATCTTTCTCACTGCTTCTTAATGTCTTACTACCCCCAATCAAAAATTCTTCATCAGGGCCATACAAAATTGGTGTATCTTTGCGAGTTGTTTGAATATATACATTACCCTGGTGCTTAGCCGCTTCAACAACCAATTTTTCTGTACTAACTGCATCCGCTGGATACAAAACCACGCTATTAAGTAACGTTCTAAACATTGCAATTTCTTCCAAACCCATTTGTGAGGCACCATCTTCACCAATAGAAACTCCGGCATGCGACCCAACAAATTTAATATTGGCGTTTGCATACTGAGACATTCTAATTTGGTCAAAAGCCCTACTAAAAAATGCAGTAAAAGTAGAAACAAAAGGAATCTTGCCGCGACGCGACAAACCAGTTGCCACGCCTACCATATTTTGTTCTGCAATAAACATTTCCAAGTATTTTTCCGGGTGGGCCTTTTTAAAAATTTCTGCATAAGTAGAGTTGCTCGTCTCACCATCCAAAACTACCACGTTAGGAAAAGCAGGAAATATATTATTAAGGGCGGTACCATACGCCTTCCGAGTAGCAACGGGTTTATCACTTGTATAATTAAGCGTCGTGATTTCATTCTTAATTCTTGATTCTTTATTCTTCATTTTCACCAATTCAGGTTTCGCTATCTCTCCTTTTAAATTTGTATCAACTTCTCCGAGCTCTGCCAAGGCCAACTTCAGTTCATCTGCAGAAAGCGGCTTACCATGCCACCCTTCTTTATTTTCTAAAAATGAAACTCCTTTGCCCTTAAGCGTTTTGGCAATAATCATCACGGGCCTGTCGGTAACTTGCAAGGCTTTTTTAAACGCTACCTCAATTTCCTCAAAATTATGCCCATCTACTACAATAGTTTGCCACCCAAAACTGCTGATACGTTTTTCATACACATCAACATGGTGGCCAAGCATTGTTTCTCGGCTCTGGCCCAAACGATTTACATCTAAAATGCCAATTAAATTATTTAGTTTATAAAATGATGCCAGCCCCAGAGCTTCCCACACCGATCCTTCGGCCATTTCGCTGTCTCCCAAAAGGACCCAGGTGCGGTAAGGTAATGTGTCCAACTTGGCATTAAGAGCCATTCCTACTCCAACAGATAACCCCTGTCCGAGTGAGCCAGTTGGCACTTCGGTATATGGAAACGCCATGGTGGGGTGACCCTCCAAACGACTCCCAAATTTCCTCAAACTACGCATTTCATCCTCACTCACCTTACCGGCCGCCGCATACAACGAATAAAAAAGTGGTGCCGCGTGACCTTTAGAAAAAATTAAACGATCGTTATTCTCGTATTCTGGTTTATCTAAATTGGCTTTTAAAAAACCTCCAAACATCAGGGTCGTCATTATATCCGCTGCGGAGAGGCACGAGCTGGGGTGCCCACTCCCGGCCACAGTAGTAGAAACTAAGCTATAATAACGAATGAGTTTGGCGAGTTGTATTAATGATGAATTTTTCATATAGAAAATAATTTTTGTGCCCTCGGCGCGAATCGTCGGCCAGAGGCTGATCCGCCTGCCTGCGCATTCAGGAGGCAGACCTTTGGCAAAAATGCACCAATCTATTAGTGTCCCCGAGAGGAATCGAACCTCTATCACAAGCTTCGGAGGCTCGTATTTTATCCATTAAACTACGAGGACTCTAGCACATCTCTAATTTGTTGACGCAGCAACCTCCTCCCTTCCGTTGTTTTTAAAAATTGTTCTCTCCTTCTAGCGTCAGATTCTCTTAAATAACACTCATAATGAATTAATTTTGGTTCTTTATGCCTAGTTGAATAAACCTTGCCTTGCTGATGCTGTTTAATTCGTGCTCTTAAATCACTGGTCGAACCTTTATACAGGTCATCATTGTTAAGTCTCAAAATGTAAACGTAGTACATAGTTATAAGACTTCGCCCCGTCATTCGACGGGGCGTCCGGTCGGATGACCGGACGGAGGCTCGTATTTTATCCATTAAACTACGAGGACATTTGTTGCTTAAATAAATCGCCGCAAAGTTCTAAGCACTTGGTATATCCTATACCTGAAGGGCCAAATTATCAAATCAAATGTCCCCGGATCTTCTACTACTTTACCGCCAAATCCAAGTTTAAACCGCGTTACTCCCGCGTACTGGTGGTTGGCGCTATAATCATAGGAAGTCCCATACTCATTAGTGTTTGGCGCTACCCCAAAAAAATCATAATACCGGTATCCGAGCCGTCGCGCCATTTGAATTCCTTCCCACTGTACCAAATGTGGTGCCATATATTTACGAAAAGCATGGTTAGAAGCCCCAAATAAATAAGTTACTTTATTGCCAAAACCAAGAAAAACAGCCGCCGCTACCGGTTCGTTCTCAAGCCAAACAGTAATTTGGTAACTAAGCGGCGATTCCAGTACTGCTTTATAGTGTTTAGTTGAATGCAAACGAAAATCATCCCGTGCGCTTGTTTTGTGGCTTAAATCCAAAAAAATTTTTAAATCTTTTTCGGTTGTAACACGTAAATTTTTTCTTTCTGCAAGATGAATATTATAACGTGTCTTTGGAATCATGTTGGACAAAAGGGATTCGTTTGTTTTAGATAAATCTAAAATCGTGGTGGCACGCGGATTGATATCAATTGTTTTAACAATAGGCAAAGAGTAATCAGTGAGGAAAATCTGCGGCTCACACCTAAAAAATATGCACTGGCGCATTTTTAAAAAATTGCCCAACGCCACATAGATCTCTTCTACCTTTTTTTCATTGCCCCTTAAATCTTTTTTAATAACTGGTCCGCGCGGGCTAAATGCATACCACGGACCATGCAGCGGCATACGGTTATATATTACCTGGGTCACGCCCACCGCCGCTCCATTTTCAATAACCTCAAAACGCTCTACTCGTTTACCTTCATTTTTTAAAACCTCGCCCCACTCCCAGGATTGTAAAACGCGCGCATACACACAGTTGGCGTTAAGCCATGCATCCCAATCGACTTTGTTTTGAGCAATTCGCACTTCCATATTCTATATATATGTATGGCACACACTGTATGTTGCCACTATCGCCGCAGTTTCGGCACGCAAAGTTAAAGGCCCAAGCGAACGAACCAAACACTTATTTTCTGTGGCCTTATTACGTTCCAAGTCGCTCCACCCTCCCTCTGGGCCAATAAAAATTCCTATTTTTGCATCAAATTTAATTAAACTATAATCGACAGCAGTAAGTTGCTTATTACAGAAATCAAAAAATACGTTCAAACTATTTGTAGTTTGTGCTTCGCGCAGAGCCTCGTCAAAAGTAATTGGTTCGGCAAGCTCAGGAACAAAACTCCGGCCAGACTGTTCGCTGGCTTCTTTTATAATTCGCTCGTACCTGGATTTTGTAAAACCAAGTTTAACAGTACGGCTTGTAATAATTGGCACAATAGCATGTACCCCAACTTCGGTCGTCTTTTGCAAAACCCATTCAAAATTATCTTTTTTAAGTAACGGACAATACAAAATAACTAATCGAATCTGCGGAGCCTCCTTTTCTGCATGCTTAATTGTGCTTTTTTTAAAAACAACTTGAGCCTTTTTCTTTTCTAAAGACATAACAATACCCTCCCTCTCAATTCCTTTGCCATCACTCAAAATCACTCTCTCACCAACCTTAAATTGCAAAACCTCGCGCCACTGGTGTAAAAGAGCACTTTGTGTAAGGGTAATTTCATCACCATCAAGCGAGCCACTAACGAAAAAACGGTGCTTTTGCATAATTTTTGTGTATATTCAGTGTACTCCTCAAAACATCGAGCGTCAACGAATCAGACTCTTGCCAAAATGATAATAGTGTAGTATACTAAGGGCATTCTGGTAGCTACGACAGTAGTTACTGTTTAATTTATTTTATAATATAGTCTAATCTCTACTTTATATGGGTTTACCCGGACATCGACGTACCTCTGGTGATAAACGCCGCAATGCAACTCAACGCGCGCTTAAAGCCAAAACAATTAACGAATGCCCAAAATGTGGCAAGCCGGCCCTGCCTCATCGCGCTTGTGCTTTTTGTGGCACCTACCGCGGACGACAAGTTATTAAAGCAAAAGCAATAAAAAAATAAGCTCTAAGTACTAAACAATAAGCAAATTAGTTTGCTTAAAACTTAGTGGTTTTTCAACTTAGTACTTCACTATGCCCAACCGTCATTTAGCCCGCTCCATTGCCATGCAAAGTTTGTTTGAATGGGATTTTCGCGGCAATCCGTCCGCTGCTTTGCCGGCAATCGCCGATCATAATTTAATGGAATTCGCGCCTGGTCTTAAAGACACCGAATTCACAAAAAAATTAATCGACGGTGTTTTGGATCATTTGAAAGAAATTGACGAATTAATTGTTAAGTACGCGCCCAGCTGGCCTATTAGCCAAATTACAATTGTAGACCGAAATATTTTGCGCCTTGGCGTCTTTGAATTACAATTTAATGAGGATGTCCCACCAAAAGTCGCTATAAATGAAGCAATTGAACTTGCCAAAACTTTCGGTGGCCCTTCCTCCGGAAAATTTGTTAACGGCGTACTTGGTTCGATGTACAATGACTTGATAAAAAAAGAAGCAACAACAACCTAGTTTGTATTTTATTTTTACTTACGTTACATAACGCATAACGTAAAACGCATAACCAATCTACGAGTTATACGTTCTACGTTACGCGATACGCTTACTTATGTCACTCACCTACAACTCGCTCCCCGAAATTATTGAAAAAAATTTCCCTGCCTTTGAGGAAAAACTCGGCATCAAATTTAAACGTCCCGAATTACTCATTCAAGCATTCGTCCATCGTTCATACCTCAATGAACACCACGATTTTCCTCTCGGGCAAAATGAGCGCTTGGAATTTCTTGGTGACGCTGTGCTTGAACTTATTGTTACCGAATTCTTATTTGAAGAATATGGCAACCCAGAAGGTGAACTCACCAACTGGCGCGCCGCCTTAGTTAACGCCATCATGCTTTCGGGCATTGCCTACGAAATTGGCATGGAACCGTTTCTCTTTTTAAGCCACGGCGAAGCCAAGGACGCTGGCACCAAAGCTCGTACCTATATAATGGCCAATGCTATTGAAGCGCTTATTGGCGCAATTTATTTGGATCAAGGTTACGACATGGCTAAACAATTTGTAACGCGCTGGGTTATTATTAAGCTACCAGAAGTATTGGAACAAGGCCTATACATGGATGCCAAAAGCCGTTTTCAAGAATCAGCCCAGGAACTACTCGGTGTCACCCCAACCTACCGCGTACTTCACGAAGAAGGCCCTGACCATGCCAAAAACTTTCGTGTGGGAGTATTTTTGGACAAAGAATTAGTCGCCACTGGCGATGGAACCAGTAAACAAGAAGCCCAGACCGCCGCCGCCGAAGCAGCCGTAAAAGTAAAGGGTTGGAAAGGCCCAAAAATAAATATTATAAAACGAAGCACAGGAGATCCGATATAAGTTATAAAGTTCATAAAGTTTTTAAAGTTACAAAGCAAAGGAAGTATGGCGGTGATAAATCGTTTCGAAGAGATAATCGCATGGCAAAAAGCCAAAATCTTAACAAGCAATATCTATAAATGCTTCAAAAACTGCCGAGATTACAGCTTCACCGACCAAATTAAGCGTGCAGCAGTATCGGTAATGAACAACATAGCGGAAGGTTTCGAGAGGAGAAGCAATAAGGAGCTATCAAACTTTCTTTATATCGCCAAAGGATCTTGCGGGGAAGTTAGATCTATGATAAATTTGGCAATGGAACTAAAATTTTTGGAAGAAGATATTGGCCACGAATTAGGCAGACAAAGCGAAGAAGTTTCTAAAATACTATCTGGACTAATCAAAACTTTATAACAATCCGATAACTTTATTTCATCAATCACGCTTTACAAACTTTCAACTTTACAACTTTCAACTAAACATGGATCGGTAGCTCCCGCCAAAGGCGGGCAGGCAGCTTGCAGCTTCGCTACCAATCACAATTTTACTAAATCAATCACACTTTATAAACTTTCAACTTTACAACTTTCAACTGAACACGGATCGGTAGCTCAGCTGGTAGAGCAGAGGCCTCTTAAGCCTAAGGTCCTGGGTTCGATCCCCAGCCGATCCACCAAAAAATTATAGCTGGGGAGCGAACCGGGGAGGGTTTGGGAACCGAGAGGTTCCCACCTTTGCCGAGGAGAGCTCATGAGAGGGCGCAAGCCCTTTCGTGGGAGCGCAGCGACTGAGAGATCCCCAGCCGATCCACCAAACACGATACACGACGCACATATCACGATACAAATGGATTGTGTTACGTGCATTATGTATCGTGTTTTTTACGCCCCTATAGTTCAATGGATAGAATAACAGGCTTCGAACCTGTAGATGGGAGTTCGATCCTCTCTGGGGGCACATCTAAGATTCTTGAGCGCAGCAAAATCCCGACTTTACGTCGGGACTGCCGGGCGCACAACAAAATATTCTCCGATATCGAGAATATTTTTTTATTAACGACGCAGGCGAGAAAAATTGACGATCACGTTGATTTCCGAGCCAAGGAGTTACTACGCCCCTAGACCCTTAAAGGGTTATTTAAAAATTTTTAACTTCAAAAACAGAGGCCTGTGCATAACTAATGTTTAAAACTCTTTCCTTTTTTTAAAATTAACCATATAATAACATCAGGTCGAAGAGAAATTGTTTACAACAATGCTTGTCTTGTAAAAATTTCTTCTCAAATTTTTTTCTCGCGTTCGCGAGACTAGAAAAAAATTTCCATCTCGATCCTGAATATTTCAGGATTCGTTAAGATAGGAGGTGTCAACTATGGCCAAGAAAAAAGTAAAAAAGGCAAAGAAAAAAAAGGTTGCCAAGAAAAAGAAAACCAGCAAAAAAAAGAAACGTTAGTCCTTCCTAACCCCGCGCCACATTGGATGCGGGGTTTTGTTTTTCTTGGTTTAACCTGTTCTAATCAAACAAACGTGATTGAAAATTTTCTAATTGTTTAGTGCCTGGAAAAGGGTTAACCACGCCATATTTGCCATCAAATCCGGGTATAATTTTTACCTTACCTTCCCGCATATTTTGTATCCCTTTCGCAATTCTTTCGTCACTTACATATCTCTTTATCTCTTTTAAATCTTTATTCAACAAAACATTAAACTCACTCCCTAATTTTGGAACCAAGCGGCGATATTCATTCTCAACTTTTTTACTTTTTTTACCAACCCCCAAACACGCACCTATAATTTCTCGTAGTGGCACAATGTATTTGTGGGGAATAAATGTATCACGAGGAATGTCCTCTTCCGTCCGATCTGCCAAAGTATCCACGCGATACAAAACTCCAACCGTCACTTTTTTCTTACACACTGGGCACAATTCTTTGTTGCGTTTAGTCTCCGCCGGAAGTGATGAAAATTTACATTCACGATGTCCATCGTAATGGTACATCCCCTCTTCCGGATAAAATTCTATGGTGTATAAAAACTTTTTTCGATCGCCCATTTTTAAAATCCGCCTAATTTCATCATACGTAATATCTTTTTCATTCTCAAACTGGAACACATTTGCTTCACGTCCCAAATTATCTAAACTATGTGCATCAGAATTAGACACAAGTACAATATTGTCGAGCGAGCTAAGTCTACGGTTCATAGGCGGATCACTCGAAAGACCTGTTTCAATGGCAAAAATTTCCGGAGTTAGTTCCTCAAAACATTCTTCCAATGAATCATACCCCGATTTTGAGCCAAACACCGCAAACCAAGGTGTCCAGGCATGAGCCGGAATCACCATCATCCTGGGATCGATATCAAGACAAAGCTGTACCACCTCCTTTCCACTAATTCCAATAATCGGCCGGCCGTCCGCCTTTAAATTCGCTCCACGATCTTCTAATTTTTGGTTAAACTGTTTAGCTGCCGCGAGGCTTGGGGCAAAAATTAAGAGGTGCAAACGGCGTACTTTATCTTTGTGTTTATAAATACAGGCAATTTCCGTGCCAATAATAAATTTTATTGGCGATGCTCCGATGGCAACCACGCCTGCCCCTCCTTGGAAAGGAGGGGACACTGGTGGCCTCCCCTTACCAAGGGGAGGCGTGGAGGGGTTTGCCATCGTTTGAGCAGCCGCGAGCCGTCTAAGATGATACAATCCACTCCCAGCAATCTCTTCCAAATTTTTCTCCAAGTGCTCCATCCAAAGCGGATGGGTAAAATCACCGGTTGATACGATCTGTATTCCCTTCTCTACGCACGCCTTCGCAATCTGTGGTATTTCAAGTTGCGGTGAACAGGCTCGCGCATATCGGGAATGAATATGAAAATCAGCAATTATTTCCATAATGTAAACTAAATAAACTGGCTCCAACTTTCTGGGAGAGGAATATGCACCGTAACCTCGTGCGGTTCGGTAGCGGTAACAAAGGTAAGGGTTGTGGCTGCAAGCGCTAGCTCATTATTTTTAAGAACGACCGGTGCCCCATACTTTATATCCCCAACAATTGGACACCCAATGACAGATAGTTGTGCCCGAATTTGATGACTACGCCCCGTTCCAAGTTTAATTTTAAGAAGAGAATATTTCCCGTTTGATCGTACCACTTCATAACTTAACTCCGCCCTCTGCCAACCAGACCTCTCCTCATTTCCTCCCCTTTGTGAAGGGGAGGAGGGGTGATGCCCCCTCTCCTCCGCAGAGGGGAGGGCGGGGAGGGGTCTGGCAATTTCTACCACTACCCGATTCACCTTCTCATCTTTGCTTAACCAATGTACCAACGTATCCTTATCCTTCTGTGGCCGTCCCTCCACCACTGCATGATATATTTTCTCAACCGTATGATTTCTAAATTGTTCACTGAGCCGTGAAGCCCCTTTACTGGTTTTAGCAAATAAAATAATTCCTTGCACATTCCTATCTAACCTATGAAGTAGCCCTAAAAAAACTTTTCCGGTTTTATGATACTTTTGCTTGAGATAATATTTTACCTCGTCCATAAGCGTCGGGTCGCCGGTACTATCGCCTTGCACTAAAACGCCGCTCTGTTTGTAGATGGCGATAAGATGATTGTCTTCGTATAAAATTTTCATCATAAAAACATAAAAACATCAAAACACAAGAACAGTCAACTTGTTTTAATGTTCTGGTGTTTCTATGAACTTGCCCACCGCGCAAATATCCCAGCCGGTAATAATCTTTCGCTTCCACTTTCCGCTATTGCCAATTCTCCTATCTCAATCTCTCCTCCATATTCTTTCATCAAATCACCTAAACTATTTTTATATGCCACGGCCGAATAGCCCGATGCATATCCATTGATAATAAAAAATAATGGCTGTTCGCTCAAAACTTTTTTACACACATCCAATAATTCCAAAAAGTGCTCCTCAATTTTCCAAAGTTCCCCACCCGGCCCATGCCCAAACGCCGGCGGATCCATAATTACGCCATCGTATTTGTTGCCACGCTTAATTTCGCGCTTTACAAAAGCTCGGGCATCATCCAAAATCCAGCGTATTGGTTTATTTTCAAGCCCAGACAACTTGGCATTATCCCTGGCCCAACCAATTGCTACTTTCGAGCCATCTAAATGCACCACCTCCGCCCCAGCCTTTGCGGCCGCCAAGCTTGCCCCACCCGTATAACCAAAAAGATTTAAAACTCGTACTTTTTTACTGTCATCCCGAGCGAGGCCTCGCGGCCGACGAGGGATCTCTGTCTCACCCAACAGTTGTACATTTGGTGATTGAGCCAGTGATTTCTCATTTCGCTTCGCTCCATTCGAAATGACAGATTGCACCCACTCCCAATTCCCCGCCTGCTCCGGAAATATGCCGGTATGTTTAAACGCGGATAATTTAATCCAAAACTTAAGCCCGCCCAGTTCAATTGGCCAACGCTCCGGAATTTTTCCACGCACCTGCCATTCGCTTCCCCTCCTGCCCGAGGAGGGGCCAGGGGAGGTGGGAGAGGAATCACGTTTAAAGTAAGCTTGTGCCTTTTTCCACTCACTATCGGGCAACCGCTTCTTCCACAGCGCCTGTGGGTCTGGGCGAGCGACGATAATGTCGCCGTAACGCTCCAATTTTTCGCCATCACCGCTATCGAGCAGGGCATAATCCGAACCTGGTTTGGTACTTAAAATGGTGTAATTTAACATACATTTAAATCTAGTGGGCTAGTAATATCGCGCAGGGCATTATTCGCCACATGCGTATAAATTTGCGTGGTTTGTAGTTTAGCATGCCCCAATAATTCTTGTATATAGCGAATATCCGTACCATTTTCCAATAAATGCGTGGCAAAACTGTGTCTTAAAGTGTGCGGCGAAACATTTTTCTTTACTCCCGCTTTATCCGCCGCCACCGACACAATTTTTTGAATTGTCGCCTCCGTCAATCGCTCGCTTTGTTGTCTCCCCCTGTCCCGAAGGGATCCCGCACCAAAAGCGTCGGGACCCAAGGGGGAGCTAGAGGGGATGGGAACGTTTCGACCGTTGGTAAAAAGATAATCATCCGCTGTTTTCAATTTCTGTTGTTTCTCTAAAACAGTTTTTAGCGACTGTGGAATAATCGTCATTCGATCTTTTTTGCCCTTCCCTTGATATACCCGCAAAATCATTCTGTCTAGGTCAATATCCCGCATTTTAATATGTGTTAGCTCACTCACCCGCACGCCAGTGCCATACAAAAGCGACACAATACACTTGTGTTTTGGGTTTTCCAAAACCTCAATCATACGCCGCGCTTCTTCTTTAGACAAAACCACTGGCAAATGTTTTTCCTTTCGCGGATGAGGTAAATTAATAAAAAGCTGTCGCCGACAAATTGTTTTGTAATAAAAAAGTAAAGCATTGTAGGCTACCGAAACGGTGCTACTAGAACGCTCCCTAACCATCCAATCCAAATAATTTCGGATGTCTTCCGAAGACACTTCCCGAGGATCCTTTTGGCAAAAACGCAAAAACTCTTTATTGTAAAAAATATATGACTCTGCCGTTTTTTGGCTATAATTGCGAATTCGTAACTCTCTCGCTAACGCCGCGAATGTATTGCCACCCTCCATATTATTTGGTATAGTTACGCCATCCACACCCCCCAAGGCTGTGAAGCTACTTCTACAAAAATTTTAGCATTTTTTAGCCAATTTTTCAACAAGTTTACATAAAGGTAGTTGTGCAAAATCGCTCGCGCGACTGCGGTCGCTGCTCGCTGAATTTTGCACAATGGGCCGCGGGTGCCCCGCTGTCGTGCTCGTCGCGCGAGCGACATCGCACAACTGCGGTTATCCCACATCGCGCCCGTCCCTCACCCCACGCTAGCGCGCGGGGAGCGGGCGCGACGATGGGATACCCGCGGCCCATTAGGCGAAAGCTCGACCCCGCTATAATTACTAATTATGATAGAAAATTCAAATAAATCTACTATCCAAATAAAATGCTCTGACTATGAAGATGGTGCCACTGCTGTTTTTATACATGCATCTAATGGTTTTTGGGCTGGTGGATTAACTTTTTATGTAGAAAACCCAACTTTGGAAAAATTTTTTAATAAGCTTTCCGAATATACAGGGAGTGGCACTTCGGAGGCTACGCTTGATTACGGGGAACCAAATAATAAATGGGCCTACTATGTTAAGTTGGAGATAAAGCCAAGAGACAGGTCGGGTCATACAGATGTCGGCATTACTATTATTGATAATCAAAACTTGAATCAAGGCAAAACTGTGGAACTAACAATCAGCTGTACACCGCCTCAGGCAAATGAGCTCGGAAAGCTTATTAAAAAATCATATCTACAAAGAACTGCTGAAATATGGGAGGTGCCGAAAAACTTATTGCCACGCGGGGTCGAGCCAACGCCTAACAGCCGATAGGCGGTTCCAGGAAAAGTCTAAAATACTATTTTAAGGAATGCTTTTCCTTCCACCCATATTTCGCACAAGTTAGATTTTATGGAGTGTGCGAAACATCGCCTATCGGCAAACATTCCGCGCAATCCGCTCGCTTCGCTCGCTCCTTGCGCGGAATGGGCCGCGGGGTGCGCGGCGGTCTCCGCCCCGGGCGGATCCCTTGCTTCCCCTGGTTCCGGTTGCCGCTCGCTCGCCCTCTGGGCACGCTCGCGGACAACGCGGAACTGCGGGTCATCCGGTTCCGCTTCGCTCCACCCAAATTTTTCCCTGTCCAAAACCTTCGGTTTTGTCCAGAGAAAAACTTCGGATACCCGCGGCCCATTAGGCGAAATATTTTTTAACTTTTAATTCTATGACACTTATTCTCACATACATTCTTACCCCAGGAATATTTATAGGAATCCCAATTCTTGATACCATATGTAAAATCGGGTCAAATAACTGGTTCATCTGTAGTAGAGATCACGGATCAGGTACTTCTACAGGCGAAGTTATTTTTACACTACTGGGCAATGTTATTTTGTACGGTGCAGTAATTTTAATTATTATTTGGTGGAAACGAAGAAAAATTAAAAAAAACATCGCCTAACAGCGCATATGCAGTTCGCTCCTTGCAGTCGCTCACTCAAATTGTTGCGCGGTGAAGCGCTCCGCGCTAAATTGTACCGCGCAACAACTTTGCATATGCGCGAACGTTCCGCGCAATCCGCTCGCTTCGCTCGCTCCTTGCGCGGAATGGGCCGCGGGGTGCGCGGCGGTCTCCGCCCCGGGCGGATCCCTTGCTTCCCCTGGTTCCGGTTGCCGCTCGCTCGCCCTCTGGGCACGCTCGCGGACAACGCGGAACTGCGGGTCATCCGGTTCCGCTTCGCTCCACCCAAATTTTTCCCTGTCCAAAACCTTCGGTTTTGTCCAGAGAAAAACTTCGGATACCCGCGGCCCATTATGTGAAATATTTTTCAGTTATTAGATAATCAAAGTATGGCAGCACCAATCACACACATAGCTTTAACCGAGAAAATTTTTGATAAATTTTTTAAAGACAAAATAAGGAAAGATTTTTTTATTGGCACATCGTTTCCAGATATTAGATATTTAAAAGTAATCGACAGAAACAAAACTCATTACGATAGCTTATCTATTACAAACTTAGAAAACGATGAATCTTTTTCGGCAGGAGTAAAATTTCATTCAATTCTGGATCAAGCTAGAGAAAAATTTATCGTAGAGAACGACACTTATTCGTTATGCCCAGAATCAAAATATATAACACATTCGTTAAAAATTTTAGAGGACGAGGTTTTTTATCAGCACGTTAAAGATTGGAATTTATACACAGAATACTTGAATGAAATTTTACAAAATGAAAAAGATTATGGAGTTGCCGAAAAAGATTTAAAGAAGTGGCACTCATTATTACAGCAATATTTTCAACAGCAACCCAACAATGGTGCTGTTAGAAATTTTACGCTTGGCATTGGATTTACGGAAGAAATTACCACTGAGATTAATGAAAATATTGCTGTCATGAGAGCCGATAAAAAAATCATTAATATTATAAAAAATTTATACAAAAATTTCTATTCACTAATAACGTAACTGAAAAATACATCATATAACAGCGTGTATGAGGTTCAAGAAAAAGTGCGTTAATAATTTTCAAAGGTTGCACTTTTTCTTTCACCCAAATTTCGCCTCCTCTATGATAAAATAATAAGGAAGTCGGCGAAACTTCTCATACACGCAAACGTTGTGCAAAATCGCTCGCGCGACTGCGGTCGCTGCTCGCTGAATTTTGCACAATGGGCCGCGGGTGCCCCGCTGTCGTGCTCGTCGCGCGAGCGACATCGCACAACTGCGGTTATCCCACATCGCGCCCGTCCCTCACCCCACGCTAGCGCGCGGGGAGCGGGCGCGACGATGGGATACCCGCGGCCCATTATACGTAATTCAATTTAACCTATTATGAAAGTAAGATCAGGAAATCTTAACGATATCGTTAAAAAATACCCCGAAACACGAGGATGGATCGCTGGACATTTTATTTCATTTGATCAATTCTTCCAAACAGATGACTTTGAAGTAAAATGGTCTGTCCACTCTAAAGGAGAAAAGAAAGATGGCGTTGTTACTAAAGATTCCGCAAAAACATTTGGTATCTTAGTAAAGGGTAAATATACTATCCGATTTCCTGATCATAATAAAGAGATTATCCTATCAATCGCTGGAGATTATATCGCTTATGATACTCATGATGGTTTTCATACAGCCGAAGCACTTGAAGACACCACTTTACTTACAATCAGATGGCCGTCAAAACGAAACGGTTAAATTGAACTACGTATAACAGCGTATATCCAACATCCTTTTTCCGCTTCGCGACAAAAGGACGTCGGATGATACGCAAACATTCCGCGCAATCCGCTCGCTTCGCTCGCTCCTTGCGCGGAATGGGCCGCGGGGTG
>CAZHNI010000021.1:0-21556 GCA_964533715.1 uncultured Gammaproteobacteria bacterium | reverse complement strand
AACACCTTACGAAGTTTTTAACAAATTGTTGCGTTAAATTTTAGGGACTAACTAAGTAATATACATGAAAATTAGCACAAAACTTTTATTTATTGTAACATTTTCTAGCTTAGTAGTTGCTTCACTAAGCGTGTATTTGTATTTTTCTGTTCAATCGTATAATTTGGCGTTGGAAAAAAATAAAGTTGCGGATAAAATAGCCAATAATTTATTTATTAAAAGTTCGCTCTTAAATGAATATTTATTGCATTATAACGATCGACCACGCGATTTGTGGGTGAACAAGAACGATGAACTCGTAGGGTATTTAAAATTGCACTTGTCTCAATTTACCTCAGCCGTTGACCAGCAACAATTTAGAGATTTGTTAAACAAAATGGGTGATGTACAGCAGTCGTTTTTACGGCTGGTAGCCAATCAGCATAATATAGAGCAAGACAATACCACAGCGGCAGCAATCGCCAAGGAAAAGCAAGCCAGGCTGGTAACGCAAATTTTAATTAATAATCAAGAAAATGTTTCTGCCGCCGAACGACTCACCAACGGTAGCCTAAAAGATGCTGAATCTGCTCGAAAAATGATAACCTATCTTTCGGTAATTTTTTTTGTGGTACTGGTTTTTACTGTTGTGGCTATTCTATATTTTTCTTGGTTTTCTGTTCTTAAGCCAATCTTAGATTTTAAACGAGTTGCGTTACGAACCGCTTCGCTAGATTTTGCGGTTTCTGATCATGCCGCTCCGCCTGCTTTTAAAATTTCTGCAGATGAGATTGGACAATTGGGCGAAGCTTTTAATAACATGGTTGGAAAATTACAAGAATCATATAAACAGCTCCACAAATCTAACCAAGAATTAACCGCCGCTGGTAAGGCTCTTAAGGAAAAAATGTCGGAGATGGAACAGTTTAACAAAATGATGGTGGGCAGAGAATTAAAAATGGTGGAACTTAAAAAAGAAATTGCTAGTTTAAAAAATAAGAAAATTGTTAGTTGATTTTTTTAGCATGGACCAAACATACTTACAATTTGAAAGCAAAACACGTTGGACATTTTTTATGTCTTTGTCCTGCGTTATTGCCGTGGCTTGCGCGGTAGTTGGCGCAATGACTGTTTTGCACGATGAACTTATTAATGGGTGGGTTATTATATCCGGCGGAATTGTTATATGTCTAGCCGCCTTATTCGCGTATGTGCGCCGAGATTGGTACAAAATATCCGCAGTCATATTTTTAGCGGTATGTTTTTTGCTCATGTTTGTTACCTTTGTGTACGGTGGTGTGGAGGGTTCTGGAATCGTATGGATGCCATATTTGGCATTAGCTGGTTTCTTTCTGCTAAATAGATTGGCAGGCGTTGTTATGGCAGGAGGGATGATTGCGATGTTTGCGTCTTCCTATTATTTTTTGTCATTTTTTGGTATCCAACCATATTTTTCTTTTGAGCAGTCAGAACAATTATTTATTGCGGTATTAGTGGTGACTTTTGTAGTTTTTGTTCACGAATATATTGTGGATCAACGTTTGGTTAGGCTAAAAGAAGTAGAAGATTTGGCAAATAAGAAAAATAAAGAGTTAATGGGGGCGTTGGATTTACAGGCGCAAACCGGGGTAGAGCTTAAAATTTCGGCCGAGACTGTAAATAAACAAAAAGAAGATTTAGAGAATACACGGCGGGCGATGCTTAATTTGCTGGAAGATATTGATGGCGAAAAAGAAGTACTTAAAAAAATAACCGATCGTTTTACCATGGCTACGCAAGCGGCGCGTTTGGGTTTGTGGGAACAAAATTTGGATACTGGTGAAACTGTGTGGAGCGATGAAATGTATTTGCTGTATGGTTTAAAGAAAAACTCTGTTAAAAACATTGTTAGTGTTTGGCAAAAATATATTCACCCAGACGATGTGGCACGGCGGCAAGTTATTATTGATGAAGTGATGCAGTCAAAAAAGAACGCGCAATATGATTTTAGAATTATACGGGCGGATGGGCAGGTACGAGATTTGCGGGCGTTTTTGACGTTTGTGTCAAAGACGGCGGGTTCAAAAGGTGGCCTGGTAGGCATTTGTTGGGATATTACTAAAGAAAAAGAGGTGGACAGGCAAAAAACAGAGTTTGTATCGCTGGCTAGCCACCAACTCCGCACACCACTAACTGCGATTAAATTATTTTCCGAAATGTTAGCCAGTAAAGACGTGGGTAAACTTAACGCCACCCAAAAAGATTATGTTGAGAGTGTGCAAGAATCTACCAAGCGCATGATAACGTTAGTTAACGATTTGCTTAATGTGTCCCGCCTGGAAACTGGCCGGCTTAAAATTACCCCCGTGCCTACGGATTTTGTAGCGTTAATAAAAGACGCCATAAAAGAAGTAGAGCCGTGGGCGAAAGCCAAAAATTGTGCTATAATATTTAAGTCACCAACCAGCGAGTTTGATAAAGTTTCGCTGGATCAGGCTTTAATGCGTGAGGTGATAACCAATTTTTTGAGTAACGCTATTCGGTACGCTGGCAAGGTAAAACCCAAAGTAGTAGTAAAACTTGAAAAAAATAAGAAAGAATTGGTGCTTGGTGTAGAGGATAATGGTATTGGCATACCCAAAGAAGTTCAACCGCGTATTTTCCAAAAGTTTTTCCGCGCAGACAACGCTATTAAACAAGTGGCCGACGGGTCTGGTCTTGGGCTCTATGTGGTTAAAATGATTATGGAGTCGGGTGGCGGACGCGTATGGTTTGCCTCGGAAGGAGGGAAAGGAACTATTTTTTACGCCGCCATTCCGCTTTCTGGCATGAAAGAAAAAGCCGGAGAGAAGGGTTTGGCGTCATAATATAACCTTAATATGGCCGAGAAAAAGAACAAAAAAATTCTTATTGTGGAAGATGAACCAAAAATAGTAGAAGCGTACAGCGATTTTTTGGATAGGCTTGGTTATAAAGTTACTGTTGCTTACAATGGCGCCGAAGGCTTGCGGCAAGCAAGAGCTTTGGTTCCCGATTTAATTTTACTGGATATTATGATGCCGGTAATGGATGGCTTTGCAATGCTTAAAGAAATGAAAAAAAATCCTGAGCTAAATAAAATTCCAGTTATTGTTTTATCCAATTTAGATAGTGCCGATACAGTTGGTAAGGCAGTAGAAAATGGTGTGATGAATTATTTGGTAAAAGCCAATTATAGTTTGGAGGCACTCAAAGAAAAAATTGAGCTGGTATTATTCAAAAAATAATATGCCGGTTGAAAAAAAATTAAAAACTATTTTGCTTGCGGAGGATGATAAATTTATTTCCAAAGCTTATTCTGATGGTTTGACCAGAGCAGGTTACAGTGTTCTTTTAGCACACGATGGTGTAGAGGCAATAAATAATTTAATAAAGTCTAAACCAGATTTGTTACTTTTGGATTTGATAATGCCAGAAAAAGATGGCTTTGAGGTGTTAGAAGAAAAAGGCAAAAATAGTGAGCTTAAAAAAATCCCTGCAATTGTTATGTCTAATTTGGGGCAAGATTCGGATATTAAACGTTGTAAAGATTTAGGGGCGGTAGATTATTTGGTTAAGGCTGACACATCGCTCCAAGAGGTTATTGAACGTGTTAAAAAAATAATTGGTTAAGGGGGTATGATAATAGACGCAGAGCAACTTAAAAAAATTGTGGTAGAGCCTGATTATATTAGTGAGGCGAATTTTAATACGGCTGTGGAGATCGCCAGAGCGGAAAAAAAAGATGTCGATGAAGTCTTGATGGATAAAAATTTTATTCGGGAAAGCGAATTGGGCCAGCTTATTGCTAACGCATTAGGAGCAAAATTTGCTGATTTAAAAAAACAAAAAATTGACGGGGAAGTTTTTAAGCAAATTCCCGAGGCCATGGCGCGCTCCCGTGGGGTGGTGGCGTTTACGGCTACCGCCAAAAGTGTGCAGGTGGGCATGGTGGACCCCACCGACCGTGAAACGATTCATTTTTTGGAACAAAAATTTGGTAAAACAGTGGCACCGTTTTTAATTACACGGCGCTCATTTATTGATAGTTTGTCGCGTTATGCGAGCGGCCTTTCGGATGCGCTTACGGCCTTGCTTCAAAAAGTAGTGGCTGCTCCGGGGCGGGCGCAAAAAGAGGCGGTAACGGTAGAAATTGTGGATACATTGCTTCTGTATGGGTATCAAAATAAAGCTTCGGATATTCATATTGAACCGGAAACCAAAAAAGTGGTGGTGCGTTTTCGGCTTGATGGCGTAATGCATGATGTGGCGGAGGTGCCGGTAGCACTCTATGATTTAATTTTAACGCGTATTAAAATTTTGGCTAAACTTCGTACCGACGAACATAGAGCAGCGCAAGATGGCAAACTCAATTTTGTGGTACAAAGTGGCGCTGTGGCCGGCCGGGCAATGGAGCCAGAAACCATTGATGTGCGTGTGTCTATTGCACCTACGGTAAAAGGGGAAAACGCGGTATTGCGTTTGTTAACCACTGGTACGGGCAATTTGTATTTGGAAGATTTGGGGTTGTCGGACAAAAATTTTGCGGTGTTGTCGCGGGCTATTAAAACTCCGGTGGGAATGATTTTGGTTACAGGGCCTACGGGGAGTGGTAAAACTACCACGCTCTACGCGGTATTAAAAATTTTAAATAAACGTGAAGTAAATATTGCCACCATTGAGGACCCAGTGGAATATGCCATTGATGGTGTCACGCAAATTCAAGTTAATGCCAAAACCAATTTGACGTTTGCTAATGGCCTGCGTTCTTTGGTGCGTCAGGATCCCAATATTATAATGGTCGGTGAAATTCGCGATGAAGAAACTGCCGATATTGCCGTGAACGCGGCCATGACGGGACATTTGGTTTTGTCTACTTTGCACACCAATGACGCGGCCACTACTTTGCCGCGCTTGTTGGATATGGGTATTGAGCCTTTTTTGGTGGCGTCCACCGTGCGGTTAATTGTGGCGCAAAGGTTGGTGCGTAAAATTTGTGAGAGTTGTCGGGCTTCAGCCTCATTTTCTCCTGAAGAAATAGAAACTATATCTTTGCGCTCGGAATTTTTGAATTTATTTACCGCTAAAGGTAAAAAAGATTTAAGTAAGATTCGTACCTATAAAGGCACCGGGTGTCTTGCGTGCGCGCAAACTGGGTTTAGGGGGCGTATTGGTATTTTTGAGGTTTTGGAAATGAACGCAGAAATTAAGGATTTAATTATAAAGCGTACGCCGAGTGATATTATTACGGCGGCGGCGTGTAAGGCAGGTATGACTACGATGTTAGAAGATGGGGTGGATAAGGTGCTAGCAGGTGTTACTACCATTGGTGAGGTGTTAAGAGTAACGGTTTGAAATTATTTGATTGATGGAGCTATTAATTTTTTTTCGCTGCGGAGGAATCCGCTTCGCTCCCCGCAGGCTTCCTCGCTCAAAAATTTAATAGCCCCATCAAAAGTAATTATCTTCTGGTAATTTTAAACAATATGAAGGAGGCAGTAAAAACAAAAAAACTTCATCAAGAAATTAATTTTGGCGGCACCGGTCTTACCCAGCGCGCGTTGTTTGCCAAAAATTTAGCGGTAATGATTGCCGCCGGGCTCACCATTATTGAGGCGCTCCGTGTGGCGGCCGAGTCGGCGGGAGGTAAACTAAAAAATATTATTTTATCATTGGCCAACTCGGTGGAGTCGGGTTCTACGTTGGCGGACGCGATGGGTAAATATCCACGAATTTTTTCAGGGTTGTTTATTAACGCGGTGTACGCTGGCGAACGATCGGGCACATTATCGGAAAATTTAGAATACGTGGCAGAACAGCTGCGCAAAGAAAAAGAGTTGTCCGGCAAAATCCGCGGCGCCTTGCTGTATCCGGCGGTAGTTTTGGTGGCTACATTTGCGCTTGGTTTAGCTATGGCTTTTTTTATTTTGCCCAAAATTACTCCGTTATTTGAAGGTTTGAGTGTGGCTTTGCCGGCCAGTACCCGTGCGTTGCTCTGGATATCTAAGTTTATTGGCGCGCATGGCACAGTGCTTATAATTTCTATTATTTCTGCGGTGGCTGTAATTACTGTTTTGGTGCGTCAAAAATTTTCTCGGGTGGTAACGCACTGGATTTTTTTGCATGTGCCAATTTTACGTTCGGTTATTAAACATGTTACTTTGGCGCGGTTTTGCCGAACACTTGGTACGCTCCTCAAAAGTGGTTTGCATATAGATGAAGCGGTAGCAATTGCGGCCGATACCAGTGGTAATTATTATTATACTAAAAATTTGCGTGTAGCGTGTGAGGCACTAAAGACAGGTTCGCGGTTGGCCACAAATTTGGCGTATAAACCGGCGCTGTTTCCACCCCTTGTTACACGCATGATTATGGTGGGGGAAGAATCTGGCAGTTTGGAAGGCAATTTGTTGTATTTGGCTAGTTTTTATGAAGATGAAATTGATAGTGACGCTAAAACATTAACCACGTCGCTCGAGCCAATTTTACTTTTGTTTGTGGGGTGTGTGGTAGGCTTTTTGGCGCTTTCTATTATCACCCCAATTTATAATATTACCGGTTCGGTGGGAAGATAAAAAAGATTAAAATATGAAGTCTGGTTTTTCGGCCATCGAATTAATGCTTGTTATTGCTTTGTCGGTAATTTTGGTGGCCGCGGCCGCGCCGCTGTATGGCACTTTTTATCAATCTACCCAACTTAACGATGCCGCCGCCCGTTTAAAGCAAACGTTTCAGTTGGCGCGTCAGCGCAGCATATCGCGGTATAATGCCTCAGCGCACGGAGTATATGTGGATGTGCATAGTTATACATTATATAGCGGTACTTCGTATGCAAGTCGTACGGCCTCTTACGATCAGGTGACAACAGTGGATAGTGGGCTGACATTTTCACCGTCATATGTAGGTAGTGATTTAAGTTTTGCTATTGGTACTGGCATCCCCAGCGCCACCGGTACGGTTATTATTAACCATTCCGCGGATGGTACTAGGACAATAACAATCGACGCTCTGGGTGTGGTGCGATAATTTTTTGGCATGCGTATTTTTTTAAACAATTTAGTAAATACTAGGGCAGGTCAATCATTGGTAGAAGTGGTAGTGGCCTTGGCAATTTTTGCGTTAATTAGCGCTACCATGGTGAGTGTAACCACAGGAAGCTTTTCGGCATTTTTGGTAGGTGGAAACCAAACACAGGCAGAGCTATATGCCGAGGAGGGTATGGAAGGGGTGCGAGCGATACGGGACAGAGCGTGGAATGAATTAACGTATGCGCAAAGCGATGTAACAACCTCATCCAATGCCTGGCAGTTTGTGGGCGAAGGTACCAGCGGAACACGCTTTCCGTTTACGCGCACCATTACTCTAGAAAGTGTATGTCGCGACGGATCTAACAATGTCACAACGTGCCCAGGTACAGTTACAGATTTGAATAGCAAAAAGGTAACCGTGGATGTGGCGTGGCAACCGCGCGCGGGCACTACTTCCACTGTAGAGCGAGTTTCGTATTTAACCAATTGGGATTCACGGGATTGGACGCAAACCGATTGGAGTGGTGGTAGTGGGCAAACCATTTGGTCTAATACCGCGCGTTATGATTCGGATAGTGGGGCCACGCAGGTAAAAGTTTCTACTGCCGGCCAGATTACCCTGGCTACCCAAAATACTACCAGCACCGGCAGTAATAGCTGGCCATTTACTACCAGCACGGATTATACCTATAACGCTTCTAAAATTGCGGTGGGTAGTGGGGTGGCGCAATTGGTGGATCAAGGTGGGGGTGGATCGTGTGGTGGTACTCCCAATGCCTGTACCACTTTTGTATCGTCGCCAACTTGCACAGCACAAAGCGGTTGTAGTTGGAGTGCAGGCGCTTCAGCCACCACTACTAACCCTAATTTTACATCAAACGCCAATGGTTGGACGTATACCGACTGGATTGATACCAACAACAAGGCATCCGGAGCGTGGTCAGGTTCAAACGGAAATCCTACCGGCAATATTAGAATTACAATTGGCGGCCAAAAAAACCTTACCATTTCCGGCTATTATTATCAGGCGTTTACCGTTACCGGAAGTAGTGCTGCTGGAACATTACAATATAATTACAGCATTCCCACGTATAATAGTGGCAATATTACTTCCATGAATATTTATGTGTTTGTGGATAGCTCTGCCGGCGCGCCTGTGCTTGGCACCGAAGTAGACACTATTAATATTAATGGATCAAGCGGTTGGGTATCGCGTGCCGGTATAAATGTTAGCTCTCGTATTTCCACACCAGGAACGTATTACGTTAAATTTGCCTTTAGAGAAGTATTAAATAACAATCCGGGAACTCCGGGAACAAGCGTGGCGGCGTTTGATAATGCTTCGGTCTCTTGGACTAACGGCAGCACATGTTCGGGTACCGCTTCTACGTGCGCCTCCAGAGGTAACCAAACCGCGTGTACCAACCAAACCGGCTGTAGCTGGACGGGGGCGGCGTTGTATCCAACCGATAACCCCACAATTACACCCACTTCTTCGTATTCCAATGGTTCGATTATTCAATTTACCTCTTTTACAGAATCCGCTACCACTAACGGTGGGCAAATTAATTATCAGCTTTCCAGTGATAATGGAACAACTTGGAAGTATTGGGATGGCGCAAGTTGGGCAACGGCTGGAATAGGGAATTATAATAGTTCTAGTACAATAAATTCTAACATTAGTTCGTTTTCTACCAGTACTGGCCAGATCATGTTTAAAGCGTTTTTGATCAGTAACGGAAGCCAGCAAGTCATTTTGGACAATGTTGGCGTTGGATTTATTTCAAGCTCTGGCGGCACGGCTTATGCTACCAGTGGTAATTTGACTTCGTCGGCTTTTAATATGAGCGAAGCTTCTCCGGTTCAAATTATTGAGTGGGATGAATCCAAACCGGCCGGCACCGATATTCAATTGCAATTACGAACCGCCCCGGACAGCAGCGGCAGCCCCGGTACTTGGACCAGTTGGTATGGCGCTAGCGGAATAGGCACTTATTTTACAAATTACCTTGGCGCCCTAGTTTCCACTGCCTTAAACGGTAATCAGTGGGTGCAGTATAGGGTTGTTTTGAGCGGAAACGGTACAAATACTCCTACGTTGAGTGAAGTTAGAGTGAATTATAAATAGCGTATAGGGTGTAGGGTGAAGGGTATAGGGTGTAGAAAGAAAAATATGTCTTTAGAAACGTATAAACAATTAATTGTGTGGCAAAAATTAGAAAAAATGCTTTTTGTATTAATTAAAAATCTTACCGCCAAGCGCTCAATCCTACCCCCTAAACCCAATACCCTATACCCTAAAAACGGTTTTACTCTCATCGAGACTCTCATTTATACCGCCATTGTTTCCCTTATGGTAATTAGTTTGGTGTCGTTTGCCTTAACCGTGGGTGGAAGCCGAGATAAGGCGCGGGCCATAGCGGAGGTGCAAGAGAATGGGCGAGTAGCTACGGAGGTTTTAGGCCGTTATATCCGCAATGCTACCAGTGTTACAGCGCCAGCGGTTGGAGGTAGTGGTAGTGTTTTAACGCTCACCATGACGTCACCCCAGAATCCAGTTACGTTTTCGGTAGACGGTGGGGCGCTTGTCCTTGCTCAAACCGGTTCAGCTACCACCACAATTACAGGGAATTTAGTGTCGATTACTAATTTTGTTGTTACTATTACCACCAGCACCGGCGCACGACGTAATGTGCGTTATAATTTTACCAGTCAATTTGCGGCTAATAGCGACGCACACAATTCTTATTCACAAAGTTTTTCTTCGGCAGTAAGTACCAGACAGTAGTCGCTCACCAACCACTTCACCCTACACCCTCTCACACCCTATCTCCACAGTTCAACTTATCAACAATTTTAAATCGTGGTATAATAATATCAATAAATTTCTTCATCTAACACAATTTATATGCTTCAAGGAGGAAATATAAAATCGCGTTTTGGTCTTACCGCCCGGTTTCTTTTTTGGTTTTTGGGAATTACAGTGGTATGCGTTGGTGTAGTAGCCTATATGGCGTACAGCGCATCGCGCAAAAATTTAGAAAATGCCGAAATTAATTCTTTGGTAACTATTTCTAAAGCCAATGAATCTAAAATAATTGCTTATTTTGATTCACGTAAGAGGGTTATGATGGCTTTAGCAAATAATAAATATTTTCAGGACATGAAAGATTTGCCGGTTATTCAACAAGAAGTAAACGAGTCCTACAATAGTTTAAAGAGCGGTGGCGTGGTAACCGAGATATTTTTAATGGATAAAGATGGAAAAATTATCGCTTCAAGCGATTCGGCCAATGTGGGCGCGGACAAAAAGAATGATGATTATTTTGCGGGTGTAATAAAAAGCAATGATTTTTATATTAAAGATTTAAACAAATCCTCTAACGGACAGACTGAATTTGTGGTAAGCGTACCAATATATTCTCAGGATAGTACCACTTTGGTTGGGGTGCTCGCAGAACGTTTGGGAACTGCTGGTTTATACGCGGATTTAGCCACTAATGCTAATTTGGTTGGTAAAACCGGTGATGTATATTTGGTAAACGACAATGACCTGGCTATGGCGCCAACACGCTATGGTGGCGTGGGGGCGGTGCTAAATACAAAAGTTGACACACAAAATGTTCAAGATTGTTTACAAGGTAAAGAGTATGCTGGTTTAGGCAAGGATTATCGCGGCCAAGACGTGTTTGGGTCCTATTCTTCGCAAGAAGTAAAGAAAACGTTAAATAAAAATTGGTGTGTTGTTACCGAAAAAGATTTAGCAGAAATTGATTTGCCTATTATGGCTTTACGCAGTAGTATATTTTTGGTGGCAGGAATATTATTTGCTGCTATGTTGGTTTTGGCGCTTTATGCCAGCCGTTCTATTGGTGAATTCGTGCGCCGGCCTATTCGTAACGCGGTAAAACAAGTTACCGAGGCGGCCAGTGTTTTGGCGGCCTCCACGCAGCAATCTTCTGCGGCGGCACAACAGAATTCATCTACCGCCCAGCAGTTAGCGGCGGGCGCTACTGAGCAAAGTCGCCAAGCTGAGGATGTTTCTAAAAATGTGGCGCAGATGGCGGCGGCGATTCAACAAATGTCAGCATCATCTCAAGAGGCGGCCCAAAATAGCTCTAAAACTGCCGAAATGGCACAAAAAGCCGGTCAGGCAGGGGAGTCTTCACAAAAAAATCTTTCCCAAATTAAGTCTTTAGTTAATGAAACCGCGCAAATGGTAAAAGGTATTGCTACTAGTTCGGAGCAGATTGGAGAAATTGTGGACACAATTACTTCTATTGCGGAGCAAACTAATTTATTGGCGCTGAACGCGGCCATTGAAGCGGCCAGGGCGGGTGAGGCTGGTAGAGGATTTGCGGTGGTAGCAGATGAGGTGCGAAAATTGGCGGAGAATTCTGGTAAGTCGGCCGAAGAAATAAAACAGCGTATTAAAAATGTGCTTGGTCAGGTGGAACAAACCGTTACCGCCGTGGAAACGGGTGTTGGCTCGGTAGATTCCAGCACCAAAGCTATTTCCGAAACATTGCAGAGTCTACAAAGTATTTCAGCGGCCATCCAACAGGTGTCGGCCAAAATCCAAGAAGTTTCGGCTGGTATTCAGCAGCAATCCGCCTCGGTACAGGTGGTGGCTAAAAGTATGGATAATATCGCCTCAGTTTCCGAACAAAACGCCTCAGGTGCCCAGCAGCTGTCCGCTTCCACCCAACAACAAAGCGCGGCCAACCAACAAATTGCCGCCTCCACGCAACAATTAATGGCTTTAGGTGCAGAATTGCAAAAATTTGTGGGTGGGGCACTGGACAAAGCGGAACAGTTAGTTAATCTAATGCCGAATAAACATAAAACAGCAGCTTTTTCGAACCATTTGGCTACTTCAGGGCAAAATATGTCGGCGCGATTTGAAACGGTAAAAAAAGAGGAGAATGAAACTTTAGAAGAAAAAAAAGAAGTAGTCGAAATGCCGGTTGCTCCAGCCAGAATAAAGCGGGCTTACCGTCGTCCTACTGTGAATGGGGTAGGTAATAATGAAAACAAAGAAGTTTAGTCATTTTCATTTTTCACCCCTATACCCTATACTCGCACCCTAACATTATGGATTCAGCCAATCTCAAACAAGTAGTAGCTGCTGTGGCCGCGGAGGCCAAGCAAGGTAAAAAGAAAGTGGAGGAATTAGTCCAGCTGGTTATTTTTACTTTAGACAATGAGGAGTATGGTGTGCCAATTACCGATTTGCAAGAAATTATTAAGGTAACAGAGGCGACACCAATTCCCGGGGCTCCAGAATTCATACGAGGAATTCTTAATTTGCGTGGTAAGATTGTGGTGGTAGTAGATTTGGAGAAGAGATTCAATCTTAAACGTGAAACTGAAGCGCCCGCGCAGCATATTATTATTGCTGAAGTGAATGAAAGTACGTTTGGTGTGGTGGTAGATCAGGTAATGGAAGTTCTGCGCGTACCGGTTTCCCAAATTCAGCCTACCCCAGAGGTAGTGTCTTCCAAAATTCACGCCGATTATTTAAATGGAGTGGTAGTAGTTGAAGACAAAGCCTCGGATTTAAAAGTAGAAAAAAGTACGCAAGAGGTAGCGGAAGCTGGAAGAAACTCAAAAACGAACGATCAGCAAAATAAGATTAAAAGTAGTTCGCGTTTAATAGTTTTAATTGACTTGCCAAAAATGTTACAAGAAAAAGATTTATTATCGCTTGGCACCACCGTAGCCGAGGCCGCCTCATAATTTTCTTTCTCCCTACACCCTATACCCTATACCCTACACCCTATACCCTATACATAACTCTCCAACACTTATGGAATTAACCAAACAAATTATAGATTCAACTGCCGCGGCGGCTTCGCAAAAAATTGCCAAGGCGTTGTCGTCTTTAACCAACAATGATGTTGTTGTAGCCTCTTCGGAGGTTAAACAGGTTCTGTTTAAAGACGCGTTAAATGCGTTATCGGAAAGCGGGGATCATGCGGTAATTGTTTATTCGATGGTTAATTCTAGATCATTTTCTCCTGGTGTAGCTATTTTAACCATGCCACGCGCTGACGCGCTTAACTTAATAGATTTACTTAATAAAAAAACGGTCGGTTCCACACACATTTTAAATGACTTTGATCGTTCGGCTATTAAAGAGGTTTTAAATATTTTAGGTAATTCATACATAGATGAGTTAGCGGCCGCGTGTGGGGCGGAAATTCGCGTGGAAGCACCCAACATGATAACAGTAGTACGCATGAATGAACTTATGAAAACAGCTTTTGCGGAGGAAAGCGCGGCAGCGAAGAATTCTACCGTTATGTTTGAAAACATGTTGGCCGTGACCAAAATTAAAATAAAAGTCGGGTTATTCTTGCTCTTCCATGAAGAGTTTGTTAAGTTAATTAAACCAAATTAATAATAAATGTATGAATACAAATATAAAAATTTTGTTAGCCGATGACTCGGCTTTTATGCGGAAGGTTTTAAAAGATATATTAACTGAGCTTGGTTTTAGTAGTTTTGTGGAGGCAGAAAATGGCAACGAGGCGGTTGTTAAGTTTAAGACCGACAAACCAGATTTATTGTTACTCGACATTATTATGCCAGAAAAAGATGGTATGGAAGTTCTTAAAGAAATTGGTTCACAGGCAAAAATTGTGGTGGTGTCCGCGGTGGGACAAGATAGCATGATTGCTGATGCCAAAAAACTTGGCGCCAAAGATTATATTATAAAACCGTTTGATAAGAAAAATGTTGAGGAGGTTTTGACCAAAGTATTGGCGTAAATAAATATTTCGTTAATAATGTTATATGAATGCAAGCGAAATTAAAATACTAATTACCGACGACTCCGAATTTATGAGGCAGTTTATAGGGGGGTATTTACGGGAATTGGGTTACGCCAAAATAATTGAAGCTCCTAACGGGCAGGTGGCGGTAGAAAAGTTTAAATTGGAAAAACCGGATGTTGTTTTGTTGGATTTATTAATGCCCATAATGGATGGAGAAGCCGCCTTGGCTGAGTTGGTTAAACAGAATGCTAAGGTGATAGTAATTTCGGAAGTTGGCCAAAAAACAGTAATTGAAAGAGTGCTGTCAAACGGAGCCAAACATTTTTTTGTAAAACCATTTTTTGACAAAGCAGCTTTAGACGCAGAAATAAAATCTGCAATTGCGTAAGCTATAAATGTTATGGCGGATAGTCAAAAAATTAAGGTACTTCTGGTGGACGATTCTTTTTTTATGCGTGGAATGTTGCGAGAGATTTTGGCGCAGGATACAGAAATAGAAGTGGTGGGCGAAGCTAAGGACGGAGAAGAAGCGGTGGAACTGGCGGAAAGATTAAAGCCGGATGTGGTGACCATGGATTTTAATATGCCAAAATTAAATGGCGCCGAAGCAACTCGGCGTCTTTTGCAAAAGAATGGTCCAGTACCGGCGGTACTTATGATTTCGGCCTATACCAAAGAAGGAGCGGATGAAACACTACAAAGTTTGCGAGCCGGGGCGGTTGATTTTGTTACCAAACCATCCGGTGAATTGTCTTTGGATATAGAAATTATCGCGGATGAAATAGTGCGTAAAATAAAAATTGCCTCCCAGGCACGCGTGCAAACGTTTAAAGATATTAAGGCGCGCAAAAAAAATAAGAGCACGCATTTTAGGGCGCCAAAAACAGTAGTGGTTATTGGTGCCTCCACCGGCGGACCGCCCTTGGTAGAGAATATTTTACACGAGTTACCTGGCAATTTGGAGGCAGCAGTTATTGTGGTGCAACATATGCCCAAATTTTTTACAGAAAGTTTTGCGCGACGAATAAATGAAATTTCTTTTTTGCCAGCGCACGAAGCAGTGGCCGGCGAAGAACTCAGGGCCGGCATGGTGTATGTGGCACCGGGTAATTTTCATATTTCTTTTACTTCATTTAGTAAAGATGGGCAGAAATCAGCGTTATTTTTTTCTTTAACACCAGAAAAACCACACACCGGTTTGTCATCTATTGACGCAGCGATGATGGCTATAGCACAGCATTTTTCTGGTAATGTAATTGCGATACTTTTAACCGGTATGGGTTCGGATGGTTTAAACGGCGTGGCGACACTTAAAAAGACCGGTGCGTATGTTATTGCTCAGGATCCAGAAACTGCGGCAGTTGAATCTATGCCGAATGCTATAATTGACGCCAAATTGGCCGATGTAATATTGCCACCAGCAAAGATTGCTAAAAAAATTGTGGAAATGTGCGAAATATAATTAAGTATGCAGTGCTTTTTGTTAAAATATGGTGGATGTTTCTAAATTTAAAGATATATTTTTAACCGAAGCGGAAGAACATGTTCAAAAATTAAACGACAATCTTTTGTTGTTGGAAAAAAATCCAAATGATAAAGAATTGTTAAATGAACTAATGCGCTCTTCTCATACCATTAAGGGTTCATCCGCTACCATGCGGTATACCAAGGTAGCATTTTTAACACACGTAATGGAAGATGTATTTGATTATGCAAAAAATGATGAAATTATAATTACCCCTAGTATTATCGAGGTTTTGTATAAAACAGTGGATGTATTGGAGAAATCATTGGAATCAATTAAAAAAAATGATGTCGAACTCTCGGTAGATGACCAAGCGGCCAAATTAAAAAAAATCACCGGTGTGGCTACCGAAGGAGTAGGCAAGTCGTTGCGAGATGAAAATGGTAAACCAGTTATTAAAAAAAGCGTTAAGCGTTTAATAGTTAGCAAAAATACCGAGACAAAAAAATCTAAGCGCTCTTCCTCTAAAGTTTTGGCAACAGCACCGAACGCCGCAAACAGTGAGACGGAAAAATTATCACACATTAGAGTGCCGGTAGAACGTTTGGACAACCTGCTCAATTTAACCGAGGAGCTCATGATTGATAAAATGCGGTTGGAGCAGAAAAAAAACGCAAGTCCAGAGTTGGAAGAAATTATCAATCATGCTAGTAGGCTTATTTCCGATTTACAATATCAAGTAATGCAGGTGCGGTTAGTGCCGGTAGAACAAATTTTTGCTCGTTTTCCTCGTATGGTGCGTGATTTGGCAGTGGCCCAAAAAAAAGAAATATCTTTTGAGGTGCTGGGCGGGGAACTGGAACTAGATAGAACAGTAGTAGATAAATTAGGGGAGCCACTTATTCATTTGCTGCGCAATGCGGTGGACCATGGAACGGAAAAGACAGGGGCTATTACATTGGTGGCAAAACGGGACAAGGAATTCGCGCTTATTAGTGTTATTAACCAAGGAAAGAATATCGATTGGCAAAAAGTTGTTGCGACGGCAGTACAAAAAAACATAATTGAAGCCAGTGAGGCCAGAATTTTGGCAGAACGCGTTGTGGCTGCGGCGGGGAAAACCCCGCCCCCAGAAGTGTGCTCCTTGCTTTTTAAAGGTTTTTCTACCAAAAATGAAGTTAGCGAAACATCTGGCCGGGGGGTAGGAATGACAATTATTAAAAAATTTGCGGACTCAATTGGGGGGCGAGTATTAGTAGAATCGCCTTTGCCAAATGGGCCCGGGACGCGTTTTACTTTAGAGCTTCCACTTACCTTGGCAATTATTACCGCACTTTTGGTGGAAACCGTTGGCAATACGTTAGCAATTCCATTTGGCAGTATTGAGCGTTCGGTAAGTATTGCTTTGTCCGATATTAAACGACTTGGTGACCGGGAAGTGACCGTGCTCGAGGGGCGTGATATTCCATTGTCACGAATAAAAATTTTGTCAGGCCAAGAAAATAAAGATGATAAAAAACAAGAGCTGGTGGTAATTGTGAAGCGTGGTGATAGTACAGCGGGGTTGGTGGTAGATAAATTGATTGAGGAACAAGAAATTATTGTTAAACCATTGGCCCCAATTTTACGTAGCATAAAAGGTTTTTCTGGTTCCACCATTTTAGGAAACGGTAAGACGGTTTTGGTGCTAGATGTGGTTGGTCTTTTAGAAAACCAATCTTTGCTGCAATTATAAAAAATTTCACCCTATACCCTATACCCTTAATAAAAAAACATTATGTTTACCGATTACGAACGTGATCAATTAAAGGAAATTGTAAATGTAGGTGCCGGCAATGCTGCTAACGCGTTGGCACAAATTTTGGGCAATCCAGTTTCGATGTCGGTGCCAGTAGTCCATTTAGACAGAATTGAACGACTTACCCCACAAATTGGCGATCCTAATGAGCTTATTACCGCTATTTTGATGAAAATTAACGGTGAAACACCGGGAATCTTTTTTTTGGTATTACCAAAAGATTCGGCAGAAAAAATTGCTCGTATTATTACCGGTAATCATAAAAAAGAAATTAATGTTTTGGACGCATTTGACCGCTCGGCTTTGCAGGAGGTGGGCAATATTTTAGCAGGGTCTTCGCTCTCGGCGTTGTCCAAATTTTCCGGGGTTTCGTTTGTACAATCGGTGCCGGAGGTTGTTTCGGACACAATGGGCGCAATTCTTAACTCTATTTTAGTGGAAATTGGTGGCGGGGAGGATGCGGTGCTTTTGTTGAGTGATACAATTTTGGTAAACAATAATATTCAAGGCAGTATTTTTTTCTTTTTTGATCGCAACGCTACCGGTAAAATACTTGATGCGGTGGAGCGCAAAGTTAAGGCTTAAGATTATGGGTAAAAAAATTTTGGTAAACATGGGAGAATTGGCTGTGGGGCACGAGGGCGATACCATTGAGACTGGTGGTATTGGTTCATGCGTGGTTATTACTTTGTATGATGCCGAAGCAAAGGTGGGCGCAATGGCGCACGCGATGTTGCCAACCGCTAAGAATGGAATTGGTAAAGATATGACTGAACCAGTTAGAATAAGCATTGATAGCGATAAAATTTTTGCCAAGTATGTGGATGATTCGATTGATACAATGGTAGCGGAAATTGAAAATAGTGGCGGTAAAAAAGAAAGACTCAAAGCTAAAATTGTAGGCGGAGCGCGTATGTTTAAAATTTTAAGTGGCGATAAATTTGGTATTGGTTTTCAGAATTCCGAGATGGCAAAAAAGCATTTGGGTGAAATTGGAATTCATTTGGAGAGTGAGGATGTAGGGGGCACGGTTGGCCGCAGCGCAAAGTTACAAGTGGATAATGGGCTACTTTCGGTGAGCACCGTGATGTGAGATTATTTTTTAGGATTATGTTTTTTTCACAGAAAAAAATTTTTAAAGGCAGCGCCGCAATAATTACTGTTGTAATTGTAGCCGCCGCCGCGCTGTTAATGACGGTGAGCGCTACGCAACTTGGAATGGGGGATATGGAAATTAGCTACCAATCCCAAAAAAGCGGAGAAGCGTTTGCCATTGCCGATGGGTGTGTAGAAGAAGCACTGCGCCGACTTCGTACCGATCAGTCATATACCGGGGCAACATTGAGTTTGGGCGCCGGATCGTGTATAATATCTGTATCTGGTAGTGGGGCTAGTCGTACTGTTACTACCAACAGTACGGTAGGCAATTTTAATGCTACGGTTCAAGCGACAATTTCTATTACCGCAAATGTTATTAGTGTTACCAACTGGCAACGTCAATAAGAAAACAAATGTCTTTACTTTCCAAGCAAACAATTGGAATCGATATTTCAGATCGCTCTATAGAAGTGGTGTGTGTTGAAAAGAAGGGGCGTGGTTTTAGTATTGTGTCTTCGGCGCGTGCCGAGTTACCAGTAGGGCTGGTAACCGATGGCACCATAAAAAATGAAACAGAATTGGCCAAATTGCTTTTGGTGGTTTTTGCTAAAGCCGGTATTGCCAAGCAAGAATCTCGTTTAGCAATGTTTGGTATTCCGGCACGTTTTACCTACTTGCGCACTATTGAGGCTCCAAAGGAAAAAGCTAATTATAAAGAAGCAGTAGACGAGGACTTATCTCGTTCTGTACCTCTGGCCGAAAGTAATCGTTTGGTATCATTTAAATCTGTTTTAGATGAGGCTAAAAAGAACTGGCTTTTTGTATTTGCTGCCGATAAGGCGGCAGTAGTGGAATGGAACAGATTTTTAACTAAGTGTGGTTTAAAAAACGTACAATTTACTATTGAGCTTTTGGCCACTGGGGTTGGTCTTAAAGATCAGGTCAAAAACAACCCTTTTTGTTTGTTAGATTTGGGGGCAGACACAACTAAAATTGGTTTTTTTATAAAAAATAATTTGCGTTCAGCCGCTGTTAACAATTTGGGTGGTGATGATATCACCTATGCCGTTGCTGAGGCCTGTGCAAAAGATGTAGCGGAAGCCGAAAAAGAAAAATGCGCTTACGGTTTATCCAGCCGCTCTAACGTGAGCGTGGTGATTCGTTCGTACATCGATCATTTGGCGGTGGTGATAGCGGAAGAAATAAAATTTGCGGAAGGGATTTTAAAAACAGTTTTTAAACAGGTTGTGGTAGTGGGTGGTACCGCTGAACTAAAAGGACTGTCGGAATATTTATCGGAAAAATTGGGCCGCGTGGTAACGCGTGGTGAAGCGCGGGCGGTTCTTAAAGGTGGCGAATCTTTTTTTATAGAAGCTTTTGGTTTGGGCGTAATTGGGTTGGCTCCAGATGACTATATGCTTATTTCGTCGCCAGCTTCAAAAGAATTAGCCTCACCAAAAATTGTGGAGCGCCCCAAACAATCTGCTTTTACAAATTTATCCATAAATGATAACGATGCTAAAACATTTAGCGACGACCCGCTTTTGCGTCGACGTTTATTTTTATTGATTGCGTTGGCTGTATTATCGCTTATCGCTTTGGGTGTTTCCATGTGGTATCGCTCTGTTCAAGAAAAAAATCAAGCCGCCTTTATTGCCGCTCAACCGCGTTTTACCGAGGTAACACCGGTAGATATGTTTGTACCGGTAGCTATAAATAAGGCCGAACAAACAGCCGATCGTGCGGTTGGTTCGCTTTTGTATATTTCACTCACCGCTGGTAGTCAGGAGGAGGCAATTAATTTTTCTCGTATTCAAGCGGAAAAAAATTTAGTTAAAGGTGAAAAATTGTGGACAAGTCCAATTTCAGTTTCATCTACCGGCAAAGTTTTTGGGGTTAGTAATTCCGGTAATGTAAATAAACAAACACCGTTTATTGTGGTTTGGTTGTCGTATAATGACGCTCAAGTAAATTCACTTTTGATAAATAAAGCCGGCACAATTTTATTACCCCAAAAAATTAGTTACGGCGTTAATAATATTCAAAAAATTGGTGTAGCGCCAGGGGAAAACCCAAGTGTGTATAACTTGTCGGCAAGAATTACTTTGGCTACTATGGAAAAAATTCCCGATGCCGTTGTTCAAAATTTTAGAAAATAAGCTAATTTTTATTAAAAAACCTATGCGTAAAATTTTTGCAAAGGGTTTTACCCTTGTGGAACTGCTCATCGTCATCGCAATTATCGCTATTTTAGCGGCGGTGGTGTTTGTAGCCTTAAATCCTCTAAAGCGTTTCCAAGACGCGCGTGATGCGCAAAGGTGGTCAAACGTAACCCAGCTTTTGGCGGCAGTTAAGATATATCAAGTTGATAATAAAGGTAAATACCCAAATACACTTACAACTTTAACGGATGGTAATGTTTATATGATTGGTACTGATACTGCTAGTTGTGATAGTTATAACTCAAAGTGTACTACAGGAGTTTCCGATGGCTTGGCGTGTGTTGATTTATCATCTTTTGTTACTGCTGGGTATCTAAGTAGTGTACCTATTAACCCAAATGGAACAGGCACTTGGACGGCCGGACACACTGGGTATACTTTGCAAAAAAATTCCAACGGCACTATTGGCATCCGTTCCTGTGAGAATGAAGGAAGTTCAACCGAGATTTATTTAACTCACTAAATATATATAATTTATTAATTTAATAAACGCAAACCTATGCGTAAAATTTTTGCAAAGGGTTTTACCCTTGTGGAACTGCTCATCGTCATCGCAATTATCGCTATTTTAGCGGCGGTGGTGTTTGTAGCCTTAAATCCTCTAAAGCGTTTCCAAGACGCGCGTGATGCGCAACGTTGGGCAAATGTTAATGGTGTTTTGTCGGCACTTAAGGTATACCAAGTGGACAACGGTGGTAATTATCCAGCCGCTGTTACTAGCACTCTGGCCGGAGGTGTTTATATGATTGGTACTGATGTGTCTAGCTGTAACTCTTATAATGCTAATTGCGATACTGGAGTATCTAGTTCAACCGCCTGTGTTGACTTGTCTTCTTTAGTAACGGGTGGCTATTTAGGGTCTGTACCAATTAGTCCAAATGGTGCTGGCACCTGGACTGCTGGCCATACTGGGTTTACGTTAACTCGAGCCTCAACCGGCATTGTTACTGTTAAAGCTTGCGAATCAGAAGATACCGACGAAATTTCAGTTTCACGATAAATAAAAAGCAAACAACAAAAAAAGACACGGTACTTGCTGTGTCTTTTTTTATTATTTTCTTTCCAAAACCTCCTTCCAGAATGGCAAATATATTTGTCACTGTGGAAGTTGGGAGGTCTTGGGGCAGAGAGGATGTCGTTACCGTTCACTTTCGAGTACTTTTACCCCCAAAATCACTGGCCACTTGGCC
>CAZHNI010000020.1:0-21624 GCA_964533715.1 uncultured Gammaproteobacteria bacterium | reverse complement strand
GCCAAGTGGCCAGTGATTTTGGGGGTAAAAGTACTCGAAAGTGAACGGTAACGGCGAGGAGCGCGGCGAGGCTGTCACCCTCCCAGGTCTCCTGGGACCTGTCGTGGTATTTTACCACCACAACTTTCGGATCCCAATTGACCCAGCGACCGTTGTATCGCTCGTCCAGGACGACGTGGACACTGAAACCGCCCACGTCGACGTCGAACGTCCCCTTGACCACCCGATCCTCCCACAACAGGTGGGGGACGAAGTCGTTGGGGTGATTATCCTTTTGCCGCCTGTTCAACCGCAACCACAGGAACAGACGGATGGTGAGGGCCATGGCGCAACGCGCCCGCCACGGGAAATCAGCGACGCCGAACGGTTTGAACTTCTTGCCCTGATCAACCATGTGGACCTCCTTCCGAGATCAGCTCCTGACGGACCCAAGGCATGGTTTTCCTTGGCAGGAGGGGGGTGTGTCCCCAATTTTTTTGTCCGTTTAGCCACCTAGCAGGCGACACATTAATATATCAAGGTTTGACATTTATGTCAATCTTCGCTAAAATATTGGGATAAAACTAGGTTTTTTCCGTCCATATGAAAACCCTCGTCATCGTAGAATCCCCCACCAAAGCCAAAACTATTACTAAATTCTTAGGCAAAGACTTCATCGTGAAGTCTTCTTTTGGCCACGTACGCGACTTACCAAAAAGCAAGTTAGGGGTAGATGTTGAACATGGTTTTGAACCACACTACATTGTAAGCCGTGATAAAACCAAAACTGTTAAAGAATTAAAAGATGCTGCCAAAAAATGTAGCAACATTCTATTTGCTACAGATGAAGATCGTGAAGGCGAGGCCATTTCTTTTCATTTGGCTACTATTTTGGATATCGCCCCCGGTAAGGCCGAACGTATTACCTTTCACGAAATTACCAAAACCGCTTTGCTCGAGGCCCTAAAACACCCGCGTGCGTTGGATTTAAAATTGGTAGATGCCCAACAAGCACGACGTGTTTTGGATCGACTTGTTGGCTATAATTTGTCGCCTTTTTTGTGGCGCAAGGTTGCTAAGGGTTTGTCCGCCGGGCGTGTGCAGTCTGTGGCGGTGCGTTTGGTGGTGGAACGCGAACGAGAAATAACCGCTTTCAAACCCGAAGAGTACTGGAGCGTTGAAGGTATTTTCCAAGCCAACGCCAATAAACAGGAGGAAGGCGTGTTTGAAGCCAAGCTCCATTCAATTGACGGCGCCAAGGTGGATAAGATGGATTTAAAAAACAAAGAACAGGTAGACACCATTCTACAAAAATTGGACAAGGCAACCTACCATATTACTAACGTGGAGGAGAAAAAGACTCAACGTACTCCGCCAGCGCCATTTACCACTTCTAGTTTACAACAAGAAGCCAATAACCAACTCGGATTTTCCGCTAAACAAACCATGCGGTTAGCACAACAACTATACGAAGGCGTGGAGCTCGGCAGCGAAGGCCAGGTTGGTCTTATCACCTACATGCGTACCGATGCGGTTAATTTGGCAGACAAATTTTTACAAGATGCTGCCGAAATAATTGGTAAAGAATTTGGCAATAAATACCAATTAAGTGAGCCGCGTCGTTTTAAAAATAAAAATAAAAATGCCCAAGAGGCTCACGAAGCTGTGCGCCCCACTGAGGCGGCCCGTACTCCCGACGTAGTAAAGCCATTTTTGGAAAAAAATCAATTCCGTTTATACGATTTAATTTGGCGCCGCGCTATTGCCACGCAAATGGCGCCTGCCGAACTTAATGCCGCTTCAATCGATTTGGAATCGTCTAACAAGTATGGCTTCCACGCCACCGGACAAACGCTTGTGTTTGATGGTTTTCTTAAACTATATCCAGAAAAAGCCAAAGAAAATGCTCTGCCCAAACTCACTGTAAATGAAACGGTAAATTGCCAAACGCTTAAACCAGAACAACATTTTACCGAACCACCAGCCCGTTATTCTGATGCGACCTTAGTTAAGGCGCTTGAAGAATATGGCATCGGTCGTCCTTCTACCTATGCGCCAACTATTGCCACTATTGAAGACCGTGGGTATGTGGAGCGAAATGAAGCAAAAAAATTACAACCCAAAGAAATTGCCTATCTTGTTAACGATCTTTTGGTTGAACACTTTCCACAAGTGGTAGATTACCAATTTACCGCCCAAATGGAAGAAAATTTGGATGAAATTGCCCGTGGCGAAAAAGATTGGCAACCAATTATCGCCACTTTTTACCATCCGTTTAAAGAAAACTTAGACGCCAAAGATGCTGAACTAAACAAAAAAGATTTGACTGAGGAGAAAACAGATGAAGTTTGTGCTAAATGTGGAAAACCAATGGTGATAAAAATGGGGCGGTTTGGAAAATTTTTGGCCTGTACCGGCTACCCAGATTGTAAGACTACCAAACCAATGCCTGGCGATGAAAAAGCCGCGCCTATGGCCGAACCAACGGATGAAAAATGTGAAAAGTGCGGTGAGCCGATGCTTAAAAAAATGGGGCGCTACGGGCCATTCCTTGGCTGTTCTGCCTATCCTAAATGTAAAAATTTAAAAGGTATTGAAATAAAACTAAACCTCAAGTGTCCTAAATGTAACGAAGGTGATATTGTACAAAGACGCAGCAAACGCGGCAAGGTATTTTTTGGCTGTAACCGCTACCCGGACTGCGATTTTGCGTTGTGGGACAAGCCAACCAGCGAGCTGTGTCCAAACTGCAAGAGCATGCTTACTTTCGGCGCAAAGGGGGTTATTAAATGTAGTAATAAAGAATGCGGCTTTAAAAAAGAGTCCTCTACAACCGAGCCAGCTTCTCCATCTCAAAATTAATGCCCCATTATAAATGAGCAGCCTTGCGCTATGAACGAATCTCATCGTTCTATTTCAAACATGACTTCGCTCACTCAATTGCCAGAGCTTCAAACCCCATCAAATAGGCGCATCACTGCTCTTATCATTTTTGCTTTCTTGGCCACCTTCGTGCTCGCGCGCTTGTTTGTTTATTTGGTGCTCGATCACCTCATTCCAAACTTTTTTTTAACAATCCGCGGCGTCCACATACACCATTTTACATATGGCGTTGTCATTCTGGCTTCAGCAGGACTATACCTGCTACTAAAAAGACCCGACGCTGAATCAGCAGCATTCCGCTGGCTCACTTTTTTTTATGGTGTCGGACTTGGACTTACCTTTGACGAATTTGGTATGTGGGTGCGTTTGGAAGACAATTACTGGATACGGCAGAGTTATGATGCTATAGTTATTGTGGCCCTCATTCTTTTAAATATTATTTACTACAAAACAGTCATTCGCGCACTTAAAGAACTGTTTAAGCTGCCATTTTGGATTATTTTCTTTCCAATCAAAATTGTTCATCGCAACAAACAAAAAGCCCCTAAATAAGGGGTTTTTTGATGTAGGGGCGAGGAAGCCTTAGATGCCAATGGTGATATTAAGGTCCAACGCCACCTACGTATAAGAGTATACCAGTTAGTCTATAAAAAAGCAAGTCCGTAAATTAATTGTATGGCTAATATTAGCTCAAAAAATGCGCTTTAAAACAGCATCACCCTTGGGTCGAAACCAAAGGGTGGTGTGTTGGCGTTAAGGTTGTCCTTAATATCACAAACATATAATAGCACATTTTTTGAATGTTGTCAAGTCTGGCGCAAGCAGTTATAATAACTTTACCAGCAGAAATGATATATGCCTTACCAAACCATAGATATCCCCAAAAATTTGGGTATAAAAGATGTTATTGATAACATCAAAAAATACTCTCGCCGCAGCGATTTGGAGATGGTTTGGTTTGCCTATGAAACTGCGGCCAAAGCTCACGACGGTCAATTTCGTAAATCGGGTGAACCTTATATTATTCACCCACTCGCCACTGCCTATATTCTCACTACAATGCGCATTGATATACCTATTATTGTGGCGGCGCTACTGCACGATGTACCGGAAGATACTGAAGTAACCATTGAAGAAATTGAAAAAAATTTTGGCAAAGACGTTGCCTCCATGATTCAAGGTATTACCAAGCTTGGTAAACTTAAGTACCGCGGTGCCGAACGTTATATCGAAAACCTTCGCAAAATGTTTGTGGCCATGGCCGAGGATGTGCGCGTAATGATTATTAAATTTGCCGATCGCGTACATAATTTAACTACTCTACAATCGCTTGAGCCTAAAAAACGTTACCGCATTGCGCTTGAGAGCTTAGAAATTTATGCACCAATTGCTAACAGGCTCGGCATGGGTGAATTTAAAGGTCTTCTCGAAGATCTGTCATTCCCGCATGTCTATCCCAAAGAATACGAGCGCACCCGAGAAATACGCGATTCCCTGCTTACCCCAGAAAGCGAACGGTATATCCAACAAACACTCGACGTAATGAGAACAGAATTTAAAGAAGCAAAAATTAAAATTTTTGATTTGCACGGCCGCAAAAAACAATTATATAGTTTTTATCAAAAACTAACAAAAAAAAATTGGGAGACCGATAAAATCTATGATATCCTCGCTCTGCGCATCATTGTTGATACCGTAGCGGATTGTTATGCAACGCTCGGTGTTATTCATAAATTGTGGCGGCCGCTTAAAGGGAGAATTAAAGATTATATTGCCCAGCCAAAACCGAATGGCTATAAATCACTTCATACCACAGTTTTTTGTCTTGATGGCAAGGTGGTTGAATTTCAGATTCGAACACAAGAAATGCACGACGAAGCTGAGTTTGGTGTGGCCGCCCATTGGCACTATGATGAGCGCGGCGTGAAACTTCCGACCCGCGATATGGCCTGGGCGAAAGAGCTGGCCCAAATCCAAAAAGATATTTTGGTTAAACTGGCTGACTTAGAAGAATTAAAAGTAGACTTTTTTAAAAATCGTATTTTCACCTTTACACCAAAAGGCGATGTTATTGACTTACCCGAAGAAGCCACCCCGATCGATTTTGCCTATCACATTCATTCCGAAATTGGTAATAAATGTTCGGCGGTAAAAATAAACGATGAAATTGCTAGCCTCGATACGCCTCTAAAAAGCGGCGACGTAGTGGAAATTATCACTGATAAAAGCAGGAAGCGCCCAAGTCCAGATTGGCTTAAATTTGCCAAAACTCATTTGGCTCGTTCACACGTAAAAACAGCTTTAAAAAATTCGGGTATTGATAGTTGGTTTAAATTCATTCTACCGCAAAAAAAACGCTCTCCTTAAATTAAACATCTCCCGAGCCAATGGGAGATGTTTTTTATTTTGAAACTCTATTCGCAAATTTTCTTTATAATATCGCCGAGCTCTGTCTTAGAATAGTAGTCGATTGTAATGGTGCCATGCTCCCCTTTTTGACGAATAGTGGTACGCGCACCAAGCGCCGCACGAAGTTGGTCTTCTAGATAACTAACATTGGGATCACGACGCACAAGATGTGAACGAGATACTTTTGCCCCTTCGCGTTCCAATTCGCGAACGGTAATTTTTTGTCCTTGCATTGAGGCTAATAAATCTAACTGCTGCTTGGTGTCGCCAACTGCCAAAAGCGCCCGGGCTTGGCCGGTATTAATTGCCCCCTTAACCAGGGCTGTTTGCACCTCTTGGGGCAACTCGAGCAAACGAATAGTGTTGGCAATTACCGGGCGGCTTTTGCCAACTTTATCGGCTACTTGCTGCTGGGTTAAACCAAATTCTTCAATCAATCGTTTATAAGCAAACGCTTCTTCAATTGGGTCTAAATCCTGACGTTGGATATTTTCAATTAACGAAACCTCTAATTTTTGTTCTTCTGCTAGTTCTTTAACAATTACCGGCACGGTACTGAGGCCAATTAGTTGAGAGGCTCTCCAACGACGCTCGCCAGCTACAAGCTCATACCCACCATCTGTTTTTTCGGCGACCAAAAGAGGCTGCAAAATACCGTGTTCTTTTATAGAAGCAGCTAATTCCGAGAGCTCCGTCTCTTTAAAATTACGCCGCGGTTGCTTAGAATTAGGAAAAATTTCAGAAAACGGAAACATCCATATCTTTCCGGAAGTTCCAGTGTCGCTGGTATTAAAAGTAGTTTTTTTACGTGCGCCAGTAGATGTAATTAAGGCACCAAGGCCCTTGCCAAGACTCATATAATTTAAATTACTCACCAAAATATTCTAAAAATTCACGTGCTAGCCTATCATAAGCTTTGGCCGCCTTACCGTTAGATTCATAGTGAAAAATACTTTTTCCAAAACTTGGCGCTTCGGCCAACCGAACAGTGCGTGGAATAACCGAACGAAAAATATTATTAGGAAAATATTTATATAGTTCGTGCATTACTTCTTCGGAAAGCCTGTTACGCGAATCGTACATGGTAATCACTGCCCCCATTATATCTAAGTTTGATTTAATGTTTTCCTTAACAAGGTCAATAGTTTTAAGAAGCTGCCCCAACCCTTCGAGCGCATAATATTCTGCTTGCACGGGAATAAGAATTTTGTCGGCGGCCACAAGCCCATTGAGAGTTAATAACCCTAAAGACGGCGGTGAATCAATAATAATATAATCGTAAGCGTGTTTTACTTCACTTAGAATATCGGCCAGTTTGCCCTCACGCCCTTCCATAGATACAAGCTCTACGTTGGCGCCGGCTAAATCCGGAGTGGCCGGCACAACTCGTAGACCAGCATGGGCGGTATTGTGAGCCACATCATGTAAACGTTGCTGCCCCATAATGGCATGATACAAGCCACGATCTAATTCTTGATATTTTATACCAAGTCCAGAGGTGGCGTTGCCTTGAGGGTCTAAATCAACAAGAAGCACAAATTTACCCAGTTCCGAAAGGCCAGCGGCTAAATTTACGGCAGTAGTGGTTTTTCCTACCCCGCCCTTTTGATTGACAACAGCAATGGTAACGGGCATAGTTTGCAAATTGCGTAACGTACAGCGTAAAACATTGTACGTTTTATTTATTATATCACAACGTTGACAGTTGGCCAAGATTGGGATATAATCATATAAAATTTAAGCAAAAAATGCCGCGGTGCCTGCCTGCGCAGACAGGGCGGAACTGGTAGACCTGCTTACCGGCAGGCAGACACACTTGACTCAAAAATATATTTGTTAGAAGTTTTTAAATCAAGATCGGAGGCCAGTAAACGAGAGAAATATTTAAAATAAGGAATTGTAAAAGAATACTTAAAAAGTATATAATCAATGCCGCGGTGGCGGAACTGGTAGACGCACTGGACTCAAAATCCAGCGACCTCACGGTCATGAGAGTTCGATTCTCTCCCGCGGCACACTCAGCGACTTTGTCGCTTTTTCTTCTTTATGTCAAACATTGAGCCTGGTATTTATAAACATTATAAAGGCACGGTGGTGGAAGCGATTGGCGTGGCCAACCACAGTGAAACACTGGAACCGCTGGTTGTCTATAAAAAATTAGAATCTCACAAAAATTTCCCTGCTGGATCACTGTGGGTGAGACCTCAAAAAATGTTTTTGGAAACAGTACAAATAAATGGCAAGCAAACACCACGCTTTTCCAAAGTGGCTTCACCGATCATTCGCTTCCGCGATATATTTTGGATTGGCATTTTCCCTTTTATAATTTTTATGATTAATTACACATTGTACACTACCGTACGAGAATGGGGAAACAAAGTATACATTGATGATTATTTGCATTTTTTGGGTGGCGCGGCGATTGCGTTTAGCACATCGCATATACTGTCTATTTTAGAAAGTCAGGTTCTTATACATATTAAAAACGCTCTGCTTAAATTACTTATTATACTTGCATCGGTAGCGCTGGCGGCTGTTGTGTGGGAGTGTTACGAATTTATTTTGGATATTTTGTATACGCCAATAAACCAGCCAAGCGTGCCAGATACTATAAAAGATATGGTCATGGGACTTTTGGGCGGGACTGTCACCGGCAGTATACTCATCCATTTTTTTAATAAAAGTAAAAAACCGACCGTCTAACGCGATCGGTTTTTTTAAAATTAATTAATCCGTCATGTTATGGCCTAAGACGACCAATGGTACGAGGAAATGGAATACATTCACGAATGTGTTCGGCGCCCGAAATCCAGCGCACCACACGTTCTAGGCCTAAACCAAAACCGGAGTGTGGCACGGAGCCAAACCTGCGCGTATCAAGGTACCATCCATAATCAGCCTGGTTTAAACCTTCTGTTTTAATGCGATCTAACAAAATCTGCACATTTTCTTCGCGCTGGCTGCCGCCAATTATTTCTCCACCGTTCTCGGGCGCAATTAAATCATCATTAAATACTCTTTCCGGATTGGTTGGGTCCGTCTTCATATAAAATGGCTTTATACTCTTAGGCCATTTTTCTATAAATACCGGTACGGGGCTATCTTTGGTCAATATTCCTTCATCATCGTTACCTAAGTCCTCACCAAATTTAATATCAGATCCGTTTTCGTTAAGTTTTTTTATGGCTTCTTCATACGTATAGCGTGTAAACGGCGCATCAACTTTTTTGAGTGCCTCGATGTTGCGTTCAAGAATAACTAACTCTTCTTGGCAATGTTCTAAACAATAACGAACAATGTGACGAACCAAGCCTTCTTGTGCGCGAATATTATCCTCATGTTCAAAAAAAGCCGCTTCGGCATCCATCATCCAAAATTCGGTAAGATGACGTTTGGTTTTACTTTTTTCCGCGCGGAATACCGGGCCAAAATCGTAACAGCGACCAACCGAAGCTATAGCCGCCTCAATATATAATTGGCCGGATTGCGAAAGATAGGCTTCTCCTAAATCAAAATAAGGTACGGCGAATAGTGTGGTGGTTCCTTCACAGGCATTGGGCGTAAAAATAGGTGAATCAATTTTTATAAAATTCTCTTGATGCAAATATTGATTCATGGCCGTGATGATACTATCCCGGATTTTAAGAATCGCCCATTGGCGTTTACTCCGAAGCCACAGATGACGGTTGTCCATGAGAAAATCTGGGCCATGATCTTTAAGCGCAATGGGATAATTTTCGGCAAGTTGTAAAATAGTAAAACGCGTAACGTGGAGCTCATACACACCCGCCTTTTTAGGATGCGCCGAAACTGTGCCCGTAACTTCAATTGATGATTCCTGAGTGACTTTTTCCACCCCAGCCCATACCTCCTCGGGAACTTCTTTTTTGGCCACTACAGCTTGCGCCCATCCCAAACCATCGCGAATTTCTAAAAAACAAATTGGACCGCTGGATCGCTTGTTATAGAGCCAGCCTTTAATGGTTACTTCTTCTTTAATGTGGTTAGCAAATTGGTTAGTAAAAATAAACATATATTTATAATTAATTCTTTACTACCCTAATTAATTTTTCATTAAATATCAAGGGCTTGCTTTAGCGACAAGCATTAAGCTCCGCTACTAAAGTGCCGGCGGCGTTTATATAAAAGCTAGCTTGCGTGCCAGCTGATGTTTGCATATTGACGCATGATTTACTCGTGGAAAGACCGAGTGAGCCAATATTGACTGTGGTAGTTGTGTTGGCTCCTTGATTAATTGCAAGAGTCCCGGAAGCACTTACATTTCCAGTGGAATCAACATAAAATTTCCCCAGTCTGTCTGCTGTGGACGAAGCGACGGCTAAAAAAGTTGGCGTTAGGAGCGAATTATTGCTTCCGGAGGCGCTCCAAAAAGCCCCGTTAGTGTATACATTACGCCAAGCTGTTCCAAGTATACCACTATCGGTCGTATTATCCGCGGCTGGGCGAATGGCCCCAGATCGAGCGCCGTTTATACCGGCTGACGTACTTATAATAACATCACCACCACGGTGCGACCCAGAACCACCTCCCGCTCCCGGGGCCAAAGTTACGTCTCCAGCGTCACCACCAGAACCAGACGGACCACCATACCCAGCCGCCAAGAAAAAACCAATGCCGTTGGCAGAACCATTTGGAGATGATCCGGCAAAAAGCAAATTTGTTGGTACTCCGGAAACAGATTGCATACCGACAAAACCATATGATGAGGTGGCTGCTTGAACTGTAGACATAAAGACTAAAACTGGTCCGGAATCCAATCCAACAGAAGTCCCTAAAGATAAATCTGGTGTTGAAGTAACATCAATATCACGCATGAGATAGACAATATTAGAAGCGTGCGGCGCGGTAATAACTCCGGCGATGCCTGCGGTGGGTTGGCCAATTAAACCAGTGCGCATTTCGTTGGTATTATTAGTACCATATTGCAAAGTGCCCGAAACAAAGGCAAAACCGGTGCTAGTACTATTTCCAGTAATCAAACCGCCATTTAATGTTGTAACTCCACTCGAAGTAAGTGTCCCGCCCACAGAAACATCGTTACCAATGGTAGTGGCGGCAAAAACAACCACAGAAGGTGCTACCAACACAGCAAATATTAAAGAAATTACAAAAATCTTTCTATTCATACTTATAATTTACTTACCAAGAGTATACCATAACACCTTAAAAAAGACACTACCCTGTGAGTTGACTTTCCCACCATTTTGTATTATGGTTAGCAGAATCTGCACCAAAGAAAGGAGAGTGAAAATGTTGCGAGGAGTCGCGCTTTTCCTCTCCAATTCCACAGGAGAGATGTTCGTGGTCCGGGAGCGGCAGAGCAAGCCCAAGATCGGCAAAATCGCCGATATGATCTCCATTCCAATGGAGACCATAGAGCCCGGCGAGAGCCCTGAGGCCGCCCTAGAGCGCCTGCTCCGCGAGGAGATCGGCCTTGCGATCATGTCGCAGCCGATCCAGCTCGCCTGGGCCAGGTTCGCTCCGGTGGACCATCCCGAGGCCATTCCCTACGAGATTCTCGTTTTTGTGGCTCAAGTAGACGGATCTCGCCCCGCCGTGCCGCTCCTCGACCCCGAGGACGTGGAGCCGGCCGGGTGGATGAGCCTCTCTCAGCTCGCCAATCTCGGCCCCAAGGGCCGGCGCGAGCTGCCCGGGCTCCTGCTTGTCCTTCAGCGGTGTCGATAGGGGCATGCTTTGGTCAAACCCGATCAAGGCATGCTCCGCCATACCACCTTTGTGGAAATAAAATTTTTACCCATCAGAGCGCCCACATATCGCTCTTTTTTTAATCCATTAAAAATAACTACCTCTGGTACGGCCCCACTTTTTAATATGTGTTTAAACGACTGTACTTTGCCCATTAAACCGTTAGTAACATCGGTGCTGTGAGATGTGGAGAGTTTAATATTTTTCTTTAAACTACCACCCCGCAACCACACTTTCTTTAACAAAACCGCATCGTCATGTTTAAATGGATCTTTATTAAAAATACCGTCAACATCCGTGGCAAATAATAATTTTTGAGCGGAAAATTGTTGCACGAGATATGTAGCCATATCATCTCCGGAACAAATTGACATATTTTCCTTAACATCAAAAACCATGTGACCGTAGAGCACTGGGATTTTTCCATGGGCCAATACTTTTTGAATAACATCTTTACGACAGGCGATAATTTTTCTGCTTTCTTGCACGAGGGTGTCCATGGGGTCAACACTATAAACATCGAGCCCTGCTTTGGCAAAAATATGCATAAATTGCTCGTGTAATTTTTGTATGGCCGCGTTGCAGAGTAGCGCTCCTTTAATTTTGATTTTATTTGCAAACACGCCAGAGGCAAGATTATATTTTTTGGCAACTGAATGGCCGGCCTGCCCGGCTCCGTGGATGATAATAAGCTGAACATTTTTATGAGTATCTAAAAAAATTTTAAGTCTGCGAGCAATATTAACCAATATGCTACGACGCACACTTAACTTAGTTCTATCTTTATATGTGAGTACACTTCCACCAATTTTTAAAATATATAACTTTTTCATAGCTCTCTGTCGCGGACGACGTTCGAACTAGCTTGTTAAAATTTTAAAATATTAGCAATAGACAAAACAACACCCGCACCCAAAAGACAACCTGCCATTTTACCAACAGCGGACTTGAGCATTGTTCTTTCTTCAGACACAGCTTGGAGTCTTAATTTTTCAGCCGAGTAACCCTCAAAAATCCCAGCAATTCCATCTGTTATGGCGTTACCAACAACACCACCAAGAATAGCACCTGTTACTCCACCAAAATGTCCACCAAAGATTGCCATTATCGCTAAAATCCCATTGTCTATCAAACCAAAGTATATGTCAGGTAAAGTAGATTTCCATTTTATTTTAAATGGCAATAGAGAAATTAGGCAAAGTAGAGATAACAAAATTAAAACCGGGCCAATCCAGTAACCATCATTAAGAAGAAAAACGCTAATCACTCCTATTATGATACAAAGGGTAAGAATGTTAATAATAGCTAAGAAAAATTTATTGTTCATATATTTAATTTTAAGACCGGGCCAACGACAGTCAAGGCTATGAATCAACATGTATGTTAGCCAACTAAAAACCAATTTTATCTAAAATTACGATGGTACTAAAAAATCCAAAAAACAAGAATATGCCTGCCATCACTATCTTTCGCCATAAAAGTGGACGAAATGCTTTTGGTAACACTTTGTGGTTTAGATAAGAAACTAAACCAACATGAACAAACATTGCTACCGCGTTAATTACCGCACCTAAAATTATCAACGATTTTGGCTCATAAATATTGAACAAAAATAATGTAACACCAAAAGCAATTTGCGCCCAAACAAATACAGAGTATAGCTTTGAAAGATCAATTTTACCACTACCTTTAACTTCCAATCTGGCAATCGCAATATTTTCTGCCATAATACGCGAAGTCGAGTCCATCACTCCCAATTGGGTCTGAAATAACACAACAGCTACCACCACCAGAAATAATGTTCCTATAACCGGCATAAGTTGTGCCCCAATTGCTCTGCCTTCATTAATAACAAAATGAATTCCTTCGGCATTATCACCAAGACCATATGTGGTAGTATAAGCAAGTATCATCAACAGCATCATTGATAGACCACCAACAAACCAAAAAACAAACAAATGTTCAAGGCTGATTTTTTTCCACCACTGATTAAATCGAGAAATATTTTCTGTTGTTAATTCAAAATTTTCTCCAGCCAGTTTAATTTGTTCATCGCCTTTTTTGATAGCAAAAAGTCCAGATATTTTTTGACTATATTTCCCCATTCCATACCCCTTTTCTTTGATATAGATAGATTGAGTCAAATTTAAATTTCCACCCGCACCACTGTAAGCAAATGCTGCCAAAAAGGTTGCTAAGGCAATTCCTTCTGGAAAAAAATTGTATCCACCTCCCCTGCCAACCATGCCTTGAACCAACAAAACCCAATCTATTTTAGTTGATAATAATACTGCCAATAAAAATATAAACGGTACGCCGATCATAATGATAGTCTTGGTTATTCTCTCCATCATCCCATAGACTGTTTTCCCTGCTGATAAAATGATACCAATAATTATTAAAAATAAAATAGCAATCCATTTAAAACTTTCAACACCAATCACAACACCAAACACTTTCGCTGAGGCAGCAATAATACCTGGCAATCCAAAACCAATAAAAGTAGAAAAAACAAACCAATATATAGCTGGTTTAAATAATTTGGCAATCCCCACAAATACGCTCTCCCCTTTTACCAAGGCATAGCGCTCTATTTCCATATTGATAAAATATTGAAACGTAATACCCAAGAGCGCTCCCCAGGCAATTCCCAAACCATAATTTGAGGACAAATATGGCCACAAGATGACCTCACCTGAACCTAATCCTAACGCCAGTATAATAAAACTTGGACCAATTAATTTTTTAAATGATATGGGTTTAGGAAATTCTTTCATAATAAAAATTAATTAAAGAAACAATCTAATAATACAAACTCTTTGTAAGTTTGGATTTGTACTGAAAAATATTTAATCATTATTTAATAAATTATACCACGAATTGCGAGCAAGTAAATGTTCGGACTGAAATAGCCACTGGGGATCTAGAAAATACCACCGAATGTTTGTAATTAATTTCAGGGTTCGTGATTGGATAAATTATAATATACCGCGCCTCAAATTAAACCCCACTTTTTCTGCGATAATGAATGGACCTGTTGAAAACCCCCATCTTCGGTAGCAGTTCCAAATTTTTTTTGCTTTTCCCATAAATCATGCTCATTAACAAGCTACATTTCGTTTAACAAATTATTGCTCGAACTTACTAAAAATTTCCGGACTTAAACAAAAATCAAAGAAAAGACGAAGCACTAAATACGCTTCGTCTGTCCTGGCTCGCATACAGGGATAGCTTCCGAATGTTTTTAGCTAATTTGAGTGTCCCTGCTTTGTGCGGTTTTAATAAATAAGTGTGGATAGTATTTTCTTTGCAACCAACGAGCAACATTAACCAATAAGATCAAAACCGGCACCTCAATCAAAGGACCGACTACGCCGGCAAACGCTTGCCCAGAATTAAGGCCAAATATGCCAATCGACACGGCGATTGCCAGTTCAAAGTTATTTCCGGTCGCTGTAAAGGCAATTGCCGTGTTGTGAGAACAATTAGCGTCAAATAGTTTACCGATAAAAAATGTAGAAAAAAACATTACTACAAAATATATAGCCAGTGGAACAGCAATTCTCAACACATCAAAAGGAATACTAACAATTAGATTTCCTTTTAAACTGAACATTACAATAATTGTGAACAGCAAAGAAATCAACGTCAACGGGCTAATGTTTGGGATAAATTTTTTATCATACCATTCATGGCCTTTGCTTTTGCGTAAAAAATGTTGGGTTAGAAAGCCTGCCCCGAAAGGAATACCCAAATACACCAATACGCTTTTGGCTATTTCTGCCATGCTAACTTTAACAATTGTGCCGGTTATGCCAAAATACGGCGGTAAGAAAGTCAGAAAAATATAAGCAAAAAAACTATAGGTCAAAATTTGAAAAATACTGTTTAAAGCGACTAGACCGGCAGCGTATTCTGTGTCTCCGTCCGCCAAGTCGTTCCACACCAAAACCATAGCAATACAGCGTGCTATGCCTATCATAATCAATCCCACCATGTACTCTGGATAATCATGCAAAAAAGTAATGGCCAAGAAAAACATCAGCAAAGGGCCGACAAGCCAATTCATCACCAAAGACAAACTAATCACTCTTTTGTTTTTAAAAACCGATCCTAATTTGTCGTAGCGGACTTTTGCAAGCGGTGGGTACATCATGAGAACAAGACCAATTGCAATTGGTATGCTGGTTGTGCCAACGGAAAAAGAATTGATGAATTTTTCTGTTCCGGGGATAAAATATCCCAAACCGACACCGACGGCCATTGCCAGAAATATCCATAATGTTAAAAAACGATCTAATGAACTTAACTTTTTATTATTCATATTTTTACAGTTTCAATTTAATATACACTTGAATTTTGTTCGTTCTATTATATCATCTTATAATTTATAAATAAAGTTCGAGTCCCATTTCCCTCCACATTTTTTAAACAAAAAAATTGCCTAAGATAAGGCAATTTTTTCTTGAAAATTTTTGCTCCTCCGGTAGGACTCGAACCTACAACGTCTGCATTAACAGTGCAGTGTTCTACCATTGAACTACAGAGGAATGTATCAAAAAACCCGCCTGTGAGCGGGAATGCAGTATTTTGTTTGGGAACAATAATCTACAACCCGCGAGGGATGTTATTATTGTTATTATTTGAGCGAATTATTTGCTTCATAATAAATATACTATAACAGGCATATGCGGTTCTGTCAAGGGCTTTCTTTGGAATTAAAAAACCTCCCTTTTACAGGAGGTTTTTAGAAGACCATTTAGGCGGCCAAAGCAACGTTAATTGCGCGTGGGCCTTTGTCCGATTGCTCAACTTCGAACGTTACCACATCTCCTTGCTTCAATTGGGAGAATTCTACTCCCTGAAGCCCTGAGGCATGGAAAAAAACGTCCTTTGATCCATCTTCTGGAGTGATGAAACCAAAGTTCTTGTCGGCAATGATGGTTTTGATAGTACCTTTCATAGAGAAATGTAAGAGTCAAGTACAAACTAAAACCGCTGATGAAACTCGACTACTTTTCTGCGGAGATACTTTGTGTATCTTTAGTATAACACAAAATACCAAAACAATCAAGTAAAATTAAAAACACCCGTATTCTGGTTGTTTTTAGAGGGATCCCGGGGTTTCGCACCGGGGAAGCGTTGTGCCACGAGGGCACAATTAGGATGTCGCTGTGTACCGCGGTGGTGCGGGTCCCAAGAGGCAAAAGCCGCGAGAGACAGAACGCGAAACCGAGATACAATAGTGATATTTTTACCTTACACCCACTATGGCTTTGGTGTCAAGGTATTTGGTGTCCCAAGGGATATTTTGGTCGCTTTATTTTTTTTAAAAGTTGTAATTTTTCTGAGCGCGTAAGCCGCTTAATTTCGGCTTCCCGTTTCAAAGCCAAACCAACTGTTTTAAATGTTTCCGAATAAACGAGTTTTACCGGCCGCCGCGCACGAGTATATTTGGCACCAGCCTTGGTGTGGTTATGGTTATAAAGCCGCTCGGCAATATTTTTGGTAAAACCGGTATACAACGTTTTATCCGCACATTTAAGAATGTAGACACTATACGACATATAATTTACGTCTGCGAATTAAATTTTTTCTGCCCAATAAGTTCCTTTGCTAATATTTTTCTGTTTAGTATACCACACAACTAAACCTCCTTCCTTATTTTCGATTTGATCAAAAATATGGCAGGAGTGCCGGATTTTGAAAGTGTCCGGCTCACCACAAAGAACGATTTCTACTTTACCACGCGAGCCAGGTAACCGGCAGGCTTGCCGATTTCCTGACGCTCGACGGGCTTCGGGAAGACGAGGACACTGTCCTCGCTTGCCCGAATGGGGGTGCCATTGGTAGCCACCACACTGCCCGCGGGAACGGGCTGGAAATTGCTGCCTCCAAAATCCGGCTCAAAGGCGAACCCCTCGGTACACATGAGCGGCTCCGTGAGGAAGTAGACCGTTGGGGCGCAGCCGGTTGCCTGCAACGGGAAACGACTGAGGACGCCAGTCTCCATGAGCGCGCGAAGCACTTCGCGCTCCACGCGATCGAGGCAGGTTATATCACTCCCTTTCCCGGTCTCGTAGCAAAGGCCGATGCCACGATTGAGTGTGGCGCGACTGCGCACGCGAGCGAAGTATTCATCGAGCGTAACCGGCTGGCCAGCGAACACCATGTCCGGGTCGATCACCACCCGGCCAGCGCTGAGATGGCTGATGATGGACATGGCCTTAGCGCCGAGTGGCGGCTGGCTGAATACGAACGGATCGCTCGTCCGGCTCGTCCCGTGGATGTCGAGGCCGATGGTGACGTCTGCCAAGACCCGAGCGAGTTCGCGAGCACGCTGGCACTCGTACGAGCCCCCCTCTCCCGCCAGAATCTTGGTGGAGAATGACCGATTGAGATCGGCCCCAGGTGCGGAACCGCGTGTTCCATGCTCGATTGCCTTAAGGTTGGCGAGAACGAGGATAAGCGTACCCTGCACGACCGAGTGGGTCGCGCTCGACAATTCAAGTTGCCGCTTGAGGCGGCGAACCACCTCAATACCAACAACCTCATCACCGTGCACGCCTCCAACGATGGCAACTGTTGGCCCCGGGAGCATTGCACTCATGCGCCATACACCAGGCGCGATTTCTTCGAATTTCCTCATTTTGACTTTTCCTCCCGATGAGAGTTTTTAAACTGTCGTCCTGAGCGCAATTAAGAATCTAACTGGCTTTGAATTACGAAACCCCCATTTTGTCATCCTGAACCCCGCTCAAGCGGGGTGAAGGATCTCTCTCCGGTTGTTAACTTGGCCAACGTTGGTCAATTGAGACAGAGATTCTTCGCTCTGCTCAGAATGACAGCTAAAAATAAAAAACTCTCGTCCGTTCACGAAATAACCTTTCGGCTATTTTATGAAGGAGCGAGAGTTTTGAACCCGGCCGTCGCTCTATCGAGCTATGGCGGGCAAGAACTGCGCGTACCATCCTTCTTTGTCTTGATTTTACAAGCAAGACCTCAATCAGTTCGCCCCTCGACTACGCTCGGGGTTAAACTGTAGTGTTATAACGGACACCACTCCGGCGACGCCTCATTCCCGAACTTTCGGGATTTCTCTGGCTGCTACCATTAGTTGGGCGCGTTCTGCTTCGTGTAACCGCTAGGCTCTCACTGTCCCTAGCTCGCTTTAGGTCCCCGCGAAACGTACTATTCCCTGGTATTTATTTTTAATTGTTAAAAGAACTTTTTTTAAAAACGAATTAATCTTAAAACTATTATTTTAGTTTGTCAACAAAAATTTTATCCACACCCGGTATAGCTACACACCTACCCCCAAACTAGAAATTTTATGCCCGGTATGATAGTGCGCAAAGGTGTGTACCAACTTGATAAAAATGGCTAATTCTTTTGGTTTTAAGGCTATTTTATTTATTGTCGACCAGGATTCTGAGATTGACTCCCTAAGCGCCTTTACAACCGCTTGACTTACCAATACCGGGCGGCTGTTTAAATCTATACGTAAAATACGACACTTGGAGTGAAGCAGGCCGCCACTACTAATATCAAAAAAATATTCTGCACTAACTGATACTTTTTGTCCACACTGAATACACGTGTTTAATTCCGGGGCCAAACCAAAAATGTACATAAGACGCCACAGAAAAGCCGAAACGAGATGTTTGGCCGGATTTGTTTCTTCGTTAATATATTTAAGCCATTCGGCGAGAGTCTTAAATAAGCCGACATCTTTTTCTCCAATATCGGTTAGATTGTTAACAAGTACAACCGCCTGAGTAGCCAAAATCATTTTGATAAAATTAGAGCGGATATTTTTAAAATTATTGATTATCTGTGCTTTGGTAATATGGTCAATTTCTTTACCACTAATTATTTCTACTTCTACTAAAGAAAACAGCTCCAAGGAGCCGCTGTTTTTACTGGTTATTTTTTTAACGCCGCGAGCCAAAGCTTCGCGCTTGCCGCTTTCTTTGGAGTAGAAAGAAATAATTTGGTCAAATTCACGAAAATCGCGGCGGCTTAAGATGATACCAAGCATAAAAACATGAAAACACGAGAACGCTAGAACAAAGTAATTGGCCAACTGTTTTTATGTTTTAATGTTCTAGTGTTTTAATGACTCCAAATATCCTTCCAAAATAATCATTGCTGACTTTTCATCACGACTAACGCCGGGGCCGACAGCATCGGCCGCTTGGGATGTAAAGCGTTCATCAAAAAATTGTACTTCGAGCCCGGTTTGTTTTTGAATTTCAAAAGCAGCTTTTTTTATGCGCTCGGTATTTTTGTTTTCTTGACCGGTGAGCGTAATGGGAAAACCAAACACAATTAAATCGACTCGCTCCTCTCGAATAATTTTAATAAGTTCCGTAGTATTTTTTACAACACCAAACGGCAATACCATTCCGAGGGTAGTGTCGGTCCAGGCGAGACCAATATTTTTGGTGCCAAAGTCGATGCCGAGTATTTTCATAATTTTTCTATCAACTGTCATCCCAACCGCAGGAGGGATAACTGGCTTACCGCGCGATACAAGGTCTTGAGTGAGCCAGAGATTCCTCGTCGGCCGCGAGGCCTCGCTCGGAATGACAGTGCGATTAATTTACCTCACTTGGCCTTCTCGTTGCCACAATGTTGCCTGTTTCCGTAATAACAACAGTGTGTTCAAAATGCGCGCACATAGATCTGTCCTTCATGCGGATTGTCCAGCCATCATCCATGGTTTCTACCTGCCAAGAACCGAGTGAAATCATGGGTTCAATAGCAATAACCATGCCGGGCTTAAGGATAATTGATTCGAGCGAAGGGTCGTAATAATTTGGGATATGGGGGTCTTCGTGCACCTTGTGGCCAACTCCGTGCCCCACGAGGTCGCGTACAATACCGTACTTACCTTGTGATTTTACATAGGTTTCCACCGCCCGACCGATAGCCGCGACGCTGTTACCCGGCTGAGCGGCTTTGATGCCTTCTTCCAAAGACTCCGCAGTGACCGCAACTAATTTTTGAATTTTCTCAGGCACTTCGCCGAGCATAACGGTAAGGGCGGTGTCGGAAAACATCCCACGAATATTTTTACGCGACAGTGGATACTTCATGCCAATATCAATGCTAAAAATATCCCCTTCTTTCATAACCCTATTTTTGCTTGGGATACCGTGCACAATTTCGTCGTTAAACGAGGCACAGATGGTGGCAGGGAACGGCCTGTCGGCCACGCTGGTTTGATACCCCTTAAACGCTGGCTTGCCCCCGGCCGCGATAATCATTTTTTCGGCCATAATATCAATTTCGAGCGATGATACGCCGGGACGACAAAACGCGGCGAGTTTTTCTAAAATCTCACCCATTCGTTTGCCATTTTCTATAATATTTTTTATATCCGATGGTGATTTGATTAACATAGAGACCAAGAGACTAGAAACTTGAAATTGGAAATTAGGGATCGAAAACGAATCATCCGTTCCCTCGTTTCTTGTTTCTAAAAATTAATTTATTGTTCCTTCCACCGCCTTCTCTACCTCTTCAATTCCCTGCACCCCATCAATAATCTTTAACAATCCTAATTTTTGATAATACTGTCTAATCGGTTCAAGTGCGGCGTTGCCTTGTTCAATAATTCGTTTTTTTATAACCGCTTTGGTATCATCGGCGCGAGACACTAACTCTCCCTCACATTTTGGACAATTTTTAATATCATAAAAAGCCGGTAACCATGGGAAAATTTCACCGCACGATTTGCACACGCGCCGTTTGGTAAGCCGGCTGTATGCTTCCTTATCGGACAGGGCAATTTCAATGGCCACCACTTCGCCACCGAGTGATTTGTTAGTAAAATATTCTTGGTACATTTGTGCTTGAGAGGTATTTCTAATTGCGCCGTCAAAAACTACTCCACTGCCACTATTTAAATATTTTTCTGCTTCTTTAAATGCTAAACGATAAATGAGCCAATCGGGAACAAGAGCTCCTTTTTTCATTTTCTTAAGCGCCTCTGCTTCATCTGCTTCTATTTCGGTTTGTGTTTGCAGGTTTCGAAGTAGGTCCCCGGTTGAAATGTGCCCATACCCAAACTTGGCCGCCAAGCGTTTAGCCTGTGTGCCTTTGCCGCTGCCGGGTGGGCCTAAAAATATTATTATTTTTTTCATATTTATGAAGGAAAACTGGAAATTAGAAATTTGAAACTGAGGGTTACTCCTAATTTCTTATTTCTAGTTTCTAATTTCTTTATGATGTCATCACCTGCGTTCGTGTAGATAAATAATTTTTTAGCACTTTCATAACTCCATCACGATCGTATTTACTAATTTGGTTTGTGTCCTTCATGTGAGTGAGCGTTTCGTAAATTTGCTGGAGAGAAATTTTGCCATCCCCATTGCGGCGGGCCAGGATAGCATCCTGCACCATTTTTGCCTGTTCGGGGTGGTGCTCAAATGTAGGCACGTGGAGGTAAGTGACGTATTTTCTAACTTCAAATTCAGTAAGCGGGTGTTCTTCTTGAGAATATTTAACGGAGCTAAACCATCCCATATTTTAAATGGATAAGAAAAATAAGTGATTTAATTAACTTACTTAGATTCCAGAATCTAACGCAACATCTGTGATACCATGGGTATCTAAGAT
>CAZHNI010000019.1:0-24042 GCA_964533715.1 uncultured Gammaproteobacteria bacterium | reverse complement strand
CGATGAGGCCGTGAGTTCAAGTCTCACTAGCCCGACTAATACAAATGCACTCCGTATGGAGTGCATTTGTATTATTTATTTTTGTGCAACAAAAATTTTATGAAAGAAAAACTTTGTTACTTTAAACTTCGCTGATATTTCCCTATCATCTGTACGCTAGCTACAACATGGCCATCAAGTGCTCTAGCAAGTTCTTGCACCGAAGTTTGTGGTGATAAAGATAGTGTAGTGTCCAGTGCGTATAACTTAAAAAAATAACGGTGTACACCGGAAGGCGGGCACGGGCCGCCCCAGCCGGTCTTGCCGAAACTTGTTACACCCTCTACTGCCCCCATAGTTTTAATAACCTCTGGACGAACATTCTCCAAAATTTCACGAACACTGGCAGGAATATTCCACACCGTCCAATGCGTCCACGTACCGGCTGGGGCATCGGGGTCGTCTACAATGAGCACAAAACTTTCTACTCCTTCCGGTACATCACCCCACGCTAATGGTGGGCTTATATCTTCACCATCACAGGTGTAGCGAGACGGAATATTTTCGTTTGATTTAAACGCTGAAGATGTAACAAACATATTCGATGATCTAGTGGATTGTAATGCGGGAAAATTTACCGAATAAGGTTTGGGAGAAGTAATTGTTTGATTACACCCGACACCCAAAAACAAGAGAATAGAAAAAACTGTTACACCATGTGTGAGCCACGATACGTTATTTGGTTGGATGAAAACTGATTGCATACGCAAGCCGGTCGGAATACGGATACACCAAGCCTTTTCCATCAGTGCAAGAAAATGGAAGATAGAAGAGAAATTCTAACCCGGGCTGGCCCTGCTGTACCCCTTGAGTAGTACAACCGCGTGCTTTAAGTTTATCGGTGAAAAAAGCAAATAAATCATCTGGAGACAAGGAACTAATGTAATAACTCATTTCTAATTTTACATTTGTTCCACACAGCGTACTCTCCGGAGCTAAATCAGCAAATGAATTAGGAAGCGCTCCCCTGCTCCCCGCAGTAACATCAAGTGGAGTTGCAGCCACTAAATCACGGTACTCTGCTGGAACTTTGCTCAAATCCGGCTTTTTAAAAAAAGGATCGCATGTGGTAACTGAGCGAATTTTAGCGGTTTGTTTGGGGGCAACCGGAATATTATTAGTTTTAGGGGCGCATCCGGCTCCCACAAGTATTAACGTTCCGAGTAACGTAATTGATAATGTACGCATATAATTATAATAAAGATAATAAACACAAAATTAGTATAGCACAACCGGTTTACTTAAACAAAGGTAGACCATAACTTACATACCATATTTTTTCATAAAATAAATATACTCCATTTTTTTGGAGTATATTTATTTTGCGGTGTGTCATCAACGGTATCCGAACTGAGTAACTCTTATTTAAACCCTCGTCTATTTTTCCTTCCCGATGACTTTTAAGGCTTTAAGATAAACATTCTTTACACCATTACCCGTTTCATTCTTCATAATTTTTTCAATTGCCGGTAGTAATTGTTTTCTGGCTTCTCGATTATATTTCGCGATCTCACCTAAAGCCAGGGCGGTGCTCCAGCGAACGACAGTGCCTTTAACTCCGGTATTCTTCAAAAGAGCTGGTATAGCCTTGCTTGCGTCATCTGAAAATTGCTTGGCTAGATTGGCGATTGTTCTGGCAGCCTCCCATTTTATCCGTGGAGCTTTATTGTTCAAGCAACCTAGAACAAAATCAATATAAGACGCGACCATCTCCGGATTTTTCTGTGAGACATGCTCCAAAGATTCTATCAAGTTTCCTTGGTCTCCGGCAGAAACGTTTTCAAAGCATTTAACAATTTCGGCTATCAACTTATTGTTTTTGCTTATTTCTTCCGCCAAACGACCAATTTTCTCTTTTGGTTTAAGCTCTGACTGGAGAATTTCTTCAATTTTGCTCATAGTATTCTCATTAAGATTTTATGTTAGATATCGCCGTGCTGTTTTATAACACCCTGTAATAAACGGCAGAGCAAACGTTAAGGCATAATACAAATATATATCCAGTTTGTAATACCCATCCGCTGGTTTAAACGCCTTCACGATAAACAGATAATCAAAAACAATGGCAAGCAACGCCCAAATCACTGCCAGTCCCGCATAATATGTGAACGACTGAGCTTTTATTCTTTTTAATAATACCCAAAGGGTGATAATTATACCAATCGGCATAATTATCCAACCGATCATTTGGGGCGGTACTAGCGAAAAAAGAATCATACCAAGCCCGTAACCGATGAGCCAGAGGATGAACCCCCACCCCAGAGAATCTTTTAAAAATTGTTTAGTCATAGCTTTTATATTAATTACGTAACTCCAGAAATTATAGCTTTTTCAGCCCCAAAAGTCAACCAAAAGACTTTTCCACAGCCTGCTTTTGACACAGAAAAACTACTCGCTCGAACTGGACAAATTGCCGTATACAAAGCAAAAAAGTGAGCAGTTAAACTCACTTTGTCGCGATCTGCGGAGTGTAATCAACGGTATCCGAACTGAATTTAGTTAACCAATTTTCTTTTTTTTCCACTTTTATCCAAAACAAATGCTTCTGTTTTGCTTTTTTCCTTTTCTGTAGCCCACCTAGCAATCCAATAAACCCATCTGGTTACCCGATCCCTATTCGCCTTCACCATCATGCCACGCGGAGTTTCTTGTACAGACACCAGCTTGTGTAATTCTAGAATTCCCTGATCGAGGTATTGTTCATTGAATACGCCCTCGATAAAACCAGTATTATAAGCACATGAACGAGAGGATAAGGACGTATTTGATTCAAAAATGTCCATAAATCTATCAAGTGCGTGTATGCCCTTCCTTCTTGTGCGAGTTGGGTTATTATGTGTAGAGATTATTCGAAATACCTTGAAAGCTCGCCATGCGTCTCTAAAATACCGCCACAAGAACGCAATAATGCCAAGTAATAAAACACCAAAAAGCAACTCAGATATTAGATTGTCAATTACCCAACCAGGACTAAGCCATTTTTGAGTTTCCATAGTTATGTTCGTCCGGTTAGAATATTTATAGACAGCGTCTAATTATATCTATCACTTGTATAATTTGTGTCGTCGCGAGTGCGACACCAACAACGGTCAGCCAAAAAATTCTTTTTTGTAATTTTTCATTTTTCTCATCAAGACTAACAATAGTTTCCTGCAATTTCTTTAATACACGCCTAGTTAGCTCATCAGAAGCTAGCGGTACAACTCGAAAATCCAATTCATTTATCATGTATTTAAGTTGTTCATCTGTTGCTTCCTCTAATTTTGGGTGGAAATTACACATATTATTACTGATTTCTAATCCGTAAATTGATAAACGGAGAAAAGTGATTACCGTATCGCTCTTGCAAATCTTTTCTTTGCCAATCCAGACCGGTTATAGTATGACGGCATGATTTTAAACCACATTTACAATTTGGCATAACCCAAATATCATCTATGACGAGCATCGCATAATCAATAGTTAATTCCTCACCCGGGTTAATATCACGCCGAGCTGTAATGGTTACATCATCCTGCATCCAGGTATTTGGGTCGCAAGAATGGTTATGGTTATAGCTCGGGTCGTCATTTCTTGTTTCATAATCAAATACATCCCACAGATTTTCATTGATTTGTTGAATCGCTTTACCCTCTTGTTTTGCTTTCTTAGCCTCAATTTCACTCATGAAATCTCCTCCCCAGATAACTACCACTTCACCTGCCCTGATTAAATCTTTGGCAAAAAGACCACGGCCGTGTGATGACGAGTTCTTTTCTTCTACTTTGGGGCTAATCCAGGATTGTTTTAAATATTTTTTATTGTTCACAACAAGCTATTTAAAAATTCTCAAGTATTTTAATGATAACCACTCGAATTAAGCACCCACAAGGCAAGCCCTTATAAATGTATTTTAGCGCGTTTTTACCAAGCGAGCCGAAGTACTAGGGCAGGTCATTAATTTTAAAATTACACAAACCCGAAGCGTTAATGCGGTATTCAAACTCCAGATAGTTTTTATCGTCACCTCTGCTTTTCACCTTGAAATCAAGTACTTTAACCGCAGCAAAATAACCCTTAGAGTTTTTTAAGATTAAAATATCCTTTTTCCTCCTAGGTTCACGACAGCGGTCAGTAAAGTCGTAGAAAGAACCAGAGACTACATCTGTGAATTTTTTATCCTCAGCTAAAGCAATCGACTCGATTGTTTGAGGGTCGTTATAAACTCGCATCCTTTCGTGGCTACATTCACCCCACTTAATTTCAAAAATAAAATCTCCACTACCTATTACATAAAGACCGTTATTATTGGTGAAATCCATTACCCCCTTACCTTGTAATGCCGGATTTTGATAGTCGTGCCGCACAGGAGCAGACTTGTATAGATAATCCTTTCTTTCGGGGTACGATTTTAAATAACCAACAAACTCAACTGGGGACATCGTGTGCACATTCAAAGCTTTTAGAGCGTTTTTCTTACCTTCCTTCAAAAAATTAGAATCGTTAGTAATATAGATACCTCTTCCATTCTTTATATGAGCAAATAAATGTTTAAGGTCATTTATGTCGTTTATATAGCTATTGCTCAACGAGTTGAGATTAGGGAAAAGAATTCTTTTCAGTTCTTGAAAAAGTTTTCTGTCGTCGACTACTCTCGGAATATCCTCTCCTTTTTCTGAAATAAACTCGCCTGGAGTGATTTGTTGAAAAAGATTTCGCACTCTAAATAGGAACGATTTACGTCTCTCTACACCCCTGTCTTCGGACACGTCGTCTTCTATCGCAGTAGATACTTGAACATCTACATAAACATCTCTTCTGTTTTCTAGAATTGACTTTACCAGCGAACAGCTCTTTAAAACCTCGTCTTCGGGAGCAGTGGGGTTAAATAAGTTTATTAAAAGATTAGTGTCGATAGTGACTTTGATTTCATTCATAAACTAGCGGACACTTGGGTCCATCCGATAATTAATACTTTTAACGGTGTGTCGCCAACGGTATCCGAACTGAAAATCAATTATCATTGGATACAGCATAATTTATACCTACTTATTTTTTTTCCGCGCAGCAACCAACTCAGAGCCTTTTGTCCCGGGACGGCCGAAGACAACTTCTGTTGCTTCAGTCATATGTGCGACTGCCCCACACAAGAGCGGGTTGTTTTCCTTCACATAAAATCTTTGATAAGGGCTTGAAATCTCAGGATCATCGTTAACAATCTCAATATCCACGATGCCCAACGAAAGATTAATAAAATCTATCGCATGCGCAGGAAGAAAATATCTGTTGAATTTGTGACCCATGTATTCCTCGTCTATCTTATACCATGTGTCAAACCGAAGATCGTCTAATGTGGTGTCAAAAAGTGTGTAGTACGCGAGTCCCGGCCGAGCGGCTTTCCACAGGTCGGGCTGATCATCGCTGTATAACAACAGTTGTTCTGTTCCTTGTTCTTCCATGACCGCAGGATTTCTATAATCTCTTATATTGTGAGTGGCTCCGATAGTGGCTGGTCCGTCAAAACGAGCGCGTCCATGTAATTCAGTTACCATCAAAGATGCCATTACTGAGCCGGTTGACGAAGGATAAACGCGATTAAGAGGCACGTCTCGAATAACAAAGGCTTCACCGCCTTTTCTTTCAGAAATCCAATCGTATGGATAATCAACGCCAAAATAGATACCTCTTCCGGTAAATTGAGCGATTGAACCCGATTTAATGGTTATCTCGTTCGGGTCTTTTGGATCGCGAACCAACGCAGCAGTTTCGTGATTCATCTGGTGAATTAACGTGACTTTAAGATTTAGTTTTTCCAACAACTTGTAACGCTCAAAAGCTTTTCGAAATTGCTCCAACGACGGAATATGATCGCCTGAGTAGTCCTTTTGAGGGTTCAAAATATCGCTTATTTCTAAAAAGAACTTTCTCAGCCCCTCGTGTGTTTCCAATTCTTCTTTTGATACTGGTTCAGCATCAATACCGCTATTCGCAATTTCTTGTCTTGTAAAAGCCTGTTCACCTGGACGATGATATTTTTGCATATATGTCTGAAATAACTTGATATTGACCGTTAGTTTAATCTTATTGCACCTAAAAGTCAACAAAAAACGACTTATCCCCACCACGCCTTTGACACTCTCCCGAAACTGACATATAGTAGCAGTGATCTGATGTACATATTTTTATCGCAACAGCTCGGATCCTATTTTTGAGCCTAACGCTCCCAGGGAAAGTTCGCGTCCCACACCAATGGGACGTTTTATTTTCTCAAAATACTTACGCCCCATTGGCAGTTTAACTGTCATGGGGTATTTTTTTGCCTGAATACTCTCAAGATTAGTTTTACCAGCCTCTTAGTTTTGTTTTTGAATACTCCTGTTTCTTGGTGGCTGTGCAGATCAGTTTTTCGGCGGATTGCCCCTGCCGAAAAACTGGCTGCCAGCCCAAGACAGGATTCAAAACCAACTAAAGCTATTACTACTGTATATTTTTGGCGTGTATGCCATGTATTTTTACTCCAGAGAGCTTATATAGAGCCACTAATTCGTCTGACCCGTCTTAGTAGCTCAATCACGTTGCCGGCGTAGCGGAGCATACCAATCGCCGGCCACAATCGCTTCCGCTCTCACCACAATTCACTCACTCGTTCGTCAATCGCTCAATCACTGTCTCGGTGATTAGTTGTAGCGAGATGACGAATAAAAATGTGTACACGTTATAACTGGATTATATGCACACATTTGCAGGAATTCAGGGGTCTACTTTTAGGCTTCCTGATAGTTAATTCTTAATACAAATTTTTAGTCATGATTGAATTGTATGACTTCAAGTTGATTATCTCAGGAAGAGACGTTGAAATATATCGTTACAAAGATAAAAAGATTCTAAAAGGTTATGAGCGGCGCAGACGCAAAGCTCGTGAAGAAATTGAGAGCACTGGCATTGAGGAGAAAAATGAGCTAAGTCCCGAAGAGTGGGCAGAGATTGTCGAGGAGTGGGGTTGCGAGGAAGAGAAGGAAAAATTGCACAGAGAGCAGGCCGAGGCGAAAAAGGAGCAACAGCAGAAAACGAAGTTTTCGATCTGTCGCACGAGAACCGCCATTAGACGATTGGTAAACGCCAACCCACATCTAAACCAGTTTCTGACCCTTACGTTTGGTTTTTCCATGCCAACATTGGAAAAAGCCAATCACCTCTTTCATCTCTTCATCATGCGCATGACGAAAGCCTTCCCTGGCTTTCAGTACATCTGCGTTAATGAGTTCCAAGGTGATAGAAATTTCCGTACTGGCGAACTAAAACCCGAAGGCGGATCAGTCCACTACCATCTACTCTGTAATTTCGGCCCCAAGGACACAAGCAAAGAAGCCGTCTTTGCCTGGGAGCGTAAGTTTGCGGTGAAGTGGTGGCGGAACGGCTTTGTGAAGATTGTGCCAGTGCAGCAAGTAACCAATCTGGGAGCGTATTTTTGCAAATACCTCTCGAAAGATATGTTCGACAAAAGAATGTTCGGTAAAAAGAAGTTCTTTTGTTCCCGTTCATTACAAAGACCCATTGAGTTAACAGGAGATAAAGCCCTGCGTTTTTTCGAGCGGTATGTCCAGTCGAGCACACCGGTCTTTGAAAAAACATTTTCCAGTGAATACACTGGCGAGGTAAATTACGCGGCGTATTCTTTAAAAGAAGAAATGCCGGTAACTGGGAATGGCTAGCGGTTATGCAAGTTAAGGAACACCACGTTGTGGAGTTCCAGAGATTGTACAAGAAAGTATTTAACGAAGATATTAGCCTCGATGAGGCACTTAAACAATGTATTGCTATGGTCAACTTAAACGAAATTGTGTATAGACCACTTACCAACAAAGACTTACAAGAATTTATGGCGAGAAGCCCCGATTGACGCGCTGTACAATTTATGGTTTCCTACCCGCCAGTTGAACCGTCACAACGCTCCCAACTGGCGGCTCGTGTTATGAGCATTTTAAAAAGTAAGGTGCTTACAGCCTGAGAATTTAACAAATTTTTATGACAGCCAAAAACCCAAACAAATACTTTGCCTACGTCCGTAAATCCAGCGAGGGCGAAGAACGGCAGGCACTCTCTATTGAGAGCCAAAAAGATAAAGTGCGTGAGCTGTTTCCGCATTTGGATATTGTCGAGGTTCTGGAAGAAAAGCACTCGGCCTTTACTCCGGGCGCTCGACCAGTGTTTAAAAGCATGATTAAGCGGATTGAGAAAGGCGAAGCGAACGGCATAATTGCCTGGCATCCAGATAGACTATCTCGCAACGAAATTGACGCCTCGGTTATCACTTACATGGTACGCACTGGTATAATTGCTGATCTTAAATTCGGCTCGTATAATTTCGACAACTCCCCCGAAGGAATCATGATGTTACAAATGGCGTTGAGTCAATCGCAATACTTTTCGTCAAAGCTAGGCAAGGATGTACGACGTGGTTTAGAGAAGAAATTTGAAATGGGCTGGCAAGCCAATATGTGCCCCAATGGATATATGAACGTACGGCAGAACGGCTATAGCACGATTGAGGTAGACGAGGAGCGGTTTAAGATAATGCGTAAGATTTTTGATCTCATGCTTTCGGGTAGTTATTCTGTTCCGGAGATCTTGGATAAGGTTAATAACGAATGGGATTTTAAGCATAAGACGACCAAGCGAAACAAAAGCGGTAAATTGTCTCGAAGTTCACTGTACCGAATGTTTACCAATTTATTCTACGCCGGAATCATTGAATACAACGGCAAACAGAAAGAAGGTAAACACAAGGCCATGATAACTTTAGAGGAATTTGATCGGATACAATTTTTGCTTGGTAGAAAAGGCAAACCACGAAACAAGAAAAATGATTTTGCTTACACCGGCATTATCCGCTGTGCTGAATGCGATTGCCAAGTATCCGCCGACAAAAAACAGAAGACTATTAAGACGACCGGCAAACCAGCCGAGTATACTTACTACCGCTGTTCGCATAGAAAGGCCTCCTACAGGTGTTTACAGCCTGCCGTTGAGGTAAAGGAGCTGGAGAAACAGATAGACGCTGAACTCGCCAATTACGAACTCCAAGAGGACTTTAAAAAGCTATTCTTTCAAATTGCCGAGGATGATAAGAAAAATAACCCTGACCAGAGTAAGAATATATTAACCAATCTTGAGAAAGGTATTGAGAAGTTGAAACTGGAAAAAATACAGCTAACGAAATTAAGCTGTAAGGGATTAATCCCTGATGAAGAATTTACTACCCAACGCAACGACTACGAAAAAGAGATCATGCGCCTGTCACAAAAAATTGCTGATGTGAAGAAAAACGGCAGCAGCTTTGACGAGGCGATTGAAAAAATATCTTATGCAACCAAAGCACGAATTAACTTTAAAAAAGGTTCTAACAAAGACCGGAGAGACGTGCTGTTGCAGATTGGTTCGAACCAGCAATTAAAAGACAGAAAACTATTGATTACACCGTATAAATGGCTGATTCCGGTGAAGGAGCAGATAAAACCTCTTGAAGCAAAATATTTGCGGTTCGAACTGAATAAAAAACCCTTAACAAAGCAAAAAAGTGAGCAGTTAAACTCACTTTGTCGCGATCTGCGGAGAGGGTGGGATTCGAACCCACGGTACCTTGCGGTACACAGCTTTAGCAAAGCTGCACAATCGACCACTCTGACACCTCTCCATTTTTTAAGAATTGGCGTCCATGGCCAGGCGCTTTTCGCCGCAGGTAAGTCACCTCTCCAGACACCAAAAACTAAAAATGAAACAAATTTTCTTTGTATTTAATTAAATTTTACCAAACTGCATGATCAATTTCAATATTATATTTAACTATCCCATTCTTAACCACAACTTGGCAAACTTTTCCCTGATCACCAAATAAATTACAATACTCTTTATCGCCGTCTTCTACAAAAACACTATACGTTCCAACCGGTAATACAATTTTATACTTACCATCATCATCTGATTTTATTTGTTTAACTAAATTATTTTTTTCTTTTAAATGTGTCGCTTCCATCGCCCCCATTAAAACAGGTTCTCTTATATAAATTGTCCTAGAAACAGAAGAGGTTTTGCAGCCACTGGCTCCTGGCATGCAATTTCCATTATATAAAATAATTTTTCCATATAATAACCCTTTATCTTTATAAAAATATAAAACAGTAAAACTAATAACTATAGATAAAAATATAAAAATAATAATTTTTTTATTCATATATTTTAAAAGGACAAAATGGTTAAATAAAGCTATTTAGCTTTTTTCTCATTCGACTTACTCGCCTACGACCTCTGGGCTTCGACGAAACGAAGGCGGAGAGATAGAGATTCGAACTCTAGAGGCCCTTGCGAGCCCGGCAGTTTAGTAAACTGCTGCCTTAAACCACTCGGCCATCTCTCCATCACAGTCCTCCGCTTTTCAAAGCTACGGACTGTAAATTTTGTTTTCGTGTACAATTAAACGTTTCCTTAAAAACGCTATTCCAGATGCTGTTTTTAAATACTTCTCAAACAAACCTGCGACATGCTGTTTTACAAACACTCCACACCAAATAAGAACTCACGGTCTCTTATTTTTGGTATAGTGAGACAAACCTTCATTATGCTCCCACATTCTTCTTTTAATATTTGTAGTTAAACCAGTATATAGACTATCATCTTTTTTGCTCCTTAAAATATAAACAAAATACATAACCCCCCAAACCAAATTTATAGTCCGAAGCTCGTGGAAAACGAGCGAAGGACTGGCCATCAAAAAACGCTACCTATGGTAACAAAAACAACAAAAACAGTCAACCGCAAGAATCCGACCAATTAATCTTAATCTCGCGCCAAGGTAAACCCACAAACCTCTCCGGCGCCAGCATCTTTAAGAACACGCGCGCACTCTTGCATGGTGGCGCCAGTTGTAAATACATCATCCACTAAAATAATAGACGCTGGGGGGTTATTTTTACTATCCCAAATAAACGCCCCAGCAACATTTTCAAACCGCTCTGCCCGAGCAAGCTTTGCCTGCTGTTTGGTTGGGCGAATTCTTTTTAGAGAACTACTAACAACGGAGCGGCCCAGAGCTTTACCAAACGCCTCCGCGATATATACCGCTTGATTGTATCCGCGCTCACGCTCTCGAAGAGAAAAGAGCGGCACCGGAATTATAACTGAATTAGCCAAAAAAATAGTAGAAAGTTTAACCGTATAATCCTCAAGTAGCCCCAGCCAAACCTGCCGAATATCGTGCCCGTGATGGTATTTAAAAATTGTGATAAGTTTAGCTAATGGAGTTTTTTCAGAATACGAAGCCAGCGAAATTATGCTATGTACGGTTGATCCCCTGGTGCACCCAGAACACACGCTGCCGTTTTTGCTTTCTCCTCCACATACCGGACACCGCTCTACCAAACTTACGCTAATGTCTTTTTTCCGACATTCAGCGCACCACCAACTGCCTTCTCGCTGGCACACAACACAAAAAATAGGAAACAAAATATCTTTACAGAACTTAATTATATTTTTCATATGCCAAAAACAACCAACCGCTCAAATTGGCCCACGACTTTAGAAGCACTACTTGGCCCAAACAAAGCTATCCACAAGCCAATTTTTTCCAATTTTAACCAAATTTATTGTACCATTTTGATGTTCACGGGTTTGCGTTCCGTTGGTATCGGTGGTCTTTACAACTTGAACGGCCACGGCCGCTTTGGTGTCTTGCCAGTTAGATATAACAGACGTTAGTACGTTAGTGGTAACACCAACAAAATTACCTGTTTGAGACGATCCAATGCGACTACTCAAACGCTTCCAGAGTGTCTGCGTAACCAGTGATTCAATTTCACGAACATTTTGCCAATTACTGTCTGTTGAATAAGAATTGAATCGCTCCACAAAAACTTTCGCTAAATTGGCTACTCCGGCCTGTTCCACCTCAACCGGATTTGTGGTAATAGGGCGTGGGGTATTTGGAATAGGTGTGGTAACGCTTGGCACTGTTGGTAAAGAAGAGTTGCCGCCGCCGCTGGATTCTGGGAGTGTTGCTCCGCCAGAAGAATTTTGGGATGCCGGGGTTGTTGCCATTTTACGAGAACGAAGCAAAAGCACCAAACTAATTGCCAATATAACTAAAACAGTCACGCTAATGATAATAAAAATACGAGCACGTAATGACATACAAAATTCATTAAAACATGAAAGTATCAAAACAAACGACACGCAATAATATCAAAATTATTTTTACACTCTTGTGTTTTAACAATTTACTGACCCTGCTCGGCAAATTCCTTTTTCGATTTCTCAATCTGGAGTAACTGCTCGGGATTAGTAGTTACCAGTTGGTCCTCGGTATACGAGGCCACTACCTTAATGGCGGCATGTTTATTGCCGGCAAAAAATATTCCCTCCCCGACCGCACTTTCGAGCAATAAATATTTTTCACTGTCAGTTAACAAAAATACTTTTTGTACCAAATCTATCGCCGCCGGAGATTGTTTCATGAGGAGTTGAAGAGCCGAATTGTTGACAATCGCCTGTCCATATTGGGAGCGCAGAAAATCATTCACATCTTGAGTAATAGTAGTAACTCCTAAATAATATTTACGGCAACGTTTAACCAAAGCAAACATAAATTTGGCACTGTCTTCGTATTGCATAAGCCACCACGCTTCATCAATCACCAAAATGCGCCGCTTACGCTCAGAACGAACTACATTCCAAATATAGTTAACAATTGCGTAAATCGCAAGCGGACGCAGTTCATCCTCCAAATCACGCACACTAAATACCACCAGTTGATTGCGAATATCAACATTGGTCGGAGCGTTAAAGAGCCCGGCAAACGTACCTTCGGTATATTTTTTTAATTTCAAAACCAATTCATCAGAACCCTCCATGCCTTCCAAAATTTCTTGTAAATCCTGCATAATTGGTGCCTGTACAGCGGAAAGATCCGCGTCGGAGGTAATATCTTTTTTAGCGTATGTTTCAATAAGGGCCCTATCAATTAACGAATCCTGAATAGTAGTAAGCCCAGTAAACATTATACGAAGAAGCCCCTTAACGGTAATAACCGCCCCACGGATAATGTCATCTACCGAAGTTTCTTGACCAACGGGACGTGGGAGATCAAACGGATTAACTTTGCTTTCGGATGAAAGTGAAATATTAATGTATGTGCCACCCACCGCATCACACAGATGTTTGTATTCCATTTCCGGGTCAATAACAATCACATCTATTCCCATCATCATGCTACGTAAAATTTCGAGCTTAATAGTATAACTTTTACCCGCGCCAGAAGTGGCAAACACTACCATATTGGCATTTTGGAGTGAAAATCTATCAAACAAAATAAGGCTGTTATTATGACGATTAATGCCGTATAAGATTCCGTCATCGGAGGTAAGTTCCGCGGAAATAAAAGGAAACGAAGCCGCAATGGGGCTGGAGTTCATGTTAAAGGCAATTACGAGTTCGTCATTGCATAACGGTAGGGTCGAATTGAAACCCTGTTCGCCTTGAAATAAAACTTTACGGCTGGTAATAAGTTTTGATCCAAAAATACTTTCTACATCTTCCGATATTTGGTTTAACTTTTCCAAACTATCGGAATAAATAGTAACGTAAAAAGCGAATTGAAAAAAATGTTCTGTGCCCTGTGTTAAATTATCGCGGAGTTGTTCAATATCGCGGAGTGCCGTTTCACGAATCGGATCGCGCGGAGCGCCTTTTTCCGCGTCGGCGTTTATTTGCGCCTCCAAAGCACCGACTTTATTTTTAAGTTGTTTAAGTATAATAGCGGCTTTAACGGGGTAAAAAAACATCCCAATATCCATGGTCATGGACAAGTTAATAACCGGTGAACTCCACCCGATAGAAATATAGCGTGGATATGAAACAAGAAAAATAGTGCGACAAAAGATGGCGCCAAGTTGAATGTAGCGGGATTCAACGTTAAACGCGGCCGGCGCTACTAAATCACGAATACTTACTACGCCTTCACGATATATGCGCTCTTCTTCCAGCGTAGAAAGTTCTTGCGCCGCCTCCGAAGCAACGCCAGTATCGGTGCGTTTAAAAATTCCTTGACGCTCGGCGGCCTGTTTAGATAATCCGGTTGGTTTAAAAGCCATATTAGAATTAAACATTCTCCACCTGCATTTCATCAAGTGGTGGCAACGCTTCCGACAAAGCTATATCGGGGTTATAGGTTGAATAAAAAACTTCGATAAGAGATTGTGTATCAAGCCTAACAACCGTCAAACTCATGCTCGCAAGGCCGGACTCCACTTGACGTACGCGCATATCCAAATCATATTTACGTTTCAAAAAACGCTCCCCTTTTAATTTAACCGTTACAGCCGGATGCAAAACTTCACTGAGTCGCGACCAAAAATTTTTATTTTTGTTAGACAACGGATCATAGGGAACCACTACATAAAATTGTTTACTCATTATTTCTCCAAGCTCCACTAGCTGGGTAACAAATGAACGATAATCCGCAATTTGGGTACGTAGTAACTCATTATTTTGTTCGCGTTCTTTAACAATTAGTTTATTTATATAAGGTTTAATTTGTAGTTTACGCGACTGTATAACCACCTGAAGTGGATGGTCGAGAGAGTTAAGAAAAGAAACATACGCCGAAACAATGGCATTTTGTTCATCTTCATTTTTAAGAGCAAAATTAATACTCGATACCATAAGGACCGCGCGGAGTGTACCGTCTTTCATTACAACTGTATCATTTTTTATTTCTGCAATTGGTAAATGATACTGACTGGGAATTGTTCTTTTTTTCTTGCTAATAGCTTTTTTGTTTTTCATAGTGCACTAAACTTCCGGCTTATAATACCCACCGGTATTAACAAGAAGAGTTAAATCACGAATACGATTATACGAAACTTTTTTAACAGGGGCTACTTTCTCTTCAACTTCAACCTCCTGAGAACGACGCAATTCATTTAGCTCCGCTCTGGTGTACTGTTTGTTCCATACGCGCCGGCTGGGGCGCCGCGCAGTTTGAAAAATATTGAGAATAAAATAATGAAAGGCTTGGCCATTTATTTTGACAAAGGCCAAAATAATTGCAAACCCACCAATAAGCGCCAACAAAAAAATAAATAATGTTGTATCGGCCAATTTAAAGGCAATAAAAACCATGAGCGAGGCCACCAATAAAATAATAAATTGGCGGGTAGTGACCGGCCCAAAAATTTTATCTTCAACGTCAATAAATTGTGGCACCGTAAATTGATCCATAATATTATACCATATAAAGTTCTTTTTCCATTGCTACCAAAGCCAACAATTCTTTATGTTGTAAAACATTCCTATCAATAGTGGCTGTAGTTAGTTTTTGTCCACGTGCTAGATACTCAAGCACCATAAGCACATAAGTGGTATATAGCGGGCTTTCTCGCCACGCCTCAAGTCCCTTGAGATAGAGTACAATCGATTCGTCTTTAAGATTAACAAACTTCTGTTTTAAACGAAGAGCGGCTTCTTCGGGAGTATTTGCCAAACGTCGAAAGTCAGTCAATGTTATAGCAGAAATTTCATCGGTCGGACTCATGGTTTGGCGCACAGGCTTAATATCATGCATTTGGGCACGAACCGCTGGCTCCGGAGATAGAGAAAACAAAGGATAAACCGACGAACCGCGTGATGAGGATGGAACCGTACTTTTCTGTTGTAACGTGCCCTGAGACTCCCGCCACCCAGAAATTTGGTCATTTGTTACAACCGATTTTGGAAAACGCTCATGGACAAAAGAATTATACGGAGCGGTGGTGGTAGGAAGTGAAGACCCGTTAATAACGGCTGGCACATCGGCAACTGACGAAATATTGCTGACACGCAGTGGTTTAGCGAGATCAATAATGCGTTGAGCTTGAACAATTTGAAGCCCAGCACCGCCTTCACGCTCAGATCGTATAAGAGCCTCACGGGCCTCATCTTCCGAACGTATATCTTTTAAGAATAATTGCACAATTGTTCGCGCCCGATCCAATTGGCCGGAGGGTATGGAAAAAGAAATTTTTTTAAATATCTGGTCAAGGTCTCTATCTCGTGTAGCACTTGTTTTGGTTAAGGCAGGGTGAACTGCAGGCGCTTCCTCTTCAAGTGGCGAGCTAAAATCATCACCAGGTATGGGTTTAGGCTCTAAATCAATAAAACCAATTCTTTTGCGACGAGGGGTTGCTTTTGAATTATTATTTGTAGTTTCTTTCGTTTTATCTACCTCATCTGCCTGAACAGATTGTTTTGAAGGAAGACTGGCGCTGGGTTTTTTAAAACGAGCCTTAAGTTGACGCACCTCATCAAGCGTCATGCGCACACTAGTACCATCGGCCTTTTTTACTAAAATAGTTGATTTTGAGGATAACATATTTTTACGAAACGGGTGGCTCTGCCATTTCACATTAATTAACTATTTTTTTAATGTTTGAAAATAAAATATAGTAGAAAACATTTCTCGTAGCCACCCTGCGTATGCATCCCGCCCCATTTGTCCGCTATAAAGCTCGCCTATAAATTGCTCCAACACAAACCCGCCCTCTACCAAACTACCACCATGCGCTAAATAATTTTTAATTAATTCACCAGCTGTTTTTCCCATTCCTCGATCAATTTGCAAAGGAATAATTTCTTTATTCTCGTCAATTGAATCGAGTATAAGGTTTGAAGAAATGCCGGTGGTTGGCGATGCGTTCTTAACCGCCGCAATTAACTGATTTTTTACTGGCGCACCTACAGCAAAACCTTGATAGAAAAAATATTGTAAAAGAAGCACCTGGAACTCAGAATCCAAAAAAGGAAAGAGTGCCCACGCGGCGCGCACTGTCGCCGCCCATAAAAAAGCGCTCCGCCAATCATGCTCTTCGCGATTAACCGGTACATCCCGCCGAATCGTCAATTGAGAAATAATAAGCCCACCGTATTCCGTATGATTTTGGGGGCTGGAGGCCACCGCACTCCATGTATAAACAAAGGTTGCTTCGTTGTAATATGACAATTCACCGTCATCAATTGCGTTAAGCTCATCAACCGAATATGGTTCTGTATCCGGCAGGACACCAAGTCCTGCCGAAACGAGGAGTACTTGTTCGGCCAACGCATTACGAGCCGCAACATCGGTCGGATCAGAAACAAATTGTTGTAAAACTTCTGGTTCCAAAAATTTAATGGCAACATCGGCAGGGTTTTCTAAATTGCCTGAGGTATTAAAACGAACTCGCGATAAAATAGGGTCAATGTATTTTAACAGACGGGTAATACTCGGGTTGCTTAAAGCAAGCAAATCGTCTTTAATACGCAAAATTTCCTGTAAATTATCTTTAATTTCTCGCTGTGAACGAGAACAAAAGTAATAGAGGTTGGGAAAAAAGATGTCGGTCATAATCTTTTAGTCTTGCCAATAAAAATTTCCGTCAGCTTCGTTAAAAAATATAAATGTACCGCCAGGCACAGACAAACCATTGTTCTCCAAAAAAGCATCCAACTCACTTAAGGCTTCTACTATTTCGTCTTGATCGACCAAACTTGGTGCTGCCGATTGCAAAAGCTTGCGCAACTCGCGCCTAGCTATTTTTTGGTCTTTAAACTCTTTTAACCAACGCGCAATCATTTCCTGTGTTGTGGCGCTCTTTAACCAAGCTCCCAGACGATTTTTCTGCGCTTGCAATTCTTTTTCTAAAGTTTGGTTCAAAATTAAAACCGATTTAACTGCCGTTTTTGGTTTAGCCACACTTTTACTTTCTTTTGCTTCCATTTCTCTGGCTAACGCCTCTACCGGCTCACGTCCATCGGCATCAAATATAAATTCTCCAGTTACCAAAGAATAATAGAACAACACTACTTCTTTAACAATTATTTTTACCGTTGGTTCTTGGTTTGCCAACTCCGAAGACTTGTCAAGCGCATTTGCCAAATCAGCAGTTGTGCTACTAGTATCAAACAGCGGCCTAAAAAGCTCCGGCCACAAACCCAACATCATCTGATTTCCATCCGGAGCGTTGCCCAATAAAACATTGTTAGTGCGTATAGAGGCTGCCCAATCCAAACTAAACTGACGACGTTGATCTATCATCAAATACGAACGAATATATTTAGCGGCCGTATCGCTTAATTCAAAACCAAAAGCCAACGCTCTTACTACTAATTCGCTTTTCAAAAAATATTGTTTGCTTTCTTCGGTTAAAATATCAAAATAAACCATCGCTAATAATACATATATCTGCCTAAAAAGTTGTTGCTCTAAGGAAGATAATTCTAAAAATTTAATACTCGTATCCGTTACTAACTCCAACTGGTCAAAGAGTGCTCGTGCTTCTTCTGGGTGGTCACCTTCTAAATACAAAGTCATGGAAAACAAAAGTCTCTGACGCAAAACTTCATCTTTTAAATCATCAATAGTTTTAATTAATTCATAAATTTCTTTATCAAAAAACGGCGTAACCGATGCGGGAACACTAGGGCGAACCCCTTCTACCAAACCCTCAAACCACTGCAACCACCCGGCCGGAACATTTTTAGAGGCTGGGAAAAATGATTCCGGCAAGGCGACAGCGCACAACAAACGAACACCCGCAAGTGAGCAATGCTTAAGGTGTTCTCGTATAATTGCTTGTTTTGCTAATGGCACCACCCCGCTGGTTATCAACGCTTCTAATTTTTGTTTAGCTGTTTGTTCGTCTATCATAACAAATTAATTTCTTCTCTTTCGCGGTGTAAGATTGGCGCGAATACGACTTAAATTTGGTGATCCCAAATCCATAAAAAGTTTAAGCAAAGCCGCGGCCCCTTCCTCTATACCAGTGTGGTTAGTAAGTTCCGCCACCTCTCGTTGTATGTCTGCACCTGCTGCCCGCAGTCTCATTACTATAAAATCGCGCAGTTTATTTTCAGTATCAATTGCATATTTTACATCCGCGCCTGCGTCATTTTTAATAATAATTTCACTTATTGTAGCGCCGTCGCCCATCTTAAAATTTACATAATCAAAGGCTTGCTCCCCAAATATTCCTCTTACTACCCCAACCCATTGTCCTAACTTTTTCTCAGTAAGTGGCTCAGCTGATTTTGCTTCAACAGCGGGCTTTTCGGCTTCTTTTTTATCTGCTTCTTCTTGTTCTTTAGTTTGCGGTTTTACGTTAAGAGTAACCGATGAATCAATCCCCGGTATTTCACCACGCTTAATACGCCATTGTATATAAATTGCCAAGGCGTTCACCCCTCGTATCTCAATTTCCCCATAATCAACATTGTCTCCCATTTCATCTGGCACCCGAGTACCACTTTCAAAAACTTTAGGCCCATTGGCTGGAAATTTAGCATCAAATTTAAATACCGGCTTGCCACCCTGATTAGAATCACTAAAAAAATTTTTCGAAACCACTTCCTCCGCTGTGTACATATTGGTAGATTTGGCAAAACACATTAACCAATCAAGCGGGGCCGCGGCAAATCTTACCCCTATAACATCGGTAACAATTTTATCACCAATTTCCTGGTCAGTAATTCCATAACCACGCACCTCCGTCATGGCTCTATCATAATGATGACGCATGGCTTCATAAATTTTGCCTGGCGCTCCAGTTTTGGTAGCGCGACCAAAATGGAAAACTTTGTTAACATTATCCGCAAAAAATTTTTCACCCGAAGCCAAAGCAATACTATTCTGGGCCATACGAAAGTTAGTCTTTTCAAACATACGCGTGCCCGTGATGTCACCACGCCACATACCAACTGCCGCTGCCTCAAATTTAACTACAGCAGAAGTATTTTCTTCATACCAACCTATTTCATGCACATGGCCATCTGCTCTATTACCCGGCGGCACTTTGCGCACATCTGCTCGCACATAATTGGCCGCCTCCATAGGCGACACTGGCATATACATATAGTTTCCGTATTCCACCTCCACAAACTGCGCATGACCGGCGTTTTCTGAATGGTGTTTGGTAATAGCATCATCACGTAGTGTACTCAAAATCTGTAATTGAGCTTGATTTTTTTTGGCCGTAGCCACGTATTCCCTAAATTCCTCCGGACTCAAACGAAAAGAAGGCACCTCATCCCACAAATCAACTATCTTTGGTATTTGTTGGCCATTCTTATCAAGAAGCGGTTTATTATCTCGACTGCGCTTAACATCGTAAATTATTAAAGGTTGATTATTATAAAACTTTTCAACTAATTCGCTTTCTTTCATCCTCACTCCATATGGAAAAAGAGCGTTGGCCTCTTTAAGACGCCTCAGATGTACTTCTTTATACAAATCAATTTTTTTACCAGTAGGGTCACCTTGATCGTCTACTTCATCAAGTAAAATTTGCTCATCACCTCGTTCTAAGGCCGCATACAACTGACGACGAGAAACAGATTTTGCCCTTCCTTTAATATCAACAAAATTCATTTCCATCAGATCTCTCACCACGTGGTGGCGGGCCACAAATTCATAATCATAGGCCGAAGCTAAAAGTAAACTTACATCCTGTACTTTATCCAAATAGGACGTAGAATTACGCCAACCAAACGCTCCTTCTTGCAGCAAACGTTCGCGTAAAACTTTTTCCGTACCATGCTCATGACCATGCCCTTCCGCGTGCGCTTTTTTATCGTGCCCATGGCCAGCCACCTCGGCTGGTGCGCCAGGTTTATCACCATGCCCACCACTTACTGCCCTTTGTTCGCTAGCATGTCCTCCTGCGTGTGCATTATCTGTCATACAATAATATTAAATTGGTAACAAGATTATTTATTATTTTTTAACTAAGCATCCCCAGTATTGCCTGTCTAGAATCTGGATGAACTATGTGTTTTAGCACGCCTGCCACATCACCTTGAGAAATACTCATCTTTTTAAATACATCAAGCAAAACAGTATCGCCTAATTTAGCCATTTCTGCTAAGTTTGCTTTCATAGTTCGGAGCAAATTCTGACGCGTTTCCTCGCTACCGGTTCTAAGAAAATCTTCTAATTGAGTTTTAGCGCTATCGCCCAAACCAGCCTTAAATACCCGAGCAAAGCTACTAGCCTGATTCTGGGTAAGCGGAACAGATTGTAGGGGACGAGACAATTTTTGTATTTGTCCCTTAAGTTCTTCTGCAGCTTCATTTCCAGTTACTTGATTACCTGAAAAATCATACGAAAGTGCTAACTTACGAGCATGTTCCTGACGTTTTTCTTGTTCATCAACTGGAATTATACCATCATCAATCCAAGAACCATTAAACAAAATCTTATGAAGCACCATACTCACCGCTCTATCTTGAAAATCAAGCGGGGTGCCGGCCGCACGCTTATCTGCTATATTAGCCATATGACTCTCAAACGCCGCTACTCCCTGCTCATAGTTCATGTCATGGAAATTTTTAGTTAAACTTTCAATAATTTCGCGCTGCGCATTATTTGGTGTCGGAATTCCTTGCGCATCCCAAATATGGCGCTGCCCAGCATCATCTATCATTTTCTGTCTAAACCCACGGAAAAAGAGCGCCTGATGTTCACGTTCCGCTTGAGCGCGCATGGCCTGCCAGGCTAAAAGCTTGCCCTCTTTGGCCATATTATTAATCATGGTAACGCGCAATTTGTTTATATCTTTCATCAATCCTTTGGCTGTTTCATCAGCTTTCTTTCTGCTTTCTTCTGAAGCTGTTTTATCATCAGCCCCTGCTGCTGCCTCTTTTAATTTGGCAAATAACTCCATCATTTCTGGAGATTCTTCAATTTGTTGTAATTCATGCTCCGATTCTTCTAGCTCATGTTGCAATGCTTTCGACCGAGCCGATTCCTCCACACCCTGAGCGAGTTCGTGCGATGTCTCAGCGGCAGCCTGCGCTTCTCCTAATTTTTTTGCTTCAACGCCGCCTTTAGCTGACAAAATTTTTGTGCGTAATTTTAACTCAACATTTTCCTGAAGTTTGCTTATCCTATCGGCTCGCACACTATGTGCGGCTACTTCCTCAGCAGTCGTTGCTTCTTTCCCTTCCTCATCTTTCTTGGGCGGCATTAACTTAGTACCCACAAACTGTTTGCGAGCAGTCTGAGATTCTACCAATTTGCCTAGGCCGCCGAATTCTTTTGTTTTGGCTGCCGAACGCGCTTCTTTTTCTTCCAATTTACCCTTTTCAAAACGATCCAAAGCGTCAATTTGTTCATATGGTTTCATGAAAAAAGACGTTGGCACACCTTTAATATCCTTAGTTAAACTTTCTTTTCTGGTTTCAGCAAATTTTTTTGTTTTCTCTAATTTTTTCTCACTGGCTATGTCTTTAAGAATGCGTTTCTGAAAAAACTTTTGAATCGCTCCAAGTTTAACATCTTTATAAACAATGTCTCCTGCCTTACCAAGCCCGGCCGCCTCATCTGCTTTGGTATATCTTTTGGCCTGGTATTTTTTTTCGCCAGTTTTTTCATCAATATATTCCTCTTCTTGCATGGTTTTACCACCCGTAGCATGCCGCCACGCCTGAAAACCCTCCCACTGACGAATGCCCCAATTCTTGGTACGATTTACCGCGCTTGCTGCACCCGAGCCATGATAAAGACCCCAGCCCGCTGCTTTGCCAACAGTTTTAGCACCAGATTTACCACTTTCATATAACCAACGACCGGCGGCGTACCCAGTGGCAATGGTAGCAACCTTCTTGCCAAATTCACCAACCTTAGTAAGAGCGGAGCCAGATGAACCACCGATAGTGGAAGCTACTCGCGCGCCGGCAAAAAGCATACCAACCGCAATGGCAAAATTGGCCATACGCGTCCATGTCATGGCCGCACCAATTCCGGCACTTTGACCTTCTTGTACTCCTATTGAGTCTGCCCCCGAAGCCAAAACTGTTCCTTCCCGAATTTTACTGCTTTCTGGAATATCAGCATTGGCCGCTAAGTGCGTATTAATATCACCGCTACCAAGCGAAACAAACGAAAGCCAAATAAAGAACAATAGCACCGGCCCGGTTACCAAATCGTCGCCAATTTCCGTCCACCATTGCCCGGCAAATTTTTGAGTTAGTGGAATAACATCTAAAACAAAAGCTAGTGGTGAAAGTACAATTAAAATCCAAAGCCGAATAACGCGCGCCGCGAGCATGGTAATAAAAACACCGAGCGTCATCATTACCATACCAGCAAAAACCACCGAAGCAATCGTGGCGGTAAACAGTCCAGCATCCAAATGCTCTGGGTTCGCATCACGCGCTATACTCGTAATTTTATCTAAATTAAACATGGCTATAACATTGCCACCGGCGGTTGCCACAATACCGTTTACAAAGGTACTCATTACAACTTGTGATAAGTCAATAAATACTCCACAAATAAGACGACTGAAATTAACCAAAACCGCTGCCAAAACAAATTTAACAATTAATTTTTTCCATTCGTATTGCTCAATCCCCAAAATAGTGCCAAACGCAATGAGGAGTAGCATTACTACAAAAAACATGTTAGTAATATCACGCACCATAACCCAACCAATGGTTACGGCTGGCGCATCAAGGTAGCCATTATAACTGGCAAGCTCAATGATAAACGTGAGAAAAAATAATGAAATTTTTAAAAACAAAGAAGCTATTTGAAGCAAAATACCAGCGAGAAGTTGCATCCACCAGCTTGGTTCTACCAATTGACCAATATCATTTCCAGCCAAAGCTAAATGATTAGGGATAAAAAGAAACGCAATAATAACCAAAAGCACTCCTGTTACCAAGAGTTTACTTCTTCGTCCATCCTTCCCGTAAAGATTTTTTATTGATCGGAAGATGGAAACCATGTGAGTTAGGCTAATTTAAATCCCAAAAAACAAGCAAACCAACGCTTTGTTGTACAAACGTATTGCATGTATAGTATAGCACATTTTAAACTGTACAGCCACTGGGGATAAATAAAATTATTCTATATGTTAGAAAACAATTGATTTTACCTACAATTAACCCAAAAATTAACAACTTTAATCCCGTAGTATTCTAATTAAAAATGCGACATAGGATATAATTAATAGGTTACTA
>CAZHNI010000018.1:0-24685 GCA_964533715.1 uncultured Gammaproteobacteria bacterium | reverse complement strand
GCCAAGTGGCCAGTGATTTTGGGGGTAAAAGTACTCGAAAGTGAACGGTAACGCCAAGCTCTCCCCCCTTGCCACGACGAGATTGGGGTCGACCGCGCTGTTGCACCGGTTGGCCCCACTGTCGCCGATCTCGTAGAAGCTGACGTCATAGCGGGATACGTCGGCCTCTCCCCACGGCGTCGTGTAATCGACCCGGGTGGAGGGGGCAGTCCCGCAGGCGGTGAGGACGAGGGTGGCCAGGGCGGCGAGGACGACGAAACGGTTGTGTTCCACGGCGTTCTCCTTGCGTGTAGACAGTCTGGGGTTAGACCGTCCGTTGTAGAGAGCCCATAAGCGGAGTATTTCTTCCCCTAAAACCGCTTTGGAAGAAAAAATCTCTTATATATTCCAAGAGTTCTTTTCTTCAAAAGTGGTTAGTTTAAAATGGTATATTATGTTAATCTTGTAAAGACAGTTAATTTTATCAATAAAATAGTATTTTGTCAATAATAGAGTTTTTTTGTCCACTTGCCAAAAGTTTCATTATTCGGTAAGATGACGCCACTTCAACCTATTATCTTGTTATCCTTTATGGCAGTAAAAGCAAAAAAATCGGTCAAAAGTTATACTCGCTCACAAATTAAGTGGCGAGCGGCTGGAAGTGTTATGTTGTTGGTTTTTTCTCTTCTTATAGCCGCACCCAGCTTTGCTAATCGCGGTATCGATTGGGTAAACAACAAAGCCAATTTAGGGCTTCCCCGTTTACCTAGCAAAGGTTTTAACCTCGGTCTTGATTTACAGGGCGGGGCTCATCTTATTTACCAAACCAATACCACCCAGGTTTCACCAGCCGATCGCGGTAGTGCGGTAGAAGGTGTACGCGATGTAATTGAACGGCGTGTCCGCGGTGGTCTTGGGGTAGCGGAGCCGTTAGTGCAAACTACACGCGTCGGTGATGATTATAGAATTATCGTTGAGCTTCCGGGTGTTACCGATGTTAATCAGGCAATTAAAATGATTGGTGAAACACCGGTTTTGGAATTCAAAGAAGAAAATAATGAGCCGGAGCGAGATTTAACTGCCGATGAACAAAAACAATTGAAGGATTTTAACACCGCAGCTGATAAAAAGGCGGCGCAAGCTTTGGCGGCTGTGCGCAAGGGCACGGATTTTAAAGAAGTTGTTACACAGTATTCTGAAGATGAGCGCACTAAAAATAATGGTGGAGATTTGGGGTTTTTTAGCCAAGAAGTATACCCAGAAATTTACAATTGGGCTAAAGTACATAAAAATGGCGACGTGAGTGCGGCTGTTATCAAGAGTTTTGACGGCCTCAATATCGTTAAACGGCTCGCTGAACGCCCAGGAGAAAAACAGGTTTCAGCTTCGCATTTGTTGGTTTGTTATCAAGGCGCACAAGGCTGCGGCGGTACACTGACAAAAGCAGAAGCCCGCAGTAAGGCAGAAGAATTAAAAAAACAAGCCACTCCTCAAAATTTTGGGGCACTAGTTAAGGTTAACTCCACAGAACCAGGAGCGGCGGAACGCGAAGGGGATTTAGGCACATTTAAAAAAGGCGCCATGGTGCCAGCGTTTGAGCAAGCTGTTTGGGATGCGCGATCGGGGACCATCATTGGGCCGGTTGAAACACCATTTGGTTTTCATCTTATTTACAAAAAAAGTGAAATTAATCCGGTGGAATATCAAGTAGCTCGCGTATATATAAAATTAAAACAAAAAACCGACATTGTTGGGCCAAAATCTCAGTGGAAGAGTACTGGTTTATCCGGTAAACAATTAAAACGAGCGGAAGTGGCCGAAGATAGTCGTACCGGCCAAATTCAAGTGAGTCTACAATTTAATGATGAGGGCACCAAATTATTTTCTGATATTACTACTCGTAACGCTGGCAAACCGGTAGCTATATTTTTGGATGGCACGCCAATTAGTGTTCCGCGCGTTAATGAACCAATAACGAGCGGCAGTGCCGTTATTACCGGTGGTTTTTCGTTCCAAGAAGCTAAATTGTTGGCACAACGTCTTAATTCTGGGGCTTTACCGGTGCCGGTAGAATTGTTAAGTCAACGAAGTGTAGACGCCACTCTAGGTGCTGATTCTTTGGCCAAGAGTTTTAAAGCCGGTATTGTTGGTCTTATTCTTATCATGATTTTCATGATCATATATTATCGTTTGCCGGGTATTTTGTCTGTGTTCTCTCTTGTGGTGTATGCTGCCCTCACTCTGGCCCTGTTTAAATTAATTGGTGTTACACTCACTTTGGCAGGTATCGCTGGGTTCATATTATCTATTGGTATGGCTGTGGACGCGAATGTGCTTGTGTTTGAACGTCTTAAAGAAGAATTAAAAATGGGCAAGTTACTTCGTTCGGCTATGGAGGAATCGTTTAGCCGAGCCTGGCCATCTATCCGAGACGGCCATGTGACCGGTCTTATTAGCTGTGTTTTACTCATTTGGTTTGGTAGTGGGTTTATCCAGGGTTTTGCGGTAGTGTTGGCTATTGGTACTTTGGTAAGTTTGTTTACCAACGTTACTGTTACCCGTGTTATTATGCGCCTTGTGTTTGCCTATTTTAACGAACGAGGCAACCATCTCTTTTTAGGTTTTAAGGAGCTTCCAAGTTCTGATACTACCTCATCTAAATAACTGCTGTATGAAAATTCCTTTTATAAAGTTTTCTAAGTTGTGGCTTACCATTGCCTCGGTTACCATGATTGTTTGTCTTTCGATGCTGGCCGTATGGCGTTTAAAGCCGGGTATTGATTTTACTGGGGGCTCTCTTTTGGAGGTCACTTTTAATAGTAATTTACCAAGTATCGAAGCTCTGCAATCATTTTTTAAGGCCGACGGTCACCCTGATGTAATTATTCAAAAAAGTGGCGATCTTGATTATATTATTCGTACCGAATTTTTAACTGAAGAACAACATCAAATGTTGGTACAAAAGTTAAAAGATACCTTTGGTACAAAAGACAACAAATTGACTGAGGGTCGTTTTGAAACTATAGGCGGTGCAGTAAGCAAACAACTTCGCACTCGCGCCGTCTGGTCGGTTATTATGGTTAGTCTAGGTATTATAGCCTATTTGGCTTATGCCTTTCGTGGAGTTTCTCGTCGCGTACCAAGTTGGCAATACGGTGTTATGGCAGTTGTGGCCATGCTTCATGATGTTATCTTAACTTTGGGCATATTCGCCGCACTGGGTCATTTTTTGGGAGTTGAAGTTGATATAGCGTTTGTGATTGCAATTTTGACAGTACTCGGGTATTCGGTGAATGATACGATTGTGGTGTATGACCGCATTCGTGAAAATTTATTGCATCACAATGCAGACAATTTTGCTGAAGTTGTTAATAATGGTTTGAACGATACCCTGATGCGTTCCCTTAACACCACACTTACAGTGCTTCTTCCGCTTTTTGCTTTGTATTTTGTAGGCGGACCAACCATTCATTATTTTGCCTTAGCACTTCTTATTGGTATGGCTAGTGGCGCCTATTCCTCCATTTTTATTGCCAGTCCACTTTTGGTGGTAGCCGAAAAATGGCGACGGCAGAGCGCTTAGAGCCCGCCAGAATGTACACAAAATCCCGAAAATTTCGGGGTTTTTTAAAATTGGTCAAATATGGTATACTATATGTAGTTTATTTTGCTTATTTTAATAGTTAATATGATGAATGACACTCTTTTACGGCACATAGTAGCTTTTGTGGCCACCCTGATTTTTTTGGTTATATTTTTTGCTGGTTATGTATCGGGAGGGCACGGTTGGTGGTGGGCATCTTTTGGTTGTGTAATAATGTATGGTGGAATTTATAAAATTGTTGATGCGGGAGGGCACCATTAGTTAGTTGTGGCGCAACAAGTTAAAAATTTTTATGTCTGGCTTTGATTTATTTTCGGGTATTACTTTTGATTTTTCTTTTTGGGGGTGGTTTTTTGGGTTGTCTTCAATTGAGATGGCAATTGTTTTGTTTGCTTTATTTGGCTGGATACCACTCAGTCTTTTTTTCTTTAAATCCGGAGCAGAATTGTGGGTAAAATACCGACAAGATGTAAAATATATTCCCCAGTGGAAATGGGTTATTTTAGCGGTTGATATTCCACCATTATTTATACAAACACCAAAAGCGGTGGAGCAAATTTTTGCTCATTTAACTGGCGCCGCTATGCATATTAACGTTCGTGACAAATATTGGATTGGTAAACGGCAAAAGTGGTTTAGTTTTGAAATTGTTAGTATTGAGGGGTATATTCAATTTTTAATTCGTACCGAGGAAACATACCGAGATTTGCTCGAGGCGGCTATTTACGCTCAATATACGGAAGCTGAAATTACCGAGGTGGAAGATTATGTAAATTATATTCCGAATCGTTATCCTAATTCTGAGTATGACGTTATGGGAGTAGAGTTTGAACTGGCAGAAAAACTACCATACCCAATTCGTACATACCCGAGTTTTGAGTATAGTCTTAGTAAAGATGTTGTATTTAGTGACCCAATGGCGGCTATTTTAGAGAGTTTCACCCGCATTAGTCGAGGAGAACATATGTGGATGCAGCTTTTGGTAGAGCCAACCGATAGTCATTGGAAGGAAGAGGGGATAGAACTAGCAAAAAAAATGATGGGCCAGGAAACTGAACACCACGGTAATTCTTTTGTTTCAGTTTTAACCGGTGCGCCGCTAGCGATTTTAAAGGAGGCGTCTCATATTTGGCACTGGAATTTTGAAGCAGATGAAGAACATGGATCGGATAAAAAAGAAGCCAACGTCAACAAGCTTTCTCCTGGCGCTAAAGATATAGTGCTAGCGGTTGAAGAAAAAATTGCTAAAATTGGTTTTAAATCTAAACTAAGAGTTTTATATGCCGGGCGCAATGAGGTATATAAAGGCGATAGGTATACCGATAGTTTTGTTGGTGCGATTAGCCAATTTAGTGTGCAAAATCGTAATGCGATTGTGCCCTATATGGCGACCCACTCGCATTATGACAGCAAACATCATAGGCGCAGTTTTATGTGGAAGAATACCTTTGTTAAGGCTTTTAAGAAGAGAAAAGAACGTTGGAAAAAATGTCGTGGTTATATTTTAAATATTGAAGAATTGGCTACAATTTGGCATTTCCCATTGCCGTTTGTTAAGACGCCTCTTCTACACAAGGCCGGTGCCAAGCGTGCGGAACCACCGTCCGAACTCCCGGTCGAGTGGAGCGAAGTGCCTCTCAAACGTTTGGGTGGTGTCGTGCCAGAGGCCACATTGCCAAAATCCGAGCCGACCCCGCCAGAGAACTTACCGTACGGGTAACTCGCATAACGTGTAACGTAAAACACGTGTGAATTGTCATGGCTAATGTTATACGTTATGCGTTTCGTGTTGCGCGCAGAAATTAGTGACAATTTCTTCTACTCTTGTTGCATTTGTTGCCTCCTTCATCAGTCTAATTCTCAGTTCTTTCGCCCCCCCAAATCCGTTTACATACGCCTTGTAATGCTTCTTCATAATGTCGAAGCTTTTTTCTTTTCCCAATAGTTTTTCAAAGAGGTAGGTGTGCTCCACCATGACCATGAGTTTTTCAGTAATTGTTGGCGTAATACCACGAAATAACCATGGATTACCAAAAATACCCCGTCCAATCATTACACCGTCCGCTCCGGTCTCATCAATTTTTTGTTTTGCTTGCATTAAATTTTCAACGTCGCCGTTTCCTAAAATAAGTGTATGGTTGGGATTTGGATCGTATTTGTTGCGAATTACAACGGCACGGGTAATTTCTTCCCATCGGGCGGGGACGAGCGACATTTCTTTGCGGGTGCGGCAGTGGATAGTAATTGCGGCTGGTTCAGTCTCTAAAAGCGTTGGCAGCCAAGTATCAAGCTCGTTTTTGTTAAAGCCAATACGAGTTTTGACAGACACTGGTAATTTACCGGCACCTTTTTTGGTAGCTTCAATACATTCTTGTGCGAGTTTTGGATTTTTTATCATGGCCGCCCCGGCGTTTTGTTTTTCTACGTTCCTATCCGGGCAGCCCATGTTAATATCGATGCCGTCGAACCCCAGCTCCTGAAGAAGCAAGGCGGTTTTATAAAAATTATCTGGTTTGGAACCAAAAATTTGGGCCACAATTGGCTTCTCGGCTTCAGAATATTTTAAATCTATCATTATATTTTCTCTCCCCGGTGATTGGAGACCATCGCATGAGACAAATTCCGTCCACATTACGTCAGGCTTTCCATATTTTGCAATAATTTGCCTAAAGGCGCAGTCGGTAACATTGGCCATGGGGGCCAGGACGAAAAGTGGTTTTTTAAGTTGTTGCCAAAAACCAGAAACCATAAAATGTTAAAACACAATGGTATGAAAGCAAAGAGTGTTTAAGTATATTTTAAAATATACAAAAAGTCAATGGAGATAAAGTGTTTAGGTTGAATGGAGTTCGTATGTATAAGGGTTGGTTGATTTACGGCGTAATGAAAAAATAACACCCAGCGCCATAATGATAATACCAACGCCTTGTAACAAAGAAATTTTTTCACCAAGAGCAAGTAACAATAGAATACTGAAAATAGGATATGTCATGTTTAGTGAGATGGCTTTGGTGATGTCGAGTTGTTTAAGAGATTGATACCAAAATAGTTTACTAAGAAAATAGAGAAACAATCCATTAACAATGAGCAGTTTCCAGTTAGCAACAATGATATTTGGCCACTGACTAAAATTTTCAAAAATGGCAGCTAGACCTAGAAGTATAAGCCCACTGACCCCCCAGCGAACCATTAAAATTGTTTCTGGAGAAATTATTTTTACCAGTCGCTTACTATATAAATTTCCAATTGGATAAAATGCCGTGCTTACAATAATAAGCACGTCCCCGCTGTTTAAATGCCAGGAGCCGTGAAATAGAATAAAACCGGCTCCTATTAAAATACCAAACGCACCAATAAGTTTTGTGGCAGTGGTCGTTTCTCCATAAAAATGCGTAAAAATTAGGGTAAAAATAATTTCGGATAGTCCCAAGAGCGAAGTATTCAAAGCGGTTGTTTTTGACGTGCCGACAAATAAAAGAATGCTGGGAATAAGGCTAATAAAAAGTATAATCATGAGCAAGGGAAAGTAGGTGTTGCGGCGATATATTTCTTGGGTGGTTTTTTTGTAGAGCGAATATAAAAAAGCGCCCACCGCACCAATGAGAGCTGTAAAGGCAGCAAAGGTGAGAGGGGGAATGGTGTGTGAGCCGCGGTTAATAAGAACAGGAAAAATGCCCCAAAGCATAGTGTTGAGTATTATAAAAAATACACCCCTTCTTTCAGATTTTTCAGTATTCACATTTTTGTTGATAAATATTGACAGAATAGTGATTTTTTTGTATAATTTATAATTCTTTTTTAGGTGGTCACCCAGCCATGTACCTTGCTTATAGGTTATATGGTTGGTTGACTAGCAATTTGGCTAGGACAGTAGAGGTTGCTCCTCTGTTGCCCAAATACCTACCCCTGTAATTTGTGGGAAATGGAATGCCATAGCTGAGTCACGGTCAAAGGAGTGGAAGATGCGCGGATACATCGGTTTTGTCATCGCCTTCGTTTGGTCCTTGCTTTTCGTTGGTTGTTCAAATGGCTACGCCCCCTGCCACGAAACGGCAGGCGGGTGTTCGGTCGTCATCAACGAGCTGTACCCGGGTGGGGTGGATGATTCCCACCCTGACTGGGTGGAGATGAAAAATCGCGGTGCCGTGGCTATTGAGTTGATGGGGTATCGGTTCACCGATACCAACTATCAATTTGAGTTTCCTCCCGGGGTGTCAATTCCCCCCGGAGGCTACTTGGTTCTTGAGCTGTGGCGCGAGGCAAACCCTGGCCCGGTACAGCCGCTTCGCGCTCAGTTTCAGCTGAATAGAACTGAGGGGGAAGAGGTGTATTTGGTCGCTCCAGACGGCGTGGTAGATGCTGTGCAACTGCCACCCGGCTTGTCGCGCGATGTGTCGTGGGGGCGCATCCCAGACGGCACTGGGCCGTTTGAGGCCAATTCCCCCACGCCCGGTGCACAAAATCGGTAATTCAAAATCCGTCCGTTTCGTCGCTACTTCACCTTTTTGTTAGTTACTTTAGTTAAGTAGTAGCAAAAAGGTGGTGACGAATCGTAACCTAAACGTCTTGATTAAGTTCGAGATGTTTTATTTTTATTGGCGCAGAGGGCAGTATTCCAAAGAAGGTTGGCGACGGTAATCGGTCCAACGCCGCCAGGAGTAGGGGTGACAAAGCTGGCTTTTTGTAGCACTTCTTCACGGTTAATATCGCCATATACTTTTTTGTTGTAAAAACTGACACCGGCATCAATTACAACGGCTCCAGGCGAAACCATGTTGCCGCGTAGGATGTCTTTTTTTCCTACCCCGGTTACAATAATATCGGCGGCTAAACATTTTGCTGTAATATTTTTGGTGCGGCTGTTGCAGGTAGTTACACTGGCGCCACGGTTGATGAGAATGGTAGCCAGAGGCTTTCCGACTAAGGCACCGGTGCCAATGATGGTAATATTTTTTCCGTTAGGATTTATTTTAAGCTCATCCAAAATGCTAATTACTGCTCCCGGGGTGGGCGGGAGAAGGTCGGTAGTATTCATAATAAGTTTCCCCATATTCATTTCGGTAAGAAAATCTACGTCAATATTAGGGTTAATGGCATTGAGGACCTCTGGAATATATAATTTTTCGGGGAGGGGGAGCTGTATTATTAGGCCGGACAGTTTGTGATCGGCTTGAATTTTATGGATAGCGGCAATGAGTTTTAGTTTGCTAATTGTGGGGTTAAGCTGATAAAAAGTAAATTTAATACCTACCTTTTCGGCGGCAGCGCCTTTCATTTTGTCGTACATTACGGAGGCCTGATCTTTGCCAACCAAAATAACGCCAAGGTGGGGTGTTATACCCTTGGTTTTAAGTTTTTTTACAAGCATGGCGGTTTTTTGTTGTATTTTTTCCGCGATAGCGCGGCCGTCGATTAGCTCGCCCATAGTGGCGCTATTGTAGCATATTACTATAATAAATCAAACGTAGCTTTTGGTTGTTTAGTTTTATTTTTAGTGTATACTACTTTTGTAAACGAATTCATACAGAGTTTTACTGTCAAAGCCTCATAGATATTGATTTTCTTGCGTCAAAACTCGGCTTCGCCTCAAACAGTTGACGCTATAAAAATAAATATCTATTTCAGCTTATTATAAATAAAATAGGGTAATAATTTGATATTAGTTCGATATGCAAATTCCTTATCGTAAGCCAGGTAAATTTAGCCAGATGAAACAAGACCCTCTTTTGACTCAGGCAAAATTTAATGAGCTTAAAAATAATCTTGAACGACTTAAAAAAATTAGGCCCGAGGCGGCAGCAGAGGTAGCGCGTTTGGCTGAACTCGGTGATTTTTCCGAAAACGCCGAATACCAACTTGCCAAAAGTCGTCTTCGTGGAATTAATAACCGTATTTTATTTTTGGAACAGCAGTTAAGCCAAGCAGTAATTATTCCAGAACCGCAGGGGTCAAGCACGGTCCAAATTGGCAGCAAAGTAACCGTTGAAGTTGGTGGTGTGCAAAAAGTATATAAGATACTGGGGTCAACCGAAACCAACCCACAACTCGGCATAATTTCCTATAATTCTCCTATTGGTGAAGCGCTGGTTGGTTGTGTTGTTGGTGATGTAGCAAAAATTAAACTTGTTAATAAGGAAGTTGAATATAAGATAATGTTGATTGAGTAAAATTTTTGTAAATAAAAAACTGGTTGTATGATATAACCAGTTTTTTGCTGGGAGACTTGGATTCGAACCAAGATAAACGGATTCAGAGTCCGTTGTCCTACCATTAGACGATCTCCCAAGTTATTTATTTATTGATTCTCCAGAGGGAAGTGAGTTTAACCAATCTTTATCTACTTCTTTTACCAAGGACCACCGCCAGCGGTGGTTATTAAATACATTAGGGTGAGAAATATAATATTTTGTATTATTTCTTACAAGATAAATACGATGGCTCCCGGCTGCTTTAACAATTTGTTTTGGCTGTGTAAATAACACGACGGGCGCTCCCGTTGCTTGCTTAGTGTCATGGTTAAAATCATGCAAACTGTCCATGATGGTATCATATTTATAGCGGAAGTCAATACCATTCTTAATCTCTGGGTCGTTCACTAAAAACTCTTTTTTCTCGCCATCAAAGCCAGTAATTACCATCATATGGTAAGATGAGCCCCCTCGTCTAAAACTGTGCAGAGGATTTTTTAGATCGTATCCGTAATGGAGTGAAATTACCGGGTGGCCCGTAACAATTTCCTTTTGTATTTCTTCAATCGTGGGGTTTTGTTTGGCAACCGCATCAAAAGAGGTAAAATCGTTAATAATTTTAAGAGTTCGTGTGGAGTTTGTGTCGCTGTTTGAACCGAACAGTTTGTCTTCGATTGGAAAGAGCGGTTGCATTATTTTTTTCATTTGAGCAAGACTAAATAACCCTCGTTTCCCCAGGTAATATTGGTCCACCATAGCAATACTGGCCTCTTCGCAAGCCCCGCTCCAGGGCGGTACCCATACGCCGCCTGGTATTTCCCATATGTGACTAACGGGGAGAGAAGTGATTTCTTTGGTAAAAACGGGCGATGGGAGAAGCAAAAATGATAATAAAAAAAGCATTTTTTTCATGCGGTTTTGTATATATGTTTAACTAAAAAATTTAATTTATTATTTCTCCACCAAATTCAACTGCTAAATTTTGAATATCAATATCCATAACTGGTTCTACTTTTTTTTCAGCCACTACAGCGGTAAAACGAATTTTCTCACCAAACACTTCTTCTAGTTTCTGCTCAATTACTGTTTTATTTTTTTTCTCTTCCAGCTTATCTCGGTGGATCTCAAACGGGACGCCCAGGGTGAGCGTGTTGCCAGTCATCTCTTTGAGGTTGCAACTAGTTAGTATAAATGTTAATGACGGATTGCCATTGCTAATTTTAATAACAACATAATTCCACTTGGTTTTAATTTGTTCCAACGTTGTGTTTAGAGGTATGGAATCGTGGGTTAAGTGGGATAAAGCCTGTTTAATAGTTGCTTTAATTCCGTGAGGTCCGCTGTGTGTTTGAATTTGGAAGGTTGGCGACTCGGTGGTTGTTGGAGAGGTGCTTGGTTTGGTAATTGGGGGATCATTTTTTGGTATTATTGTATTTTTTAAGGCTACCTCCACAGCAAACATTTCGAGCGGTAGCTCTGGGATAGGGGAATTTTTTATTTCAAATTTGCGAGCAAGAGCTCGGTCCAAAAGATGTACAACCCGCTCGGCAGGCAAGAGGCCAGCTATTTTTTTAATTCGTTTTATTGTCTCTTCGTCGTAACCATCAAGCGTGGTTTGTAAACTGTTTGTCTGAAAGACCATGATATTTCGTAGCATTTCAATAATGTCGATGGCAAATTGTTCGGTGTTAAAACCTTTTTCTTGAAGGGAGGCAAGAAGTTCAAAAGCTGATTTTGGGTTGTTGTTTTCTATACATTCAAGAAAAGTAATTACTGTGTTGTGGTTTGGGCTGGGAAGAATGAGCTCCGCGTCAGTAACCGAAATATCGTTTTTCCCTAAAGACACAATTTGTCCGAGCAAACTTTCCGCATCGCGTAAGCAACCATCACTTTTATGTATAATTCTTTCGAGGACTTCTTTAGCCACTTTTACTTTTTCTTCGCCACACAATTTTTTAAGACGTTTTAGCATTAAATCGTATGGAATTTTTTTAAAATTAAAACGTTGGCAACGGGAAATAACAGTGGCGGGAATTTTGTGAAGTTCGGTAGTGGCTAATATAAAAATAACGTGGGCTGGTGGTTCTTCTAATGTTTTTAAAAGGGCGTTAAAGGCACTGGTTGAAAGCATGTGCACCTCATCGATAATGAATATTTTGTAAGCAGATTTAGTTGGTTTAAATTGGGCATTTTCAATAATATTTTCACGTACATTGTCCACGCCAGTATGTGAAGCGGCATCAATTTCAATAACATCAATATTACGGCCAGCGGTTATTTCTTGGCACGAACTGCACTCTCCACATGGTTCGCTGGTGCCAGGTTTTCGGTTTGTACAGTTGGCCGCCTTGGCAAGAAGGCGAGCAAGTGTTGTTTTACCAACCCCTCGTGGTCCAGAAAATAAGTAAGCCTGGGCAATTTTGCCAAGGGCGACCTCGTTCATTATAGTTTGGGCAATGTGTTCTTGACCGATGAGGTCGGAAAAAATTCCGGGACGGTATTTTCGGTAGAGAGTGGGCATAAAGTCTGTAAAGTTCTTAAAGTCTGTAAAGTTCTTAAAGTCTGTAAAGTTCATCTTTATAGAATTTCGGCTTTATATTTTGCAGACTTACAATGATGCTTCGCTTAAATCGATGTCGGTATTTTTGGCGGCGGCGGCAAGCTGGGCGCGTTCCATAATTTCGGCATCCACAATTTCACGCGGGCGTCCGTATTTAAGTCGGGAAAGCTCTTTAATGGCAGCGGCTAGTTCTTTGTTGCCAGGCTCTGGTGGGTATGTTTGCATATTAAACGGCTTACAAGCAGTATTGTCAATAAGTAGCTTGGTATAGGCAGTGTATTGTTCTACATTCACCAGATCATAAGCGCCAAAAACAGGGGCAAATTCTTTAGCCAACACTTCAGCGTCCTCTACACCAATACGAAAGCTGACAATGGTACCGGCGTTACCCAAAACAGCATCGCGGACGCCAGTTTTGCCTTTATTATCTTCCAATTGTTTCATGTATTGGTGGGCAATAATTAATTCCAAACGATATTTACGGGCTTCGGAAAGGATAGTGGCAATAGAATCGGTGATGAAGTTTTGGAATTCGTCGATGTAGAGATAAAAGTCATGACGTTGATCTTCGGGCAAGGCAGCACGCTCCAGTGCGGCCATTTGTAATTTACTAACTATAATCATGCCAAGCAAGTTGGCGTTAATTTCTCCAACCAAACCTTTGGCTAGGTTAACCAGCAGAATTTTTTTCTTATTCATGACTTCTCGGAAACTAAAACCGGAATGACTTTGACCGATAATATTGCGGACCATGGCGTTTTCGGTAAAGCGCCCGACTTTAGAAATGAGGTAACCAAGCATTTCTGATTTATGAAAGTCCGAAGTTTTGGCCATTTCTTTGTCCCAGTAGGCTAAAACCACTGGGTCTTTCAGTTTTTTCTTCCACTTGGCTACATAGGAGTCGTCGGTAAACATGCGGGGAATTTCGGCAATGGTGCCAGGCGTTTCCATATCGGCCATTAGGGTAAGCATGACGTTGCGCATCTGGTGTTCGAACATTGGTCCAATCATGGAAGGATCAGTAACCAGTTTATAAAAAATGGATATCATTTCTTGGGTGACAAAATCTTTTTGTTCTTCGGTTTTGGCTTCCAGCATGTTAAGCCCGATAGGTCGTTCCACGTCGGCAGGCGAGAACACAATAACGTCATCCACACGCTCTTTGGGAATATGCTGTAAAACGTAGTCAACAAAATCTCCGTGCGGGTCAACTACACACACACCTTCGCCGTTTTTAATATCTTGTACTGCTAAGCTTTGAATAAATACAGATTTACCAGAGCCTGACTTACCAATGGTATATAAATGACGGCGACGGTCGCTGCGGGTCATGCGCACTATTGTTTCTTCACCACGATACACAGCTCGCCCCAGAATAATACCTTCTTTGGGCATATTAACTGGTGGTGGTGCTTTTCTGGCTGTTAACCAGTTTATATGTGGGGTTTCGGTATGGGGGTTTGGTAGGTGCCAGAGTGAGGCCATTTCTTCGGTATTTACCACCTGGTAATGTTTGTGGTCAAACGATCGGTAAATAGAATCGCTAATGAGTCGGCCGACTCGCCGAGGGACCGCGGCGGCAAACGAGTTACCATAGCGATAAATATTATATTGAGAAAAAGAATTTAAAATATTTTCTAAATTCATCTGTGCCTTTTCTTTAGTAGGAGACGAGGTGACGACGCGTATGGTTACTTCTAGCCCACCCTTACTTAATTTTTCTTCCATGGATTTAACCATTTCCTCTTCCATTTGGGTTAGTTGATACTTTTCTGCAGAAGAAGTTTGTTTGGCAGCATCGCTTTTGCTAAACAGGGTTTTTTTCCAGCGGTAAAGACCGCGCAAAAGCCAACCCCGTTGCGCTACATATTCAAATTTTTGTCCTTCTTTAATATCGCGAATCATGTGCACTCCTTGGCGACGCCATTTTGGCGAAGCGGGGCGAACAATGTATTGTATGAGCGCTCCTTCATTGTTTAATACTTTGCTAAGGGGGTTAAGCAGGGATACCAAAGGGTCGCTGTCAATTTTTTTGTAAGTTTTAAAAGGAAACGCCGATTTAAATTTAAACCACAAAGTTGCGCCCACAATGTGGCATTGTGGTTCAAAAATATTATAATCTGGCTCTACTAAAATTTCGGCATGAGGGTACTGAGCATTAATTTGTTGTTCTACAAATTGACGTAGTTTGTCTGGCACCGAAACATAAAAAGAAATTTTGTTTGCTTTAGTTACAATTTCAAAAGCCACATGGTCGTTACGGCCGTGAAGCCAGCTGCCAAGCGTTTCTTCGCGTTTAAGCCCGGCTATGGATGAAAACAATGTTTCGGCAACGCCGATTTGTTCGCGCATCTGGGTAACAGTATCTTCGTTGCCTCCTTGTTTTTGGTCATCACTCTTTTTTTCTTTAGGGACTTTTATTAAAAGAACGGTTTTATGAAAAGCTTTGCTGGCTTTGCTTTCGATGTGGAGAAATGCCCTAATAATAAACAAAACTCCAAAAATACCAATTGCTCCGGAGGCATAGGTAATATAGGTAAGTGCATACGGCGTGGCGCGCAGGTATTCAATTACATTATTGATGAGGTTGAGAGAATCAGAGAACACACGGAATCTAGATAAAAAAGAAAATAGTTTAAGTGTTCCTTATGTTTTATTTTTATCTTCGTGGAGAGAAAGAATTCGGTCGGCTTTAATTTTAGCTTCTTGTTCCAAAAAGAAACGATTGATACCAGGGAGCATACGGAGCCATTCTAAAATGAGTTTAAAAATTTTTTTTACTTTAACATGGGTTGATTTGAGAAGTAGGGCAATTTTTTGAGCCGTATCTTCTCCGCGTAGTTTAAATTCTTGTTGGGCTATCGGCGAAAGGCGAGAATAGGCGTCACCAAGACCTTCTTCTAAGATTTTTTCTACTTTTATTGATACCGGGTCTCGTGTTACCGGGATAATTGGTTTGTGAGGTTTGCGTTTGAAAGAAAATAGTTCTTTCATTTTGGCGGCGGTTTCTACTACCGGTGATTGTTCGCGTTTTGTGGGCTCTTGTTCGCTTTTTTGTTCTGCATTTTCTGGCGTTGGCGCAACGCCAAACTCGGTCGCCATAGGGCGGGTTTGTTCCGAAGGGAGAGGTCGTTTTTTTTCATCAACAAAATCTGACATAGGAGTCTATACCAAGCGCTTTTAGTATATCATATTTTGTTACTGTCAACAATTATTGTTGTTGATATTTGTTTTTTTTGATATACTAAAGATATTAAATTTTATACATGGCCAAGAACATTTACGAAGCATCTTTGGGAGGTCTCTTGTGGGTGAATGTAACCAAGCAAGGGGAAAAAGAATTGGCGCAAATTCAAAGGCGTTTTGGTTTACACCCAGCGGACGTAAAGGAGAGCTTGCCGCCTTTCCAAAGGCCAAAAATTATTAAACGTGAGGGGTATTATTTTATTGTTTTGCATTTTCCGGTTTTTGATCGGGAAAGTCGTCGTTTGGGTTTTACCGAAGTAGACTTTTTTTTAAGTTCACATTATTTAATAACGGTACATGATGACAAGTTGCATGCGCTTGAAGTGTTTTTTAATGAAAGCGTAAAAAATGAAATGGCTCGCAATAAGTTTTTTACTGGCACGGCAGCGCATTTGTTTTTTGAGCTTTTGAGTCGTTTGCTTGATTCTATTTTTCCAATTTTGCTTCATGTAAATGACGATATTAATATTGTGGATCGAAAATTATTTAATAGACTACCCGGCAAGGTAATGGCCGAAGAAATTTTACGCCTCAAAACCAACATTGTTACTTTTCGTCGTACCATGCAAGGCCACCGTACGGTTGTAGAGCGGCTGGTGCTTACCGCTGGGCGGGAACTTGATTTGGCAAATTATCAAAGTTATATTAATTCGCTCCGCGAGTTTACCGTAGAAATTTGGCATATGATTGAAAGTCAAAAAGAAAGTATTAACGCTCTTCATGAAACAAATGAATCACTTTTGACCCTCAAAACCAACGAGGTAATGAAAACATTAACAATAATTTCGGTAATTACTTTTCCGCTTACCCTGCTTGGCACCTTGTTTGCCATTCGCGCGGGTGGTACGCCTTTTTTAGGTAATCCGATTGGTTTTTGGATTTTACTTATTTTAACTCTTTGTGGTGCTACCCTTATGCTTGTGGTGTTTAAGCGGCGAGGGTGGTTGTAAAATCCGTTTAAAGAAGAAATTTAAATAGCCGGTCGCTTATTCGGCGGATTTTTTGTTTCCATATCCTGTTTCCAGATTTGTTTTTGAGTAGTATAGACGACAGCCACCAGCCCAGCGACCGATAACCAAAAAATAGTTGGCAATGTCCAGGCAAGGTATGTTTTTTTAAAGACGATGAGCAAAATATTGGTGATAATAAAAGCGAGACGCATTTCGGTTGGGCCTATTCTGAAAAATTCAATTTTAAAGCGGTTGGTTGCCGCAAATGCCAAATAGCTATTCACCATGTAGCCCCCGAACACAACTAATGTAAAAAATAAGGTATTAAATTTATCGTGTAAAGTAAACGAATAACCAATAAGAATAGAACACAAAAAAATATAATCGAGGAAATGATCCATATAATATCCCCAGCGAATGAGACCAGTATTCCGGAGACGTCCGACCGCGCCGTCGAATAAGTCGGTAATATATTGAAGAAGTATGGCTACCGACGTGCCCCACAGCCAAGCAAAATTATATTGTGCCAGGTATCCGCAAATAACAATTATAGCGCACCACACCAGGGTAGAGAGAGTGAGGTGGTGGGTTTCAATTCCACGTGGAATTTTTGGGGTGTATTTAATTACTATTTTTTGTTCCCATTTTCCAAGTAGTGATAGTCCAACTTTTTTATCGCCGGCAAATGGTTCGTTCGTAAGCATATTATTTTTTAAATACGGTAGTTCCTTCTTTAGTATCTTTCACTTAATATACAAGGGTCTCCAGTTTTTTTCGTAGTTCGTCACTCGCGCACCAATTTTTAGCCATACGTGCTTCGTCACGTGTTTTTATTATGTGGGTAACTTCATCGGGTAGTACAGCGGCAGATTTTTTTAAATTTTCTCTTATGTGTAAGCCCAAAACTTCATCACATTTTAGTAGGTCATTAATGTTGAGTTTGTGTTCATTAATGGACTGCCAAACAAAACCAAGCGCGCTCGGGGTATTAAGATCGTCGTTTACATAGGCGCGAAATTTTTCTTCAATTGGCGAGACAAGGTGGCGGCTAAATAAAAAACGCGATTCAGTTTTTATAGGTATATCTAAGGCGAGTTCGCTGGCTGCAGCGTATAAATGCTTTAGCCCACTTTGCGCTGCTTCTAAGGCTTCCCAACTAAAGGTTAGTGCCTTGCGATAATGAGTTTGTAAACAAAAATAGCGATAGGCAAGTGGGGAAATGCCTTTATTTTGTAACGTTTTTAAAGTTATGAAATTATTTCCCGATTTAGACATTTTGTCGCCGCCGGGAATAACTAAAAATTCGCCGTGAAGCCAGTAATTGGCTAACGGTTTGTTAAAAGCGGCTTCACTTTGCGCAATTTCGTTGGTGTGGTGTACAGGGATATGGTCAATGCCACCACAATGGATATCAAACGGCTGGCCAAGATATTTTACCGCCATGGCCGAGCACTCAATGTGCCAGCCAGGGAAACCAACGCCCCACGGGCTTTTCCATTCCATTTGTCTTTTTTCGAGCGGAGGAGAAAATTTCCATAGCGCAAAATCGGTATTATTTTTTTTGTCACCAATATCAACACGCGCACCAGTCTTGAGCTCGCTCGCTTTAAGGCGCGCCAGTTTACCGTAGTCCGACAGTTTGGAGGTGTTAAAATAAATACCATCCACGGTTTTGTAAGTGAAACCCTTTTTTTCTAATTTTTTTATTAATTTTATCTGTCGTTTAATGTGGTCGGTGGCGCGAGGCAATTTATCTACGGGGAGTAAATTAAGTTCGTTGACATCATTTAAAAAAGCATCAGTATAAAATTTAGCTATTTCCCAGGCAGTTTTGCCTTCACGTTTTGATCCTTTTTCAATTTTATCTTCACCTTCATCGGCATCGCTCGTAAGATGCCCGACGTCGGTAATATTCATTATATGTCGGACTTTGTAACCGTCAAAAATAAGCACGCGTTTTAAAATGTCTTCAAAAATATAGGTTCGTAAGTTTCCAATGTGTGCGTAGTTATATACTGTAGGGCCGCACGTATACAAGCCAACTTTGTTTTTTTTAATTGGTTTAAAAGTTTCTATTTTTTTGCTTAATGAATTGTACAGCTGAAGCATAGACGAAAGAAAACAATTTCTTTGTACACAAAGTTTAACTCATTTTTGTCTACTTATCAACAGTAGTATACCGGAATTGTGTTTTTTTTGGTATACTATACTTAATATGTTTTTTGGCAAACCAGCTTCGTATCTTGGAGTAGATCTTGGCGCGGGTGGCGTTAAAGTTGTAGAACTCCGGCGTGAAAAAAAACGACCGGTGTTGTTTACGTACGGTTTTACTTCAGAGAGCCAGGATGTTCACACCTTTCTTGCAGCTTCGAGTAGGCACGCAGTGCCGGGTGCTCCTATGTTATCTAACAACTTAACCATTGGTGGGTTTGCCCAAGCGCAGGAAAAAATGTCTATAATGGAAGCCGATGCTAGTGCCGACCGGGTGGGAAGGTACGCCTCTATTGTAAAAGCAGTCTGCGCTGAGTCGCGTGTGGTTTCTAAAACAGCAGTGGTTAGTTTGCCGGTTTCGGCGGTGTTTCATGCTGTGGTTACTATGCCAGCCCTTAAAAAAGATGAGTTTGACCGTGTGCTTAAGGCGGAAATTAAAAAGTTACTCCCGTATCCTCTGGAAGAGACGTCGCTTGATTACCAAATTCTTCCATTTAAGCCAACCGATAAAGATCGCCGTGTTTTGGTGAATGCTGTGCCGCGGTCTTTGGTGGTTTTTTATACTAAAGTTTTTCAGGCCGCTGGTTTAAAATTAGATTCCTTAGAACCCGAGTCGATGGCTTTATCTCGTTCACTTATTGGGCGCGATACAGCAGTAACCATGCTTGTTGATATAGGAGCTGAGCGGACCAATTTTTTTATTATTGATCACACCATTCCTGTTACTCACCACAGTATTGAAATGGGCGGTGTGAGAATGAACCGTATTTTGACGGAGCGTTTGGGGGTGGGGGAGCCATACATTGAACAAATGAAACACGATATGTTTGCCAAAATGAGTTCTCCTGGAGGACAAAGAATTCTTTCGCGCGATCGTTTCTTAGAACTAACAGCGAGTATCATTGATCCGATTATGAAAGAAATTGAGTACGGTTTTGAAGTTTATTTACGCCAAAGCGGCAATGAACAAAAGCGCCCAGAGAAGGTAGTATTAACCGGCGGTGGCGCTTATTTTCCGTATCTTGCCGAATATATTGCCGAGAAATTTAGATTAAAATGTTATATTGGTGATCCGTGGGGGCGAGTGGTTTATCAAGATTCTCTAAAGTCGGTACTCGGATCTATTGGCCCAAGAATGTCGGTAGCTATTGGCCTCGCTTTACGGTATATGGTATAATGAACCCGACCCCGTAGTTTTACTACGGAGTATCCGGGCGGGTTTTTTATGAGTGGGGTCGGCTCCGCCGACAATACATTTTATTTGCCCTCCATCCCCGCGGCAAGCCGTGGTGTATTACGGGCTCCATAATAAAGTATTCATTAACGAATTGAAAAAGTATATGGAAAAATCTAAAATCCATGTGCTCATTGTGGAGGACGATGAGTTCTTGGCTGGCATATACATAAAAAAATTTGAAATGGAGGGTTACAAAGTAACTCACTGCGATAATGGAGAGAAAGCTCTGGCCGATATAAAAAAGAAGAAGCCCGATATTGTGCTTTTGGATGTGCTCTTGCCAAAGTTAGACGGTTTTGCCGTACTTGAAAAATTAAAAGCAGATGCAAGTGTTAAAGATATTCCTGTTATTTTGTTAACTAATTTGGGTCAAAAAGATGATGTGGAAAAAGGTCTGGCGGCCGGCGCAGTAGATTATATGATTAAAGCCCATTTTAAACCATCAGAAATTGTTGAGAAAGTGCGAAAGGTTTTGGAAAAATAATTTTTACGTAGCAATTATGTCAAAATACATTTTCCGAAAGGAGGTGACGATATGAAAAAACAAGGTTTTACGCTTATTGAACTCTTGGTCGTCATCGCGATTATTGGACTTTTATCAACATTAGCTGTGGTGGCTTTGGGTTCTGCGCGGCAGAAAGCGCGTGATGCTAAACGTCTTTCTGACTTGAAACAGATACAAACCGCTCTGGAATTATACTTTACCGATCAGAACGCTTATCCAACAGGTAGCGCTCTCGATCTTGGAAGTGGCAATGCAGCGTGTTTGAACGCGTCAGGGTGGCAAGCGGCTGGTTGTTCTAATCCATATATGGGTTCTGTTCCAACCGATCCGTTGGCTTCACAAAAATATACCTATACTGCAGCGAGTAACTCGTATACTGTTACCTCCACGCTTGAAGGGTCTTCAAACGGTTTTAGTGGTGGTATTACACTTAGCCCGAATGGAATTGCAGATTAAAATTTAGTTTATACAAAATCCCCGGCCACAACAGCTGGGGGTTTTTGTTTTTAAGGCAGTTTCCATGTATACTATATGACGGTTTTACTTGAGGTTAATTTAGTTTATGTCGTTTCTTAGTTTTATTTCACCTTTATTTGTATACTTTATTTTGGCCATTTTTGGGCTCACGCTTGGAAGTTATTTAAATTCTTGGATGTGGCGTGTGCATGAGGGAAAATGGCAGTGGGGTGGGAGGAGCATGTGTATCCACTGCAGTCGAATTTTAACTTGGAAAGAAAATATTCCCATAATAAGTTTCATTATACTCGGCGGCAAGTGCAAAACATGCCAGGAAAAAATTCCAAAGGATTATTTTTTGGTAGAACTTATCACCGCAGTTCTTTTTGTAGTAGTTGCAGTAATTGATGTTAACCGCGGTGTAAGTGAATGGCACGTGTGGCGTGATATTTTTTTTATCGCTTTGTTGGTGGTTGTGTTTGTTTATGATCTAAAATATTATCTCGTTATTTCTGGGGTCGCTTACGGCGGTGCCGCGATCGCGTTTTTTGTCAATTTTTATTTTTTACATTTTACTCTTTACTCTTTACTCCTTGGCCTGGCCGTTGGTGGCGGTTTTTTTGCGTTCCAATATATAATTTCTAAAGGACGCTGGATTGGCGGCGGCGATGTGCGTTTGGGCCTTATGATGGGGGCGCTTTTGACCTGGCCAAATATTTTGGTGGCGTTATTTTTTAGCTATGTTTTGGGGGCTGCTGTTTCTATCCCGCTACTTATTTTTAAGAAAAAAGGTATTAAATCAGAAATTCCATTTGGCACATTTTTGGCAGTTGGAACATTGGTGGCGATGCTGTGGGGAAGTCAAATAATGAATTGGTATGTGAATCTGATTAAATGGTAATATTATGGTAATTTCTAGAGAGTTACAATCTAAAGTAACTCACCTCCGCGCACAAATTGATGACTTGCGCTACCGTTATCACGTGCTTAATGATCCGGAGGTGACAGACGCGATGTATGAAGGTTTAATGGATGAATTGCGAAAAATTGAAGAGGCGCACTCAGAGGTAGTGACGCCCGATTCGCCGACCCAGCGGGTGGCCGGAAGGCCTTTGGATAAATTTGAAAAAGTGGTGCACCAGGTAACGCAGTGGAGCTTTAATGATGCATTTTCCGAGCAAGACATCCGTGATTGGGAAGAGCGAATTTTAAAGATGCTCGAGAAATCGCTTGGTGAGCGGCCCAAAGATCTCAACTATGTCTGTGAATTGAAAATTGACGGCCTCCATATTATTTTAATGTATGAAAATGGCGTCCTCAAAACCGCGGCCACGCGCGGCGACGGGCGGGTCGGGGAGAATGTAACCCAGAACATACGCACGATACAGAGTGTCCCCCTGCGACTGAAGTACGACCTCTCCCCAGTCCTCCCCTTTGCGAAGGGGAGGGGGGCGGCCACACCCCCTCTACCGCAGTGGAGGGGGCAGGGGGAGGATTGGTCACTAATCGTCGAAGGGGAAGCCTGGTTGGGGCGGGATATGCTTAAAAAAATAAATGAAGATAGAGCAAAAGTGGGCGAGGCGTTGTTTGCCAACCCGCGCAACGCCGCGGCCGGAACACTGCGGCAGTTGGATTCCAAGATTGTGGCGGAGCGAAAATTGTCTTTGACCACATATGATATATCGAAGATTCAAGGAACAAGTGAATTGGTTGAAACGCAAGAACAAGAATTAATGATGCTCCACGAGTTTGGTTTTTTAACCGATACACATTGGCGCGTATGTAATACTATTGAAGAAATTATAAAATTCTACAAAGAGTGGGAAAAACAAAAAAATAGTCAGCCGTTTTGGATTGATGGAGTGGTGATAAAAGTTAATCAGCGAAAGTACCAAGACGCGCTCGGTTTCACCGGTAAAGCGCCGCGCTGGGCTATTGCGTTTAAGTTTCCAGCGGAGCAAGGCACCACCAAAGTAGTGGATGTTTACTGGCAAATTGGTCGAACCGGTGCTTTAACGCCCGTTGCTCTTATGGAGCCAGTAAAATTGGCCGGCACTACTGTAACCCATGCCACGCTCCATAATTTTGATGAGATTAAGCGTCTTGGTATTAAAGTGGGTGATATGGTGGTGGTGGAAAAAGCGGGCGAGATTATACCAAAAGTAGTAAGAGTGTTGGATAAAATGAGAACCGGCGAGGAAAAAGATGTTGCCGTGCCGTCCAAGTGCCCGATGTGTGGGGGAGATGTGGGTAAGAAACAAGAAATAGTAAAAGGGAAAAAAGAAATTGGAAATAAGAAATTAGAAACTGGGGTAGCCATTTATTGTTTGAATGAAAAGTGTTTTGCTCAGGAATTGGGGCGGATTATTCATTTTGTAAGTAAAAAAGGTTTTGATATTGACCATTTGGGTGAAAAAATTGTGGAACAATTAGTAAATGAAGGTTTAATTAAAGACGCAGCCGACTTATTTTCTCTTACCGTTGGAGACTTAGAATCATTAGACCGATTTGGAGAAAAATCGGCCCAAAATTTGGTGGAAGCTGTTAAGATGGCACGCGAAGTAACTTTGCCTCGGTTTATTAACGCGCTTGGAATTACTAACGTTGGCGAGGAAACGGCGGAAGATCTTGCAGAGCATTTTGTTAGTTTGGAAAAATTGATGAGCGCTACTGAAGAAGAATTGTATAAAATTAACGGCGTGGGAGAGAAAGTGGCGAGATCAATAATTGGGTATTTTTGGGATAAGAAAAATCGTGAGTTTGTGGAAAAACTTTTGAGAAATGGAGTGCGCATAAAACAGCAATTAACAATTAACAAAGAACAAGCCAAGTTGAGCGGCCAGACGTTTGTGTTGACTGGTATGTTGAGTTTGATGAGTCGAGATGAGGCGAAGGAGAAAATAAAAGTGTTGGGTGGAAATGTGAGCGAGTCGGTTAGTAAAAAAACGACGGCTGTTGTTGCGGGCGAAAACCCGGGAAGCAAGCTTGCCAAGGCGGAAAAATTGGGGGTAAAAGTGATGAGCGAAGAAGATTTTTTACAGTTAATAAAATTGTAAAAAAAATTTAAAAAAAATAAATCCGCGTTTTATCGCGGGTTTTTTTGTTTAAAATTGTGTTGGGGGTGCCGCCTCGCGAGGGTTGGTCGCGAGGCAGCGGGAGTGGGCGGGAGTTGGGGGGGCTACCTGCAGTACTGCCGGGCGCACCTCCCGGGGCAGTAAAGATCGTTCTTGGGGCATTTATTTTGGCATTTCATGAATGCCGCCTGGTCTCGGCACTTCGGCCCGAGATCCTCATCATCATCGCGCGGGGGCGGCGTGGGCCGCGGGGGTCGCCCCTGTTCGCTACCGGCGATGGTCGGCGGGGCGGCGAAGGCCGCGGGGGCGGGGGCCAGGAGGGAGAGGGAGAAGCCGAGGGCGGTGGCGAGAGCGAGGCGACGGAGAACGGACATGAGGACTCCTTCCGGAGGGCCGTTTACTCGGGGGCCGGGCCCGGTGGCTATAAAAGCCCACCACCGCATGTATATGGAAACACTCCATGCACATACGGAGAGCAAAATAGCGGACGAAGTATTCATCCTGTTATTTTGCTCTCCGTAACGGTTATTTTAGAGTAAAAAAGAGCGTTTATTTAATTTAAGGCGCACTTTATAGGTAAACTATAAAGGACAACTAATATTAACATAAAACAGGGCTTTTGTCAAGGATTCGTTCTCTAAACTGTCAAATGCGACATGGCGGCAAATTCAGCCG
>CAZHNI010000017.1:0-25270 GCA_964533715.1 uncultured Gammaproteobacteria bacterium | reverse complement strand
GCTTAGTAACCTATTAATTATATCCTATGTCGCATTTTTAATTAGAATACTACGCCACCTTGACAATTATGCTTATAGGGAGTAGTCTTACTAATGTAAAAATTAATTATTAAACGCCCTTCCATTTTTAAGTGAAGAGCACTCGATCCGAAAAAGCGGACGGGATAAAGACGGCTTTTTTTATTTTAAAAAGGCTGATCTAGATATAACGTATGACAGACGCAAAACAAGATTTTAAAACACTATTCCAAACCCAGGGACTGGTTATTCCAAAGGCCGGTGATTTGGTAAAAGGTAAAGTAGTGGCGGTAGATCGTCATGCCGTGCATATTGATATTGAAGGGCTAACCACCGGTATCGTGCGCGGAACGGAATTATTTTCCGAATCCAGTGAGTATAATAATTTAAAAGTTGGCGATGAGGTAGAAGCCACCGTATTAGAATTAGAAAATGAAAATGGTGAAATGGAATTGTCCTTCCGCACCGCTGGCTTCCAACGTGCCTGGAATAATGTAAAGAAATGGATGAAAGATGGTCTTACCCTTAAGGGCCGCGTGTTGGCTGCCAACAAGGGTGGTCTTATGATGCAAGTAGACGCCCTTCAAGGCTTTATGCCGGTATCGCAACTTTCGCCCGATCATTACCCACGAGTAGCGGGTGGCGATAAGAATCGTATTTTAGACAAATTGCGCGAATTGGCCGGCAAAGATTTGGAAGTAAAAATTATTGATGTTAACGAAACTGAGGAAAAATTAATTGTTTCGGAACGTGCGGTGTGGGAAGATTCTCAAAAAGCTGTGCTTGAATCGTATAAAGTGGGGGATGTGGTTGAGGGCGAAGTAAGTGCTCTTACCACTTTCGGCGCTTTTATGCGTTTTGGCGAAGGCTTGGAAGGCTTGATTCATATTTCCGAAATTGCTTGGCAGCGTATTGAACATCCAAAAGATGTATTAAAAGTAGGGCAAAAAGTAAAAGCCCAAATTATTCAGCTTGATCATTCTAAAATTTATCTCTCTATTAAACGTACTATTGATGACCCATGGAAGAGCGTAAAAGATAAATACAAAGTAGGGGATAAGGTAAAAGGAAAGATTTTAAAGATTGAATCTTTTGGTCTTATGGTGGCGCTTGATAGAGATATTCACGGGCTCGCTCATATTTCTGAACTTTCGGATGAGCCGATTGCCAATGTGGCGGACAAGTTTAAGCTTGGCCAAGAGGCTGAGTTTGAAATTGTGTCGCTTGAGCCGACCGAACACCGTTTGGGGCTTAAAGCCGCCGGTGTAAAGGGTAAAATTGCTCGAAAAACCGAGGCTAAGGAAAAAAAGGTATCTAAGGAAGAAGCCAAAGAGTTGGCGGAAAAAGCCATTGGTGATGAAAAGGCTGAATAAATAGATAAATATATAAAAAGACGGTCGCTCCAGGCGACTGTCTTTTAGTTGTAGGCTTGCTTTTTTGTTGTAAATAAGCTAGAATGTAAAATATTTGAATTGTTATTAAGTTGTGTCAATTGTCATTCTGAGCGAAGCGAAGAATCTCTGTCATAAACACCAAACGGACAGGGATCCTTCGGTCGTTCCTCCCTCAGGATGACAGGTTAAAAATATTAATGCCGCAAATAATTCAATGTCATTTTTTCAGTTGTTAAAATAAATTATTGTATGCGTAGTTTTCTTAAAAATTTTTTTGTTATTTTTGCCGTGCTTTTTTTAATTGCCGCGGTGCTTGGCATGGTTCGTGGCCCAGGTGATAAAAAGCCGGAAGTGATTGGCGTAGCCCAGCTGGTGGACGAAATAAACAAAGGTGTTGTTAAAAAAGTAGCCATTGAAGGTGATACGCTGAAGGTTGAATTAAAAGATGCTAAGCTCCAAGTGGTTAAGAAAGAACCACAAGAATCATTTGGCGACATCATGAAAAATTATGGTGTAACCGACGAGGCGCGTAAAAATCTTCAGGTAGAAGTACAGGCGGAAAGTTCTTGGAAATATTGGGCAATAAATTTGCTCCCGGCAATTTTGCCGCTGGTTATTATTATGGTATTTTTCTACTTTATGAGTCGTGGTGTGCAAGGAATGAATAACCGCGCCATGGGTTTTGGACAAAGCAACCCGCGCCAGGCCTCGCCAGAAAATAAAGATAAAAAAACATTTGCCGATGTAGCGGGGGCTAAAGAAGCCAAGGAAGAGTTGGTAGAAATTGTGGAATTTTTACGGGACCAGAAAAAATTTATTGAAATGGGTGCTAAAATTCCGAAAGGTGTCTTGCTTATGGGGTCTCCGGGTACTGGTAAAACATTATTTGCTAAGGCTGTGGCCGGTGAAGCTAACGTGCCATTTTTTCACATGAGCGGTTCGGAATTTGTGGAAATGTTTGTGGGTGTAGGAGCATCTCGTGTTCGTGATTTGTTTGCCAAAGCCAAAAAGGCTGCTCCGGCTATTGTGTTTATAGATGAAATTGATGCTGTGGGGCGTCGCCGCGGGGCGGGCCTGGGAGGCGGGCATGATGAACGTGAGCAGACTTTAAACCAAATTTTGGTGGAAATGGATGGTTTTGAACCAAATTTGGGGGTAATTGTAATGGCAGCCACCAACCGACCGGACGTGCTTGACCCGGCGCTTCTTCGCCCTGGCCGGTTTGATCGTCGTGTTACCATTGATATGCCCGATATTGCCGACCGGGAAGAAATTTTAGCTATTCACGCCAAAGGCAAACCGCTGTCTTCGGCAATTAATATTCGCAAACTCGCCGAGCGAACGCCAGGATTTTCTGGAGCTGACCTCGCTAACCTTATGAACGAAGCGGCAATTTTGGCAGTAAGACGTAATAAAAAAGAAATCGGTGAATCGGAAATTTTGGAGAGTGTAGAAAAGGTGCTTTTAGGGCCAGAACGTAAGAGCCGTGTAATGACAGCGCGTGATAAAAAAATGACCGCCTACCATGAAGCTGGACACGCGGTGGTGGGGCACATGCTTCCACATTCCGATCCGGTGCGCAAAGTTTCTATTATTTCTCGTGGGCAAGCTGGTGGCTATACGCTTAAAATGCCACGCGAGGATAAACATTACCGCACCTTGGCACAATTTAAAGATGATATTGCTATGGCCTTGGGTGGCTATGTAATTGAAAAAATGGTATTTGGCGATGCTAACGTGTCGACTGGCCCATCGAGCGATCTTAAAAATGCCACACACATGGCGCGAGATATGGTAACGCGTTATGGTATGAGCAATACTCTGGGGCCGCGCACTTTTGGTGATGGCGATGAGCCAGTATTTTTGGGTCGTGGTACGAGCGAGGATCGTGATTATAGTGATAAAACAGCCGAAGTGATTGATGCTGAAATTAAAAGAATTGTTGAGGAGGCTGAGGTGGTTGCCAAAAAAACCATTGAACAGAATCGTGAAAAATTGGAAAAGCTGGTGTCCGTATTGACAGAAAAGGAAACCATTGAGCAGGATGAAATTATTAGCATACTCGGTCCGGCTCCAAAGGATGAAAGTGCATTAGAACGACCTGGTGTAGACGTTGCGGAGTAATTTTGTTAAAGATACAAAGACGCTCTTAAAAAGAGTGTCTTTTATTTTGGCCAGTTTTGTGTAAGTATGTTATACTTATATTATATAGAAGCCAATATTAAGTTGTTTATTGTTCGCCTCAAAATATACAAATTTTTATGCCTTTCAAACTCGCTAGTGCTCAAACATTCACGGCATAAAAATTTGTATATTTTTCGGCTCATCTTTGACACAAATTAGTAGTAACTTAAAATTATCCTAATATTTAGTGTTTATTATTTATAATATATGCATGAACCATCATACAGAAACGCTTTGGTACGGGCGTGGGCGCTGGTTAGGCATCATAAAAGTACCTGGGCGCTTGGCCTTCTTTCTGTTTTTGTTGGCCAGCTTGGTTTAGCCAATTTTATTGGTTATTTTTTGGAACGAGGTTTTAACCCCGAGCCGTGGTGGCAGCCGTCATGGGGGGTTATTCGTATTACCACTCTTACCGAATTTATTTGGTTTTTGTGGATAGTAGGAATTGCTTTGGCCTTTGCTATTTTTATTTTGTTTGCGGCTTTGTGCGCCCAGGGGGCGCTTGTAGCAATTGCCACTCATTGGTTTCATACACATACTACACTGTCGCTCCATCACGCATGGCAGCGCGGGGTAAAACATTTTTGGACAATTCTAACAATTAATGTTTTAGAAAAAATTGGTGTGGCGATTATTTTTATGGTGATGCTTATGCTTTTGCCACTCTTATCGCTGGAAACATGGGGCGGATTTTTTGGTACGATTGGAATTGTATCGCTTAGTCTTTTTATGGCGTTTATAATAACTACGGTAGCAATTTATTCACTCGGTTATGCCGTTACCGATGAGCTTGCGGTAGTGCCAGCAGTTGATCGGGCGTGGAGACTTTTTAAAAATCATTTGCTGGTGTCGCTTGAGTTAAATATTATTTTAGTTTTATTCAATTTTATTATTGTAGCTGTTTTATCAGCCAGTTCGGTAGTGGCCCTTATTCCAACAGCGCTTTTGTCTATAACAGCTGGGCTCACTGGGTATTCCTCGTTTATTACCGTGGCGGTAGTTTTGTACTTCTTTTTGCTCATCGCAATTGCCATAATGGTGGGTGCTATATTTAATGCTTTTACCACCAGCTCATGGATGTATTTGTTTATGAAGATGCACCACGAGGGTGTTACTAGTCGTTTTGGACATTATTTGCGAAAATTGTTTGGAAAGAATTAATTTTTCGATATGTCAGATTTTCCCTCAATTAGTGATTTGGTAGGGAAGAAGCAAACAACTCAACCGACCGCCGTTCCGACCAACTCTGTCAATTCTGCTCAGGCTAAGTTTTCTCAGAAAATGCAGCAGATAACGACTCATGATAAAGAAGGGCTTGCGGAGGCTCGAGCCGCGCAGCTGGGTCTTGCCTACATAGATTTGGCGGCATTTCCCGTATCATCGGAAGCGCTTCGAACTATTCCAGAAGAGCTGGCCCGCAGAAATAAGGTAATTTGTTTTTATTTTACGCCAGAAGAATTGCGCGTTGGCACAACACAACCAGGAGAGTTAGTTGATGAGTTTGTGTATCAGTTGGGAGAGCGGCACCATGCCGAGGTGCAACTTTATTTTATTTCCGAAAATAGTTTTGAACACGTTTTAAAATTATACGGTAATTTACCGGTTGTGAGGGCGGTAACAAAAGATGTTGTTATTACCGATGAGGAATTGGCGCGTTACGAAGGGGGTATAGACAATTTAAAGAGTCTGGGCGCGGCTTTTAAACAAGTTTCAATTACCGATATCATGACGCTCATGATTGCGGCTGCGCTTAAAATTAACGCTACCGATATTCATGTTGAAGCAGAAGAAGAAGGAATTGCTATGCGGTATCGTGTGGATGGTATTTTGCATGAAGTAGCGAGGCTTCCGAAAGAAGAATGGAAGCGGTTTATTTCTCGTATTAAACTTTTAGCCGCACTTAAACTTAACGTAACCGATCGGCCGCAGGATGGGCGTGTAACCTTAAAGTTAAAATCTGACAGTATTGATGTGCGCGTTTCCACTATGCCAACCATCCATGGTGAGAGCGTGGTAATGCGTATTTTGCAAAGTTCTAACAGAGGCGTTACTTTTGATGACCTGGGCATTCGTGGTTTGGCATATGAGCGTTTGAAACGACAAATTGAACGTCCAAATGGTATGGTAATTACCACCGGTCCGACTGGCTCTGGTAAAACAACCACCATGTATGCAGTGCTCCGATTGCTTAATAAGCCAGGAGTTAAAATTATTACGCTTGAAGATCCAATTGAAATTAAAATGGAAGGAATTAATCAGAGTCAGGTAGACATGAGCCATGATTACACTTTTGCGAAGGGGCTTCGTAGTATTTTGCGTCAGGATCCGGATATTTGTATGGTTGGTGAAATACGTGATCTTGAGACCGCTGAAATTGCAATCCAAGCGTCACTTACTGGCCACCTTATGCTTTCAACGATTCATACCAACAGCGCTTCGGGTGCGATTCCGCGTTTTTTGTCCATGGGTGTAAAACCATTTTTGTTAGCTCCAGCCCTTAATTCAGTTATTGGTCAACGTTTGGTAAGGCGCATTTGCAATGGTTGTAAAACAGAACAAAAACTTACATCCGAAGAGACCGCCCGCGTAAAAACTATTTTGCAGGCTCTCCCTAATGAAGAAAAAACCAAGATAGATTTAGATAACTTGCATTTTTATCACGGCACTGGATGTGAAAAATGTAGTGGACTTGGATATAAAGGACGTGTTGGTATTTATGAAATTTTTATTATGACCAAAGAGATCGAACAAGTTATTTTGAGTGGAAAAGTTTCGGAATACACCATTCAAGAATTGACGGTAGCCGATGGAATGATAACTATGGTGCAAGATGGTCTTTTAAAAGCTCTTGACCAAATTACAACTATAGAAGAGGTCTTCCGAGTTTCGGAATAGAGTGTAATAGAGGTGGAAACAGGTGGAAAACCAAGAGATTGTGTGCTATACTATATATTGAAATATATAATTTATTTATTTTATGAACACTTATCGCATGGCCACCACTCCACCAGAGCCGCCCGTCAGGCTCTACAAACTTATTGCCTTGTCTTTTCTAGCTCTTACTATTGTACTTCTTGGCGTTGTGCTTTTTATGACGTCAAAAAAGGCTACTATTACGGTAGTTGCTAAAGCAGATAAGCGCACCGTGAGTTTGGTGGTTAAGGTTGCCAAAGATGCCAACTCTAAAGATGTTGTTGATGGAGTCGTTAGCTCCACTGTTTTTTCTTGGACCGAGCAGTTTCAACCAACCGGGAACAAAACAGTAAGTGGTATTTCTAAAGGAAGCGCTGTTATTTATAACAAGAGTTCTTCTGCGCAAACTCTAGTAAAAACAACCCGTTTGCTAACCGCTCAGGGTGTGCTTTTTCATTTGGCAGACAAAGTTGTCGTTCCGGCTGAAGGTAAAGTGAGTGCTTCTATATATGCCGATCAACCAGGCGCAGCTTCCGATATCCCTGCCAGCCAATTCACCATTCCAGGGTTGTCTGCCGACCGCCAAAAACAAGTGTATGCCGAGAGCACTGAGCCAACGCAGGGTGGAGAATCAAAGGTTGGTGTTTTAAGTAGCGCTGATATAAAATCTGCGGTGGAGACGTATAAGCAAAAAGTTCAGGATGCTTTTAGAAAAACCCTTCCTGAGGTTGGCGCGGGCCAACAAATTATGGTAGCGGTAGTAAATCAGAACGCTAAGACGGACCATGTTTCAGGTGAAGAAGTGAGTGGGTTTACTGTTAGTGGCACGAGTACGCTTGTGGTTGTAACGTATAATGCGGAGTATGTTCAGAGGTTGCTTGATAGAGTTGGTGCTGAAAAAGTTGATCAAACTTTAGAAAAAGTATTATCGAGTGATGACCGGGTGCGCGTGTCGCTTGCTTCCTACGATGCTAAGGCTGGCACTGCCGATTTAGCCGTAGAAAAAGATTTGATGGTAACGCTTGACGCCAATGTTGATACTCTGTCGCCGCAACATTTTTTGGGTAAAAAGAAAGACGAAATTGAACGTTATGTTTTGGGGCTAGATCATGTTGCGTCTGTTAGTGTCGTATTTACCCCGTCGTGGATGTTCTCTGCGCCATCGGTTCCTGACAGAATTAAAGTTTTGGTTAAGAATGTGGAGTAGCTTGACAGGAATCCAATTATTTTATACAGTATATTTATTCCGGTTGAAGCGAGCTTACCAACCTCGCGCGATACAAATTAGCACATGAGTTAAATTTCGGGTGGAACCGTCCTTCGCCCCTTCGGGGCTACGGACGGCAAGGCCGTCTCTGACAAACTTGCCGTTTTAAACTAGGACCCCGATACGACCTTAATTTAGGCGTATCGGGTTTTTTATTCGGTGAATTATCAGGAGAACAGAAAAAATATTCTTATGAAAAAAATAATTTTAAAAAGCAAATTTATAACATTGCGGCCATTTAAATTGTTGGACGCTCCTATTTTTTATAGATGGTTCCAGGACAAAGAAGTAATTAAATTTTTGATGGCGCCACCGCCAAAAAATGTTCAAGAAGAAATAAAATTTGTACGAAAATGTCAGAGAAGGAAAAACGGTTGCAATTTTGCGGTTATAAATGAGGCCGGGAAGCTAATTGGGAGTGTGGGGATAGGGTTTAATAAAGATGATGGTACGGCGACGCTTGGTATTTTAATTGGTGAGAAAAAAGAGTGGGGGAAAGGCTATGCCACCGAAGCGTTGCATTTGTTAATTAAGTTAGCGTTTTCTGATAAGCGTATTCATCGTGTTCAGCTTCAGACTTCCACAGACAATAAACGCGCTTTATTGACATATAAAAAAGTTGGATTTAAACCGGAAGGTGTTTTAAGGCAAGCGACTTACAACCCTGTTTTAAAACGGTTTGATGATGATGTTGTGATGAGTATTTTGCGAAGAGAATGGCAAAATTTTTAATTCATAATTCTTAATTTATAATTTATGGATCAACAATATCTTAACAATCTGCGTCATTCGTGCGCCCATCTTTTGGCTGCTTCGGTTATTAGCATTTGGCCTAGCGCTAAAAATGCTATTGGCCCGGCCATTGACGATGGTTTTTATCAGGATTTTGATTTGGGGGATATTAAAATTTCCGAAGCTGATTTTGATAAGATTGAAAATAAAATGAGAGAAGTTTTAAAAACTTGGGATGATTTTTCTATTCACGAAGTGCCAGTAGAAAAAGCAAAAAAAGATTTTTTATGGAATCAATATAAAAGTGAATTAATTGATGAATTCGCCACACAAGGAAAAATGATTACCGAAACCAAGCAGGGCGATTTTCTTGATCTGTGCAAAGGCGGGCATTTGGAGCGCCCGAAAGAAGAAATTAAACATTTTAAGCTTATGTCTGTTGCTGGAGCCTATTGGCGCGGGAGCGAAAAGAATAAAATGTTGACGCGCATTTATGGCACATGCTTTCCTTCTAAACAAGAATTGGTAGATTACTTACACATGCTCGAAGAGGCCAAGAAACGCGATCACCGTAAACTTGGTGCGGAATTAGACTTGTTCACTTTTTCTGATCTAGTTGGCCCTGGGTTAGCTCTATGGACACCAAAAGGCACATTGCTCCGAAATACCCTGGATGATTTTGTGTGGCAACTTCGTAAGGAGCGAGGGTATCAAAAAGTTACGATTCCGCATATTACGAAGCGAGATTTGTATGAGACCAGTGGACACTGGCAAAAATACGCCAATGATTTGTTTAAAATTATTACCCGTGAAGGGCATGAGTACGCCATGAAACCGATGAATTGTCCTCATCACACCCAAATATACAATCATATTGGCCGAAGTTACCGAGAATTACCACAACGCTACGCCGAGACGACCATGGTGTATCGCGATGAGCAAAGTGGAGAGTTGTCTGGACTTTCGCGTGTGCTTTGTATTACACAAGACGATGCCCATGTCTTCTGCCGAGAATCACAGGTAAGAGAAGAGATGTTAAAAATTTGGGATATTATTGAAGTCTTCTACGCGGCAACTGGGTTTAGTGAGTTGAAGGTGCGGCTGTCTCTCCACGATCCGAAACATCCAGAAAAATATCTAGGTACTAAAGAAATTTGGGAAAAAAGTGAGAATCAATTAAGGGAATTGGTCAAGGAACGTGGCGCAAATTATTATGAAGCTGTGGGAGAAGCGGCTATTTATGGTCCGAAAATAGATTTTATTACCAAGGATTCAATTGGCCGCGAGTGGCAGGTAGCAACCATTCAAGGGGATCGCAATATGCCGGAACGTTTTAATTTGGTGTGTATAAATGAGAAGGGTGAGAAGGAGCGTATTGTAATGGTACACGCGGCCATTATGGGGTCTATTGAACGCTTTTTGTCTATTTTAATTGAGCATCATGCCGGAGCCTTTCCAGTGTGGCTCTCCCCAGTGCAGGTAATGCTAGCGGCGGTATCAGAAAAACATGTTGAGGGGGTAAAAAAATTGGCGATAGAATTTGAGGCAATTGGTATTCGAGTCGCAATTGATGATGCTAATGAGTCTATCGGCAAAAAAGTGCGTAATGCCGCCAAGCAAAAGATTCCGTACATTGTAGTAGTGGGGGATAGAGAGCTTGAAGGAGGCGAGTGGACCGTTCGGGTGCGTGGGCAAGAGGAACAAATTAAAATAACCAAGAATGATTTTATGGAGAAGGTACAAAAGGAAATTGTTGAACGAATATAATTGAAATTATAGTACTAATCACTAGCTGTTTACTGAATAGTATGGCAGGTGTTGTTCCTAAAATTGTGGTGGTTTGCGGCCCGACGGCTTCGGGCAAAACCGGGCTTGGCATTGCGTTAGCTAAAAAATTTAATGGTGAAATTATCTCGGCGGATTCGCGGCAAGTATATAAAGGAATGACCGTTGCCACCGCCAAACCGCTTGGAGAATGGAAAAAAATTGATGGTGATGATACTTATGTTGTGGGAGGAATCCCCCATCATCTTGTTGATGTGTTGCAACCTGATGCTGAAATGAGCGTGGCAGATTTTAAGATTAAAGCAATGAGCTGTATCGCCGATATTACAGCACGAAAAAAATTACCGATTGTCGTTGGTGGCACGGGATTGTATATTTGGGCGCTCGTTGATAATTTATTAATTCCGAATGTCTTACCCAATGTTATTCGCAGAAATGAACTTGAGAAAAAAACGCTTAATGAACTTTTAGGTATTCTCGCATCTCTTGATAAAGAAGCTTTAGGGCTCATTGATATTAAGAACCCTCGGCGCGTAATACGGGCGATTGAAATTGTAGAAGAGACCGGTGTATCATTTATAAAACAACGCGAGCGCGGGCCGGTTTTGGTGGAGGCGCTCCAAATAGGAATAAGTCGATCGATTTTGGATTTGTATCAAAGAATTGATAAGCGAGTGCACGAACAATTTGATAGTGGGCTCGTGGCCGAAACACAAACACTCTTAGCGAACGGGTATACCTTGGATTTGCCCAGTATGAGTGGCATTGGTTACCCCGAGGTGAGTAGATTTTTGCAAGGCGAGACAACCCGGGACGAAACAATTACATTGATTCAAAATGCCACACATCATTATGCCAAGCGACAAAACACTTGGTTTAAAAGGGACAAACGAATATGCTGGGTTGACGGAGAAGATGCTGGGCGGGTAGCCGAATTAGTTGAAAGTTTTTTAAGAAAATAAAGTCAATAAAAAATACCCTGTATGTACAGGGCATTTTTTTATTTTAGTTTTGTGCTTGGAGAGGGGTTTCGTCTCCTAACAATTCAATGGTTTTTCCGGTGACGGTATCTTCGGCGTGAATTCTTATTTTGGACATAAGCAAACTTTGGGTAGGGTTATCTTTGAGCACCGTTACTGCAAATGGAGCGGTAGCCACATCAACCGAGGTGGGTAATTCTTTAATATTCCACGTTAATTTTTTTTCTTTTTCATCAAAATTGAGTTGGCCGGATGATGGAATTTCGGAAGCCTTCCAATTAATATTACCGAAAAGCGATCCGGAAAGTTCAATATTTTTTAATGGATGAAAATTGTTAGTTAAAACCCAGGTAAGCGCGAAATTTTTTTGTCCATTGTCCATGGTAATTTTTGAACGCTGTTCAAAACTAAGATCGGAATTTAAGGTTATGATAATTGGGGTAGTCGCAACAGTTTGTGTTGAGCCATTTTCGTCGGTAAAGGTGGCAGTGCCTTTAACTAATATGGTCGTTTCTTTAAGTGATGAAAGGTCAAAGTTTTTTCCATTATTTATTGGAATACGCAGGTCAATGGTTATGTCTTTACCAGCATTAATTTTACTTAAGCCTTTTATATATTTGGTGGTCCACAAAAGCGAGCCACGTCGGCGCGTGTCGCTTATTTGTTCGCCATGGATATCAGCATCAGTTGGATTTATAATTCCTGCCCAGTTAAGAATACTTTGACGTTTGAGTGATGGGGCATCAAAGGTGAGTGTAATGGCAGCATTTTTTATATCACGCGCACTGTTATTTTTTAGTTGAATGGTAGTATTTAGAAGTTCTCCCGGCTTGCTGTCAAAGTCTCCAATGGTGCCATTGATTGCGGTGAGTAGGCTTACATCGTTTTTAACTAACTCATTTTTTTGCTCAATGTTGGCTACAACATAGCTCTCGGATTCTCCGGTTGGTGTTAAAACAAGGCGCGCTCGGAGCATCGGGTCGGTGGTAGTGCTGTTGCTCCACTCACCGGTAAAGGCGAGATTCACCTCGGTTGTAGTGGTATTAACAAAAATAGTTCCGAGGGAAGTATTTTTAGCCGAGCTGGTGGCGGCAGTAATAAACCAGTGGTTGTTTTTGTTGAGAGCTGGCGAGCTTGAGGTGAGGTTAAAGGTATCTGGTAAGTCTGGAATAATTTCAAGTGGTTCAGTTGGCCAAGGAATGCTAGATTGGATTTTTAATGTATAGTTTGTAGGAACACCGAGCGGACTGGGGGAGGGCCCAGCAATAGAAAGGGTGAAGGGGGAGGGCCCAAGAACAATTGGAAGGGAGGTTGTTTTTTGTAGAGCAGTAGTTACTTTATTGGTTTTAAAATTTAAAAATGATTTCCAGGCCAGTGATTGATTAGGCGTACCATAGATTTTTCCGGTGATGGAAATTGTGCCATGACTTTGTGCTGGGAGCGTGCCAAGGGACCATTCCGTTTTGTTGGCGTTATCCGCCGGCACAGAAGTGTTATTAACCACAAAACCTTTGGGAGGAAAAATTTGAAGTAGGGCGTTGTCTATGGCGGCATTTGAGTTGTTTTGATAAGTAACGGTGTATGTTATGGTGCTGCCAATGGGAGGATGATCCGGTCCGGCAATGGCAATGGTCGCGCTGTTGTCGCCAGGGACGGAAGTTGTAGGCCAAAAATACCAGCCCACCCAACCAAGGATACATAGTACGATTGTATAGACGAATATTCGTGCAAAAAAATTACGAATTGGGTGATTTTTTTCCACAGTAATGGTACGCATGTCAGGCATGGCTCCATTTTCATCTTGATAAATAGCACTAAGGCACTCATCAATTTTGGGAGAGGAGGTAACTTTGGTTGCGGCCAATTTTGTACTTGGCCGGCGACGGCGTGGTGCGCGTTTTTTTGGAGTTTGGCTAGAAAGTAGTTGCTCGGAGAGAGCGTGGGTGGTTTCCTCTACCATAAAAAAAATTAAAAATTAAAAAAATTAATTTTGTTCCATAAGCAAGCTCCAGGCTGTATCGTATTCAAGCGGCGCAGAGGTGATTGCCATGCCATTTGTTGCAGCCTCTTTGTGTGGCCCTTCGGACCAGAGCGTTTGCCAGGTTGTTGGGTATACAATTTGACTTGAAAAATTTGTATCCGCCCCAGATTGTCGTTGAACTGCCAATTGGTATTGACTAGTTTTTTTCTTAGAATTAAAAATTTGTGTAAAAGTTTGGTTTGAGGCGGAGTCCTCCATGGAGAAAGCTTTAAAAGGGAGTTGGTAGGTAAATTGGACCTGGCTAATTCCACCGGGCTCAGTTATAACCCAGTTGCCAAAAGTAAATTTGTCAAATTCTTCGGTAATACGTGTTCCCGAAGTTTGATCGAAGCCAATTTCTTTCTCGGTGGTTAGTAGCATTTCATCTTTTTTAGACCAGACATCTGGAGCGCGAAAAGATTTTTCTGGTGGCCAGGTAAAACCACTTGCCGAAACAAGCGTGCTGCCCTTAGGAACGTAGACCCGCATAAAATCTATGTTGGTGTGTCCGTAGAGGCCACTATCATTTTTTCCGCGATGAGAACGGGTTATAGTAACAGTATTGGTAATTGTTCCGTCCGGGCTGATGGCGGCTTGATGGGAAATATCTTGAGTTATGGCTGCGTCGCTTTTTCCACCCTGCAAATTAGTGTTAACTACTAGTAAATAATCTTGTGTTCGTTGTGTTGGTAAAATAGATCCACCCCAGCCCATGTTTTTTAAATCAGTTTCAGCCGATTGATCGGTAAGGTATATTTGAATTTCTTTGCGTTCCAACGCTTCTACCATTTGCGTGCCAAGCGGTAGAAGGGTTTTTGAAGAAGGAGCGGTAAGAAATGATAATAATTGAGGAGCAAAATCCGATAGAATTTGTTTTGGTTTGTGTTCGCTTTTTTCCGGGCCCGTTTCCACAATATTTTGGAGCGTTGGCAGGGCATTTTCTGCAGTTAGTGTTATTCCTCGACCCTTATGAGTTATGGGGCCGGTGATGGCGAGCAGGCGTTCTAAAACGGTGCCATTTATTGCAATCACCCCATCAGCAGTAACACCACGGCTATGGCGATAAAACCATAGTATTTTTTCGGCAGTAGTGGGGAAGTCTGGGAACCAGTTGGCGTCTTGGAATTCCCAGCGTTTATTGCTGAGTAGCAGGGGGGCGGGAGGTTCAATATAGGTATCGAGTTGACCTTGCAGATCATAACTACCGCCTGCTGGGACATCTAATTTTTCAATTTTTCCGTCTTTTATATCCAAAATTGCAAAACTCCCCATAAAACCGCCCGTTGGTCGTATTTCGTGTTGATTTTGGAAAATAACGAGATACCGACGATGGCCAGCAACCCCAAATATTTCACGGAATGGTTTTTCAAGGGTAGCAACATGTTTCAGATCTCCTAGTATCTGGTCGAAGAGCCCTACTAAATTAGAAAAAGATTCTTGGTAGGATATGGGAATAATATTGAGGTCAATTTGTTTAAGGTCGTGGAGGGCAGCTTCGTAGTTTGGTAAGGCGCTCGATACCGCGCCAAGCGCATTGTCGATGCGGGTGCCGAGCGTAGAGGAAGCTTCATTTTGGGTAGCAGATTTAAGCAGATAGGAATTGCCCAGAGCAATTTTTTCTCCTGCCAGAATAAGGTGCTCGGCACTGCCTAGGTCTGTGCCAACCACGGGGAGTGTTCCCACAATCTCCCGGAGCACCATGTGTTTTGATGCGAGAGCGGCGGTTGCAAGCGCAAAATGATGAAGCGCTTTTTCGTTGGCAGTACGAGCTTCATCAAGATTGGTAGTTTTAAGTGCGCGGGCAGCCACACTTAATGATTTAAGACCGGCGACACTTTCTTCTCCAACCTGTTCGGCGCTCGATTTAACGTTGGTGTAGTAGCTTTTAGCGGAAAAAGGGAAAATAAAAATAAAAGCAAGAACGGCGAGAGCCATGCCAAGTCGTTTTGGCCCAGAAAACGTTGTTCGTAGGTGCAATTGAAAATTATGAAGAGAAGATTGAATTAGTTTTTTGGAGGTGGTTAAGTGTGTTAGCACGGAACTAAACTTTTTTTGTATTGTAGAGCGGTTCGGTTTTTGGAAAGGTACCTCTTTAATTATTTTTTTTGTGGGGATGCTACTTTTGCTGTTATCCAGGTGAACAAAAAAATTGTGTGGTACACGAATGACGCGTTGATAGGCTTTTTGGATTTTGGCAATTGTTGTATTTGACACGAGCGGGGCGATGAGCTTGGCTGGTTTTGGTGAAAATTTTGTAGTAGAGGTTGCGGAGGCAGTAACAAGTTTGTGGTAATAGTGATATCGTGGTGTTGTAGAGCCGGTAGGGGAAATTCCTTGCACGTGTGACCAAATATTTGGGTGGTTTGTTTTTAAATTAACTATATGGGGTGATTGCAGCGGAGCCTCTGTGGGGGAGCCAAAATACAGCCGAGGAATAATTCCGGTTTTAGAGTTGGAAATGGATGGTTCGCTCATTTCGTTGCAGCGGGCTTGGTTGTGGCCCGGTTTTCGGCAGCGTCGGCAGCGGCGTAGATTTTTTCTGGCAAATATTTTAAGCATGGTCTTGCAAAATTTGAATATAAACTAACGCCAAATTAGGCATTCTTTTAAAGCCGTTGCATCCTTTATAGTATACACTATTTTTGGGCGCAACCCAAGCTGAGCTTATTTGCATAGTAGCCTTTAAAAGAGTATTATATTGGGAGCTTGTTGACGCCACTATTTTGACCCTTATGATTTATTTCAGCGAACTTATTCGAGCTAAAGTGCGGGATAGTTCTGATCAAGTAATTGGCCGCCTGGTTGATATTGTTATTAGGCCGGATAACGGATCGTATCCTGCTCTCCAATTTTTGGCAGTCAAGAGTTCTCGAAAACAACTTGTGTTCGTGCCGTATGAATTTGTGGCTAACTTGGGTGGGGGCAGTATTACTTTGCGCACACTTAAAAAAAATATTTCTTCTGCGGGGCCACTTGATAATGATATTTGGCTTCAGCGTGATGTTATAGACCAACAAATTGTTGATGTTGAAGGTGCGCGTGTGGTAAGAGTGAATGATTTACGTTTTGGTGTTTTTGAAAATCAGATGTGTGTTTTGGGTATTGATGTGAGTTTTAAGGGGATACTCCGTCGGCTTGGGTTGGCAGCGTTTGATATTTTTGAATTAGCCAAAGTTCATCTTATTGACTGGCGGAAAGCTCAGGTGGTGGGTAGGGTTTTAAAATTGGATACCATTTCTAAGGATTTAACTAGACTGCACCCGGCAGATTTAGCCAACATCGTGGAGGATTTGACCGTGAAGCAGGGTAGCCGCTTGGTTCGTTCGCTTGATGCAGCGGCCGCGGCCCACGTGCTTGAAGAACTTGACCCACATATTCAGAAAACCTTGATTAATTATTTGGGGCCAGAGCGAGCAGCCAGCATCGTTGACCAAATGTCGGTTGACGAGACGGTTGATTTGTTAAAAATGCTTCCGCTTGATGAAGCCAGGAAATTTTTGTCTTATTTACAGGGAGGAAAACTTAAAAAGGTTGAGAAGTTAATTAGTTATCCAGACGATACTGCTGGTGGAATGATGATGGTGGATTATATGTATGTACGACCTGAGTGGACCGTAGAACAAGCTATTGCCGAGATCCGTCGCATTTCCCCGAAATTGCGTTCGATTGTTCATGTGTATGTGACGGATGAAGAAGGAAAATTTAAAGGCTCGGTTTCGGTTCGTCGCCTGCTTTTGGCACAGCCGCATGAAGTTGTTAAAAATATCATGAAGCGTCTTCATAAGCGAACAGTGTTAAAACTCGACCAGTCAATTAAAGACGTAATTACCGTAATGACTAAATACGATTTATACACTGCCGCAGTTTTGGATAAAGAGCACAGGTTAGTTGGTGTGGTGTCCATTGATGATGTAATGCGCCATTTGGTTCCGCACGCTTAAATAAAGTATGCTTAAAAAAATAAAAAAATTTTGGCCGCGACTAATTTTATTTGCTGGTATTATTGGCCCAGGAATTATTACGGCTAATGCTGACAATGACGCGGGCGGTATAACCACCTATTCGGTGGTTGGGGCGCATTTTGGCACCCGTATGCTTTGGGTGCTTTTGCTTTTAACAGTAGCTTTGGGTATAACTCAGGAAATGGGGGTGCGCATTGGCCTTGTTACACGTCAGGGGTTGGCTGGTATTATTCGTGAACAGTTTCCCATTGGATGGACTGTATTTGCTATGTTGGTAATGCTGGTTGCGAATATGGGTACTATTACCGCCGAATTCGCCGGGGTAGCTGCAGCGTTTTCAATTTTTGGTGTTAGTAAATATATCGTTGTTCCGCTTACAGCTTTGGTTGTATGGTTTGTTTTATATAAAGGAACATTTAAAACAACCCAAAAGATTTTTTTGGTTTTTTCTGCTTTTTACATTGTGTATATTATTAACGGTTTTTTTATTCATCCCAACTTTTCGGCTGCTGTTGTAGACATGTTTCGCCCCCATATTGAGTGGACTGCACCATTTTTACTCACTATGATTGCACTGATTGGTACCACCATTACTCCTTGGGGCCAGTTCTTTATACAATCATACACTGTTGATAAGGGGCTAGATGTTTCACATTATAAGGCGAGCAAGATTGAGGTGTATGTTGGCGCGATTTTAACAGATTTAATTAGTTTTTTTATTATAATAAGTACTGCGACGGTTTTATATACAAAAGGCATCCGAATTGCGGATGCTCATGATGCGGCCTTGGCCCTCCGCCCGCTTGCCGGACAACTGGCTCAATTTTTATTTTCGTTTGGGCTTTTTAGCGCTTCAATGCTCGGGGCTTTTATTTTGCCAGTGGCAACCAGTTATGCCTTGTGCGAGGCGTTTGGATGGGAGGCCGGGTTTGATACCACCTGGGCAAAGGGCAAGATTTTTTACAGTATTATTTTGTTTGTCATTATTGTGCCAACGTTGGTTGTGCTAATCCCTAAAATTTCACTTATTAAAATTATGATTTGGTCACAGGATTTGAACGGGGTTTTGCTGCCAATAATTTTGATTTTTGTTATGAAAATTGTAAACAATAAAGGCTTAATGAAAGAGTACCGGAATAAAATTACTAGCAATATTGTGGGGTGGCTTACTATTTTTGGTATAATTGCTGCCAGCATTGCACTTGTGGTGACTAGCGTACTTGGCTTTAATTAATTTATAAAACACTTGGAGCGTGAATTGAGAAGAATTTTTTTCCAAAATTGTCTTCGTATATTTCCACCGTCGGAAAGGCAATATTTATGTTTTGTCCGGAAATAGTAAATAATTTATTACAAGTTAGATTTTGCCCGGGAGGCAAAAGTTTTATATTCATAGTGTCAAAATAGTGGTGAAGTGAAGCTATAAGTTCTGCCCCTGTTTGTGCCTCGCGCATTAATGAGTGGAGGAACTCCTTTAATTTTTTGTTGTCGATTGTTGGCTGGGAAGATTCTGGTGTATGCATAGTGGTATTTTAAGTAGTCGTTTTAAATAAATTTGGTTGGCGCATGCCTTTTTTAAATTCTTCGTATCGGTTGCTTACATAATCAGAAATAAGATGTTTGAATCGATCAACCCCAAAACGTTCTGCGTGTTCCCGAATTTTGTATTGATCCCAAGATGCATGATTAAAGTTGAGAACGGCATCTAAGAGTGATTCCCAGGTTTGTTCCGAAAAAAATGAGCCAGTTTCGCCAGCAACAACTGTTTCGGTGGCGCCTCCGCCCCCATAGGCAATTACTGGTCGCCCACTGGCCATGGCCTCAATTGGTGTAATGCCGAAGTCTTCTAGTTGGGGGTGTATAAAAGCGCGGGCATGGCTGAGGAGCTCGGCTTTGGTTTGGTCCGAGATGCGCCCTAAAAATTCGATATTTGGTTTAGCAAAATTTTTGAGTTTTTCTAGCTCCGGGCCAATGCCAAAAATTTTAAGTGGATATTTGAGGCGATTAAAAACTTGGACGACCATATTGATTCGTTTATAGGGAACGAGACGGCCACCAGCTACAAAATAATTTCCAATGTTGGAGCTTGGAGTAAAGTGGTGTACGTCTACCGGCGGTTCAATGATATCGGCTTCGCGTCGATAATATTTGGCAATCCGATTTTGAACCGTTTGTGAGTTGGCAATAAAATGGTCGACACGGTCCACGCTTAATCGATCCCAGATTCGTAATTTGTGAATGAGGCGTGGAAGAAATGATTTTATTAATTTATTGTGCGGCAAGTCTTCTACATATTGGTAATTATCTGCCCACAAAAAACGCGGCGGGGTGTGGCAATATGAAATATGGAGTGTATTTGGACTGGTAATAACTCCCTTAGCAAACACGCTTGAGGTGGAGAGTACCACATCAAAATTTTTGAGGTTATGGCTTTCGGTCGCGAGCGGCATCCAGGATAAATACCATTGGTATTGGCTGCGCCCGCCTGGGAGGCGAGCCAAAAACGATTCACGTACGTCGGCATTTTCAAAATCAGGGAGCTTTTTTTTGTCGTGAAATAATACAAAAATGGGCGCACTCGGCCACATTTCATGCATGGCTTTGAGCACTCGTTCGGCTCCTCCATCTTGTGAGAGATAATCGTGAACAAGAGCTATTCTCATACAATACTACCAGTTTTTTTAAGTACAATGAAAGGAGTTTTGGTGAGGATAATGAAATCTAAGTACATGTTCCAGTTTTCAATATAAAAAGCGTCCAGTTTTATTTCTTCTTCAAAGGTAAGATTGCTTCGGCCAGAAATTTGGGCGAGGCCGGTAATGCCGGGTTTAATAGCAAAGACAATCCGATGCGGTTTTCCGTAGCCGGCAACTTCGCGTGGTTGGTGTGGACGAGGCCCCACCAGGCTCATCTCACCTTTAAGTACATTATAGAATTGCGGAATTTCATCTAAGCTAAAGCGTCGTAAAAAGCGACCGAGCGGTGTAATGCGCGGATCGTTTTTTACTTTATAAATTGGCCCCGATTTGGCATTTTGTTTTTTAATAAGGTTGGCTTCAATTTCAAGTGCATCGGCATTTTGCGCTCCAAATTGTGGGCCGGTACAATACTTTTGGTACATGGTGCGAAATTTGAGGGTAAAGAATTTTTTTCCAAATTGTCCCACCCGTTCATTTTTATAAATAATTGGTCGGCCGGTTTCTATAAAAATTGCTAATGCTACCAGCGCAACAAGGGGAAGTGAAATAACAAACAATAACAATCCGACAATAATATCAAATAGTCTTTTAACAATTCGTCCCCAGCCGGTAAGCCGAGTGCGGCGTAGTTCTATAATGGGAATGCCGGCAATTGTGGAAACTGCCATATTAGTGGAAAATGTAGAGAAAAGATCCGCGGAATATTTAAAGGTAATATTGTATTCGTTACAAAAATCAATCACTTCAAGTATTTCCGTTTCACGCGCGCGTGGGTTGGTAAAAATTATTTCATCAGGTTTTATTTCTAAAATATGGTTTTTGAGTGATTCTGAAAAATTTGGAAATTCTCCCGCGATGCTATAGCCAAATTTTTTTTCACGCCCTAAGGTTTCGCCTATGGTGGTGGCGACAAGTTCGTTTCCAATAATAACTAGACGGCGCAAACCTATTCCGGCGCGATAACACAGGCTTTTAATACCACGGAGCAATAAGCGCCCCAGAATGACGTAAAAAATTGCCAATATCCAGGCAGCCAAAACTAGAAAGCGTGAATCGAATTTGCTGAGGGTGAAAAAAACGTAAATGGTAATGGTGGCAAACCCCGTGGAGGAGGCCATGGCAATACGCGTGAGATCGCGTGCGAATTTGCGGTTTGGGTTAGTGCTGTAAAGCCCGGAGAGCGCAAAAATTATGAGCCACCCAAGTGCAGCAATAACTACTATTGGCCAGTACCTATCCCAGCCTAAACGACTGGCAAATAATACGGGTCTGAGCTTGGTGACTGTCGGGGAAAAGCGAATAGCGTAAGCGCTGGCGCCAGCTAAAATAAGCATGAGAAAATCGAAGGGTAGCTGGAGAAATGTAAACAGTAATTCAAATCGTTTCATACTACGGATGGAGACAAAGTTTGATTGCTATAATATTGAGTAGTTTACATCCTTTTATTAGGCCGGTCAATTGCTTTTTTACCCATAAACTGTTATAGTTTGATTTGTTTTGTGGTAGTGTTAGTTTATTTTTCTTTCGCCTCAAGATATACTAATTTTTACGCCGTTCAAAATCGCCAACGTTCAAACATTCACGGCAAAAATTAGCATATCTTTTGGCTCATTTTAGGTAAAAATTAGGAGTAAACTTAATATTGCCTCTTTGTCTTTATTTATGCAAATCCTTGTATCTAAAAATGATTTTCCTCAACCAGAGCGTTTTATTATGCGGGCTGGATATGCTCTCCATCAGGATCGCCGTACGGGTGAGCGTAGTTTTGTTAAGCGGTTGGCACACGGTTTGTTTTTTCCGCGGTTTCATTTATATGTAGAAAATGGGGGAGATGTGTGGAAACTTAATCTACACCTTGATCAGCGGGCGCCAATTTACCAGGGGGTTAAAGCACATTCTGGAGAGTACGATGGCCCGGTTGTGGAGAAGGAGATGGAAAGAATTAAAATTGCTTTAGCGTAGTTTTTTAATTATAAATATGACCATTCAATATTATTTATACATTGTCTTTGCTGTAGTAATTGGAGGTTTTTTGGCCATAGATTTAGGTTATTTTAATCGTAAAAGTCACAGAATAGAATTCAAGCCGGCGTTATATCAATCTTTGTTTTGGGTTGGACTCGCCCTGGGGTTTGCTTTTTTGGTTTTTTTGTTTATAAGCAAAGAGGCAGCAGCGGAATTTGTTAGCGCCTATGTTACCGAAAAGATGTTATCGGTAGATAATTTATTTGTAATGATGCTTATTTTTAGTTATTTTAAATTAGAAGAAAAATACCATCATCGTGTTTTGTTTTGGGGTATATTTGGGGCGATTATTTTTCGCGGTATATTTATTTCGGCCGGGGCGTTTCTTGTGCACCAGTTTTATTGGGTGCTTTATATATTTGGCACTATTTTAGTTTATACCGGTTTTAAATTAATTAAAGACAAAAAAGAAGAACACATTGATTTCGCTAAAAGTAAAATCATTAGATTGGCGCGCAAGCTTCTTCCGTTTACTACCAACCACCATGGCGGGCATTTTTTTGTAAAAGAAAATAATAAGTGGTATTTTACAGCGCTTTTTATGGTTGTTTTGTTGGTAGAAGCCACCGATATTATTTTTGCGATTGATTCAATACCAGCCGTATTCGCTATCTCGCAAAGTTTTTTTATAGTTTTTACATCCAATATATTTGCCATTATGGGACTTAGAGCGTTATTTTTTTTAATTGAAAGTTTTTTGCACAGGTTTCATCATTTGCAAAAAGGCCTGGCCTTTATTTTATTTTTTATTGGTTTTAAAATGTTATTGGGAATAGTTGGTTTGCACGTTTCTTCGTTGGTGTCGTTTGGTATTATTATGTTTGCCTTGGCATCCTCTATGGTTCTTTCGGTAATTTTTCCTAAAAAAATTTAGATTTTATGAATATTTTATTTAAAAGAATTTATCGTTTTGGAGATAAATTAGAAGATAGAGTACGGAGAAAGTTAAGTCATTATCCAATTACCTATGCTTTTGTGGGCGGTATGGGTATTATTATTTTCTGGCGGGGTATTTGGCACAGTATGGATTATTTGGTGGAATTTTTTTCTCGCGATCCTCTTATGGTAACCACAGGCGCCGATGCCACGGCAATTTGGTGGGATGGGCCGCTGTCCATTGTTGTTGGCACAATTTTGCTCCTTATGTCTGGGCTTTTTGTTACCAGCTTTATTGGTAATGAAATTATTATTTCCGGAATTAAGGGGGAAAAGAGATTGGCAGAAAAAACCGAACAAGAGATAGAGGATGATGCCGCGCGCGACGCGCAGATGATGCGCGAAATTGATCAGATTGTTAAACGTCTGGATGAAGTTGAAAAAAAGATTGAAGCGAGCACGAAATTATAGATAGAATCAAAACAGGACAAAAATTAAATGACGCAAATAAAAACCCCGACACTGGGTCGAGGTTTTTTTGTTCATTACTATAAGCCGAATTTTGTGAAACACGAACCAGTTTCACTAATTATCACGAAAATTTCGTGGTAATTCGTGCCGTTCAATTTGTGTTCCGGTAATCATTTCTCTAGTCTTATCATTGCTGATAAGATCCTGTCCATCCGTCCTAAAATTATATTTGGATGGACAAATTGCGAGCGAACTTTTTGGGTCTCCGCTAAAGCTACGACCCATAAACCCATCAAAAATTTTGAGAACGGTTTATACTTCGTAGCTTCAGCGAAGAAGCACTGCTCTTGCACCGAATAGGGTTTAGCACTATCCGGCATCACTGCCGGACGAGTATAGTGGCTTTGATCTAGAACCAAAACCTCCATACACTTTTCACCTTTGACGAAGCGCCGCGAGGCGCTGAGTCACACCGTCGAATGACGGGGTTACCTACTTCTTGCGAAGTTCGCTAGTATTGTCTCTGTGCTACTGTCCCGCCCCGGTGCCTCACGGACCAGGTGGTGGGCGTTACCCACTATTCTTTTTCCCAGCAGGTAGCGAAATAAAAACTGGGGGTGTTCGGACTTTCCTCCCTCCTTCGCTAAGGCTTCGGAGGGCAAGCCCCGCCTCGAGTTCTGTTATCCAAAAACGAGAGTGAGCCTGCTCTTCGTAGCTTTAGCGAAGAAGAGTGATTACCTGTAATGTACAGGCCTTTTATATCATATTTTGATGGGTTTGTCAATGTTTGAGGTTGGCTTATATGTGCTCGTTCATACTGTTAGACGATGTATCACTCAAAGCTTTGCGGTACATTACTCAAAAATTACCCCAGAGATAAACCTTTCAATTAAAACTCGGTCAGCAGGAAATAAGTTTAACTTAAGCGCGTCAGCCGTTGAATACCAGCCCCAATCCAACCGTCCTTCATCGTGAAGGTCCGTTAAGTCGCCAGATAGATAGTTGGCTTTCATACCAACCGTGACATAACTCTTACCTTTATCTTCGCGATAAAAGTCATATATAGAAATAAGTTGAACGTTCAAGCACGAAATTCCACTTTCTTCCAAAACTTCTCTGGCAGCACACTCTTTTAAAGTTTCACCATTCTCCCAGTGGCCACCTGGAACACCGAACACAGCGTCTCCTTTGCGCGTATCTTTGCCAATTAAAACTAGGCCGTCTTTTATGACAATGGTGGCCACACCCACTGAAGGGCGACTGGGTTCGTCTTTTGAATTCATAAAGTTGAATCGATTTTTTTTGTGGTCGTTTAAACTTCAATTACCACCGGTAAAATCATCGGCCTTTTTTCTGTTTTGGTAAACAAGAATTGCCCAACATAATCGCGTAGTTTGTTGCGGATGTAGTTTGTATCTGCCCAAGAGAGCGGGTCTGATTCGATAACGAGTTTTTTAACTCGGTGGCGAAGGTCTTCGATAAGTTCTTTGTGCTCTTTAAGAAAAACAAAACCCCGTGAGATGATATCCGGGTTTTGGACAAGTTTGCCGGTTTTACTGTCGATAGTAGCGATAATAACTACCATGCCATCTTCGGCCAAGACTTGACGATCGCGTAGTACTACATTGGTTTCGTCGCTCACCCCAAGACCATCCACGAAAACATAGTCGGCTGGTAATTTTTCTTTGGTAAGAGTTCCAACTCCTTGTTTGAATTCCATTACCTGCCCATTATCGGCAATAAATACATTTTCTTTAGGCATACCCATATTGGTAGCAATGCGGCCATTGAGACGGAGCATGAAGTGGTTACCGTGATTGGGGATAAAGTATTTTGGGTTGAGAAGCGACAACATGAGTTTTACGTCATTAGCTTTAGCATGACCACCAGCGTGTACGTCCATCATTTCGTAGTGCACAACCTCGGCGCCTTTACGATATAAGG
>CAZHNI010000016.1:0-26035 GCA_964533715.1 uncultured Gammaproteobacteria bacterium | reverse complement strand
GAGCAAAATAGCGGACGAAGTATTCATCCTGTTATTTTGCTCTCCGTTATGGGGGCTTTGCTAAAAGAGCCAGTACTTATATTTTAGTGGTCCTTTATAGGTATACTATAAAAGACACCTGATGTTATCACAATGCCCGTTTCTTGTCAAGAATAATAAAACCGCCCCACTACTTTATAGTGAGGCGGCTTGCTGGGTGTTTAAAAACTATGCTCTACCCTGTGATTTAGCCATCGCGAGCGACAACCGATATAACACTCGTGCTCCAACAATCGTATCCCATTCGCCATTATAGTTTGGCCCTGGCGCCACTTCGCACAAATCAAAGCCGATTATTTTTTTACCACTTTTAATAATAGTATCAAACAAATAAAATACCTGCTCAAATTCCAAGCCACCCGGCACGGGAGTACCGGTATGCGGGCAGAGCGACGGGTCTAAAGCATCAATGTCAAAACTAATATAAACGTTTTGTCCAAGCGGCTTAATTATTTCTTGGCATTGGTCTCTCCAAAGTTTACCTTCATACGCGCCGCGCTTAAGCTCCCGGTCCGGGAACGCTACAATTTTACCATTTGACGCGGCAATCCGGTTTGCCTCTTGCTCGGAATAATCGCGAATAGACAATAGCACCTGACGCTCTACGCATGACAATTTTCCCGCGTTATATTGAATTGACGCGTGCGAATGTTCAAATCCTTCATAAACTTCGCGGTAGTCGGCGTGAGCATCAATGTGCAAAATTGAGTATTGGGAATATTTTTCTCCCAACGCTTGCATAAATCCAAATGGCACGCTATGCTCGCCCCCAACAATGCCAACGAGCTTATCGGCCTTAAGTAAACGGGATGATTCTTTTTTTACCCAAGCATTTAATTCGTCGCTGGCGGCGTTAATTTTTTTGTAAAACGGCGCCACCTTTTTATCGCTGGGGCGGCCACCCTTTTCAATATGAGCTATACACTTCTCGGCAAGAGGGCGGAGCTCTTTGTTTTTTTTAAGCCAATACTTGGAAATAGGCTCCATGGCAATTCCGGCATGCCAGGCATCTTTAATATCAGCATCATAAAGATCAACCTGGTAAGAAGCCTCTTCCATCCACTTTGGACCTTGCGCAGTACCATGACGAAACGAAACAGTCACTTCCCACGGCATAGGCAATAGCACAACTTCAGATTCTTCGTTTGTAAAAGGCAAACCAAACAGATTGTTGTCTGCGTAAATTTGACTTGGGTCGTAGGATTTTATCTTCTCCAATTTGGTTTTTTTATTGGTCATAATTTTATTGTCATCTCGACCGGAGCGACGTCGCAGGAGCGTAGTGGAGAGATCTCGCCAACGGTCTCTCTCCCCTCATTTTACTCCCACTCGTCACTCAAGTCTTTCCAAGTTTGGTTAACTGATTCAATTAACTTTATTTTTTTCTCTCGACGCCACCGTTTTAGTTGTTTTTCTCTAGCAATGGCTGTATTGGTATCGGTGTAGTGTTCGTAATAAACGAGCTTATGACATCGGTATTGTTTGGTAAATCCTTCTATAAGATTTTGTTTGTGTTCGCTAACCCGACGCACGAGACTGTTGGTGAAACCGACATAAATTGTTCTACTATCACTCGCCATTATATAGACCCAAAAATTGTAGTCTCTGGGCATAATATAGGATATGATGATTCACCGCGAGATCCCTCCACTACGCTGCGCTTCGGTCGGGATGACAAGTGAAAGCGCATTTCTACAGCCCCAATAACACCGCCGCAATCCAAGGGAAGACTACGGTAACATCACTTTGAATAATTTGATAATAGCTGGAAGTGGAAAGCTTGTCCCAGGTGATTTTTTCCTTGCCGCCGGCGCCGGAGTAAGAACCATAGGACATTGGGGAGGAGCCAATTTCTATAAACCCGGCCCAATCGCGGACTTTTTTGATTTGGAGATCGTGCTTAAGCGATGGCACCACGCAAATGGGGAAATCGGCCGAAATACCGCCACCAAGCTGGAGAAAGGCGATGGGAGCATCTTTGGATTCATCCATGTACCAATCGTACAGGAAATGCATATATTCCAAACCATTCTTCATGATATTTTGGTTAAGCTGTGGCGTGCCTTTGGGGCGGTATTTACCGGTATAGGTATAGCTTTCAAAAATATTCCCCATGGTGGAGTCTTCAAAACCCGGAATGACAATGGGAACCTTCTTTTCCCAGGCCGCCCGGGTCCAGCAATCCGCTGGGTTGCCGGCTGGGTCAGGTTTAATTAAGCCTTTTTCAAACAAACGCCAAAAATATTCATGCGGAAAATAGCGTTCACCTTTGGCTTCGGCCTCTTGCCACATTTTTAAAAGGTGTGGCTCCATAATGCGCACACTTTCATCCTCGGGGAGAAACGTATCGGTAATACGGCGCAGCCCCGCGTCGCGGAGTTCGGCTTCTTGCTCGGGGGTGAGCTCGGTGTAGCGCGGAATGTATGCGTAATGAGAATACGCCACGTATCGGTAGTATGATTCTTCGTGATTGGCGCCGGTGGCCGATATCAAATGAACCTTGCCCTGGCGAATAAGCTCAGCGAGCATGACGCCAATTTGGAAGCTGCTGAGCGCGCCGGCGATGGTAACCACGAGTTTGCCACCATTATCAAGATGTTGTTTTAACCACATGGCTGCGTCCAAAGCGCCACCACCGTTGAGGTGTTGCAGAGTCTCCAATGCATACGTGGAGATAGGGGCACTGTTCTTTTTGACATGCTCGGAAATTGAGGTGGTGCGGTTAGTTTTGGACCCGGCATCGGTAACAATGAGTTTGCGGATGCCGGAGGAGAGTTTTGATAATGTTTTTTTATCCATATATTTTAATCACCCTCTCCCTTGGGGAGAGGGGCAAGGAGTGAGGGCTGCGTTTACCACGCAATGAGTCGACCTCACCCTGTATCCCTCTCCTTGAGGAGAGGGATAAGATAAACTTTACTGTTATTTTAGCAAACCAGGCCAAAAATGCAAGCGATTTGTTATCTCACTGCCTTCCATAACCCCTTAAAAATTTCCCGCATATTATGGGCCAACACCGCATCGTGAATTTCTACAAGGTAATGCGGACGCTGGTTGGTTATGATCATTACGACAAAATCTCCATTGATCCAGGTGGTGGCGGTAAAATTTTTATTCTCTTTCCAAAATTTTATCTGTCGATTTGTATATTTTTCTTTTTTTATTGACTCGGCCTTTTGGTCGCTGAGCAATTTTAGTTTCATGCTCTTGGGTGAGCCTTCTTTCCAATACCAATCAATCCAGCTTTCATAACTACTAACAAAACTACTATCCTGGAACCCCCACCAATGTCCATCATACTTCATAATACTTTCATTCCAAACGGGAGTTTGTTTGTATAAATAATTTTCCAAATCATCTTCACCAATAAAAACTATTTTAGGAATAGCGTATTTGGTATTTTTGGAAAGCTGTGTTAATTCACCCATGGCTTTGGCCAGAATATATTTTTTTTCGGACAACTTTTTTTCTTCCTTTTTGAGCATTAAATTTAAATCCTGGGGTGGCAGGGCCACAAAATGCAAAACTTCGCCCCCCAAATCTTCATTAATTGCGCCTTTTTTTACCAATTCCTTGGTAACACTGTATACCGTGGTGCGGTTTATTCCGGTGGTTTTGGCAAGATCAGCCGGGGTAATTGTGCCACGTTGAAGAATGGCCAAATAAATTTCGGCCTCTTTGTCGGTAAACCCTAGTTGTTGGAGGAGTGTTTGGATCATATAAAATACGCAGTATATCTACAACGATACACAATTTGATACCGTATCATTATATGTGTATCTTGTATCGTGTTTTATTATAGCATGTTGTTGGAGTTATGTCAACAGCTTAATTTTGTTATATTTTAGCCAAATTATTTTTAATGTGTTGAATTAGACTTGACAAAATTCTAAAAATAACGCATATTACTATGTTCAAGCTCGAAATCTTGGACCTCGCCGGCTACCGGTGAGACGCCTTTGAACGAAGGAGGGGGCAATGACCCCGACCAAGCGATTCGTGCTACTGCGGCACGGCATTGACACCGAACGGGGCGAGCGCCCGCTCATTGTGGGTGAGGCGGCGAGCCTTGAAAAGATGCGCTGCGAGGTGCGAGCGGCGCTCTTGGGCGACGTGGAGGGGGTCTACTCGTCTCCCCTATTGCGCGCTACGGAGACGGCTGTGGCGGTTGGGGGAATCCTTCCGACGACGATCGAGGCGCTTGGCCGCTACCCCCAGTTCCCACCGCGCACCAAGGAGCTCGCGGCGGCACGCGGCATTGATACCTCGGAGGCGTTCTTTGAAGTGGCGGGCCTCGAGGCTGCCCTCCAGCTGGGTTGGGAGGGAGGCGCACGGGAGATTCTGCTCTTCGTGGAATCACTCTTCTCCCATAGCGCGAGCCGGTTCCTCCTGGTTGCCCACGGCGCGGCGCTCGAGGCTACCCTGCACCGCGTGCGCGGGCACTTCGCGGCAAGCGAGGTGCTCCACAAGGGCGATGGCTTTGCGCTGGTGTGGGACGGCGAACTCCGATTTGACCGCTTTCTGCGGCGCTAGCCTACAGGGCCGGTGGGGCTGAGCACATTGCGCTCCCCCACCGGCCCCCTACTAAACATATGACAGACATCAATCAATTTAAAAATAAAACTTGGATAAAACATTGGGCTGGCTATTTTAGTGTTGTCTACAACACAATGCTTGGAGGACACAATACTGGACTACTCCGAAAAACTTTTGATATGGATTTAGAGCGCGCGCTCTATTTATATAAACAAAAATACACGTTTGCGTTTTTTGAAGAAACTCAGTACCAAAAATTTGGCATATTTATGGCTCATAAAATTGTTAAAGATGAATCGCTCGCGAATACCTGGTGCCAGAATTTTATTACTGCGACTGACACCATCCGTATTTTTATCGCAAAGAACATCGGCAAAACTATAACACCACAACAATTTGAGGAGTATACTGAACTGTTTAACAACTATGGCACATGGCATCGCGCTGTTAAAGTGGCAATTGATTTTTTACCTGATGATTTAAAACAAAAATATTTACCAATCTTTGTGGCGGCTAGACTTCATGCTGAAACAGTGTATGATGAAACTGAAACTTTTGTGCAAGAACTAGAAAAAATTATTGCCGCAAAAACACATTACTCTCATCTTAACCTCTTAAGCCTCACGAACGTGGAGCTGTCTAATTATTTAACCAGTAAGATATTACCAATAGAGAGCGTTTTGGCAGAACGCAACAATGGCTATGCCATTGTTTTTACCCATGGACATTTTAATAACTGCTCTGGACAAACCGTACTTGAAATCGAACGGCTGGTGGCGCAAAAATTTTCTGATAGCAAGATGCTCAAAGGCAAAACTGCTTATCCTGGTTTTGTTGTTGGACATGTCGCAATAGTTTTTGACCCATTCAATGCGCCGAACTTTAAAGATGGCGACATCTTGGTTACAGGCATGACCAGACCAGAATTTTTACCGCTCATGAAAAAGGCTGGCGCCTTTGTGACTGACGCGGGCGGCATGTTATCCCACGCGGCTATCACGGCGCGTGAGCTAAAAAAACCGTGCGTGGTAGGGACAGAGGTGGCTACAAAAATGTTAAATGACGGGGACTTAGTTGAAGTCGATGCGGCAAAGGGAACCATAAGGAAAATTTAAATATTAAAAAACCTTGCTTTACAGCCAGGTTTTTTGTTTGTGAATTTTTAGGCCATTTTGAGCTGCAGCTTAATTCTCCTAATCTCTTCCTCCTGCTGATCAACTTTATCTTGTAACCGTTTCATCCATTCTAATGCAAACACATGATCCTCACGGATCTTTTTGACGTCAACGGCAATTACCTCTAAAATCGATCTGATCTCTCTAATTTCATCCCGTGTAGCAGTATTATCAAGCCTGCTCTCCATGCGTTCAAGGCGCTCATCGTGCTCTAATAATTTTTCTATTATTTTATCCTCGTTCATATGTAATTACTATACTAGGACAATATACGAAAGTCAATTCTGACACATCTCCTCCTACAAACTATTTCCTACTTACTACAACCTAGCTTACCACCCAAACAACTTCCCAATTTCTTCTGGGCTCTCGCGCTTGCGGGTTACGGTAACAAGACCATTTTGTAAAATAATTTTAGCTGGGCTGGAAAGAAGACAGTGGTGCATGGCAAAGGCATCCTGGTAGGCACCCGTATCAAGTACCGCCACATACATGTCTTCTCCCGGGGCCATATCTTCTAGGCGCGGCAAAAGCACATGGCCATCAGCATCGGCGTATTTGTCGTCGCCATCACACGTCAGTCCGGCCAGCCACACGCGTTCTTTCTTTTTGCTGTTCATACGATTCACCGGAATAACGTGCCATTTTTGATGGATTGCCCATGTGTCTAAAAGATCGTTCATAAAACTGCCATCCACAATGTACCATTTTTGCGCAATACCTTTGGGAATATTTTTACTACCAACAATTTTGAAAACTGTAATTTGCGATGGCGCCACAATATACTGGCCCCATTCGGTAATAATGTTTGGATGCGGAATTCCGGCGCGGTTACTAAGTTCAAAAAGAGTGGAAATAATTCTTTTGACTACAGATTCTACGCGATACATTGGTTTTTTTACATACGGCACGGCAAAACCACCGCCAATATCAATGGTATCAAGCGATGGATTAATGGCACGCAACTTAACATAAGTTTTAAACGCTTCACGCAGAGCGGCGATGATATCGTTATCAACAGTAATTTGCGAACCAATATGATAGTGCATCACTTTAAAGTTGCGCATTTTACCTAAACTCAAAATTTCGGCTTCGGATAAACCAAACCGATCAATTTTTTTATCCCAATGAGAATTAACTTTAATATCCAAATTAAGACGGACACCCCGTTCACCTTTAAAATCCTTAAGCAATTCGGCTTCATCCAAACTTTCAATAATGGGGGTGATGGTAAGGTTTTTATCCTCTAGGTGTTGAATGAGCTTTAAATACTGCGGGGTTTTGGGTCCGTTGCAAAGAATGCGAATTTTGGAATGAAAATTTTCTCCTTCCCACATTTTTTTAACTACCCAGAGTTCGTTGGCAGAAGTAGCCTCCAAATGAGCCCCCTCGGCTACAAGTGGCAACACGAATTCCTTATTTTGGTTTACCTTCATGGGAAAGTGATACGTGTATTTGCCTTTATAACCAACTTGCTTTATAGCATTATTAAAAGTTTCGATAAGATGAGATAGCCGCTGCTCTACCACAAACGGCATGTAAATTTTAATTGAGGCATCGAATTTACGGGCTAAATCGTAAATATTATATTGATAATTTCCTTCGCGCACAACTAACTCACCGTCGTCATTGATGTCGTATTGTGAAGTATTAAAATCTTTTACACCCAATTTCCAAAATTTCTTAAAATTATTTTTTTTCATCTGGTTTCATCGCTGTGGGGGCTTGCTACCCTGAGCTTAGTAAAATTAAAAATAAAATTATTTGAAAATTAATGTTATTAGGGTAATAATAGCACATTTTTGCCATTTTGTCAAGATATTTTTGTTCATTTTTCAGCAAAAAAATCAACTTTAAGTGATGTATGAACACCTTTTGAGTGGTTGAGGTGTTTTTTGCGTTCACTAAAAAACTCTGGCGCGCGGCACACTGCATCATAGTTTAATTCCGGTCCCAATAAACATAATCCATATTCAAAACTACGTACTCGATCTCTAATTTCATCGGCTAACGTAGGGTGATCCTGCTCGGTATCGGCCAAACTGCGCAGATGTGTGAGAGTAGCTTCAATATTTTCTAACAAATCTTTGAATTCGCCAACTCGCTTTAAATATCGGGGCTTCTCTGTGCCCACAACTTGGCTCGCGGCATATGCGCGCAAGGCAATTTGCATCTCTACAAGTGCCGCGCAGAGCGATCCGCGCTCTTCGGGCCCAAAAAATTCAGCAGCGTTACCAGAATGCAAATCGCGCAGAGTGCCACCATAAGTTTTAAATTCATGATATTTTTGAACCATTTTTTTGGATAATTTTGGTAACAAAAAATGCTCACCAACTTTGGATTCAGTAAGCGCCAAAACTTCTTTAAAAGCCTGATTCCACGGCCACACTTCATACCCAAAAGTAATCATGGTATCTTCCACTTCTTTGAGTGTAATTGTCTGGTCATTTTCCAGGTGGTTTAAGGCGTGTGCCATTTTTTGTTTTATCTCTTCGGGAAAAAGCGGCGGAATGTTTTCGTACAGGCGACGGAAGAGTGAGATGGTTGATTGGGACATAACCCTTATGAATATGAAAAAGAAATTGAAAAATAATTAAGAAATAATTATTAATTTTTTTTAATAATTATTTCTTAATTTTTACTCGCGATATAATACAACCCCACTCCCGCTGCAACACTTACATTCAGACTTCTTTTCTTTCCTCGCATCGGGAGCTCAACTGTTTGGTCGCAAAGCGCCAAAAGGTTTTTGGTAACACCGGTTTTTTCATTACCCACAATAAGAGCGAGCGGAAATTTTGGTTGCCATGAGTATAGTGTAACACTTTTTGGGGTTTGCTCCAACGCGACAATATTATACCCATTGGCTTTGAGTTTTTTGAGGAGTCGACCCGGTTGTTTTACATATTCCCATGGAACCCACTTTTCGGCGCCGAGTGACACCTTATCTACCTGGGGGTGCGGCGGGCATGGCGTGTAGCCTGTGAGATAAATTTTATCCACGCCAGCACCATCGGCTGTACGGAACATGGCGCCGACGTTGTGGCCGCTCCTAATGTTGGGAAGTATTAATATAAATTTTTCTTGTTTAACGGTCGTCATCCTGAGAGAGCGAAGCGACCGAAGAATCTAAATCGCCGGTCGCTTAGATCTTTCGCTACGCTCAAGATGACAGGCGTTTACGCCACAAGCTCTGCCCGGCGGTGAGTGCCACCGCTAGGGCGTCCGCCGCGTCGTCGGACTTAATTTTTTCTTTAATATCCAAAATGACTGCTACCATTTTTTGCATTTGGCCTTTTTCGGCTCGACCATAACCAGTTATGGATTGTTTTACTTGAAGCGGGGTAAATTCGTCTACCTCTAGTTTGTTCTCAATTGCCGCGAGCAAAATAACCCCACGCGCCTGTGCGACTTCAATGGCAGTTTTAAGATTTTTAAAAAAGAATAATTCCTCCACGGCCATGCGGGTTGGTTTGTATTCTTTTATCATGTCAATAAGTTCTGCGTGTAAATTCTTAAGGCGATTGATAAAACTGTCTTTTGGGTTGGTAGTAATACAGCCATAACTTATGGCCTGCCAGTCATTTTTTTTATTTTTTTCTATCATACCATAACCAACACGGCCAAAGCCAGGGTCGATGCCAAGGATACGAGTGCTTTTCATAATATTTTATTCGGCATTAGTAAAATAATCCTCTACATCGTCATGCGCTTCGAGTTCGGAAAATAATTCGCCGAGCTTATCTCCTGTATCTCCACTTATCTCCACTTTATCTTTCGCAACCCAACGAATACCCGACTCTTTTGGCTCTATATTGAGCTCTTTAAGTTTTGTTAAGACTTTTTGAAAATGGTCAACTTTGGTTTTAATTTCAATCTCATTTCCCACTTCTGAGAAATCCTCCGCACCAGCTTCAATCAGCTGGAGCTCGAGCTCGTCTCTATTTACTATTTGCTGTTTACTGATTACTATCACACCAAACTGCTGGAACATCCACTGCACACTACCGGCGCTACCAAAATTACCTCCATGGAGATTTAAAATATGCTTAATATCTGAAATAGTTCGATTCTTGTTGTCGGTTACCGCCTTGATAAGAATAGCCACACCGCCCGGGCCAAACGCTTCATACAAAACTTCTTCCATTTGGGCTTCGCCTTTTAGCTCGCCGGTGCCACGCTTAACAGCGCGATCGATATTGTCTTTAGGCATGCTTACAGCTTTGGCTTTATCAATTGCAAGGCGCAGTGAAAAATTAGTGGCTGGGTCGCCGCCTTTTTGCGCTGCAATAGTAATAAGCCGTGCAATTTTAGTGTAGGCGTTTGATTTTCTGGCATCTTGTTTGCCCTTGCGAGCTTGTATATTGTGCCACTTTGAGTGACCGGACATAGTGAGGCAGTTAATATCTGGTATATATGGTATCTTTTTCGTATGTCTCCCCCTTCGGAGGGGGAGATTAAGAGGGGGAGGGCAATTGCTTACTCAATTCTTCACATGTTTGGAAAATATCGCCTAATACATCTTGTACTTGTTTGAAAACCTGTTCTGATGAGTATCTTTTTATAGTGTAGCCATTGTCTTTGAAAAACTTTTGTTTAATTTGGTCTTTATTAAAAATTTTTTCATCGGCGTGAGTTAGCCCATCGACCTCTATAATCAATTTAATTTTTGCGCAGGCAAAATCGGCAATAAAATTTCCTACGCTGTACTGTCTTCTAGACTTATAATTAAGTTGACTACTTTTTAGGTGTTTCCATAACACCGTTTCTGATTTTGTCATGTTTGCCCTTAGTTGGCGACGATAGTTGAGCAATCTGCTGTTGTAAGTAATTTTTTGTGGAAATTGCATAGGTGTTTGTCCTCCTCCCCGCGCCCCTCCTCCAAAGGAGGGGACAGTGACGAGCATTCTCAGGCACCGACCCGGCATACTAGATACCCGATACTAGATATTTATTTTACCTTGCTTATTCATAATCACTATTCTAAATTCAAAATTCCATTTTCAATCTTAACATCCCCCAACCTGCTCTTCTCCTCCATCCACTTCAAAAACGCTTCCCTTTGTGAGCCTGTCATCAATTTTACCTGTGATTTAACCCCAAAAAACGGGAGTAGATGGATTGATTCTACTCCGCCGTTCTCTAAAATCAACCCCACGCTCAAACCCTCTTGTGTATCCTGCGAAAAATATTGATCAAAAATAAAATTACCGAGCGAATAAAATATTGGCGCATTTTTATAAATTTCCATTTCTTCTACAACATGTGGGTGGTGGCCAATGACGGCCGTGGCACCGTGGTCAACAAGCCAGTGAGCGAAATTTTGCTGTTTTTTATTGGAAAGACGTTTGTATTCTTCGCCCCAATGCACGTTGACAATAACATACCGCGCCTTTTGCTTAGCGTCAACGAGGGCTTGTTCTACTTTTTTGAGATCGGGTTCGTGGTAGGTATTATGGATACCGAGGAACGCGATGGAGTTTGGTGATTGTGGCGGAACCTCTCCCCCCACCCTCTCCTCTGCGGAGGAGGGGGGGGTTGTGTCCCTCTCCTTTACAAAGGAGAGGTTAGGAGAGGTCTGGCTCGCCACCCACGTATACATCGGTCCTTCATTTAATTCGTCCCCAAAAAAACCAAAACCATTTTTGGCAAGCGTTTGACGAGTGAAAGTAACGTTGGCCGCGCCCATATCATAACTATGGTTGTTGGCCAAATTGAACGCGGTAAAATTATATTTTTTTAGTTGCGGCGCAAGCGCCGGATCAAAACGAAATGCGATTGACTTGCTGGTTTTGATCCGCTTTGGGGCAAATGGTCCTTCCAGATTAGCAACAAACATGTCGACGCCGTCAAAAAATCTATTTTCTTGGCCTTTTAACTTTTCAAAAATATAATCCAGGCCTTTGGCACCCATATTTTTGGCGACGTTGCGATCGAGCATGATGTCGCCGAAGAATTGGAGAGTGATAACCGTGTGTGGCGAGACCTCACCCCACCCTCTCCTTTGTGAAGGAGAGGGGGCAGCGATATCCCTCGCCTCCGCAGAGGAGAGGGCGGTGGGAGAGGTCTGGCTCTCTGTGTAATATCCGCCGATGTGACTGGTAGTTTCGGCTAAGTCAAGATTGCCGCTGATGCCAGCGCTATTGGTGTGAAATACTTCGTGAAAATTTTGTGCGCCCACAAGTTTATTGTATTCCAAAAGCAGGCGCACGCTGGGCCTACTATCTATTTCCATTTTAGAAATGCGACTAACATCACCAGTGGCCAAAACATTTTGGGAAAGTTCGTCGTGAAAATTAGAAATATATTCGGGAAGATAATGAGAAAAGTCGACGCTCGCCAAAATTAAACTTTTTTGAGGTAAAATTTCTTTGAGCTTGGTGGCTAACGCCTGAATTTGCTCCGTTGTGGCGCGTTCCTTAAGAATAATGGGAACAAAAGTGGTATTGGGCCAGGTTTTTTTTATAAAAGCAACATCGTTGCCAATACTGAATTCCTTATCCATTATTTTTTCATCAACAACGAGCGAGACCTCTCCCTTACCTCTCCTTTGCGAAGGAGAGGAGGCGGCGATATCCCTCGCCTCTGCAGAGGAGAGGGCGGTGGGAGAGGTTGGGTTATTCATTAACTTCTCCACTATCTCTTTATTCGCCTTCAACGTCCCATACGGCGTACGCCAATTATACAAACTAGTAACAAAGTTATTGCGCCCGGCTTGCGGGTGGTTGGGACCAATGAGAACAACTACTTCTGGTTTTTGGTTTGTAAGGGCTTGAAAAAAAGTAGCCATATGCGAACCGGCTACTAGATGGTGGGGGATGATTCCAGAAAAAACCTGCTCCTGCGGCGCCGCAATTACTGGCTCATACGGATAAAAAGCATCATAAAAATCCGCGTTCATGTAGCTGGCACGGTGGGTTGAGGTTACATCCGTTTGAGGCTCGGCTTCAGCGACCTCTATTTTTAGCGGAGATTGGCGACTATACAAAAAACCAGCCATTCCAGCCGCAATGGCAACGGCCAAAATAATAAAAAAGGCCTGTATTTTTTTATTCATACAAGCCTAGTTTAGCTTAATTTAGAAAGGAAAACAAGCGCTATTTTAACACCCCACCCCATTCCACCACTGTAAACCCTTTACGCTCTGGCGTGTGGATTGAGAACGGTTCTACCGAGATTGGCTTGTCGAGTGGGGTGAAGTCCATGAGAATGCGAATAACGGTGTCTGGTTTTGGGTCAACCGCCAGTGGCGCGATATTGTCCATTGTTGAGTTACCCATGAAGGTGATGAAGTAGTAGGGTGAACCGGACGAGACCTCTCCCTGCCCTCTCCTTTGCGAAGGAGAGGCGGCCAAAATACGCGGGAGCCAAAATTCCATAAAGTCGGCGGATTCTTTTTGGTTGAGACCGAGTTCGGATAATTTTTGCGTTAGAAATGACGCGACATTGGATTTTTTTACCACCCAACCTTGTTTTGGAGTTTGATATAAACCACCACGACCTTCCCAAAATAAATATGGATACTGTTGCCCCGATGATATCTCGGTTAGCTGACCGTTTGGTTTGGCGACAACGTTCCAACCGCCATTATACAGCGGCTCGGTGTAGGTAAAACCGCCCTTAGGTTCTAGTTTTACGAAAACATTGGTAGTTTTTTCTGGATATAAATAGATAACTGGTTTGCCGCATTCGGCCTGGGGTTGATATTTTACATTGCTTAATTTAATCAGTCGACCAAACGGATCTTTCCAATAAAGAAATGGGCGACTGGCAATAAACTGATCGTACGTTTGTGGCGGATCGGTAGGAAAATTTTTATAGGCTTCTGTGAGAATTGAGTTGTTTACATTCTTGAGAGCAAAAATTGGGTCACCCTGATTGGTTGTACCAACTGTTACTAAGTCGGTAGCTGGGTTAACAACACTGGCAGGAACAGCTGCCGCATAATCACTACTACCACAACCCCCCATTGTATAATAAGCATATTCGGTGGTATTAACGGAGCCGTCACTAAATGTAATTTGTGGTACACTGCTATCTTTAGGGTAAAAATCAAGCTCTAGTTTGTACACAGCCACCAAAGGGCCAGGGGGCATTAGATAAAAACCGTTAGTAGACGTGGACATATAAACCTGACCAATGCCTGGGACAGTAAAACCAGCGACAGGTTTGGCACCAGAAGCAGACTGAATGCCATAATAATTTGAAAAAAAGCTTCTTTGAACAGTATCTAATGTTAACGTTTGCCTGGGCGAAGGCCCAACGATGGTGGCTGGAAAATCAAAAGCAGAAATAGAAAAAACCGGGTCAACTACAAATTTGTCTAACAAAAAGCCATCCTTACCAATACGACCGCGCGTAGTTTGTTTAATTTCATCCCCAGAGGTAGTTATTTTATCCGAATATTTTGACAAATAAATGAGTTTGCCATCATAATCAACAAACATAAAACCAGAAGGCGCGCTGGGCCCCTCGGAAGGAGCAATTACATAATATACTACCCCCGGCTTATTATTATAACTAAATGAACCAACTTTATAATACTCGCTACCCTGTTCTATAAAATATACATACCCCAAATCCTTATCATTGTAATCGGTAGCGTTGGCAAATAGCCCAAGACTTTTTGTTTTTTGCGGTGTATTCCAAGAAATAGTCCTGGCAATTTCGACTGGCAAAATTCCGTCACTCACCGACGAAAGGGTGCTTGTGGCTGTTGAATCTGTTGGCCCGGATGGTGACGGTGCCACAGTCTCATTTTTTAAATTTGACGACTGACGATTTACTCGCTTGCCCAAACCATACCCAATAATAATGGCACCAACGACCACAAGCGTAATAGCAAAAATTAATCCTACAGTGGTTTTTTTGGTCATAAAAAATAATTGCGATCTTTATATAAAAAATGATAAAGTTAACTAAATAATACCTTCGGACAATACGTGCATTTCAACAATTCTAAGTATACCATTAAAATAGCCGGTACCACTAATCGATTTTAGTGACATAAGCAGTTTTCTTAATTCTATACTTCTTAAAATCAAATCGGTTTCCATCTCTCCTCGAAGACCTAGTTTATTTATTTTTTGTGTTGCTACCCCAATATTGCCAGAGGTAATTTCTTCTTTAGTTATATTTCCGGCTCTCAATGCTTCACCCAATATCCCGCCGGTAAAATCTCCACCGCTAATCTCCCGCTCCCACGTAGTCATCCAATTTATCATTGCCCAGATCCACTGAGCATGATCCACCGCTTCACGCAATTTGTTAAATTCTTTTTCATCAAACTTTTCGGAGGCCATCAAGTCAATATCGGTAAACAAATGCATAAAAAAACTGTCCACTACCTTCTCTCGAGAATAATTTTCTGCTTTCTCCTTTTGGGTTAACAAATTCAAACAATACTGTTGACCATTGCGTACTATTTCTAGATCTTTCGCTAACTGCTCCTCATAGCGATCAAAGTTAGGCAATCGTCTAAGTTCTTGCCACAAAGCGGCGTGTATTTTTGATACAGCGTTTACCATTACACTGCTTGAGTTGCTGGTATCAACATTTTTTACACTATCCCAGCCCTCATTAAATGTTTGCTGGTTATGATAGGTGTTGGCAAAATCATCAAGCATGGTGAGCATCATTGCCAACCAGAGCTTACACTGTATCGCCCTGTTCTGATTGCGTTCCGGAACCGTAGAAAGCGTGGAAACTTCAATTGCGTGCCTAGCCCAGCGCCATAACTTTTCCGATCGTGTTGGGTTGGCCTCGGTAAAGATAGCAACTAAATCTTCGGTATCTTTTTCCCATTGTATGTTATTTAAAATTGAAAATAGTTCTATTTGTTTACCCGCCAAATACTCCCTCTCCCGATAATGACCCATGAAAAATTTAGCTGCGGTATTTTTCTCAATATCATGAGCGATAAAATTTTTTACGTCAAAATGAGAAACTCGCCCATTCCGGCTGTCTTCCCCAACCTCCACATATCTAAAAAAATCCTGCGCTCCAATATCTTTAACCAAGCCCTCTAAAGAGGGGGCCTTCCCCAATAAACTCTCAAATTCTTTACTTAATGTCTCCACGACTTTTGGTAAGCCATGATGAGACTCGCTTCTTCTCATATTTAATATATTACACATTTTCCTCATTCCTCTGCTCTACCACGTTCCAATTAATCGCTTTTATAAATGCTTCAATATAGTCGGCGCGCTTGGTGCCATAATCCAACATAAAGGCGTGTTCAAATACATCCATGACGAGTAGCGGAGTGCAACCGGCCAGATGACCAACATCATGCTCATTAACCCAAACGTTAAACAGACGATCAGCTTCTTTGTCCCAATACAAAATCACCCAGCCAATTCCGCGCATGGCGGCCATGGCCCTAAAATCTTGCTCCCACGCTTCATATGACCCCCATTCTTGAATTATTTTCTGCTCTAATGGAGGACCGGCTTGCCGCGAGGCACCAGAAGTGCTTTTCGCGGACATGTTGCCGAAATACAGCTCGTGGAGACGCATGCCATTCCATTCCCAGCCCAAGCGGCGATTGAGTTCACTAAATTCTGGAGTGCCAAACTTGCCGTCTTTTTCCATTTGGACAAGAATATCATTTAGCTTGTTAAAATTTGTAACATAACCCTGGTAGAGGGTGAAATGATTTTTGAGAAGTTGATCGCTGAACCCGGGCGTGCCGAGAAGGTGGTCGAATGATTTTGGTGTGTAGGACATAAGGTTAAAAACGTTAATTAAACATCAATAAGTGTTAGGCTGCTCAAAAATTCTTTTATTATCGAACGTTCCTCTTTTTCAGAAAAAGGTGATGGACGTACATTGTCTTTAAGAAAGTCGGTAAAAAAAGCAATTTCTATTTTAACTATTTCGGCAGAATTTTTAGGTAATTCAATATACCAATAATTTGACCCCTCAAATCCAGTAACATAACTTATTCCCGAAACACCGGCCACGGTAATTTTTTTAAAATTGTAAAAATCTTTTAGCTCCACATCCTCATCCGAAAGCGCCCGAGCAATATCACCAGCATAGTTAGGGTGTTCTTCGGTCATAGATTTTATGCTGCTGGTAACGGTACCTTTTTGGGGGTAAATTTTTATGGAAAAATAATGAGTATGCTCTCCATCCGGAGTGCCTTTATAATTCTCTACAACATGGTAAGGACTTTTTAACAAGATTCCGGGACGACCTTCGGAACCAACTTTAATCTCTTCTAAATTAAAAACAGCTTTGGGATACTGAAATTTAACGCCTACCGATAATGATTCGTAAGCGGAGTAGCGCTCAACGGACGACCGACTAGCCGTGGTGGTAGGTATGATAGAAGTCGAGACGCTGCTGGAAACAAAATTATTTCCAAAGCCAGACGCGCCTGTATACAGGCCACACCAGAGTATTCGACCGCATAACTTTAAATTGCCGGCCACAAAATAAGGCCAAGCATAACTAAAAACAATTGATCGTGTGTATGACACCGAACTCTGCCAAGCGCCAACTCTTTGGTTTTGGTAATTTTGAATTTTTAAGTTTTCCGCGTTCATGTTTATGAAAAAACCAATAACCAAATAAACCGAGATTAATATAACAGGTAAAATTATTTTTATTGGTGATCTCATAAAATGAACTATGACGAATATTTACAACAATTTTTATCTATTATGCTCCACAATTAATTTCTACCATTTTTATATCTTCCCCACCAAATCAATCCCTGGTTTAAGCGTGGCGCTTCCGGGACGCCAATTGGCTGGGCAAACTTCCCCACCATGCTCGCGCACATATTGCGCGGCTTGGAGCTTGCGTAGAAGTTCGCCGGCGGAGCGACCGATGCTGTTGTCATGAACCTCGTACGCCTTAAGAATACCATCAGGGTCAATAATAAATGTACCTCGAAGCGCTAAACCTTCGCTTGTGATATAGACGCCCATTTGCTTACACAACTGGCCTGTTGGATCGGCGGCCATTGGAAAAGTTATTTTTTTAATCGCTGGGGATTCGTCGTGCCAAGCTTTATGTACGAAGACCGTATCGGTAGAGACGCTAATAATTTCGGTATTTAATTTTTGAAATTCTGGATATTGCATGGCCATGTCTTCTAGCTCGGTGGGACAAACAAAAGTAAAATCGGCTGGATAGAAAAAAAGCACCAACCATTTGCCGTGATAGTTTGAAAGTTTAATACTTTTTTCTTTATCCTCGTGATATGCTTTAAGCTCCATGTCGGTAACTACTTGACCAATTACTGGGAGCTGGTTTGCAATAATAACTTCGGACATATTTGGGTCATGTTTAAAATAGCAAAAGAGCACGTTGCTGTGCTCTTTTGATTGTAGCTGTGTTGAGTGGTAGTGTCAAGAAACTAAATCTTATACCCAGTACCAGCCGGAATAAGCCGACCAATAATGACGTTTTCTTTAAGCCCTTCAAGATAATCAATTTTACCGGTAGAAGCGGTGTTAATGAGAATGCGGGCGGTTTCTTGGAAGCTGGCGGCAGAAAGGAAACTTTGCGTGGTTAAAGCAACCTTACTAATACCGAGTAGAAGTTCACGTCCTGTGGCAAGTTTGCCGCCTTCTTTTTTAACCAAACGATTAGATTGATCAACTTGTGATTTTTCGACAACTTCACCTGGGAGCAAATCGGTATCACCGGCATCTTCTACGTACAAACGGCTAAACATTTGACGAATAATGAGTTCCACGTGCTTATCGTTAACTTTCTGACCTTGTGAAGAATAAATATTTTGTACTTCTTGCAAAATATAGCGTTGTACCGCGGCGCGACCCTGAAGTTCGTACAATTCTTGGAGGTGGATACTACCGTCGGTCATTTGCTGACCTTTAGTAACGGTTTCGCCGGTTTTAACAAGCAACTTATAACCCAGCGGTATGATGTACTCACGAATGCGCGGTCCTTCATAATTAAGGGTGAGTGTAGTCTTAGAAACGGAGACACGGCCTGGATATTTGGCTTTAATTTCTTCACCTGAGGCGCCGCGCACTAAGAGAACATCTTCTGGTTTTACTTCAGCGCCATCTTTTACCATTACCTCATCTTCACCCTTATATTTTATTTTCATTTCATCCATGCCTTCAAAATGAACTTTGATAATTTTTTGTCCACGGCGACCTTCAAAAATCTTTCTACCAGTGGCAGAGGTAACAATTTTACCGTCCGCGTCTTCAATTTCTACTTTACCATCTACTTCCGAAAGTACGGCCTGATGCTTGGGCGTGCGGACTTCAAACAATTCTTCAACACGCGGTAAGCCTTGGGTAATATCGCCACCAGCCACACCACCAGTGTGGAACGTGCGCAGTGTAAGCTGAGTACCTGGCTCACCAATACTTTGCGCGGCAATAATACCAACGGCGGTACCGGTTTCTACTGGTGCGTTGCTACCAAGATCGTATCCATAACATTTGCGGCACACCCCTTTGGAAAGATGACATTGCATGATGCTGCGAACGTGAATAGAGTCAACTTTTAATTCTTCAATTAAGCGCGCAGCTTTGTCATCTATGGCTTCACCGGCTTTAACGATAGTTTGGTGGCCACTCTTTACATCAGCAAGTACGTAGCGGCTCCACACACGATCGGCTAATTTTTCGCCCATTTCACGTGATTGGTTTTCGGTAAAGACCTCACCAGTGGTGTCGCCACAGTCGTCTTCAATTACGATAACGTCCTGAGACACATCTACCAAGCGGCGCGTTAAGTACCCGGCGTTAGCGGTACGAAGCGCGGTATCGGACAAACCTTTACGCGTACCGTGAGAAGAAATGAAGAATTCCAACACATCAAAACCTTCTTTAAAGTTGCCTTTAATTGGGAGTTCAATAATATCACCCGATGGAGATACCACGAGACCCTTCATACCCATAACTTGGCCGAGCTGACCGATGGTACCACGAGCACCAGAATCAATCATGGCAAATACCGGGCCATCTTGGTTAAGAATACCCTTGGTGTGGCCCATAATTTTATCTTTGGTTTCGGTCCAAATTTCCAAAATTTTGGCGTGGCGTTCGCCTTGCGTCAACAAACCTTCGCGATATTGCTCTTCCATTTCGCGAATACGATCGTCACCGTCTTTAACGAGGTCTGGCTTTTGGACAATCTTTGGGAAGTCATCCATACCGAGCGAGTATCCAGATTTGGTAACATAGCGGTAGCCCAAATTTTTGAGTTCGTCCAAGAAGAAAGCGGTTTCTTGCTGGCCATATAATTCCAAACACAAACGAATAATGGCCGCTAATTTTTTAACGGTAATGATTTCGTTGTAATAGCTTAATTTGTTTGGGACCACTTCGTTAAACAACACACGACCAACGGAAGTCTCAATAAGAGGGCTCGTACCTTCGGGGAATTTGTCGAGCTTTGTGAACCGTACTTTAATACGATCGTGAAGCGTAATTTGTCGAGCTTTATAGGCAAGTTTGGCTTCTTTTTCGCTGCCAAAAAATTTGGTAACTTCGGCCGTATCTTTGGTATTGTATTTGGTAAGATAGAAACAGCCAAGTGCAATGTCTTGTTTTGGCGTAATAACCGGTTGACCGGTAGCCGGTTTAAGCAAGTTTTTTTCTGCGGCCATTAAATTTTCTGCTTCCCAACGAGCTTCGGCAGTAAGCGGCAAGTGTACAGCCATCTGATCACCATCAAAATCGGCGTTAAAGGCGGTACAAACGAGTGGATGAAGCTGGATGGCTTTACCTTCTACCAGGCGTGGATGGAACGCCTGAATACCAAGGCGGTGCAGAGTTGGTGCACGGTTAAGCATCACGCGGCTGGTTTTGGTCAATTCTTCTAAAATATCCCAAACCTCGTCGGATTGTGCTTCAATAAAGCGGCTGGCGCTACGAACATTGTGTGCAAGTTCGCGTTTAATTACTTCTCCCATTATAAATGGTTTAAAAAGTTCCAGCGCCATGCGCTTGGGGAGGCCACATTCATCAATGTTAAGTTGCGGGCCAACGACGATAACGGAACGACCGGAATAGTCCACGCGCTTACCAAGTAAATTTTGACGGAAACGACCTTGTTTACCTTTAAGAATGTCGGCCAGAGAGCGCAGTTGACGCTTTTGACCAGTGGAAGCAGTAACTGTTTTAGAATGACGCGCGCTGTTGTCGATAAGAGCATCGACCGCTTCTTGCAGCATGCGTTTTTCGTTACGGCAAATAACTTCTGGAGCATCCAGTTCCAACAAACGGCGCAAACGGTTGTTGCGATTAATAACCCGGCGATACAAATCGTTTAAATCGGAGGTGGCAAAACGGCCGCCATCAAGCGCAACCATAGGGCGTAAATCCGGAGGAATAACAGGAATATTTTTGAGAATCATCCATTCCGGGCGAATTTTGTTCATGGCCAAACTCTTGAGAAGCTTTTTGCGGCGAATAATACGCTCCAATTTGGTACCCTTGGATGTTTGTTGTTCCTCGGCCAGTTTTTTCATGGTTTCTTCCACATTAAGGCGGGCGAGCAAATTATAAATTCCTTCCGCACCAATGGAAGCCTCAAACAGATGGCCATAACGAAGTGACAACTCTTGATATTTATTTTCGGAAATAATGCGCATTACTTGCAATTCTTTGAGATCCTTCTCGGCAGCCACAAAATCGGCTTCCAGCGCTTTGCGTTTGCGTTCGGTTTCTTCTTGAACGGCATCGATGGCTTTTTGGGCGGCTTTTTCATCTGTGACCTTTTTCACAGCGTCCTCATGTTCGCGTTCAATTTGTTTTTTCTTGGTTTTATATTCTTGGCGCAATAAATCGAAAGTTTGTTTTTTTGTTGTCTCGTCAACGTGCGTAATAATAAAGGAAGCAAAATAGACAATTTTTTCCAAAGCTTGCGCGCCGATATCGAGCACCAAACCAACTTTGGATGGTACGGAACGAAGGAACCAAATGTGCGAACACGGAGCAACGAGTTCAATGTGGCCCATGCGTTCACGGCGAACGAGCGAGTGAGTTACTTCTACACCACATTTGTCACAGACAATGCCTTTATAACGAATTTTTTTGTATTTACCACAATAACATTCCCAATCTTTGGTAGGACCAAAAATTTCCTCGGCAAACAAACCGCCTTTTTCTGGTTTTTGGGTGCGGTAATTGATAGTTTCTGGTTTAGAAACTTCGCCGTAGCTCCAACCACGAATGACTTCTGGGGAAGCCAGTTTGAGGCGGATAGCATCGAAGTGTAAAGAGTGAAGTTGGTCGCGAGTCATATTAGTAAGGAATAGAAGATATTGAAAAGTTTATATTATTTTTCACTCTTTACGGTTTCGGATGATTTGCCGCCATCATCAAACTGGCGCTGTTTATCGACTTCGGCCTTTACTTCTTCGGCGGGGCGATATTCACCGGATTCACTACGACTAAGGAGCTCAACATCAAGCCCCAAGCCTTTTAGCTCGCGCACCAACACGTTAAATGATTCAGGGATATTTACTTTGCTTACTTGTTCACCTTTAATAATGGCTTCGTAAGCTTTAGAGCGACCCTGCACGTCATCGGATTTAATCGTAATCATTTCCTGAAGAGTGTGCGCGGCGCCATAAGCTTCGAGGGCCCAAACTTCCATTTCACCAAAACGCTGGCCACCAAACTGAGCCTTACCACCAAGTGGTTGCTGAGTAATAAGCGAATATGGGCCAATGGAACGTTGGTGAATTTTGTCTTCCACCATGTGGTTGAGTTTGAGCATGTAGTTGTACCCAATGGTGGTTTGATGGTCGAACGGTTCACCGGTGCGGCCATCAAAAAGTTGAACCTGACCATTAACTGGAAGACCGGCCTTTTGGAGTTCTTCTTTAATTTGTTCTTCGGTAATACCATTTAATACTGGTGTGGCGGCTTTATACCCCAGTGCATTGGCAGCAAGACCAAGGTGAGTCTCGAGGAGCTGCCCCAAATTCATACGAGAGATAACACCCAGAGGGGAAAGAATAATATCAACTGGTGTGCCATCTTGCAAAAATGGCATATCGGCCATTGGCACAATTTTGGAAATAACACCTTTGTTACCATGGCGACCGGCCATTTTATCACCAACTTGAATTTTGCGGAGGTCAGCAACGGTAACTTGAATTTGTTTTATTACACCCGGTTCAAGTTTATCACCACTTTCGGCAGAAAAGGTTTTGATGCCAATAACTTTACCATGTTCACCGTGTTCGAGGTAGAGCGATGAGTCGCGTACATCGCGCGCTTTTTCACCAAAAATGGCACGGAGTAATCTTTCTTCGGCCGACAATTCGGTTTCACCTTTAGGAGTAATTTTGCCTACCAAAATATCACCGCTCTTTACTTCGGCGCCGACACGAATAATACCTTCGCTATCAAGATTCTTCAATTTTTCTTCACTCACGTTTGGAATGTCGGAGGTGACTACTTCGGAACCCAGTTTGGTTTCACAGACATCCACGCTATAGTCTTCGATATGAATTGAACTATAGCGGTCAGCTTGTACAACACGTTCGGACACAATGACCGCGTCTTCGTAGTTAAAACCATCCCATACCATATAAGCGACGAGCACGTTTTGGCCAAGAGCGAGTTCACCTTCTTTAATAGAAGGACCATCGGTAAGTGGCTGACCACGTTTTACTTTTTCGCCAACAGATACAGTTACGTGCTCATTAATACAGGTGGAAGCGTTGGAACGAACAAATTTATTTAAGTTGTAATTAAATTTGGTGCCTTTTTTATTCGTAAGTACAATGTGGCTGCCATCACATTCGGTAATTTCACCATCATCGTCAGCAACTACCATTTGACCAGAATATTGGGCGGCGGCGCGCTCAACACCAGTACCAACGAGCGGAGGTTCTGGTTTAACGCATGGCACGGCCTGGCGCTGCATGTTTGTACCCATGAGGGCGCGGGTAGCGTCATCGTGTTCCAAAAATGGAATACAAGCGGTTGCAATACTTACAATCTGGTCGGAGTCAACGTCAACATAATCAATTTGATCGGTGTCGGAAACACTCGGGTGACTGTACACACGAGCCGGCACATTAAATTCTAAAAAGTATCCTTTTTCATCGAGTTTAACGCTGGCGGCAGCAGTAATAACTTTTTCTTCTTTAAACGAGTTGAGGTACACGACTTCGTTGGTAACGCGCGATTTGACTGGGATAGTGGTGAGCTTACTTTTAGCAAGCTTGACGGCCACATCTTTGGTTATAGGTGTTCCATTTTTAAAGCCCTCCACATCGCCGCGCAAAATTTCACCTTCGGTAAATTTAGGATCGTTCTTTACTTCTTTAAGAACTTTGCGGTATGGCGTTTCGATGAAACCAAACTCATTGATACGAGCATAACTGGAGAGATGGTTAACAAGACCGATGTTCGGACCTTCTGGAGTAGCAATTGGACAAATACGACCATAATGAGTGGTATGTACATCACGCACTTCAAAGCCGGCACGATCACGGGACAAACCGCCCGGGCCAAGGGCCGATAAACGGCGCTTGTGTTCCAGTTCGGCCAAAGGGTTCGTTTGATCCATGAATTGTGAGAGCTGTGAACTCATGAAGAATTCACGGATGGCACTAGTTACCGGACGAGCATTAATAAGTTTGTTTGGTGTGAGCTGGTCAACCTCATAGGTGCTCATGCGATCTTTAATGATACGCTCCATGCGAGCCAAGCCAACACGAAAACGATTTTGGGTAAGTTCACCAACGGCACGAACACGGCGGTTACCAAGGTGGTCCACATCGTCCGGTTCTTCTTGAATAATATTAAGGCGAACAACTTCTTTTAAAACAAGGAGTAATTTTTCGGCAGAAAGAACACGATTTTCTTTTTTGTCGTAATCTTCGGCCGTGTAGCCTAGCTCAAATTTGGTATTGAATTTATATACACCAACGCGTCCTAAATCGTAACGATCAAAATTAAAGAACATGGCGTAAATAAGGCTCTTGGCGTTATCGGCCGTAGCCAAATCGCCCGGGCGAATACGCTTGTATACTTCAATAAGGCCTTCATCCATGCTCTTGGCCAAATCTTTTTTAATAGTAGCATCCACATAATCGATATGCGGATGGTTGTTGACGTCTTTAAAAGCATCCTTAATTTTTTCGTCATCCTCGTAACCAAACGCGCGCAAAAGTGAAGTGGCAGCTACTTTGCGTTTGCGATCTACTTTAATCCAAATGACGCCGCTTTGGTCGGTTTCAACCTCAATCCAGGCGCCACGATTAGGAATAATTTTGGCGCCGTAGTAGCGGCGCCCGCGTACATTTTCGGCAGTAAAAAAAGCACCAGCACTACGAATAAGCTGGGAAACAACCACGCGTTCAATACCATTAATAACAAAGGTTCCACGGCTGGTCATTACTGGCAAATCGCCCAAATAAATTTCTTGAGATTTGGTGGTTTTGTCGCGCTTGTTAACTAGGCGAGCGGTAACGCGTAGTGGAGCCTCAAAACTGATGTTACGTTCCCGACAAGTAACTTCATCAAACCGGGGTTCATCTAAATAATAATTTTCTAAATACAATTCCAAATCCCGGCCGCTAAAATCGGTCATGGGAGAAACTTCTTCGAATAGTTCTTTGATGCCAAACTTTAAAAACCAATCGTACGAATTTTTTTGAATCTCAATGAGATCGGGGAGCGATACTCCACTCATCTGCTTAAAAAACTTGCGCTCTGTGTTGGTCCGCTTTTGGTATTTGAATTTAGGCATAGAGTGTTTAGAGAAAACAAACAAAAAATACACCTCAAAGGGCGGGAGAGTGCAATTTTGGCTTATTTCCGATAAATAATCGCCATGATAGATGGCCGAAGTAAAAAAGTATCCTCATTTTATAGCATATATATATAGTTGTCAAGCAAAAGCAAGGGGATAACTCTTTGTCAAGAGAAAGCTATTTTTTGGCTAATTTTAAACAAAAAAATGCCTTTATTCACAAAGTGTCCCATAAGTTATCCACATTTATGTGCTTAAGACACAACTATGGTATACATTTTTGAGCTAGCTCTTATGCCGAATAATAAATATTGGCTAGCTCCTAAGCTATTTTGCTTTGTAATTGACACTATTCCAATATTTTGTTTATATGTCCCTACCTGAATCGGCTATATAGCCGGCTGGAGGGAAGAAATGGCATCATTTCGCGTAGAGCTCGAGGCCTGCTCGGCCCCGTGCCAAGAAATCACGCTTATTTCTGGCCTCGCGGCCGTTGCTGCGGGCACGGCCAGCAGATACCGTTTAATTTCAAGTCCGCGAAAGCGTGCTTTTTTGTTTTAACCATGCTA
>CAZHNI010000015.1:0-27399 GCA_964533715.1 uncultured Gammaproteobacteria bacterium | reverse complement strand
ACAGGCTGATCTGGCCCGATAGTCCACATAGACGGCCAGGTTTGGCACCTTAACAAATCGGGGTGCAAATAAAGTGATTTATTTCTTGGTTTTTTCGTCATAAATTATTATAATAATAGATAGGCAAAACCCGCCTACGCCCTTTGGGGCTACGGCGAGGCAAGCCCGCCAACGCTCTTTAAACAGGGCTACGGCGAGGCAAAGAGAGATCAAAATCGGCTTATAACGGTGAACCCGTCACCACGAAAAATGACCTTGTCATCTCGTGGCCGGCAATACCGTGGGAAGCCTCCAATGGAGGCCCCGTAACGACTGACCCGAAAGGGAAGACTCAAAAGCGAATTTTAAAGTAAAAAGCTCGTAAAGTTCTTAAAGTTAATGGCTTCCATTGCTTTATAAACTTTATAACTTTACTAACTTTCAACTCGCATGGGTAATACGCCGACTCTTGTTAACATCAAAACTGAGATCATGCGGGTCACGACCCAATGGGTTCCGCTAACATCCAGAACAAGAAGATGATATAGTCTGCCCCATACGAAAGTATGGAACCAAGTACGATGTCGGCTCATCGCATCCTGGGGCTGGAGAAGGTCCCAAGGGTTTGGCTGTTCGCCAATTAAAGCGGTACGCGAGCTGGGTTCAGAACGTCGTGAGACAGTTCGGTCTCCTATCTGTTGCGGGCGTAGAATGTTGCAAAGGCTCTTCCCTAGTACGAGAGGACCGGGAAGGATCGACCTCTGGTGTGCCAGTTGTCCCGTCAGGGGCACTGCTGGGTAGCTACGTCGAGTACGGATAAACGCTGAAAGCATCTAAGCGTGAAGCCGTCTTTAAGATAAACGTTCGTTATAGACCCCTTGTAGATGACGAGGTTGATAGGCTCTACGTGTAAGCATAGTAATATGTTGAGCGGAGGAGTACTAATCGGTCGAGCGCATGACGAAAGCACAGAGATGTGCTTGTGATGAAATGCCTTTAGTTTGACATTGCTATAATAAAATAAAAAAATCCACTGTCTTGGTGGTTTAAGCGGCGGGGTCACACCTGTTCCCATCCCGAACACAGCAGTTAAGCCCGCCTGCGCCGATGATAGCCGAATGGCAAAAGTAGGCCACCGCCAGGACAGTGGATTTTTTGTTTGCACGTATTTAAAAACAGTCTGAAGTGTGACTGTTTTTTTGTATTATTAAGCCCATTTTATTAAGGTTTTGTTATTGCTTTCTCCATTTGTTTATGATACGCTTATTTCAAGTAGTGAACTCATAGCGAGTTTTCTTAATTAATGGCTTATAGACACTGATTTTCTGGCGCCAAAACTCGGCTGCGCCTCAAACAGTTGACGCCAAGAAAATCAGTGTCTATTTCGGCTTATTATTAAACAAATTAATGTAGCAACTCGATATCAGTTCAATTTTCCGAATATTTTGTATGCCCGACAGTCTTATTCAAAAAACTGCTCAGTACGTTAAATCCAAATTACATCATGAGCCATCTGGTCACGATTGGTACCATGTTGAACGAGTGTGGAAAATGGCCGTTTATTTGCAAAGCAAAGAGGGCGGAGATTTACAACTTATAGAGTTGGCGGCGCTTCTACATAATTTAGGAGAGCACACCGACTATTCATTTAGCGCCGAAAAAGGGTCGCTTATTTTATTTGGGATGCTCGATATTCTTGAAATTGAGGACCCACTTAAAGGAAAAATTCTTTTGATTGCCAATGAAATAAAGTATGGTGGTGTAGAAACTAAAAAACCATCTACGATTGAAGGCAGAATTGTACAAGACGCTAATTTTATAGATAGTTTTGGGGCAATTGGTGTAGCGCGTCGGTTTGCTTCGGGGGGTTATTATGGCCGTCCCGTTTATGATGAGGGTATGAAAGTGCGTGAGGGTTTAACACGTTATGCTTACGAGCACGAAAAGAAGAAGGGCAGTAGTTTTGGTAGTTTTTATGAACGAGTTTTTAAATTATTTGATCGGTTAAACACCAAGACAGCCCGTACGATTGCCGAGAGAAAGATGCAATTTAGCAAGTTGTTTGTGGAACAGTTTTTACGCGAGTTGGAGGGCAAGGATGTTGCAGACTTACTTTAGAAGAGTGTAAAAAAATGAGAAAATGGTTTTTATGAATAAAACTGTACAGAAATATTACGCTCGTAATAAAAAAGAAGTTAAATTATCGTGGCAAGATGTAGAGAAGGCAGCCCTTCATATTGTACATAAATTACAGAAGGACAAATTTCAACCGGATATTATTATTTCTTTGGCACGATCCGGCCTTATTCCAGCCGCTTTAATCTCCTATTGTATTGGTAATAAACAACTTTATACCATTAAAGCCGATTTTTCTAAAACGCAGCGGAGCGGCAAAATGCAGGATTTGCGTAGCAGCCCAATACTTACCCAGCGTATTAAAAGAAATATTAAGGGGTTAAAAATTTTGGTAGTAGATGAAATGACGGTTTCGGGAGAAACGCTCAAGTTGGTAAGTAATTATTTAAAAACAAAACAACCCAAAGAGGTGCGTTATGCGGTTTTGTACAAACAGCCATGGACCCAGTTTAAGCCAGATTATTATGGCAAACTTATAAAAGAATGGCCCCTGTATCCGTGGAAAGAATTGAGAAATAATATACGTGATCCACGCTTAGCCGCTCGTTAGGGAGCGGGGCAAATAAAAATTACTAATTAAAGACGTGTAACAACTATATGAGCGTACCTCTTCAATTATTTTTATCAACAATTGTTGGCGCGCTTATAGGCCTTGAACGAGAAAGTAGTTCCGCGGAAGGGAACTCTGCAGATAGCGGAATTCGTACCTATGCGTTAGTGTCGCTCCTGGGTTCGCTTGCGGGAATATTTTTTTCTAAACAAATTATCGTTGCCTTTTTGGTTCTGGCAGTATCGGTGTGCGCGCTTATAATTAGTTATTATATTGTTGGTTCTGCTGTTACTAAAAAACCAGGCATGACCACCGAAATATCCCTTGTCGCTACTTTTTTTGTTGGATTTTTGCTTGCTACTAATATTATTTCAGTCCAGATTATCCTGGCTTTGTTAGTGGTAATATTGCTTATATTGTCGGTAAAAGAAAAAACAAAAAAATTTATGATTGGTGTCTCGCGCAAGGAGACTGAGACATTTATTAGCTATGCTGTAGTCGCATTGGTTATTTTGCCGTTTTTGCCAAATACGTCTATTCGTCTTGGCGATATTTCCTTTCTCAGCTCTATTTTATCAAGCTACCATGTTAGTTTGGGATCTTTCGGGGCTTTAGAATTATTAAATCCGTATAAGCTGTGGTTGGTAGTTGTTTTGGTTACTGGTATCGATGTATTTGGCTATGCTTTGGCTCGCATTTTTGGGCATAAAAAAAGTTTTACTCTCACCAGTTTTGTGGGCGGGTTTATTTCTTCCACCTCTACCACCCAGGCTTTGGCCACCAAAAGCAGATCTGGTTTTTCGGTAAATACATTGGTGGGGGCGGCGCTGGTAGCCAATCTCGCTAGTTTTTTTCAGGTGTTTTTGTTGGTTGGACCTCTTAACCCTGGGCTTTTGGCAAAATTGAGCCCAATTATTTTTGGCATAATTTTTGTGGCATTGGTAGCGGCTGTTTTCTTTTTAACAAAAAAAGAATTACAGCTTGTTTCGGTTGCAGGTGCGGAAGAAGAAACCAAGCAGGACAGAAAAATATTTTCTTTAAAATCTGCTTTGCAATTTGCGCTTCTGCTAACAGCAGTCAAATTAGCCACCAAAATTTGTTTAATTCTATTTGGTAAATCAGGGTTTATTATCAGTTCAGTATTAGCTTCGCTGGCTGGTTTGGATGCCATTCTTATCAATTTGGCGGAAATGGCCGGCAAAACTATTACCTTTAATATGGCACTTCTTACTTTTGTTTTGGTTAATGCTACTAACTTGGCCAGCAAGGTGGTTTATTCTTTTATCCAGGGGAGTAGAAAATTTGCTATTAAATTAAGCTTATCAATGCTTGTTGTCGTAGTAAGTAGTTTGGTGGTTTATTGGATAATATAAATTTATTTTTATGGACCGAAATCTCGCTCTTGAATTTGTGCGCGTTACGGAAGCCGCCGCAATGTCGGCAGTGAAATGGGTGGGGCGCGGGGACAAACATGCCGCGGACCAGGCGGCAGTGGATGCGATGCGCGATCGGTTTAAATACGTGCCATTTAAGGGCGAAGTTGTTATTGGTGAAGGCCAAAAAGACGAGGCGCCGGAATTGTATGTGGGAGAAAAGTTGGGCGATGGCGGCGGGCCCGAGATTGATATTGCGGTCGACCCCCTGGAGTGTACCGATAGTGTGGCCAACGGCGTGCCCAATGCTATTACGGTAATTGCTACTGGCGAAAAAGGCAGTTTATTTAGGGCGCCGGATATGTATATGGAAAAAATTGCGGTGGGGCCGCGCGCTAAAGGTGTTGTGAGCTTAAATAGATCTGTTTCGGAAAATTGTTTGGCTGTGGCCAAAGTGCTGGATAAAGATATTAAAGATTTGGTAGTTTTGATGCTCGACAGACCGCGGCATGATGAATTAAAAAAACAAATTAGGGCCACGGGAGCGCGGGTGCGTTTAATTTCTGATGGTGATGTGGCGGGGGCGATTGCGCCGAGTCTCCCAGATTCCGGGATTGATATGTTATATAACACCGGTGCTAGCGCGGAGGCGGTTTTGGCGGCAGTAGCCATAAAGTGTTTGGGCGGCGAATTGCAGGTGAGGCTTGCTCCTAAAGATGATAAACAGCGTAAACAATTATTGGATATTGGGATATTTGATATTAATAAGATACTGACGGCTGATGATTTGGCTAAGGGAGAAAATTTAACTTTTACGGCGACAGGTGTAATTGACGGACCTCTTTTGAAAGGAATTTTAAATGAGAATGGGTATTTGGTTACTCATTCGGTGGTTATGCGGGTGAGTACCGGGACGGTGCGGTGGCTTAAGACGCAGCATCGTTTGTCTGTTAAATAATCAATTATGATTCCCGGAATAATTGCCATTAGCGTATTTGCCTTGGTAATTATTGTTGCTAAATTAACCAGGCGCGGCGAAGCCTCTTGGTTAGATGCTTTGCCGATGCTGCCAGGAGAGGAAGAGATTTTGGTGGACGAAACGGCGCGGTGGCGGGCGTATATGCGAGGCAATAGCACTTCGTATAAACAATCGTATCGTGCGCGGATTGTGGTAACCAATAAACGCGTTATATTTTCTCAGCGCGCGTTTCCGGGCAAACATTATTTCGTAACCTATACCCTCAATTACGTGGATTCCGGACCGCCATTGACACCTGGATTTTTTGTTGGCGGCGGTTTGTGGCAGGGTGGTGGTTTTTTAAAACAAGTGCATTTGGATTTTTTTGTTCCCCGCGATCACATCACCTTTCCTTTGCAAAAAGGCAAAGAAATTGTTAAACTAACGATACCTTTCCCTAACCACGGGCCTCTGTTTGGTGAGCCGTGGATAGAAATTGAAACGGAGCGGGTGGGGGAGTATAAAAATATTTTAATGATAAAATGATAATGATAAAATTATGTCCAAACTTTATACCTCAATCCAACAAACCCTGGGTGCGGAAGCGGAAAATTTACTTGGCTTTAAAAATCCAAAAATTTTCAAAGATAATTTGTCGCTCCCTGGGCCAAAGTTTATTGAAACGGTTTTTAGTCAGTCCGACCGCAGCTTGAAGGTTCAGCAGAGCCTTAAAAAAATGCGTAATCACGGTCGGTTACGGGGTACGGGGTATGTGTCTATATTACCGGTTGATCAGGGCATTGAACATTCGGCTGGCGCCAGCTTCGCCAAAAATTTTAGCTATTTTGACCCTGAGCATATTGTAAAATTGGCTATCGAAGGTGGCTGTAACGCCGTTGCGTCCACTCTTGGCGTGCTTGGGATGGTGAGCAAAAAATACGCCGCTAAAATTCCGTTTATTGTAAAACTTAATCATAACGATTTTTTTCGGTATCCAAATGTGTATGACCAAATATTGTTTGCTTCCGTTCAGCAGGCATATGATATTGGTGCAATGGGCGTGGGAGCAACAATTTATTTTGGTTCAGCGGAATCCGCTCGCCAGATCCAAGAAGTCAGCGCCGCCTTTGCCGAAGCGCATAAAAAAGGAATGTTTACCGTGCTTTGGTGTTATGTGCGCAACAATGGTTTTAAAGTAGATGGGGTAGACTATAATGAGTCCGCGGATTTTACTGGCCAGGCGAATCATTTGGGCGCTACCATTGAGGCGGATATTGTGAAACAAAAACTCCCAATGCGGAATGGCGGCTATAAGGCTTTGAATCAAGGCGACCAGCCTTCGCCTGGTGGATCCGGTTTGGCAAGTAAAAAGTTTGGAAAGTTTTCGGAAAAAATGTACACCGAGCTGTCGAGCGACCACCCGATTGATCTTTGCCGTTATCAGGTGTTGAACGGTTTTGCCGGTCGCGTTGGTTTAATTAATTCCGGCGGCGAAAGTGGTGGAGCGAGTGATTTGGCCGAGGCCGTTAAAACCGCTGTGATAAATAAGCGCGCCGGTGGTATGGGGTTAATTGTAGGTCGAAAATCTTTCCAAAAGCCGCTTGCGGAGGGAATTAAACTATTGAACGCGGTGCAGGATGTGTATTTGTGCACCGAGGTGACGGTGGCGTAATGAATACAGAGATTATTCAAAATTAGAAACCCGTCGGCATAACGCCGTCGGGTTTGTTTTTAAAGCCGCCTCATCCGAGGTGGCTCATCATCATTTTGGTGAGTTTTGTGTAATCGTCATCTTTAGGCTGAAATTTGCCCAGCAGCGGTTCCATATAGTCGTAAAATTTTTGTTCTGGCCGGAAAGTTTTAAAATTAAAAAATTCTGGTGGCAAGACACGATAGTTTTGTTTTCCAACAATTGCACTTAAAGTAATCTCGCCAATTTCAAGATCTATTTTTTTATCATCAGGCCGGGTAATAGTTACCATTTGTCCAATTTTTCCATCGGCAATAAGTTTTACTGCACGCCGTCCAAGAGCAATGCTCATATCGCGGTCCACAGAGGTGGGCTTGCCGGTTTCTAACCAATTGCCTGGATACAGGGCTTTTGTATCTACGCCAAGTTCTTTTTTTATTTTTTCGCGTAGGCTTAAACAAATATAACTATGGCGAAGGTGTCCGTACTGCTCATCAATAAATTGATCTCGGAAGCGTTCGAGCGGTTCGTCAAAGTGTGCCTCTTGGCCTACTATCACTACGGCGTAATTGCCATTTTCGTGGTAACGGTTTTTTAATGTTTCAAGCATGTTTCGAAGGGAGACGGGTTGTTCGGGCGGAATAATAATATCAGCATGTCCATAACAAGCGGCGGCGGTGAGCCAACCTGCTTTCATCCCCAGGGACTCAATAACAAAAATACGTGATAGGGCGTAAGCGGCATCCTCTCTAATTTCATTTACAAAAGAACTGAGATAGTGTGCGGCCGAAGGGAACCCCGGGGTATAGTAGGTGTGGGAGAGGTCGTTGTCGATGGTTTTGGGGATACCAACAATGGGGACACCTTCTTGAAAAAGTTCTGAGGCCGCTCCAAGAGTATCATCCCCGCCGATTGCTAAAACTGCATCAACACCAAGATCACGAAGTTTTTCTTTAACTTGGGCGGGTCCATCTATCGAAGCAAGTGGATTAGTACGAGAAGAACGTAAAAGAGTACCACCGCTATCCCGAATCGGTTCTATGTTTAGATTATCTAAGATAATATGGCGACCATTTTGTAAGAGAGAAGCCCAGCCATAGAGCCCACCGAGCACCTTCCAGCCGCGTTCGCGGGCCGCAGTAATTACCCCGTACAGAGTTGAGTTCAAAGCCGGGGCAAGACCGCCGCCGGTGAAAACAAAGAGTTTTTTCATGTAATCTGGGTTAAGTCAGCCGTACAATTATTCCTTTAAGAATATCTTTTTTAACATAATTTGTCAATAGTACGTCTATTTTGTATAGTGTTTAAGCCAATTTTATGACTTATCCACATAATCTGTCGTAAAAAATTTGACAGCTATTTTACATATGTTATACTCAAAATTAAGCATATTTTAGTAAAAAACAATTTAACTGTTTGATAATTATTGTCAGGGCTTATTGAATATGGATATTAGTTTGTTAAAAAAAATAGGCTTTTCCGACAAGGTGGCCACCATTTATATAACGCTCCTTCGGCTTGGTCCGTCTTCAGTTCGTACATTGGCAACATCGAGCGGTTTAAATCGTGGGGTAGTGTACGAAGGTTTAAAGTGGCTCCAAGAAAGAGAGTTGGTAGAGTTTTTTCAGAAAGATAGCAAGCAGTTTTTTGTGGCCGCCGATCCGGAACATTTGGAAGCGGTGGTAGAAAAAGAACAGGCGACATTGGCCGAAGCAGCAGACAGATTGAAAGGTTTTGTGGCGGAACTGAAAACACTTCATAACAAAGGTGGAGAGCGGCCAGTGGCTCGATATTGTGATAAAGGTCAACTCCACACTATTTTAGAAGATATTCTAAAGGTGTGTGAAGAGAGAGCCGAGCCCGAGTATAGAATTTATTCCACGGCAGGGATACGCGAATATTTATATAGCGGTTTTCCTACGTTTAGTGATGTGCGTGTGGCTAAAGGAATTGCTGTTAAAGTGATTGCCATTGGTGAGGGTGGAGAATTGCGAGGGCTCGATGAGCGCAAATGGCTTAAGGCAGCCAATTCGGCCCCAACGTATATTATTATTTATCCTGGTAAAACGGCTTATATTTCGCTTAATGCCAAAGGTGAGCCGGTTGGGGTGGTAATTGAAAATGAAGGAGTGTTCCAGACGCAGAAAATTATTTTTGATACCTTATGGGAGAAGCTTTAAAAAAAGTGGGCGCGGTTATTTTGGCGGCTGGAAAAGGTACGCGACTAAATCATGCCGAACTCCCTAAGGTGATGGCTCCAATTGGAGGGCGGCCGATTTTAGATTATATAATTACTACTTTAGAGAAAATAGGTTTTTCGCCAGAGCGGATATCCGTAGTAGTTAATCATAAAAAAGAAAAAATTAAAGAATTTTTTAAAGGCAGAGTGTGTTACGCAGAACAGACAGAATTACTCGGAACTGCTCACGCTGCCTTTACGGGGATGCGAGTTCTCCCGAGCAAAGTACAGACAGTTTTGGTGATGGGGGGGGATGATAGCGCTTTTTATACTGAAGATACGATTGTTAATTTAACCAAAAAACATCTTGCTGCCGAAACAGTCTTGACGCTTTTGACCACAATGGTTAATAATCCCGAGCAATTGGGTAGAATTGTGAGACACGAGGATGGCGGTGTTGAAATTATTGAAAAAGAGTACTTAACACCCGAACAGAAATTAATTAAGGAGATAAGTACCGGTACATTTGTTTTTGACAGAGTTTGGTTTGAGGAAATATTTCCCAATATGCCGCAACTGCGGAAACTTGCTGAATTTGGTCTCCCTACGGCACTTGCTATGGCACGTGAGGCTGGACAAAAATACCAGGTAATTGAGCTTAAGAATCCGTGGGAGTGGTTTGGAGTAAACACCCCAGATGAATTGGTGGAGGCGAACAAAAGAAAGCAATTATAATTATTTTTGTATGATCAATGCACTTACTTTAGATTTGCAAAAAGATGGCTGGGAAACATCGCGCGGGTTTATTAAGCGCCAGGTGTCGATGCCCGAACTCAATGAGGCAAAAAATCCGGCGGATGCGCTGTCCGTTATAGTTAAAGTGCAGTATGCCGGTGTGTGCGGGTCGGATCGGGGAATTTGGACGCGCACCGCCTTTACCGAAATGTTTAAGGAATCACTGGCAAGGGAGAATAAAAGTTTGCGCATCTTGGGCCATGAATTTGTGGGCGAGGTGGTAGCAGTTGGGTCATTGGTAGAAAACACAACGTATGATATTAAAGTCGGCGAAACGGTTTCCGGCGATTCTCACGTCACCTGTGGCCGGTGCTACCAGTGCCGGCTTGGAGAGGCGGAGGTGTGCCAAAATCAGGCAATTTTGGGTATTAGTATTGATGGTATTTTTGCCGAGTATGTAAAAATTCCTGCCAAAAATTTATGGCGTGTGGATTTAAGTCGGGTGCGACCAGAAGTTTGCGCAATGTACGACCCGTTTGGCAATGCAGTGCACGCTCTTTCTAAAGTTGATGTGCGAGGTGCCCGAGTGGCCATTTTTGGAGTGGGGCAAATTGGCATGTTTGCGGTTACTTTGGCGCGCCAGTTTGGCGCGGCCAAAGTTATAGCGGTGGACGTAAACCAGGAAAATTTGGATACGGCCAAGGCGCTGGGAGCGCACGAAACAATTTTAATTGATGCCAAAACTGCTAAAACGCATGCTTATGATGTGGACGTGGTGGCTGTAGAAAAAATAAAAGAGCTTACTTATGGTAAAGGGGCAGATGTAAGCATGGAGATGGCGGGGTTTAATTCCTCGGTAAACAATTGTATTGAAGCCACGCGGTTTGGCGGGCATATTATATTGTTTGGCATTAAAGATGGCGATTTTACCATTCCCAATTTTTCCCGCATGATTGTAAAAGGTTTTACGCTTCACAATATTATTGGCCGACAAATTTTTAAAACGTGGCAAATTGCCCAGCGGGTATTGTCGGATAAATCTAACGGCCTGCAGGAGCTGTTGTGGAAGCATGTTTTAAAAGAAGGTAAAGAAACTATTATCAAATTTTCTGAATATACACCAGAATTAATGGAAGAGAGAATGCAGAAATATCCCAAGTTAATTTTTGATGTGCAGAATTGAAAAATTTTAACAGATATTAAGAAGATATTGTATGATTAATGAATTAAAACAAGTGGCCCAAAAAATTCTTTTTGAAATTAATGAAGCGGGATTGTATAAACACCAGCGCGTTATTACAACTCGCCAAGGCTCGGTAATTACTGCGAATGGCAAGGAATTGATCAATTTTTGTGCCAATAATTATTTAGGATTAGCTGGTCGTCAGGAGTTGGTTGAGGCAGGAAAAGAGGCGTTGGAAAAATATGGTTACGGCATGTCATCAGTGCGGTTTATTTGTGGCACGCATCAGGTGCATAAGGATTTGGAAAAAAAGGTGGCGGATTTTTTATACAAAGAAGACGCTATTACTTTTACCTCGTGCTGGGATGCCAACGAGGCGGCGTTTGCCACGCTTTTAACCGATCAAGACGCGCTAATCTCGGACGAGTTAAATCATGCCAGTATCATCGATGGTATCAGATTGTGTAAGGCGGAGCGGCATGTTTTTAAACATATGGACATGGTTGATTTGGAGGAGAAACTAAAGGCGACGCAAGGTAAGCGGCTCCGCTGTGTGGTAAGCGATGGGGTGTTTAGCATGGATGGCCATATTGCACCGCTCAAAGCGATTTGCGATTTGGCGGAAAAATATAACGCGTTTGTGGTGGTAGATGATTCCCATGCCACCGGATTTATGGGCGAAACTGGCCGGGGAGCAGTGGAAGCGTGTGGTGTTTTAGATAGGGTTGATTTAATTACCACTACTTTTGGTAAAGCTTTGGGTGGCGCCAATGGCGGCGTAATTGCTGGTCCCAAAGAAGTAATTGAGGTGTTCCATCAGCGCGCACGGACGGCACTTTTTACCAATACCTTACCAACTGTGGTGGCGGCCACCACAATTTTTGTTTTGGATTTTATTGATAAACACCCAGAATTACGGGCCACCCTTTGGAATAATACAAAATATTTTCGTGAACAAATGACTAAAATCGGTTTTACCGTTTCTAATGATGTCCACCCCATTGTGCCAATTATGCTGGGGGACGGTAAAGTGGCCAACGACATGGCGCGCGATATGATGGAGGAAGGGATTTATGTTATCGGGTTTAGCTACCCGGTAGTCCCTATGGGCAAAGCTCGTATCCGCGTGCAAATTTCCGCGGCGCACAGCATAGAACAAATTGATAAATTGGTGGCGGCATTCAAGAAGCTGGGGAGGAAGTACGGGGTAATTGGATAACAAATATTAAGAAAATATTGGATGAATATTAGGAAAAGATATTGGGAAGATATTAAAAAATATTGGTATATGGAAAAGCAAGGAGGGTATATAAAGTTGGAGGATTTGTTGGTGTATAAGCTAGCATGTGAACTGTCGGATTTGGCATGGTTGATATTTAAAATAATGGATTGGCATACGAAAAAGATCATGGGCGATCAGTTTATTGAGGCGGTCGACTCGTTCGGGGCTAACATAGCAGAAGGGTATGGTCGATATCACTATTTAGATAGAATTAAGTTTTATTATAACGCCAGGGCATCATTGTTTGAAGCAAAACACTGGAGCAATCTTTTGCTTAAGCGGGGTATTATGACTAAAGAGCAGCACAGCGCTTTTGTGTACAAAGTAGATAATGCTATTTTTCATCACAATATGTATATAAAAACATGTTACTCGGCCAAGAAAATATTTTCTTAATATTCACTCAATATCTGTTTAATATTTTAATCACTATCACTTATGTGTGGCATTGTTGGATACATTGGTACAAAACAAGCTCTTCCCATTTTGGTTAAAGGGTTGAGGCGGCTTGAATATCGCGGCTATGACAGCGCCGGTGTGGCAATTGCCAACGAGCGCGGTTTAGAGCGTTTTCGAGCGGTAGGCAAAATTGATAATTTGGTTGAAAAGATAAAAACAGAAAAAATTGAAGGAACTGTTGGCATCGCCCACACCCGTTGGGCCACCCATGGCGGTGTCACTGAAGAAAATGCGCATCCTCATACCGACTGCAAAGGAGATATTGTTGTTATTCATAATGGAATTGTAGAAAATTATAGAGAACTAAAAGAAAAATTTTTAAAAAATCATACGCTGGTGTCTAAAACTGACACCGAAATTCTTGCTCACCTTATTGAAGTACATTATAAAGATGATTTGCGCCAGGCGGTGGCAAAAGCCTTACGGCATGTACGTGGCACGTATGGACTGGTTGCTATGCATAAAAGCGAGCCGCGTAAATTGGTAGCGGCACGTTTAGGTAGCCCACTTGTGGTAGGTGTGGGTGATAAAGAATATTATGTTGCTTCGGACACGTCACCAATGTTAGCGCACACACAGCAAGTTATTTTTTTGGATGACGGCGAAATTGCCGAAATAACAGATTCTGGACTCCAGATTTTTAATTTGGAAGATCAAGAGGTTATTAAAGAAGCTGAGCATATTGATTGGAATGAAGATCAGGCGCAAAAGGGTGGCTATAGTCATTTTATGCTTAAAGAGATTATTGATCAGCCTACCGTAATTAAAGATGCACTTCGCGGACGCCTGATAGAGGAAGAAGGTACCGCTCATTTGGGTGGTTTAAACATGACGGAGAATCAGATCCACGAGGTGAATAGAATTATTCTAATTGCCTGTGGTACAGCATCATATGCTGCAATGGTTGGCAAATATGCATTTGAGCGTTTGGCCGGTATTCCAACCGAAGTTGAAGTAGCAAGTGAATTTAGATACCGTGATCCAATTGTGGATAAACACACGCTTGTGTTTGGTGTTTCCCAATCGGGTGAAACTGCCGATACGATTGCAGCCTTGCGTGAGGCTAAACGTAAAGGCGCGTTTGTGCGTGGTATTGTCAATGTGGTTGGATCGAGTATCGCGCGTGAAACTGATGGCGGAACTTATATCCATGCTGGGCCAGAACTCGCGGTGGCCTCGACTAAAGCTTATACTAACATGATTGCGGTACTTTTGATGTATGCTCTGCAGTTTGGTAGGATGAATAGAGTAACCGTAGCTACCGGCCAACGTCTGGTGGCTGCCCTGCGGGAAATTTCTATAAAAATGGAAAAAGCCCTGCGACAAAGTGAGGTAACAAAAAAGGTGGCTGAAAAGTATAAAGGATACAAAAATTTTCTTTTTTTAGGACGCGGTGTTAATTTTCCGGTCGCACTCGAAGGGTCGCTCAAGCTTAAGGAAATTACGTATATTCACAGTGAGGCGTACCCAGGCGGTGAAATGAAACATGGGCCCATTGCACTTCTTTCGCCAGAATTTCCGGTGTTTGCTGTCCTGACAAAAAATCAGTTATATGATAAAATGCGCAGCAATATTGAAGAAATTCGCGCGCGCAAGGTGCCCGTTATTCTTGTTGCTACGGAAGGTGATGAGTCAGTAAAGGAATTAGCCGATGATGTGTTGTATGTTCCGCCCACCATGGAACTTTTGGAACCGCTCATTAATTCCATTCCTTTTCAACTGTTTGCGTATCATATGGCGGTTATTTTGGGAAAAGATGTAGATAGGCCGAGAAATTTAGCAAAGAGCGTTACAGTTGAATAAACCTTATGCATACTGAAATTAAAACAAAAGTTGTGGTCATTGGTGGAGGAAACGGTAGCTCCATTGTGCTGGATGCCTTAAAACGATATGCGGATAAGTTGGAAATTTCTGGGGTAATTTCCATGAGTGATTCGGGCGGGTCGTCCGGAGCGATTAGAAAAAAGTTTAAGATGCTTCCACCAGGGGATATTATGCGGGCAGTGGTTGCCTTATCAAAGTACGATTTTGAGATCCTTCGAAAAATTTTTTATAAGAATCGATTATCTGCTACCACCAAGTTAAATAAAGATTTGGGGGCCGAGCGCGGGCCAAACCTTGGCAATCTTATTTTTGCTTTGGTTACAGAATACGAAGGTGATATTTTGCGAGCAATAGCGGCGCTCGAAGAAGCAGTGGAGGCGGTTGGTCATGCTTATCCGGTTACTTTAGATTCTAGTGATTTGTGTGCCGAGCTATTGGATGGTACCATAGTGAAAACCGAAGCGGCTTTAGACGAGCCCAGCTATGATCGTTCGCTTAAAATTAAGCGTGTGTGGCTAGAACCAAATGTTAGCATATATGATGGCGCGCGCCAGGCCTTGGAGAGCGCGGAATATATATTTTTGAGTCCAGGAAGTTTATATACGAGTGTAATTGCTACACTTTTGCCGCACGGTGTTAAAGAAGCAATTGCGGAGTCGAAAGCTAAATTGATTTTTGTAGCCGGTGATGCGTATGAGTTGGAAGGTGAAACTGGCCCGGAAAAATTGAGTGATTTTGTTTCACAATTAGAAAAGTATTTACCCCGGCCATTGGATATGGTTATTTATAACAATGCGGTGCTTACATTGGAGCAGCAAAAAAAATATGAGGAAAAAAAGTGGGGGCTATTTGCTGTGGATGTAGACAATATTGTTGGCAAAAAGGTGGTAGGCGCGGATTTTTCCAAAGAAGATGGTGGGTTGAGTGGTGAGAAATTGGGTGGTGTATTGGATAAAATAATGAAATATAAAATATGGAAATAAAAAAAGAAATTGACAAAGAATCATACGCTGTGAAAATTATTGCCGAAGAAAATGGCGTGCGGCTTGGCAGGGCATATTTGTATGTTATTTTTAATGATTTACACCCTGAACCATTTGGGCTATTTGATGTAAAGGTAGAGGAGAATCAGCGCGGCCAAGGACTGGGCACTAAACTTGTTGAGTCGGTTATCGCGGAAGCAAAAGAACGGGGGTGCTATAAGCTTGTTGGAACGAGCCGTTATTCGCGGCCTAAGGTACATGAGTGGTATCTTAATTTAGGGTTTAAAGATTACGGTAAGGAGTTTAGGATGGATTTTTAAATATGAATCTCTACGAATTTGAAGGTAAGCAGTTATTTTCTAAATATGGCATCAGAACCCCGAAAGGTGTGGTGGTTCGGCGTGGGGATGATTGCGCGAAAGCGTATTCTGATTTAGGTATAAAAGATGTTGTTGTTAAAGTGCAAGTTTTGAGTGGCAAACGAGGGAAAAATAATGGGATTAAATTTTGTTCGAGTGCGGATGAGGTGGCGGCAGCGTGTGATGAGCTTTTTAAAATAAATATTCGCGGACAGTATGTGTCGGCTGTTTTGATTGAGGAAAAGTTACACATTGCCGAAGAACACTATCTTTCGGTTACATACGATACAAACAAAAAACAACCCATATTAATTTATTCAGCGCAAGGCGGCATGGATATAGAAGAAGTCCCAGAGGAAAAAATTTGCACCTTTTATTTAGATGTGCGTGAGGAGCATAGTAATTCTGAGATTCCTTTTGTGCCGGTTTTGTGGAAGGCTTTTTTGGAAGAGGATTTACGTATAGCTGAAGTTAACCCGCTTGTGAAAACCAGTGAGGGAAAATGGTTTGCGGCTGATGCTAAAGTAGCGCTTGACGATGACGCGTTTTTTAGACATGAAGAATGGAACAGCCTGGAGCCGCGTACCATGATGGGCAGGCTCCCTACTGAGCGTGAAATTGACGTGAAAAAAATTGATGAAGGCGAAAAATATTATCAGGGCACGGCGGGTAAATACATTGAGCTCGATGGTGATATTGCTATGATTCTCAACGGCGGTGGAGCAAGCATTGCCAATATGGACGCACTTGCGAGAGTAGGTCTTAAGCCGGCAAATTATACCGAATATTCTGGTAACCCACCGCGTGAAAAAGTTCATCAGCTTGCCAGAATTGTGTTGTCCAAGCCCGGATTGAAAGGTTTGTGGATGTGCGGGGTGGTAGCCAATTTTACCAACGTTAAAGAAACATTTTTGGGGATTATTGATGCTCTGGACGAAATTAAGCCGACTTACCCAATTGTGGTTCGTCGCGATGGGCCGGAGAGCGCAGAGGGATTCAGGTTGCTTAGCGAGTGCGCGAAGAGAAATAATTTAAATATTAAAATGTTTAACAAAGAAACCAGCATGAGTGAGACGGCAGCGGTGCTGGCGGGGATGATAAGCTGTATAAAATAATAAGAAAATAAAATTATGTCATTTAGATTAAATGAACGAGAGCCATTTGACCCTAGTCGTCACATAGGCGAGCCGACCAGCTTTGTTCGTCGTTCAGCTATAGATAATGATAAACTTGCCGAAACAGAAGCGGTAACAAGAAATAAATTAAAGCATTTTTGGAACAAAAAAATATCTGGGATTGATATAGTACACGAACGGGCAATTGGTGAATACATAAAAGATTTACAAGTTGTATATGCAGAGAAAGGTTATCTTCAAGATCCTGTAGCATTTGATTATCCTGTAAGAATATTTGGTAAAATTTTTGGCAAACCAGTTGATTTAAATTTATATGATGGTACTCATCGTTTGATAAAACAGATTTCGTGTGAAACATCACAAAAAACAGATCTCGAACCGATCTCACCCGGCGATAGCACGTTAGATGGAGAAGTGATTGCGAAGAAAGAAGCAAAAAAATATTCAAGTGGATATATAAAATGATTTTAATTTCTTTTAAGAGAAAAACAGAATCGCAAGACCGAAATGGTTAATAGCATATGTCTATTCTTATAACTAAAGACACCAAAGTCCTAGTTCAGGGCATTACTGGTAAAGAAGGCCAAAAGGGAACCAAAGCGATGTTGGATTATGGCACCAATGTTTTGTGCGGCGTAACGCCCAAAAAAGGTGGGCAGTTCGTCGAGGGCAAGCCGGTGTTTGATACGGTGAAGGAGGCGGTTGAGTATGCGAGCCAAACCTCTCTCACCGCTCTCTCCTTTGCGAAGGAGAGAGGTAACGGCGCCGCCTCTCCTTCGCAAAGGAGAGGCCAGGGAGAGGTATCGTCGTTCGTTTCGGTTCTCTATGTACCCCCGTTTGCCGCCAAAGCAGCTATTTTGGAGGCGATTGAAAATGACATTCCGCTCATCAATGTTTTTTGTGAACGCATCCCCATAAAAGACACGGCGTATTGCCTGGCGGCCGCCAAAGAAAAAAATATTCAAATTGTTGGGCCGAGTTCACTCGGATTTATTAATCCGGGCGTTGGCCGAATTGGCGTGGTGGGCGGTCCATTGGTTAATGAAATTTTTCAGCCCGGGAGCATCGGCGTAATTTCTCGCTCCGGTGGTATGACCAACGAGCTCTCATGGATTGTGCGCCAGGCCGGCCTAGGGCAAAGCGCGGCAGTGCATGTGGGGGGAGATTTACTCATGGGTACGACGTATGCCGATGTGCTGCGATTGTTTGAAAAAGATGAACAAACTAAGGCGGCCATTATTTTTGGTGAGCACGGCGGGAGTTATGAATTTGAAATTGTGGAGGCGATTAAAAATAAAGAATATACTAAGCCGCTCGCTATTTATATTGGTGGTAAGTTCGCAAATAGTTTGCCAGAAGGTATGAACATTGGACACGCTGGCGCGATTGTGGCGCGCGGGCAGGGTGTAGCGGAAAAAGAAAAAGCGCTTAAAGAAGTTGGAGCGATGGTGGCGGAGAAGTATGAGGATTTGGTACAATTAGTCAAACAGTTTGTGTGATTTCACGTATCACGTAACACATAGCACATATCACGAAACACTAACGGTTTGTTACGTGTTATGTGTTACGTAAAATATTTTAAAAGTATGGGGAAAATAAAAAAGTTAATTTTATTGATTATTTTTTTATTTCCGTTGCCAGCGTTAACGGCCGGAGCTGGTTTTGTTCCTTCCACCGGCATTTGGTTTTCTACCAGCACATTTGTTCCGCATCAAGCGGTGCGGGTGTATAGTGTAGTTATTAATACCGACTATTATTTATTAGACGGTACAGTAGGATTTTATGATAATAATGAATTGATTGATAGTATAGATTTTAAGGGTTTACCAAAAGAGTCGGCCAAGGAAATTAAAGTTTTTTGGGAGCCAACTGAAGGTGAACACACCATTGGAGCCAAATTTATTAAAGCAGTAGTAACAGATGAGAAAGGTGTTAGACAAGAATTAAATTCTCAAGATATTAATAGTTTTACGGGTGCTCCGTTGGTAGTTGGAGGAGGATCCCAAATAGTTCCTAGCGTAGCGCTGGACTCGGCAACAGTTTCCAGTCCGGTGGTTTCTAGCGCGGCGGTTGCGGTAGGCGGCGCACAGGTTGTTGTAAAAAAGGAAGGCGCCAATTTGGTACTTGTTGGTAGAAGTGCAACGCCATCGCCAGATGCCCCGCCGCAAACAATAACCAATATTGCGGCGAGTGCGGATCAGTTATTTCAAAAAAATAGGGATATTATTGCCAAGGCCGGGACGGTGGCCAATACTATTACCACTACGGCCGGGAAAATAGAAAAAGTGTACGGCGAGGCGCGTTCGGTAGTAGAACGAGGGCAGTCGTATTACACGCGTGGGCAGATGTATTGGAATACGGTAGCGCCATATGCCCAAAAAGCCAAGCAGGTGTGGTTGGTTGTTTCTAATAATAATGAACCAAAGCGGATTGTAATTATCGCAGTGGTTGTTTTGGTATTATGGTTTTTAGTTAAAAGATCCTGGCGACGGCGACGGTATTATTATGATAATTAATTTATGATAGTTAAAAAAAATAATAAAAATAAAATTATTAAACCACCAAACGGTACTGCTTGGGAGCGGTCGGCACAATGGTATAATAAGGTGGTAGGCGAAGAGGGTCATTATTATCACACGCATGTGGTAATTCCGGGTGTTCTTAGGCTTTTAAAATTGGTGAAGGGGTTTAGCGTACTTGACATTGGCTCGGGGCAAGGTATTTTGGCGCGGCAAATTCCGGAGGGCGTCTATTATCAGGGTGTTGATGCTTCGCCAAGCCTTGTTAAGGCCGCCCAGTTGCAAGATAAAAATTCATTTCATAAATATGCAGTTGCGGATGCCACCAAACCATTGCCGCTAGAAAAAAAAGATTTTTTTTGTGCTGCCGCTTTGTTTAGTTTGCAAAATATGGAGCGGCCAGATTTAGCGATGCAAAATGTTAGTCAGCACTTAAAAAAAGGCGGGCGTTTTGTAACGGTAATTAACCATCCAGCTTTTAGAATCCCCAAACAATCTGGATGGGGAGTTTCGGAAGACGACAAGCAATATCGTTGGGTTACTCATTATATGACCCCGATAAAAATTCCTATTGAAATGCACCCGGGGAAAAAACAAAGTGAAAAAACTACGTCATTTCATCATCCACTTTCGGATTATAGTAGTTTTTTATTACAAGCAGGATTTGTGATTGAAAAAATAGAGGAGTGGGTGAGTGATAAAAAAAATCAGCCTGGGCCGCATGCCAAGCGGGAGGATACGGCGAGAAATGAGATTCCGCTGTTTATGTGTATTGTGGCGAGAAAGATCTAATCTCACTGTCATCCCTTCGGTAAACTCAGGGCAGGCTCTTAGCCTCCCCATAGGTGGCAGAAGGATCTCTGTCGGGCCAAATTGTTATATTGCTAAATTGTTTATGAAATTTAAAACCGCAATTACTAAGGTAAACGCCGGGGATGAAATTATTCGTGGTGAAAAATTAACAACGCTAATTAAAGAAAGAAATTTTGGTGAGGTTGTTTACTTAGCTTTGATGGGGCGATTGCCTAATGCGCAAGAGGCGCGACAAATTAATGCCGTGCTCACCAGCATGATTGACCATGGCCCGGGCACAAATTCTGCAATGGCGACGAGAATTGTAAGTTCTGCCGGAAACAGTTTGCATACCGCGGTGGCGGCCGGTATTTTGTCACTCGGAGGATTCCGTCACGGCGGCGCGTTGGAGGGGGCCGCGAAGTTTTTTCAGGAAAATTTAAAAACGTCTGACGTGCCGGAGCTTTTGAAATCAATGAAGGATAAAAAGATGAGAGTCCCCGGTTTTGGGCACAAAGTTTTGACACATGATAATAGAACCGGCAGGTTATTTGATGTGGCAAAAGAGTGCGGTTTTTTTAAAGAGCACTGCGCGTTTGCTCTAAAAGTTGATGAGGAATTACAAAAAATTTCTTCCAAAGCAGTGCCGCTCAACATGGACGGCGCCAACGCGGCAATTTTGTCTGATATGGGTTTCCCTTGGCAGATAGTACTTGGTTTTTTTATCATTGGTCGCGTGTCAGGCTTGGTCGCCCATGCGTACGAAGAAATGAATAGCGGCGAGGGGATACGGCGGTTAGACGAGAGTGAAATTGAGTACGTGGGAAGAAAGTAACGCACAAAAATACCCCGCCTTTAGGGCGTGGCAGAATTGTATGTAGAGGATTAATGGGTCGCGGGGCACCCGCGGCCCATTGTGCAAAATTCAGCGAGCAGCGACCGCAGTCGCGCGAGCGATTTTGCACAACGTTTGCGTGTACACATCGTTTTAATGTTGTATACACGCTGCTTATCGGATGTTGTGTTAATTTTTATCCATTATTACACGAAAACTTTTTACGACGTCTTCAAGAATGTCTGATTCTAAACACTCGTATAGCCCAATGTCATAAACAACTCCTTTGTTTTCCAAACGATATCGCGGGCACTTGTTGCCTTGAGGTAGCCATTTATACGATACGATGAGTTTTTTGCCTTTTATCCCGTTAATCGTAATTGGTGTCTCTTCAAGAATAACAGCCTCTGTAGTTGGCAGTTTTAAATCGAGTTCCCACCCAGCATCCCAGCCCATGTTAATTTCAGGGAGCGGCGTTTCATCGTCAGAGCTTGGTTTTTTAACTATATTTAAACCATCGCCGAATTCATTGACTTTGTATCCAGCAGGTATTTCTAAAGAGAAACCGGATTTACTTACAAAAGTTACATTCTTGTCTTTTGTATCAGTTAGATTTTCTGTTTTGTCCTCGAGCGCAGGCTTATTGTGCCAAAAGTAAACGCCACCCCCAATTGCAAGCGCTGTTACAGCAATAGCTATGATTACAGTTAAAAAAGTTTTCTTTATAAATTAGGTTAAAGTTTTAAGTTAAATAGAAAAAATTAACACAATTTCCGATAATGCTCGCGTGTATATGAAGTGCGGCCACCCATTGCGGACTAAATTATACTCTAAACCCAGCTATGAAAACTGGCAAGGGCATCGCTATTCGTCGTCGCATTTGGGTGAGGGAAATTTGGTTGCCATTTAAAAGTTTAATTTGCCAAATTTACCGAACCATATACACGCTGTTATATAAAGTTCTATTTTTATTTTTTAAGATATTTTACGAGTTCTTTCATTGTTTCCTCAACTGGTCTGTTTGTGTCAATTTTTTTATACTTGGCAGTAATTGGCTGAAAGCGTTTTTTAACATCAAAATAAAGTTTTGGCGTTCGATCCCAGGCAATATGTTTTTTGGCTGACTTAATTCTTGCGACAGCGATTTGGTCCGGACATTCCAAATAGATTAGTTTAAATTTTGCCGTGCATTTTTTAGCGATTTTTTGCGCTAATCTTATGGCCCATCCTTGGCTGAACGAAGGGCAGTCCAATACGACTTTTTTACCCTTCTTGAGGTAGTATTCGGAGACCAAAAGCATCGCTTTGAAGGCGGCGTCTTTTTGTTCACGCGAACTAAAAATAACCGGATCAAACATTGAGGAAATAAAATGATCTCGCGAGAGATTTTTAAATCCCTTTTTTTCCAGTTCTTGCGCAATCGCAGTTTTACCCGATGCGGGAAGTCCGGCTAAGCCAACTAACATAGATTATAGCTATTTAAAATAAAAATAGAATTTCATATAACGTATCCGAGTATGCGAAGCCGCGCCATCGTTTTCAGCACAAACTTTTGCTTTCAGATAATCCTATTTTAGCAGTTTAAGCCTTCAATTTCAATAGCGCGGTTTGGGTGAAAAAAATAGCGATATTTTTGAAAATCAAATAAATATCGCTATTTTTAGAACCGCATACTCGGTGTTAAGTGTTGTAAATTTTTTACCACTCACCGCTAAGCTGTTTAAAAAGAATCGATAAAATAAGTTTTCGTTTACTCACTCACTCCTGCCTGCCGGCAGGCAGGTTGGCGCGGCGCAAGAGGGGCGAGGGGTGAATTGCGCCACACCATCGTCATCGTCGTCAATTAGCAAGATATAAAGTAGATTTTCCTTTGCCCGTCGTTTTAATCATTTTTATCTTCTTTAGTTTTTGCAAATTCAGTTGAGCAGTGCGTTTTGGACACGATAAAATATTTTCCACGTCTTTAACCGATATGCGACCGACTTGATCTAAAAAGTCGATAATTTTGAGTTGATCCGGAGTAAGATAAATTTGCGATTTAATTTTTCCGTGAATGGCATGAGCAGATAAGGATAGAATTTTATCTTTCACATTATCAATTTCACTTCTGAATCCTCTGACAAAATACTCTAACCAGGAAGTAATATCAGTCCTTCGTTTTTCGTAATTTTCGCCAACATTAATCGCTTTATAATAATCCTGTCGTTTGGTATTGTAGTAATCTTCCAACGCAAACAAACGGCGAAAATCGTAGCCACGCTGGTACAGTATAAGCGTTGCCAAGGCGCGAGCCGTGCGGCCATTGCTGTCGTTAAAGGGGTGGATAGCGGCTATTTCTAAGTGTGCTATTCCGGCAACTATAACCGGGCTGATTTCCTTGGTTTCACTTTCCTGTAGCCAGTTTACAAAATCAGCCATCAGTTTTGGCACTTGTTTAGCGTCTGGTCCGGTGTATAAAATTTCCTGCGGCATGCCTAAACGGCGGCGTACAACATAAATGGGTCCTGGGCGATAAGCGCCGGAAAATTGTGGAGCCAAAGTTTTAGCTGTAACAAGTTTGTGAATTTTTAATATCACTTCTTCAGTTATTGGTTTTTTTTCTACCACCACTTTCTCAATATATTTTAAGGCGTTGAGATAATTTTTTACTTCGTAAATATCTCTATCGGGTGCGTCAATCTTCTTTTTAGCATACAGCGCTTCTACCTGCGCCATATTAAGTTGGTTGCCCTCAATCTCGGTAGAGTGGTGGGTCATGCGGATGACGGCTTGACGACGCAAACGCACCTCTTGTTGGGGCAAAATTTTGGCACGGTCAATAAAGCCTTTGGTTTCGGCAATGGCGGTAAGATCTGCTAGAATTTTATTGCTTAGCTTATATTTTGGTTTAAACATACTGTTGTTGGTAGTTTTTAGGTGATGCCAGTATCATATCACAAAATCACGATTCGCGCAAGATTCGCGCAAGATTCGCGCAATGAATAATAAGATTTATAAAAACAAAAAACCGCTCTCGCCCTACCAACAATTTATGTTAGCACGGCGAGTTGGAGCGGTTTTCTGCTTGCCTAACTCTTATCACGCTACTTCTCTTCCGCCTCGCGGCACCTTTTGCAACGGCACCGCCGCGTGTACTTTGGTTTGGTTTCGACGAGGCGTTTGCGCCGCAGGCTCAGGATCATTTCGAGCTCCTTGTCGAGCTCAAAATATTCTCCAGAGAACAGGAAATCGTACCCCTCCTTGTCACAGAGCTCCACGGCTTCCTTGAGTCTGCGGGCGCTCGTGAGTCGCCGGATGACCTTTTTTTCATGATCGAGGATGTGTTCCCACGCCTTGACATTTCCGGCCTCAGCGAGAACGATCCACTGGCCCATGCGCAGTTTGCGCCCGTCCAGCAGCAGTGTTTCCGCTTCGGCTTTGATGTCCCACTCGTCGCGCACCACGCGGTTGAGAATTCGGAGAACAAAGATGAGGTCGTTCGTACTCGGCTTGTTCTCCTCTCGCACCATGGCGCAGAGCGCCCAGGAGGTGAAACCCTCATCACCGACGTTGGTCTCATCGCCGAGCTCCCCCAGCTTGAGGATCAGTTCAACGAACTTCCTCAAGGTGCGGTTGTTGGTGGTGGCTGATTCACACCACTGTTCGCAGATCTTTGCCGCTTCCTCCACGGGCAGAGCGAGCAGTTTTTTTACTCCCTCCTCGGTGGTCAGATCCATATCCATGTGATCCTCCGTTGAGTTGTCAGTGTCGCAGACACTTCCGCATAATTGCGAAGGCGGCCAGCGAACTGATAATAGTATGTAATTTTTGCCGGTATGTCAACCATTTTTGTGTATAATTAGCCAAAATATTATCATATTTAGTATGATTAATAGTGTGTGGTTCTTTACAAATTTGGCTAAGTATGGTATAGTATAGTTATCATAAAAATTATGACTATAACCGAACAGCAATTACAACAATTAGGCCTTGGCAAGAACGAATCCTTGGTATATTTAGCTTTGTTTGAAATTGGCAGGGCTAAAGCTGGAGAAATTATTGCTCACACTGGTTTGCACCGTAATTTGGTGTATACCGCTCTAGAAAAATTGGTAAAAGACAACTTGGTTGCCAAGTTTATAAAAAATGATGTGGCAATTTTTGAGGCAAATAACCCAAAAATGCTTTTGGATAAATTAGAGAATCAAAAGGAAATCGCCAAAGAAGTAATAGCGAATTTAAGAATTAAACAAATAGCCGTGCCACATGAGGTTAAGGTGTACGAGGGCCATGAAGGAATTATTGAAGCGCGCAAAGTCGTGAAAAATTTAAAAGCTGGCGATACTGGTTATGCTTTTGGCGGATCGGAGTTAATGTACTCAGAAGATTTAAGCAAAGAGTGGAAACCACATTCGGCTAAGCGTGTGAAAAGCGGTGTTAACTTAAAAATGTTATGTGACAGCACTGTGCCGGATGGTTATATAAATCGAAAAAATAGCCAGGCACGCACAGTAGTAAAAAGAATGCCGATCAACGTGCCACTGCCTGCACTTTTTGAAATTTATGGCGATGTGTTAAATATCGCTGTCCCAGGGAAAGAGCCGGTGGTGTTTAGCATTAAAAGTAAGGAAGCAACAGAGGCTATGAAGAAGTTTTTTGATTTTTTTTGGAATACCAACAATAGGTTTTTTTAAAAAATGCCTAGCTAACGCGCTGGGTTTTTTTGTTCTAAGATATTTAGAGTAATTCGGTTTTTGACCGCCTCGCGGCGGGCAAAAACACCGCTGACCCCTATCAAATAAATCAAAAATACAATTTTTCGCTATATAAAAATGTCGCCGATAGGCGAAACGGAAAAGTATATTTCATATAATGGGCCGCGGGTATCCGAAGTTTTTCTCTGGACAAAACCGAAGGTTTTGGACAGGGAAAAATTTGGGTGGAGCGAAGCGGAACCGGATGACCCGCAGTTCCGCGTTGTCCGCGAGCGTGCCCAGAGGGCGAGCGAGCGGCAACCGGAACCAGGGGAAGCAAGGGATCCGCCCGGGGCGGAGACCGCCGCGCACCCCGCGGCCCATTCCGCGCAAGGAGCGAGCGAAGCGAGCGGATTGCGCGGAACGTTTCGGTGTAGACGAAGTTGCGCTGTTGCAGAATAGGTAAAGCTTGTTTTACTATCATCCTTTTTCTCTACCTCCAACTTTCTTTTTTAGAGCGTAATTTGGGAGAGGTGAAAAGAAGTTCCTTTAAAATATTTTTCTCAAAATTTTCTTTTCACCGAACCGTCTACACCGTGTTATACAAAGTTACTTTTTTACGTTGTGGGATTACTTAGCGTCTGTGCAAGCATATTGACATGATGAATCATAGTGACACTGAAAGCCGCAATAATAATCAGCTTTTCCGTTATCTTTTTTCTGTGCTGTCGCCCATTGTCTGCATGTCTCTTGAGTATCGAACTCCTTAATTTCACAACTTGCCTTCCCTTGAGTTGGTTTTCCTTCGGGATAGTAGAAGCCCACCCATTTATTACTTTGCCTGGCACAGCCAGTTAGGAAAAGCACTGCTAAAAATAAAATTGCGGCTTTCTTCATACGTTTTTTGATTAAGAGTAAAAAAGTAATTTTGCACAACGTTCGCTGATATCTGACGTTTTGCAACTTCCTTTAAAAATCAATTTAGTGTGGCAAAATGCGGCTTTAGCCCTTGCAGATATCAGCTGTTGTATGCCCCGAAGGGTCGGAGCGATAGCGGAGAAGTTTGCAAAATCCTTACATTGAATTTTCAATAAACTCTTGAACAGCTTTTATGTCAACTTTCTGATGATCACCCGATAATAACTTTTTATAATTCACGAGATCGTTTGGATCTATTACATTTAATTCAATACCATGAAAATTTATCTTTCTTGATTTTGAAAAATCGGCAGGACTGTGTATCCATTTTTGAGAGATATCATCAAAGATTTTTATATTAAAAGCACCTGAAATATCAATTTCTTGTCCAAAGTAATTTAGTGTCATTAGCCTCAAGTCCCATCTTTCGTCTTTATAATTTTCTGGACCTAGTATTATATAATTTTTCACATCATCAAAAACTTTTTCAAAAGCATCTTCAGGTATGTCTATATCAATATCATTCACTTCACGGTTTGAACCATAAAGATGAGCAGAAAAGCCACCAGTAATATTATACTGGATATTGTATTTATTCAGAATATCAATTATCCAATGCAGTGCTTTTAAAAGTTTATTTTCCATTTGTAACATGAATTAGTAGATAAAAGGATTTTGCACAACGTTCAAGCATATACGAAGTTCGGCCGTAATTGAGATGTAAGTATTATCGTATAAGCTAGAACTATATTAACAACATCGGTCGTTCTTTTCAAGCCGCTGTACAGGATGACCACATCGTAGACAAGCCCATCGTTTGCTCGGCAAACGAGAGG
>CAZHNI010000014.1:0-27968 GCA_964533715.1 uncultured Gammaproteobacteria bacterium | reverse complement strand
ACGCACTACCTTGAGGTGGTAGCTCCCGCAAGGGAATGGAAGTTCGAGTCTTCTCTCGGGCACGTCTATTTTCTCTAAAATTAGCTAAAATTACTATAAAAGCCTTGACAAAGAGGTTTTTTTGTGCTATACTGAGCTGTTTGTTGGCCATAAAATAGGTCGGCAATTTTGTTCTTTTTAGATCCAAGTGTGTGTCCAGTGAAACGCCGGGTATCTTTTTTTAGGATTTCCGGCGTTTCACTGACAAACAAAGTTGGCGGCCATCAAAGGGCTGACCAACGGAAAGGACACATGGACAGGAAACGCTTCGGAAATGCCCTCGCGAAGTTTGCGGGGGTGCTGTTCGTCGTCGTGTTCTTCGGGGAGTGTGGGTCGTGCCTCTACAACGGCATGACCAACGTCCCCGGCGACGGGGTGGACCCGTGCAGCTCCCTCCTCGCCCGGGCGCTCGGGAAGGTCGTGAACGATGTGGACTGCTACCACATCGGGCACAACGAGTGGGTGTGCTCCCGCACCGAGGTGCTTGAGGAGTGTAACCCGCCCAAGCCGGACCGTCTCTGCGAGCGACCGGAGGGGGCGCTCACGACCTTTCTCAAGATTGGGTGGTTCGCCGACGTGCTCGCGATGGGGCTTCTCTGCTTCATAATAATAGTATTCGCACTCGGCGACCGACTCCGCGGCGGCGCGCCCCCGCCGCCCACAGCCTGACACCACCCCGGGTCGCTCCTTCCAACGGCCGGCACCAGCGTGCCGGCCTCATCAACTAAATTTCTTTTTGTAAGGAGATTTTGAGATGAAACTATAAAATGCGCCTGTTTTTCAGGTGTTTTTTGTTTTTCAAATATCTTAATATATGTTATGATATTACTTATCTAACTTATAGTGAGCTTCACCAATTGTCATTCTGAGAGAAGCGAAGGACCTCTGTCCAATTTGCCAAAAAACGACGGACAGAGATCCTTCACTGCGTTCAGGATGACAGGAAAAAAAAGTTTGAACTTTTTTCTAATCCGAGGGAATTTTAGGCAATAATACTAAATGAGTTCATTTATTTTATAAATATGCGTTACGTTATTGGTATTATTTTAGTTTTGGTGGGCATAGTGATGATTCTAAAAACCGAGTGGCTCATTGAAAATTTTGGTTCGAGCGCCTGGGCGGAAGACAAAATGGGTACAAGCGGCGGAAGCAGGCTTCTATACAAGCTTATTGGAGTTATTCTTATTTTTTTTGGATTTTTATTTATTACTAACATGATTAGCGGATTTCTTGTTGGAACAGTTGGCAAACTTTTAGTACGATAAAAAATATGAGCCACTCTGGCACAGCACTTATTAACCCGTATCCTATTTTTGAAAAAATTGGTCTTGCTAACGGTATGCGCGTGGCCGATTTAGGTTGCGGTCGGACCGGGCATTTTGTATTTCCGGCTTCGCGTATCGTGGGGGAAACTGGTATTGTCTACGCGGTAGAGATTGTAAAAGATATTCTAGAGAATATAAAAAGCCGGGTACGTTCGGAAGGTTACCATAATGTGCAGGCGGTGTGGGCCGATATTGAAGTGCCCGAACGAATTCCAGTGCCGGGGGGCAGTCTTGACAGTTGCTTTATGGTTAATGTACTCTTCTTGCTTAAGGAGAAGGGTAAAGCCCTGGCCGCGGCGTCTCGTTTGGTGAAACAAGGTGGCACGGTAGTAATTGTGGATTGGGCAAAAAAGCTTGGTCCACTCGGTCCGCCGCCCGAAACAATGGTTCGCCCGGAGTCAATTCGGCAAATTGCAGAATTGAACGGTCTCAATGGCGGCACAGAATTTAAAGCAGGGGAATATCACTTTGGAATTATTTTTCAAAAAAGATAATATGAAAATTGCAAATTTATTTACTTGGTATTATTGGTCGAGCCAGCCCTATATTGCGCGGGGTTTTGTTTTTTGGCTGTGGTTTGGTTTGTTTGCTATTCTGGCAATTGGTGGAGTGGTTTGTTTGGTTGTTCGTAAAAACACAGAAGAAAAATGGCATCGGCCAATTTTGGGCCGATTTGGCTCATTTGGTCTTACCACCGGCCTCCTTGGTTTGGTTTGGTTTTTCTTTCGGCAGGAGAGAATTTCTTTTTTAGGTTGGCGATTGTGGCTTTTGGGGTGGGGAGTTTTGTTTGTATGGTGGCTGGTAAAAATTATTATGTATACGGTAAAACGCGTTCCAGTTTTAAAAAAAGAAGAAGCCGAGCGACTTTTGAAGCAACGCTATTTACCTTCATAATTTAGCGTATGGGAGGGGCGCTTAAAATAATCGGTGCCTGGGGAGAAACTCAAGCTTGTTTATTTTTACAACGGCAAGGGTTCACAGTCATTGAACGAAATTTTTTTAGTCCTCAAGGAGAGATTGATATAATCGCCACCAAGAACGGCGATTTTTATTTTATTGAAGTAAAGACACGGCAGAGTGAGGAAATGGCGAACGATTTGGCTATTACTAAACACAAGCAACATAAGTTTAAAAAAACTGTTAAACAATACTGTTATGAGCGTGGGGTTGGTGAGGCCGGGCTTATTTTGGCAGGACTTATTATTTTAGTAGACAGAACAACCAAAATTGCTTCATTTCGTTTGGCCATATTTTATTGACAAAATAAGGATATTCGAGTATTGTAGAGGCACTTTACTTTTGATTTTATTTTTTATGAAAGCAATTAAAGAACGAACTTTTGTAATTATCAAACCAGATGGCGTGCAGCGCTCGCTAATTGGAGAAATTATTAAACGTTTTGAAAGAGTCGGCCTTAAAATGGTGGCCATGAAAATGTTTGTGGCCGACGAGACAAGATTGTGGAAGCACTATAATAAAGACGACGCTTGGTATACTGCCAAGGGTGAAAAAACGGTGCAGAACAGAACTGCTGCCGGCATGACAGTGGATAAACCGGCTATAGAATACGGCAAAGATATTGTACGGGCGTTAGTTACATTTATGTCGTGTGGACCGGTGGTGGCTATGGTGTGGGAAGGAAACGAGGCGGTAAATATTGTTAAAAAAATTGTAGGAGATACGCAACCGCTTACGTCTGATGTTGGTACCATTCGCGGTGATTATACGGTTGATTCATATGAATTGTCCAACGTAAGTGAACGCGCCGTGCGCAATTTGATTCATTGTTCTGATAAACCAACCGAAGCCGAACGCGAAATTGCTATTTGGTTTGAAAAAAATGAAATTATAAACTATCGCCAAATTCAAGAAGAAATTTTGTATGATGTGAATTTGGATGGAATACTTGAATAATTTGACAACCAATAAAAGTTTTTCTATACTAGTTAGTGGGTGAGTCTGAGGTTGGCAAAACTATTCTACAACATTATATTTTGGTTCGCCTATATCTGTAGCGCCTGTGGGCGCTACGTGCGGCTTACCACCTACCCGTTTGGGATAGGAGTCCAACCTCTTAGTTCGCCCATGAGATCTCGATATTGTCGAGGTCTTTTTTTAATGTAGATTCGACAGATTTTGGTGGATTCCACAGATTACAAAAAAAGACACCCGAGAGTAGGGCGTCCTTTGGAAGTTTTGTTAGTTTTAGGCGGTTTTTTTAGAAACCGTGCGGCGACAGGTAGAACAAACGCGAGTTCGTTTGCCACCAATAGTCAAAAGTTGCAAATTAGGTTTTTGGCGGCGGGGGGTTTTAATATTGGAGTGGCTAACATTGTTGGCGCGGACCGCTACTTTTCCGCATAGTGTACAGGTTCGGCTCATATTGATAGTTTAATAATTATAATATATACTTGATAGTAACGAAGAGCATTGTACTAAAAATGTTTGTTTTTGTCAAGCATTTATTATTCGAATATATATGACAACAGAGTTTGAGGCGAAGTCTGTAAGTACTAGCCAATCTCATTATAAAAAGTATAAAGAATTATATATTATTTTTTTTACTTTTTTGCTCAGCGGTTTATTTGGTTCTATTCTTACGTACCGTTTAAACGAAATGAGCAGAATGAACGCTAAATATGATAGTGACTTACAATATGCACGGGAAGAAGGCAAACAAGCATTAGAAAAAATTAACGAATTAATTTCGGAGCGGCACATGAATGCTAATAATTACATAACCGCTATACAAAGTTTAAGCCAAAATGATATAAGTCCAACTGAATTTGAAACAATAAGATCGAAATATCTTGCTTCAAAAGATACTTGGAATTATAACTGGAATCTCATGCGAGTAAAGATTAAAAATTATTTTTCTGATGATCTGGCTCGGGATTTTTATGATTATGATAAAGATGCCAAAGCCGATAAAGAAAAAGAGACTAATCGTTTATATTGGGAATCAATGTCTATTACTGGTAAGTTTAGAGCTCTCCACGATGCTATTGGCGCGGCGAAGACAACCAAAGCTAAAGAGGATATTGAAATGGCCAATACAATATATGATTCATTGGGGTACGATTTATATAATTTTTTTGATAAAATGGAAGCAATGCTTAGCAGTGGCCAGCTTGCGCCGATAACAAAAAAATAATTTTCACTTTATGTCTTTTCTCAATCTAATTTTCTATTTTGTTATCATCATTCCATCTTCTATCATCCACGAATATGCGCACGGCTGGATGGCTGACCAGTTGGGTGACCCCACGGCGCGTTATGCCGGAAGGTTGACCCTTAACCCCAAATCGCACATTGATGTGTGGGGGACACTTCTGATGCCATTTGTGTTATTTGTGGTAACTGGTGGCCGATTTTTGTTTGCCTATGCCAAACCGGTTCCGTATAATCCATACAATTTACGTAACCAAAAGTGGGGGCCAGCGTTGGTTGGGTTAGCCGGGCCAGCAGCAAATTTTTTGCTTGCGGCGGCTTTTGCGGTGGTTATTCGCCTGATGCCAGTGTCGACAATAACTTCTTTTTTAGGAGTTATTGTGTATGCAAATGTGGTTTTGATGATTTTTAATTTAGTGCCCATTCCACCGCTGGATGGCTCTAAAATTCTTTATGCCCTACTGCCGGAGTCGGCGCGCGGCATTCGCATGTTTTTGGATCGTTACGGTTTTATGATTTTACTCTTTTTTATTTTTTTCATGTTTGAGTTAATTTCTCCACTTATTGATGGTTTATTTCATTTTCTTGTACCTATTTCAATATGAAATTATTACTTCGTTGGTTTTTATCCGCCGGAGCACTTATGGCAATTGCTTTGTATTTGCCCGGTGTAAACGTAGCTAATTTGTATACGGCGCTAATTGCAGCAATGGTACTTGGGCTCGTTAATGTTCTTATTAGGCCAATTATTTTAATTTTAACTTTGCCGGTAAATATTATTACACTTGGGTTGTTTACTCTTGTTGTGAATGCTTTTATGTTTTGGCTTGTTTCGAGTATTGTAAAGGGCTTTTCGGTTGCTGGTTTTTGGCCAGCTTTCTGGGGGTCAATTATTATGATGATGGTGGGATGGTTACTTAACGTTTTACTTAAAAGAAAATCCATGTGAAAAATTACTCATCTAATAAAGCGCAGAAAGGCAAAACAGCATACCGTACGCCCAGCCGGTGGCTCGCTACCAAAGGCGCGGAATCTTTTAAAAAACAAATTTACGCTAAACAGACATTTACTAAACTGTGGAGCACCAAGCGATCGGCACTAAGAGGAGGAAAAGGGAAGTAATTTTTTTTGTCACTTTTTTAGGATGATAACTAGGTTATAAATTATTATGGTTAAAACTAAATTTAAAATTCTTTCCGTTGGCGGCTCCATCATCATTCCGCCCACCGGATTTGATATTGAGTTTTTAAAAAGATTTCGCGAGCTTATTTTGGCCGAAGTAAAAAAAGGCCAGCAGTTTATTCTGGTTATCGGCGGCGGGGCAACCGCTCGCCAGTATCAACAAGCAGTCAAAGAATGTGGGACTTCATCTGATGTAGAGGTAGATTGGGTTGGAATAAAAACAACCGCGTTAAACGCGGAGTTTGTACGTGTATTGTTTGGAGACAGCGCGCACACAGAAGTAGTAACTAACCCCACAAAAAAAGTAAAAACAAAGAGGCCGATAATTGTGGCGTGTGGTTGGAAACCGGGTTGTTCTACCGATAAGGACGCCGTGCTTTTGGCCAAGACGTATGGCGCCAAAGAAGTAGTTAATCTTTCCAATATCGATTATGTGTACGACAGCGATCCGCGCGTGAATCAAAATGCGAAAAAATTGGAAAAAATAACATGGAAGGAACTTCGTAAAATAATTGGTGATAAATGGACGCCAGGAGCGAACGTCCCGTTTGACCCCATGGCAGCGAAAGAAGCCGAAAAATTAAAATTGGTCGTGCGATTCGCACGTGGCACAGATTTGGTAGCGGTTTCTAGCGTACTCAATGAAAATGGTAAAGTAGGAACTATTATTAATTAATAGTTTTATTTATCCCCATCATAGATTCTTGACATTTTTTGAGTTATAAAGTATTATCTAACCACCATAGACAGCCCCGACGCAAGATCGGGGTCCCGACTCGCCTTTGGTGGTGTCGGGACAGGCATTCCGATTTTTCGGAATTTAATAACCGTAAGGTACCTGCCGAGGTATACTGTTCCGAATAAGTCGGAATCAGGTCGAAGATACCAATAAATTGGTACGTCTGTGGTAAAACACAGATTTTTTAATTGTTATGCCAAAATCAAAACTTCAGAAAAAAGAGACTGTGAGCGCTTTGACAGAAGGTTTAAAACAGGCGAAAGCCGTAGTTTTTGCCAACTTTCAAGGCTTAACAGTTGCTAAAACTGAAGAGTTGCGTAAGAACAGCCGCAAAGAAAATATTGACATGCTTGCCGCTAAGAAAACATTGGTAAAACGCGCGCTTGAAGAAGCTGGCGTTACCGGTATTGACCCAATGGTATTTCAAGGTGGTGTGGCTACATTTATCGCCAAGAGTGATGAAATCTCGGCAGCAAAAGTGGTAAATACTTTTGCCAAAGCCAATGATATTGTTACTATTTATGGTGGTATTTTGGAAGGCAAATTTATTGATGCTGCCGGCGTAAAAGCCTTGGCCGCTCTCCCGGGAAGACAAGAACTCTTGTCTAAGATGGTGGGGTCGCTCAATGCTCCAATTTCCGGTTTTGTCAATGTGTGTGCCGGTACTATCCGCGGTTTACTTAACGTGCTCAATGCGTATAAAGACAAAAAACCCGCTTAATTAATTATTTAATATGAGTGAAAAATTACAAACAATTATTTCCCAGGTAGAACAATTGTCCGTTCTCGAGCTCGCCGAACTCGTGAAGGCCATGGAAGAGAAGTTTGGCGTTTCTGCCGCCGCTCCAGCCATGATGATGGCCGCCGCTCCAGCCGCTGGCGGAGCTGCTGCTGAAGAGAAAACCGAATTTAACGTTGAACTCACCGATGCCGGCGCCAACAAAATCAATGTTATTAAGGCCGTAAAAGAAGTAACTGGCCTTGGATTAGCTGACGCTAAAGCCCTTGTGGATGGTGCTCCAAAAGTTATTAAAGAAGGTGTGAAAAAAGAAGACGCTGATGTTATGAAGAAGAAGATTGAAGAAGCTGGTGGTAAGGTAACTTTAAAATAAAATAGTTTAAATAGAAAAGACACTCCAGGATGGGGTGTCTTTTAAATTTTACTTCAAGTTGATTTTGAACAGTTTACCATTATCAAAAATATAAGCGCTATTGTTAGTTTCGTCTATCACGAATCCAGAAGGATATTGAAATTCTGAGGCAGTAATTTGTCGTTCAAGTGTGCCGTCTTTGTTTAAAATGATGAGGCGTTTACCAGCTGAATCTAGAACATACAGATAGGTAGTATCGTTATATGTCCAAATTTTGCCACCACTTACGAGGCTTGGGTCAAGCCCTTGAATTTGAAATGGTTGTTCTACTCCGCTGGTGAATTTATGAATTTGTCCATTATTTTGAGCTATAAAGATGTCTCCGTCAATAGTTATGTCCGTTGCATCTCGTAGAGAGAATGGGGCGACGCCTTTGAGCCACTCTTTGCCCTGCCCAAAACCGGAAGTAATACTATCATGTTTAAAAATTTCATTAGTTCCGGCGTCTATGCTATAAAGGCGTCGGTTGTACACAACAGCTCCGCTAATCTTGTGCCCTGAGTCGGTGGGAAAAGAAATGTCAGCAGATTTTGGGTTAATATCAGTTGGTGTAATTTTTAAAATTTGTCCAGAACGGTTGATGAGTATGGCATAATCATTTTCTTTGGGTACTGTTCCGGCTGCAAAACCGTTTGGGGCCAAAGAGGTTGTTAGGCTGCTTTGTTCTTGAGTGAGCAGGTCGTAGGAAAAGAGCGTTGAGCTGGCACTGCTGTAAGCAACGAGTTTGGTTCCCAGTTTAATGAGGCCGGCTGGAACGGCAGTTGGCCAGGTGGTGATTGTGGTTGGTTTAACCGTAGTAACGCGGCGCGCCCGGGCGAAGAGGCTTTGTAGTTGTTCGGTAAAACTAGTGCAAGTTTCTTTTTCGGTTTTTGAGCGGCATGGTAGATTTTTAAGGATGGTTTCAGCAGCGTTAAGATCTTTTAACGCTGCAGTCTCGTTGTGGTAAACAAGAGAACTTTCTGCTGAATCGCGTTTTGTTTTTATTTCTTGCACTAGAACTGCATAAGTAGCGGCGGCTTGCCGTTCGCGTTCTGCAGCGCGCAGATAGACGATGCTAAAGATAAGGCCGGTTGCTCCTATTAGTGCCACGGCCAAAATAATTCTTGTTGTTGTCGGAAGACGAACGAGCGTCTCGCGAAAATTTCGAACAGTTCGTTTCCAGTTTTCAACTATCCGTCTTCGACCCTGGTGAATGTTTGTTGCTATGATAAATAGGTCAACTGCGAATTGACCAAGGCGTTGAATTATGCCAATGAAAGTAACCAAACACCACCAAATAGCTCGCCAGAGTGAAATAAATATTTTGCTAGCCACTTTTACAATAGTCGTTAGTTGGTCAGGAGTTAAAAATTTTGATTTTTGTGGGGCGGCTTGGCGGAGTTGGTGAGTGTGGTTTGATTTGATGTTGGCGGGCGGCGGGGAAGGTCTTTGAATTGTTGTTGTTTCTTTTTCTAAATAAGAATCGTTTGTTTCAGGAAAGCGACTGCGCAATTTTCCTAAGATGCTAGGGGCGAGAGTAAGAGCGGTTTTTTCTTCTGTATTAAATAGGTTTTTAAGCGATTTGCGTGAGCCGTTTTTTATAAAAGGAGCTACTTTTGTCCGTTCTTCTATAATATTCTGTTTGGCAGAGTAAATAATGAGTCCACCAAAAGAACGGTCGCTTTTTAAATCAGCCAACACTTTTTGGATATGGGCGGCGCTGTCTTCGGCCGGGCGGCTAGTAATAATTTTTTGTAAACGATCGCCGGTAAAATAGGTGGCTACTTCAGGTGTCGCCGCCACCAGATAATCTCCATCGCTCAGCTTTCCTTCAACTATTTGTGAAAATAGTTGGGCCGGATCATCCACTTTATTTTCATCTTCTTGGTCAATAAGATTAAGGGGCTGGTAGGTGTTCTGACGGTTTTTGTAAAGGAGCAACAAAAGCGGGTGGCCGTAATGAGAGAAAATGATTTGTGGTTGGCGAAGTACTCCTACAGTGCAATTGAGAGCAGGTGTGCTTTTTAAAAGATTGCGGCCACTTTGGTTAACTAACTCAAGCGCTATCTCAAGGGCATTTTTATCTGTTTGGTCTTCAACTTCGTAATATTTGTTTTCTATGTCGTCAATTATAGATTGTAACTGTGTGATTTGTTCCGTTGTGCCATTGTTTATTTCGCAAACAGCAAAAAAATACCCTTTAAAACGTTCTTCGGGTGTAGACGGTTCTGTGATGTGCAGAAGAACGTGTGATAGTTCCTGATTCCCGCCCTCAATAAAAAATTCGTTGAGTTGTAAAATGCTCCCTTGTTCTGAAGACATATTTTGACTTTTACTATTAAGAATATTATACTATATCCTAAGTTGAAAGTCTATAAACTGAGGGTGGAAAGACTGGAGTGGCGGTCTTAAAAATTTTAACGGATTAGGCGTCTAAAATATGCTTGAACACTTATTTGGTTCAAAGACTCGGGTAAAATTATTGAATATTTTTTTTCGTGAACCCGAGCGAGCTTTTTTTGTACGTGAGTTAAACCGGTTGGCTGGCCTTCAGCTGCACACGGTGCGTAGAGAACTTTCCAATTTGGAAGCCATGGGAGTAGTCGGCCAAGTTGAAGGTAAAATATCCGGTAAGCACACGGTTGGTACAGAACGCTCTAAATATTATAAACTTATAACGGAGAGTTTGCTTTTCCCCGAACTCAAAGCGCTTTTGCTTAAAGCCCAGGTGATGGAAGAGCAAGCACTTATAGATATAATTAAAGAAAAAGGAGGGGACGTTAAATTATTCATTTTAACTGGATTTTTTACCAATGAATCCGAAGTAGAAACCGATATCATGCTTGTTGGAGCAATCAAGCCAATGGTGATTGCCAAAATTATTCGTGATTATGAAAAAGAATCACAGCGGAGCATTCGTTATACTATTTTAACTGAGGCTGAATTTCGCGAACGTCATGAAATTGGTGATAAGTTTTTGTATAGCATTTTTGAAGCCAAACATATTACGGCAATTGATAATTTGAGTACAACGGTCACACGTTACTTTAAATAATGTATGTTTTTGCGGTTGACTGTTTCTACTGATAATATAATTCGAGCCACGATCATTTTACCTGAAATAGGGGAATGCTTTATAGATAATAAAATTTCAGGAGATGTGCTCGAGATTTTTTCCCAGTTACTTAAAAAAAGAGATAGTTCACTTAGTGATATTAAAGGAATTGCGGTAGTAAAAGGGGCAGGAAGTTTTACGGCAGTGCGGCGGGTAGCCGTAATGGCTAACGTCTTGGCTTTTGCTCTCCGGGTGCCCGTTGTGGCAGTATTGGACGAATCAATCGAAACTATCACAAAAGCTTTTAATCATAGGGGGGCGGGCCGCTATATTTTGCCTTTTTACAGTAGCGAACCACGAATTGGACCACCGACAATATAAGGATAAATTTTTTTGCATGCTTTCCGATTATCAACGTTATCGCTGGTACGAAATTCTCCCCGGTTTGAGCATTTGGGGCACGGTTTTTTTGGCTATTGTTTTGTCTTTTGTAAAGCCGCTTTGGATGATTTATCTTATTATTGTTTTTGATGTGTATTGGGTGCTTCGGGTAGTTTATTTTTCAATTTATCTAGTTATTTCGTGGAAACGGTTTCGAGGGGCTATGAAGGTAGCTTGGTTTGAAAAATTGCAAATTGATTTTACGGATTGGTCTTCACGTATCAATGTAGTATTTCTACCATTATACAATGAAGGGCCAGATGTTATTGAAAGCACCCTTGAGGCTTTGCGTAAATCTAGTTACCCCGCGAATCTGCTCCGAGTAGTTATTTCGGGTGAAGCGCGGCGGTTGGAACATTGGCAGACTATGCAGGAATGGGTGCGTGAACGTTACACAAATGTTTTTGCTGACATTATTTTTTATACTCACCCGAGCGATTTGCAGGGTGAAATTCCAGGCAAAGGTTCAAATATCCACTACGCCGAACATGAGTTTAAAAAATACGTTGATACTAAGAACTGGCGTTATGAAGACGTTATAATTTCCGTGTTTGATATTGATACGGTGGTGCATCCGGAATATTTTGCGCACCTTACTTACATGTATTGCCGTCATCCCCACCCCGAACGTAGTTCTTTTCAGCCGGTAACATTATATAATAATAATTTGTGGGAGTCGCCAGCGATACTTCGTATTATGGCCTTTGGTACGAGTTTTTGGATGTTGTTTAGTTTGGCACGACTCGATCATTTGGTTACGTTTTCTTCTCACAGCATGAGTTTTAAGGCGGCCTTGGATGTGGGTGGCCACTCGAAAGATATAGTGAGTGAGGATTCACGGATTTTTTTCCAATGTTGGTTCCAATATGGTGGTAACTACGAAGTAACACCGCTCTACGTTCCGGTGTCCATGGACACCGTACGTGATGATAGCATAATAAAAAGTCTTAAAAATTTATATTTTCAACAGCGGCGCTGGGCTTGGGGTACCGAAAATATTCCCTATTTGTTGTGGCAGTTTCGTCGTCACCCGGAAATTCCATTTAATAAAAATTTCGACGTGTTATTTCATGAGTGGGAAGGTAAGTGGAGTTGGGCACTGGTGCCAATTATCATCACTATTTTTGGTAGGCTTCCCTTGTGGGTAGCACAGGGGAATTTGCGGCAAACAGCGCTTTTTTTTAATACCCCCTATACTTTAGAAACATTGGTGCGTTTGGCGTTATTTGGGTTGTTTATGTCTTTAGTTATGAGTATGCTTATTTTGCCGGCTAGGCCAACTGGCTATAGTAAGCACGCCTATGTTTATATGGTTATTCAGTGGCTGCTTTTGCCGGTATCGTTACTTTTATTTTCTTCCGTACCGTGCTTTGATGCAGTTACTCACCTAATGTGCGGGAAATATTTAGGTTTTAATGTTTCTACAAAAAAACGAACTACGTGATATGCGAAAGTTTTTAATTATTGGTGGTGGCGTAATTGCCCTTCTGGCGTTGGCGGGTTGGTTATTTTTTCGTTCCGGAAATTTAAAAAGTGCCGTGGAAAGTTCTCTTATCAACACTGCCGCCAAACGTTTAGTTACTACTACAGCGGAGCGCGATATAATTCCGACTGTACTTGGGTTCGATCGTCCGCGTACTTATTTGGTTTTATTTTTGAATAATACTGAGCTGCGCCCTGGTGGTGGATTTATTGGGGCCTATGCTGTAGTCACATTTGAAAAGGGCATTCCACGTGTTGGTAAAGTTGAAGGAACCGAAATTATTGATCAGGGAGCCAATCCGGCGGTTTTACCGGACCCCCCAGACCCGCTCAAAGAATATCTTAAAGTTCAAAAATGGTATTTTCGTGATAGTAATTGGTCGCCCGATTTTGCTTCTTCCAGCGCATACGCTTTGGATTTGTTCCGTCGTCAACATGGTTTTAAAGCCAATGAAATTGACGGGGTAATTGGGTTCACACCGACAGTTATTTCCGAGTTATTAAAAATAACCGGTCCGCTTACGGCGGCTGGGCAAACATTTACGAGCGAAAATTTTACCGAACGACTGGAGTATGAAGTTGAGTATGGATATGCTAAACGTGGTATTGATTTTGATAAGCGTAAGGCAATATTGGGCGAGCTCGGGGCGTCGCTTCTCAGTAAAATAAAAAGTAATGTATGGCGGCAATGGAATAACTATTTGGCATTAGGCATGCGCATGCTTCTTGAAAAACAACTTATAATGTATTCTCCCGACCAAACAACGGAACAAGTACTTAGTGCTAAGAGTTGGGACGGGAAAATGAAATCATCAGAGGGTGATTATTTGCTCTGGGTTGATGCTAATTTAGGTGCACTCAAAACCGATGTGGCTATTGAGCGCAAGCTTTTTTATCGTATTTCTCCCACGGAGTCTGGATTTGTCGCTGAAGCGCGGATGCGGTTTGCCCATCTTGGGAGCTTTGATTGGCGCACAACACGATATCGTGATTACGTACGAGTGTATGTGCCAATTGGTAGCTCTTTGGTTAAGATGACCGGTGGAATGAAGACCGACAAGAGCCTTTTGCCAGGAGTTGTTTCTGAAGGAATAGAACATGGGCGAAAATGGTTTGGAACATTTATTTCTATTGAACCGGGGAAAACCGCCGAACTTTCATTTCAATATACTGTCGATAAAAATGTAGCGGCGGCAATAGCGCGCGGTGATTATAATCTGATGGTACAAAAACAAGTTGGTACAGCGGCGACTCCATTGACGCTCGGGCTAGATTTTGGTACAAGAGTAGAGTCGGCACACCCAGGGGAAAGACCCGAAAAACATGGAGATGCGCGCTATGATATTAATACTGATTTAATTGTTGATAGAGATTTTTCGGTATATTTGACTCACTAATAGTATGTGGATTAAAAAAATTGGAATTGATTTGGGGACAACAAACGTGCTCGTGTATATTCCAAAAAAGGGGATTGTTGTAAATGAGCCAAGCGTGGTGGCAATTTCTAAAGCAGATGGAAAAGTGCTTGCAGTTGGCCTTGAAGCCAAAGACATGATTGGTCGTACCCCCGATACAATTATAGCCGATCGACCTCTTAAGGATGGAGTAATTGCAAATTATCATACAACCGAAGCGATGATTCGTTATTTTATAAATAAAGCGCTTGGTGGGGTGCGTTTGTTTCGGCCCGAAGTAATGGTAGCGGTACCCGGCGGAATTACCTCAACCGAGCGGCGTGCAGTAATTGATGCCACGATTGCAGCCGGCGCTCGGGCAGCCTATATTATTAAAGAACCAATTGTTGCTGCGATTGGCGCTGATATTCCAATTGGGGCAGCTTCTGGACACATGATTATTGATATTGGTGGGGGCACGGCCGAAATTGCAGTTATCTCACTCGGAGGAATTGTTGCTTCCGGGTCGGTGCGTATTGGTGGAACCAAGTTTGATCAATCCATTGTGGAGTATGTACGGCATAAATATAATTTGGCAATTGGCGAACGCAGTGCGGAAGAGATAAAAATTACGGTTGGGTCAGCTCTGTTTATGGATAAGCCTCTCCAAACGGAGATAAAGGGGCGCGATATGGTAAATGGATTGCCGCGCACCACTACTATCACATCGGATGATACTACCGAAGCCTTACAACACGATTTGGAATTGTTGGTTGGCGCGGTTAAAGAGGTGCTACAAAAAACACCTCCTGAGTTGGCGGCTGATGTGATGGATAAAGGCATTATCCTCTCGGGCGGTTCGGCCATGCTCCGTAATTTGGATGAGTTGATTGCTCAAGCAACTGGCGTACCTACCTATGTGGCTGAAGAGCCGTTGCTCTGCGTGGCCAAAGGTACTGGAATTGCTTTGGATAATCTAGAGAGCTATAAACGAAGTATTTTGGCTACAAAGTAAAATTAGTTTTAATACAAGGCCACCCACCCAAAAAAAGAGGGTGGTTTTAATTTGGGTTATGTTTGCCAAAATTGTCTCTATTTGTTATACTAAACTTATTGAAATGGCAGGCAAAATGCCTTACTTTAGGAGTTATCGATTATGTCTACGATAATAGGGCAGGAAAAACTTTTGGCGTTTTTCGATAACGCTATAAAAGGGAACAAGCTTGCCCACGCGTATGTGATCGCTGGCCCTGCCCAGGTTGGTAAACGTACTTTAACCCGCCAGGTAGCAGCCCAGATTTTGGACATTCCGGAGACTAAACTTGAAACTAACCCCGATTTTGTGATGTTTGGCCGTTTGGTAGACGACAAAACCGGTAAAACTAAAAAAGATATTTCGGTGGCTCAGGCCAGAACTATTCGTGAAAGTTTAATAAATCGATCGTGGAGTGGAGGAAACCGCGTTGTTGTAATTGATGAAGCCGAACACCTTAATATTGAAGCTGGTAATGCTCTTTTAAAAATGTTGGAAGAGCCATTAGAAAAAACGGTAGTTTTTCTCCTCGTTGAAAATGAAAAGATGCTTCTTCCCACCATACTGTCACGAACACAAGTTTTGTATTGTTGTTTGGTAAGTGAAATTAGAATAATGGATTGGCTTGTTCGTTTGGGTGCAGAAAAAAAAGTAGCCGCAGAAATTGCAGCGTTTTCGTGGGGCAGGCCAGGGCGCGCTCAAACATTATTTACCAATTTGGATTTTTTAAATGAATGTCGTGAGACTGCTAAGCTGTGGCACGATTTACAGAGACAGCCTTTTTTTGTACAGAGCAAGGCAGTTGAAAAATTTTTAAATGCGTTGGAAGATATACCTGATAGTCGCGATAGAATTAAAGAAACATTGACACTCTGGCTTATGGAAGAGAGAAAAAAAATGCGGTTATCTTTTGATGCTAGCCAAATTAATTTAATGGACACATTAAGTCGCGGGCGCGAGTTAATAGAAAAAAATATTACCCCGCGATTAGTTTTAGAAACAGCTTTTTTATCTCATTAATACTTCAATTTATTTAACCTAGCGCTATGCGCAAATTTTTTCTTATCTTCGCCGCCATGCTCGGCGTTATCGTATTAACGGGGGCTGGATGCGTTGAATTTGGTGGTTCAAGTAAGCCAACTGGCCCTATGGGTGTGTTTCGTTCCAATGATAAAGGTGACAGTTGGGTAGAAGCTAATGCATACCCCACGGTGCAGGGGGTAAAAAGTTTGGCAGCGGCTCGCGTTTTTAGAATTTTTACCGACCCGAGCGATCCAGATGCTTTGTATTTAGGAACGCGCGGTCAGGGCTTGTTCTATACCTTTAATAATGGACAGAGCTGGCAATCGGTGCCAGAACTTTCGGGTAGATTTATTTATAGCGTAGCGGTTGACCCGCATGATAAATGCACTTTATTTGTAACCGATGGTCCCCACATATTTAAAACTTCGGATTGTATGAGGTCTTGGCAACAAGTGTATACGGAAGAACGTCCGACCGAACGCTTGGTAGCTTTAAGTGTTGATTATGGCACATCACGCACCGTATATGGAGCCTTAGTCGGCGGTGATATTTTGGTTAGCGAGGACGGTGGCAAAAGTTGGCAAACACGTCAACGTTTCGGTTTTCAAGTACAATCACTTCAGTCTGACCCGTTTACTGCCAAGCGTATTTATGTAGCAGGCTACCAAAATGGACTGTTTCGTTCCGATGATGGTGGTAATACGTGGGTTAACTTAAACAGCGGTTTGTCTGGTTATAATGATAGCCAAATTTTTTATCGTTTAGTTTTACATCCAGCGACACGTGATATTATTTATTGGGTATCAAAATATGGCATTGTACGTTCAACCGACGCAGGTAAAACATGGAGCGATCTTAAGCTTATTACCGCACCAGGGAGCGTGAATATTTACAGCTTTGCAATTAACCCTCAAAACAATCGTGAGCTATATTATGTTGGGACTATTTTAGATGAAAAAGCCCAGCCGGTTCGATCAACTTTTTATCGCTCAATAGATGGAGGGGCCACCTGGGTAACAAAAAAAATACCAACTGATATGATTCCAGTAGCACTGTACGTACACCCAACGCAAACCAACATGTTGTTTATGGCTTTTACCAATGGAGAATAATATAATAATAAGCATCCTTTGTATATGAATATTAATGATTTTAAGAAAGATTTTGGAGAGGTAATTACTTTTCTTAAAAATGATATTGCCCAACTTAGGACCGGGCGGGCTAGCACCGTTTTGGTAGAAGATATTTCGGTAGAAGCCTATGGCAGCCGGCAGCCGCTTAAAGCGGTTGGTACTATTATGGTCTCTGACGCCAAAACTATTACTGTAGAGCCGTGGGATAAGGGTCTTCTCCAAGCAGTGGAAAAGGGTATTAGAGATTCTGGGATAGGTATTAACCCGGTTAATGACGGCAGATTGATTCGTTTATCGCTTCCGGAACTTACCAGTGAACGCAGACAAGAGTTGGTAAAGGTACTTCACCAAAAATTGGAACAGGCGCGCATTTCTGTGCGAAAAATTAGAGAAGATGTGCGTGCGCTTATTGCTACTGAAGAAAAAAATAAAGCCATTAGTGAAGATGATAAATTTCGTTTGCAGGAAGAATTGGAAAAAATGGTAAAAGGGTTCAACGATGAAATCCAAAAAATAGGAGAGGGGAAAGAGAAAGAGATTATAACAGTCTAGTAGTTAAAAGAAGGCTTTTTAAAAAGTGATAATGTGTATGCCACAAGAAAACGATCTCATGGATAAGATAATTTCACTCTGTAAGCGTCGTGGTTTTGTGTTTCCAGGGAGTGAAATTTATGGGGGACTGGCCAATAGTTGGGATTACGGCCCCTTAGGTCACCTTTTAAAACAAAACATCAAAAAAGCATGGTGGAAATTTTTTATCCAAGAGCGAAGCGATATGGTGCCCATGGACACCGCCATTATTATGAACCCTAAAGTATGGGAAGCCTCTGGGCACTTGCAAAATTTTTCCGATGAACTTGTGGAATGTAAAAAGTGCCATCACCGTTTTCGTTCCGATCATTTATTGGAAGCGGCTCAGCTTGAGCCTGGGTATGACAAAGAAGCGCCACCGAAGACCATTAAAGATATGGTATGCCCAGATTGTGGTGGCGACCTTACGGATCCTAAAAAATTTAATTTGATGTTCAAAACGTTTCTTGGCACTAACGAAGATACTTCCACCGTGGCGTATTTACGCCCTGAAACAGCTGGTGGCATGTTTGTAAATTTTAAAAATATCCAGCAGGTAACGCGCCGTCGGTTGCCGTTTGGCATTGCGCAAATTGGTAAAAATTTTCGTAACGAAATTACGCCAGGCAATTTTATTTTCCGCACGCGCGAGTTTGAAATTGGCGAGTTTGAATATTTCATCAATCCAAAAGACTGGGAAACTATTTTTGAAATGTGGCTCTCTGAAATTAAACGTTGGTGGAAAGATATTATGCAAGTGAATATGGATAATTTGGTGTGGCATGAAATTCCGGACGGGGAGCGCGCCCACTATAGTAAACGCACCGTTGATATTGAATATAAGTATCCATTTGGCGTTAAAGAACTCCACGGTATTGCGTATCGTACGGATTTTGATTTGAGTAGACACCAAACTGTCTCGGGGCAAGATTTAACCTACACTGATCCGGAAACGAATGAAAAGTTTTTGCCGCATGTTATTGAACCAACATTTGGTATCGACAGAATGCTTTTGGTGTGTCTTTTGGAAGCATATCACGAAGAAGACGCGCCAACCTCTAAAGAGGGCGAAACTGAGGCGCGCGTCGTAATGAAATTTCCTAAGCATTTAGCGCCAATTCAGGTGGCGGTATTGCCCTTGTCCAAAAAAGATGAGCTGGCAGTGGTAGCTAAGCCTTTGGCCGATGAGTTACGTAAGTATTTTTCGGTGGATTATGATGAGACCCAAAGTATTGGTAAACGTTATCGCCGTCAGGATGAAATTGGGACACCATACTGTATAACGATTGACTTTGAGTCCATAAATGATAAAAAAGTAACGGTGCGTGATCGTGATACAATGACCCAAGAGCGTATCGATATTTCCCAGTTGATTACATATCTTAAACAAAAATATGACACAAATTGAAGGTGTGTCCGCGAGCGGACTTGCTAGTTCGCGAGTAGAAACCGATGACAAGCTAATAAATAATCATAAAAAAGGACAAGATGAAGAAAAAACGCGTGATGCTTTGCTTAGGGTTTTTCAGCACCTGCTTATAAAAAAATCAGATATTTCTTTGGATGAATCTGGGCTGTTTGTTGCTTATGGTCGTATGAGTTATGTGGAACAAAAATTATTAGCCGACGCCAACAGTGAGTTGGCTCGGTATATTGATGATGCCTATCGTCAGCTCCTTAAAACGCTTGATGATTCTGGAAGAAGTGAAATAGCTGAGGCGGTAACGAAACACGGTGGCAATATATTGCATGTACTTATGGCAAAGGACTCAGGTTTTCCAAATATTTTTGCCTTATTTGAAATTGCGAAGCGCACATTAACAAGTAATTAATTATGTATAAAGTTTCTAAGCTCAAAAATGGTATTACGCTTATCACGGTACCGGTTGCCGGCACACATGCTACTACTCTTCTAGCTATGTTTCCGGTTGGTTCGCGTTATGAAACACATAAACTGTCTGGCGCTTCACATTTTGTGGAACATATGATGTTTAAGGGTACGGAAAAACGACCGAGCGCCCAAGATATTTCTCGCACGATTGAAGCGTATGGAGCCGATTATAACGCTTTTACCAATAAAGATTACACAGGTTATTATATTAAAATAAATGGTACGGACCAAGAGGTGGCCTGGGATTTATTATCGGACATGATTTATCACTCTAAAATTGAAACCGCCGAAGTGGAAAAAGAAAAGGGTGCGATTGTAGAAGAATTACGCATGTATAAAGACAACCCCATGATGGAGATTGACCAGCTGTTTGAGGAAGTGTCATTTGGTGATTGCCCCTTAGGCTGGGATATTGGCGGAACCGAACAAACCGTGCGGGGCCTTAGCCGCGAAGAATTGTGGCAGTATTATCAAAAGCATTATTCACCACACAACATGGTTTTGGTGGTGGCTGGTAACATTAAAGCTCCGCGAATGAAAAAATTTTTAAATTATTTTACCGCACAAAAAGCTCCCAAAGGCGCCGAAAAAATTTCGTTTTATAAAAAAGGTTATGTTCCTTTTACTTGGCCAAAGACACCGCCATCGCTTGAAAAGCGAGTTTTAGTACACGAAAAAAAAGTAGACCAGGCCCAATTAATTTTAGGGTTTCCTGGTATTCCTAATAACCACCCCGATCGTTTTGCAGCTTCACTTTTACTCAACATACTTGGTGTTGGTATGAGTTCGCGTTTGTTTGTAGAGGTGCGTGAAAAACGTGGGTTAGCCTATATGGTACAGGCTGGGAGTAGTTTATACCGTGATGTTGGTATGGTGTACGCTCAGGCCGGGCTTGACCCGGCCCGTCTTAAAGAGGCTTTGTCGGTAATAAAGACGGAAATAATGCGTATGACGACCGAGCCCGTGCTCTCCGAAGAATTAGAAAATTCTAAAACTAGTATCGCCGGTTCTTTGGCACTAAGGCTAGAAAACAGCAGTTTTCAGGCACAATGGTACGCAAAAGAATTTATTTTTGCCCCGCGCATTGAAACACCGGAGCAGATAATGATTGGTCTTAAAAAAGTTACCATTGCCGATGTCCAGCGCGTGGCAAAAAAATTATTTGTATTTAATGAAATGCGCCTAGCTCTTATTGCGCCCTTAACCAAATTAGAAGTGGTTGAAATGGTTATTAACTTATAATTAGGTCTTATATGACCACACATAAAAATACAAAATATATATTTGCCAACTGGAAGATGTACGTTGATTTTTCCGAGAGTGTTATGCTTGCTAAGCAATTGGCAAAAAAGAGCAAACAGTTTTCAGCCAATCTCAGTTTGGCTGTATTTCCGTCAGCTTTATCATTTACAGCAGTTCGGGAGGAATTTGCAAAAACTAAAGTAGCGGTTGGCGCACAAAATACCCATTGGGTAGCGCGCGGTGGCCTAACTGGCGAAATTTCGTCAGAGATGTTTGCGGGTGTCGGCGCTACCTATACACTGGTTGGCCATTCCGAGCGTCGTCACATGTTTCATGAAACCGATCATGAGGTGCGACAAAAAGTGGAAGCAGCTTTGGCGAGCCATTTAACTCCGGTAGTGTGTGTGGGCGAAACTGCTGCCGAGCGTGCGGCCGAAAAGACCGAAGAGATTATTGAAGTACAACTTCGTGCCGCGTTTGATGGCATAGCGTGGCAGAAAGATAAACCAATTATTGTAACCTATGAACCAGTGTGGGCCATTAGCAAAGGTACTGAACCAGGGAGTGGAACGCCATGCGACCCGGATGACGCCGAAATGATGCATAAACGAATTGATCGCTTTATTCGAGGGTTGCATAGCGATGTTGAACCAATTCTTTTATATGGTGGTAGTGTGCGCCCACACAACGCACAATTTTATGTGGCACAGCCACATATTAACGGCGTATTAATTGGCGCTGCTTCTACCAAATTAGATAGTCTACTAGAAATTATTGCCAATGTGGGGGCTTAATACTATGCTTAGTGTATTTTTAGTTATTTTAATTGTGCTTGGTTTGGGAGGTATTGGACTTGTTGTTATTCCTAAGTTATCAGTTTTGGCTCAAGTGAATACCGAAAGCTTGCCTCGTGAACAAGAAGCTCGTACGAAGAAAGCTATTTTGGTAAAACGACTTGAAGCCGAGGGTGCCCGAGCCAAAGCTGAGTGGGAGCGGCGCCTCATGCCTGTTAAGGCCCTGTGGGGTAAATTGCAGCTTTCTTTTCGTCGTTATGTAGGAAGAATTGAGCGCCTATGGCACCATGAACAAACTGTTAAACGTCCACAAAAAAAGGCACAGGCTACACCGGATGATATTTCTAAACTTGAACCGATTTTAATGAGTGGGGAACAAAATTTGGTTCAAGGGCATCTTGATCAAGCCGAAGAGGCCTTTATTGCGGCTATTAAAATAAACAAACGATCTACTCAGGCGTACCAAGGTTTGGCCGAAACGTATATTGCCAAGGGTGCGTTTGCCGAAGCCGAAGAGACATATACTTTTTTATTACAGCTGGATTCAAAAAATGATGTTATACACGCCAAACTCGCCGAATTAGCGGAGAAGCGGGGGGATACCAACCTTGCCATTCAACATTTAGAACAGGCGGTGGTGATTAACGACTCACTTTCACCACGGTTTTATCACTTGGCCGAACTTCTTTTGCAGGTAACTCAACCAGAAAGTGCCTATGAGGCAATTCGCTCAGCAGTTGACCTTGAACCCAAGAATCCAAAATATCTTGACTTACTCATAGAAACTGCTATACTATGCCAGAATCAAAAGGCTGCAAGTGAAGCTTTCCAGGAACTCAGGCTCGTTAACCCAGAAAATCAGAAGCTATTGAGTTTTAAGGAACGAATTGAGAAGATCGCGTAACGTAAAGCATATAAATTGTAAATTATTGAATGTACAAGTTTGGTATTTTACGCTGTACGTTGTACATTGCGCAAAAAGGGCAGATACCGAAGCGGTCAAACGGGGCTGACTGTAAATCAGCTGGCTTAGCCTTCCTAGGTTCGAATCCTAGTCTGCCCACCATCTTTATGCCGCCTTTATTTTTAGCGAATAGGCGGGGGAGAGTAAAGATTTTGTTCCAATTTAGATGACGCCAACATAGCTCAGTGGTAGAGCAGCTGTTTTGTTCTCCCCCCTGAGATACGCCGCCTTAGCTCAGCTGGTAGAGCAACAGTTTTGTAAACTGTAGGTCCAGGGTTCAAATCCCTGAGGCGGCTCTAGGCATGTCGGACGGCCAAACAGCAGGTCGTTGGTTAAAGCTTCGGAAGGGCAAGCGTAGATAAGTAAACTCGCTTGTGCTTCGAAGCTTTGGCATAAGCCAAAGCGAAGTAGCGCCGATGTAGCTCAGATGGTAGAGCACGTCCATGGTAAGGACGGGGTCTCGGGTTCAATTCCCGACATCGGCTCAGAGTCGAATATTTCTTTTGTGGAAAGGAAATTTTTACATCGACTCCAAGTGTTTAAAACATTTATTATGGCAAAAGTAAAGCGACGTATAAAATTGGCATGTAGTGATTGCAAACGAGCGAATTATTTCCCCAACAAAAGCAAGGGGCCAAAGGATCGCTTGCAAGTAAGCAAACATTGCCGCGCTTGTCGCAAACACAAGTTACATAAGGAAACAAAATAATTTTCAGCATCGTTATGGCATTTTTTGGTGGACTCATCAAGAGCCTGTACGACATACGCTGGTTAAAATTACAAACCAATAACCCCCGCGCTGCTTGGGGTTATTTTGCTCTGCTTATTGCTATAGTTACTGTTGTTATGTTTGGGTTGTCTGCGGTTCATTCAGTGCCGTTGTTGCAAGCGCAGCGGGATAGCGTTATAAAAAAAATACCAGAATTTAGCGCAACTTTTAGCAGTGGTACACTGGCTGTAACTGGCTTTAGTCAACCTTTTCGTTATACGGTTGGTGGTGAAAAGCAGGTTGTAATTATTGTTAATACAACTGCTACCACCTCGGTCAGTCTTGCCTCTGAATTAAAAAATAACGAAAGTGGTGTGTTAATTACACACGATGCGATTGAGTTGTTTGATGTGGATTCTGGACAAAGCAAAACGCAATATTGGAAAAATATACCAGACACTTCGTTTAATCGAATGGATGTAGTGAATACGCTTAACAAATTTTTCCGTTGGCCATACAGCGCAATTTTTTTGGTCATTGGTATTGCCGCGTTGTTTATTGGGCTGTTTATTGGTAAATTGATTTTATTGTTAGTTGTAACGAGTATAGTCTATATAGTCGCTAGGGGCGCGAGTCGCCCATGGGCATGGTCGCAATTGTTTACCGTTGGCCTCCGCGCCGTAACCCTGCCGCTTGCGCTAGAATTAGTTTTTCGCTGGATGGGCAATTCGTTTGGTTCTATTTTCTTTATTACCCTTTTGGCTTTTATGCTCGCTCTTGTTTTAACCAAAGATGAACCTGTTGTGCCGGTAGTACAATAATAAAAATGGGCCTGTAGTTTCAATGGTAAAACATCGGTCTCCAAAACCGAGGTTCCCCGTTCGAGTCGGGGCGGGCCTGCTAAAACATAAAAGACAGCTAAAGTTGTCTTTTATGTTTTAATAGATTGGGATAAAAATATATTAATTTTTGTTTTTAGCCAAATAAATTACAAAGTAGCATCCCCGTGCCAGAGGCGGGCACGCCAAACCCCACATAAAAAAACAACCAGTTTTGTACTGGTCGTTTTTATTTTTGTATATTTTTTATTCTATTTTACACAGCATCCCATTTAAGAAAAATGATTTTGGTACGGAATTGATCTTCGAGAAAGCGCCGAGAAAGCCCGGGTAGACGCTTTGTCCTTTTGGAATAATTTTATTCCAGGCGGCATTTCGGATTTTTACATTAGCGCCCTTTTGGTTGGCTAAGCCATTCCACCACTGCGTAATTTTTTGGCCATTATCATAGCGCCAAGTAAGTGTCCAGCCATTAATATCTTTACCGCTGTTATTTTTTATTATTAGCGAAGTTACAAAACCTTTGGGCCACTCACCATTAATATTATAGCGGATCGTGCAGAAATTTGTGGTGTCCACAACTGGCGGTGATACCGGGGTGGGAGTGGGGGTTGGTGTTGGTGGGGGGTTGGTGTTGGGTGTTGGAGTTGGTATTGGTGTTGGCGATGATGTGGAAGAAGGCGCAGAGGTGCCTCCGCTTGTGCTTAACACGAACAAAAGAGGATTAAGTATGTTTTGTTTTTTTTGGTTAACGGTTATCCAGTCATCCGCCAGTATGCCGCCAGTGTCGCCGGAGTTAGGGTTCCATGACCAAAATGTCCAGGAAATTCCGTTAGCGCCTGTGCCTAAATACGAGGCAAGGGCGGTAAGCCACTGTTCGTCGCTTTGAGTTTGGAGTTTGGTGCCAAATTCACCGAGTAAAACGGGAGCTTTGTTTTGTTTTACCAAATAACCCCAGTAGGTATCCCACACGCCTGGCAAGTTGGCTGGATATTTGGGGTCGCTGAACCAACTCTGCCCCCACACCGTGGCTGGGTAATCGTGCGCCGAGTAAACTAGTTTTTTGGGGTTGGATAAACGCACCGGGTACGTGCCAGCGCCAGCTAAATTGCCACCCCACCAGTATAGTTTGCCGTCATACGATTGCACGCCTTCCACAAAAATCAGCCAGCCCGGGTTAACACTCAAAATAGCGTTTCCGGCTTTCTCGGCGGCTAAGCGCCAGTCTTTGGTGGCGTCGTCGCAGCCCCAGCAGGCCGGGTCATGCGGTTCGTTATGTAAATCGGCTCCAATTACCGTAGGATTATTGGCATATCGTTTGGCCAGTATCTTCCAATCATCAATCCAACGCGTTTCGGAATATTTGTCTGTATACCAGAGGGCCGATTGGTTGCCGGCATCTGGTCGATGTCTATCTAAAATAATGCGTAGGCCAATTTTGCCAGCATAATCTACAATTTTGTCTATAATTTGTATTGAAGTGAGCCCTTGTAAATCAGAATTTTTATTAAAATCAATACTGTTTGGGTTGCTCCCGGCGTCAAAGGCTTGGTTAGAGTATGGCAGTCTAATTGTGTTGTAACCCAGGCTTTTCATTCGGTCCATCATTTCTTTGTAGCCACGGCTCCATAGACCGTGTGGTGCGAAGTTGCTTGTTTCCAAACCAAACCAATTAACACCTGTTATTTTTACAACCTGGTTGTTGTCGTCCAAAATTTTATTCCCATCAGTATGCCAATAACTATTTCCTGCAGCCAAGGCCGGTTGGAGCATAAAAACGCTCCCCAGGAATAAGGTGCTTATAACAAACCATTTTTTTAATATAGTAGGTGGCATATTTTAAAAAGTCACTAGTTACATTAAGGATATGTTGACGCTTAGTAAGTTAACCATACAATTATATAAAATACAACAAAAAGTCCTTTCATTATAATAATACACGATTGATGGCGGTATTGTTACAGATATTTGAGTTCAAATATGTTAGTATTTTTTGATGTTTATACCTATTTGTATATTGCATTGCCAGAGCCGATTTTATTTCATTATTATTTTTGCACTGTTCAATATCGTGTCTTTACTATACTATACTAAATAAGCAGTTTAAATAGATATCCTATAATTATTATGACCTCGCCCAAAATAAAGACAATAGTGCTTGTTGTAGCTAGTTTTTTAATTGTGCTTGGTATCGTTTTTAAGCTGATGCAAAAATCGAGTGTGGTTGACCAGCCGATGTCGTGTACTGAGGAAGCCAAAATTTGCCCGGATGGTAGTGCGGTGGGGCGAGTTGGATCAAAGTGTGAGTTTGCGCCATGCCCGACAGTAACCGAGGTACCAAAAAATGACAACACTACGAAAGCTTACACATATATAAACTCCAAGCAAGCGATTGCGTATATGTATCCACGGACGCTTGCAACAAAATATATTGCCACTGCTGCATGGCCGCCAAAAGTGTGGGCGATGGGGGAACCGTTTAAGTGCAAAGCAGAGTTGGCCGGTGTTGACCAATCCAATGAGAAAATAAAACAAAAAATTATTGGAGGACAAGAATATTGCGTTATAACCATGGAAGATGGCGCGGCCGGGAGTACGTATAAAAGTTATTCATATTATTCTTTGAAAAACGGAAAGTTTATTTCCGTGCAATTTACTCTTCGCTATCCCGAATGTAGTAATTACGACGATCCGGATAAAACAGCTTGTGAAACGGAGCTTGCTTTTTTGGATGTTGATAAACTCGTGAACGGTATTATGGATAGTATAAATTTTACCGAACCGCCGGTAATTTTGGACAAATTAGCTCCCGGGGATGAAATACAAAGTCCACTTACAATTACCGGTCAGGCTAAGGGGGGATGGTTTTTTGAGGCGTCTTTCCCAATAATATTAGTTGATTCGATAAGGAAGCCAATAACCCAAACTTTGGCGCGGGCTACCAAAGAGTGGATGACAGATGCATTTGTGCCGTTTACGGCTACGCTTAAGTTTAACGCCTCGCAGACTGATGTAGGCGAGTTGGTGTTTAAGAGAGACAACCCGTCTGGATTACCGGAGAATGATGCGGAGGTTAGGGTGGAAGTGAAATACTAGGGTAATTTTTTGGCTAAAAAATAAGGAAAATTAGTTAATGTGCCTTGACAAAATGGTCTAAGTGTGTTATACTTAATTTTCTTAATTATGAGCTAAATTTAATAAGCTCAAGACTCGAACTTCTTTGTGTCATACTAGTGACCTCTGAGATTATCGGGTCACTAAATTGGGGTTTTCAACCATCTTTCGTCAAAACAACATTGCGTTGGACCCTTTAATTAATATGACACAACCACAATCGGTAGTGCCGCGCTTTAGCGATTTAGGCATTGCCCCCAAGCTTTTAGCTGTTTTAGAACAGAGCAAATTTTTGGAGCCTACTCCAATTCAACATCAGGCCATTCCTCCTGCCCTTGAAGGCAAGGATTTGGTTGGTATCGCGCAAACCGGTACCGGCAAAACATTGGCTTTTGGCATCCCCATGATTCAAAGTTTGGCTAAGCTTGGCGGTCAGGGTTTGGTGCTTTTACCTACCCGCGAACTTGCGCTCCAAGTAGATGAAACATTGCAAAAAGTTGGTCGGCCGCTTGGTCTGAAGACCGTTGTTTTAATTGGTGGCGCTTCTATGTATGCTCAGGTGCAGGCATTACGCCATACGCCCCATGTTATTGTGGCGACACCCGGTCGTTTGGTGGATCATTTGCAACAAAAGACTCTTTCGCTCCACGGTGTAAAAATGGTGGTATTGGATGAAGCGGTTAGTATGCTTGATATTG
>CAZHNI010000013.1:0-28631 GCA_964533715.1 uncultured Gammaproteobacteria bacterium | reverse complement strand
GTACGGTAGAGGGGGTGAGGGCGGGGAGAGTATTAACTTCAATTAACATTACATCGCCGGTCTTAACATTCATAAAAGCATCCAGCCGGGCATAGCCGGTGATGTCAAGATGGGTCGCAATATGCTCGATAATTTTTTTGGTTTTTTTCACGGTTTTTTTGGAAATAAAAGGGGCCGGGGGTGGAGTGATATTAATGCCGGTTCCGCCTTGGAATTTTTCTTCCACGCTTAAAACGGCACGCTCCGCAATAGTGAGGCTGGGGTTAAAGGCGTGAAGTTGTTTGTTTAACTCTATAACTCCCACAGTTATTTCTATCCAACCACTCTTGCGTATGTATTTAAGATTATTGCCGACGGTACGAAACACATCGGTTTCGATAGTTTTTTCTATAAGCACTTCGGAGATTTTTTGCGGCGGGAGATCAATTGGCCCGGCTTGGTTTTTAAAAGTTCCTGCTGGAATGTGCGGTGCACGTTTTTTAAGAAGTTGCAGGTACGTTTGTAGTTCTTGCCAGGAATCTAACTTAACAACACCAGAGGAACAACCATCGGCGCGTGGCTTTACTACGAGACTGCGAGCCACAAAGGAACGACACGTTTTTTTCCAAAACTGTTTTGTTGTCATCCCGAGCGAGCGAAGCGACGAGGGACCTCTGTCTGTTGTTTGGTGAGCCAGACCTGCCTGCGCAGACAGGGATTCCTCACGTTCGTTCGGAATGACAGTTGATAATTTGAGTAGTGTTCCTGGGATTGTGTGCACTCCAGCGATTTTTGCTTTGGCCACGGCCTGTTTTGTGTTCCATTTGTCCATGCAAAGACGAGAAGCCTTTTCGGATGGGCCGTTGAATGGTTTGTGCGCTTGTGTGAGGGTTTTTTGCATGTCGCCATTTTCGCCGCTACCACCATGGAGGCCCAAAAATACAAAAGGCGATTCCTTAATACACTCCGCCAAAATCATTTTGAGGGGTGCGCCAAAATCTGGGTCGGTAATTTTTTCGGGGAGGCCCAGGCGTAAGCGAATTTCACGCGTGAGTACTGCGAGACGAGCTTCATTTTTTTTGGCGATGTGGCAGTTTTCGGCAATTTCTTCGGCAGTATGATAGAGCGCAAGCGGATAGGGAATTTTCCACACTTCATTTTTATTAACTAATAAGTACGGGGTTGGATTGTAATGTGTAGAATTTTTTAATTTGAGCCAGACGTTGGTGCCGCTCATTACAGAAACCTGGCGCTCCGATGTTGCCCCCCCAAAAATAACGCTGACAGGTTTTTGTTTTTTGCCTGCCTGCGCAGACAGGTTTTTTACGGGAGGCTCGGCGGGCACACGAAGGCCATAACGCTCGGCGGCCCTCTCAACAATGTGGCGTAATACATTTTTGTGGGATAACCCAATTCTGGTGGATTGCTGAAATAAAAAACTGTTTTGTTCCATGCCGCTAATAGGGTTAAGGTCGGAAAACCAAATTTTTCCATCTGGCATAACCCACCCATCAAAACGCGCAAAATCACGCATTTCCATAGCGGAAAAAATATGTTCAGCCTCAGAGCGGATAGTTTGCATGGTTGTATCGCTAAAACGCGGCGGGCAGTGGTAGGTAACCTGGCGGGTAGGTAAATATTTTTTACGATAGTCAAAAATTTGGTGGTTGGTGTAATCGGTTTCAATTTCGGTAGGGAGGAGGGCGACTGGTACGCCAAAACGATTTTGTAAAATAATAACGGTAAATTCCCGGCCGGTGGCGAATGGTTCTACGACCACACGTGTATCCAAGCGTTTAGAAAAAATGAGTTTAGTTTTTTCTAAAGCTTCTGCGGGCGTCCCGACCGAGAATACCCCGATACTTGAGCCGCCACTGGCCGGTTTAACAATAACGCGGGTAAGTTGGTTTTGTTTAAAAAAAGCATCGAGTAATTTTTTGTGGTCGGGGTAGAATATTTTAAGAAGCAACGTGGGCATGGTGAAAAGTCCTAAATTTTGGAGCGCTTCGTGGACTTTGAATTTATCAAATACGCGGGTACAGGCGGCGGCGGTGGAGCCGACATAAGGAATGTTGTGTTTTTCAAAAAAACGTTGGATGCCGCCGTCTTCACCATAGGCACCGTGGATAACAGGAAAAACAAGGTCGGTTTGTCTAAGGGTCTTCACAAAGGCGGTTTCGGAGAGAGGCTTGGCGGTTTGTGCCAGTTTAAAATCGAAGTCCGATGGGGTGTTAGAATACAATTGAGATGGAGAAATACGGAAGGCTTGGCGGGTGCGGTTTAGGTAAAAGGGGACTATTTCAATTTTATTGGACGAGAGATGATCCATAACCGAGCGGGCGGAATTAAGTGAAATGCCGCGTTCGGGGGATGGGCCGCCACAGATAAGAGCGATTTTTAACACAGATTACACGGATTAGTGAATAATAATTACGCAGATTTTGATAATTTTGCAAAAATTGCAAACGATTTTTTATTTTATTTTAGAGCATTTTATTTAAATTGTCAATATTTATAAAATTTTTAATATATTTTTACATTATAAAAAAAGCACCAATAATTGGTGCTTTTGTGCTCGGGGCGGGGCTCGAACCCGCATGCCTTTCGGCGCAACATTTTAAGTGTTGTGCGTATACCAATTCCGCCACCCGAGCAAGTTTATTTTCTTTTACGACTGCGATATGTAGTGGTGAGACTATGACAATTCGGACACAATATTCGTAAATTTTTTAAACGATTATCATGACGATTACCATTAATATGATCCAACTCAAGCGGCAAGTACCCCTCAGCAGATCGGGTCGCCCAACCACATATTTCACACTGTTCTTTTTTTAAGCGCGCCTTAAATAGGCGTTTTTTTAATTTGTAACTTTGGAATGAGCTGTTTTTTACTAAAATTTTTTTAAGAGGGATACGGTCTATTCCAATGCCGCTCATTCCACGATTCCACCCGCGCCCCTTAAAGTGGTTAACGGGTAGGTTATTTTCCAAAATATATTTTTTAATTTGTTCGTAATTTCCGCCTGCTTCGCGTAGACCGAGTTTGGCCAGCACTTGGCGGTAACTAAATGATTCGACGACAGCTTTTTCGAGTTGTATTTTTGTCCAAGATCGCTTTTTCATACAACTGTATATTACCATACCGGTGTACGCAAAGCAATCTATACAACTATGTGTCTACCAGATAAGACACTTTTCAACGAATGGATTTTATCATAGTTATTTAATTATTTCAACCCAGTAGGAGAGTGGGGTGATTTTGTGCTATACTATACTTATGCTTGCCGTAAAAAACACGCGCGGTTTTACTCTAATGGAGATTCTAGTGGGAGTCGCGATTTTTGTTTTGTTTACTTTGGGAATTTACGGTGGAATAAATTTAGTTTTTAAAATTGTCTATCAATCGCGCGTTAATATTTTGGAAACTGCTGCGCTCAGCGAAGAATTGGATGTGGTACGAAATTTAGCCTATAACGATGTGGGTATTCAGGGTGGTGTTCCGGCTGGGACACTCCCCTTGTCTAAAACAATTGTGCGTAATGGTATTAGTTATTACGTTACTACAACGGTGCGTAATATTGATGATCCGTTTGATGGAGTGCTCGGCGGCAACCCAAACGATGCTTCACCGGCAGATTATAAATTGGTGGAAATGGCTATTCAGTGTGCTAGTTGCACTCAACGGACACCTGTAACGCTGAGTACGGTGGTTGGGCCTAAAAATTTGGAAGGATCTTCTAAAAATGGAGCTTTGTTTATTCATGTTTTTGATTCTGCCGGGCTGCCTGTAGTTGGTGCCAATATTCATATTGCAAATAGTGCTTCTAGCCCGGCCACTACAATTGATGATGTGACCGGGAATGACGGGTATTTGCGTGTTGTTGATGCCCCGACTGGTACTTTGAGTTACGCCATTTCGGTATCTAAAGCTGGTTATTCGAGTGATGGGACAGTAGCTTCAAGCCAGAATAACCCTAACCCGGTAACACCGCCGGCTAATGTGGTTACGCAGGCCGTTACTAATATTAGTTTTGCCATTGATCGTGCCGGCGCATTTAATATTTCTACGGTTAATGCATCGTGTGCAGCGGTCCCAAACGTTGCCTTGACTTTGCGCGGTACCAAACTTATTGGTACGGATCCGTTGGTGTATAAATATGATCAAAATTTTTCTACTGACGGGAGTGGTTTTAAATCGCTTAATCCAATGGAATGGGATACTTATTATTTTGGTTTAGGAAATGGTACTTATGATATTGTGGGAGCTATTCCGCAACGGCCAGTTAAGTTAGACCCAGGAGTGACGCAGAATGTTACGTTAGTTTTAAAATCGCACACTACTAATTCGCTTTTGGTTTCGGTTAAAGATGCCGGAACTGGCTTGCCGCTATCGGATGCAACGGTAGAGCTAGTCGGTACTGGTTATGATGAAACCGTGCTCACTGGTTTGGGATATTTGCGCCAAACTGATTGGTCTGGAGGTGGCAACCAAGTAAGTTTTGGATCAGACAATAAATATTGGAGCGATGATGGGGGGCTCAACACGACTAATCCGTCCGGGGATATTAAATTAAAAAAGGCCGGTAATAATTATATTGCCAGCGGTTGGTTAGAATCGTCTACCTTTGATGCTGGGCAAGGAGTTGATTTTAAAAATATTGTTATTGAACCCCTTGCACAACCAGTACAAACTGGAGCTTCGTCAATTCGATTCCAGATTGCCACCAGTAACTCAAGTACCCCGTCTAGTTGGAATTTTCTTGGACCCGATGGCACCAATTCTACTTATTACACAACAGTTAATACTACTATAGCTAGTGCAAGTGATGGCCACAGATATTTGCGTTATCGTTTATATCTTTCAACTAATGATACAAAGTATTCGCCACAACTTTCGGAAGTGGCCATTACCTATGCTAACAGTTGCACGCCTCCAGGACAAACCTTTTTTAGTGGTTTGTCTAGCCAAACATATACACTTAGTGTAACGCGTAGCGGGTATGTGGCTACCACATCTACGCTTGATGTGGCTGGAACTACTGAGACGGTGGTTAATATGTCGCCACCATAAATGGTATGAGTAATTTTTTTTCTCGTTATTCATCCAACACACGCGGTTTTAGTTTGCTCGAAACACTGGTCGCGCTTGGGATTTTTGGTTTAATTATTGTAAGTGTGAGCGAGCTTTTGCTGACGAGTTTTCGTACCAAAGAAATTGTATTTGAACAACTGCTTACACAGAATGAAGGCCGAAAAGTGGTGCAAGATGTAGTGAACGAACTTAGAAGTGCGAGCGCTTCGAGCATCGGATCGTATGCCTTAGAAACTGCTGGCACATCAACCCTTATTTTTTATACTAATCTTGATACAGATAGCTATCGTGAACGGGTGCGGTATTTTTTGGTTGGCACGGTTCTTAAAAAGGGTGTTATTAAGCCAAGTGGTAATCCGTTATCTTATAATTCATCTAATGAAGTAATTACCGAAGCAGTGCACAGTATTATGGCGGCAACCCCTACCCCACTGTTTACCTATTATGACCAAAGCTATAACGGTACCACAAGCATCAGTCCGCTTGCTCAGCCTGTAAATACTAGCCAAGTTCGGTTGGTTGGCATTCAATTAACTTTGGAAAAGAAACCCAATGTTTCGCCAACACCATTTACTATACAAGCTAAGGCTGAAATTAGAAATTTAAAATCAAATTAATTACACAATTGGATTTTTTAGCTCAACACTTTTGGTTTTTTTGCAACAAAACGACCCGTCACTCACGTTTTGGGTCGCCCGCTACGGCGGGTAAGTGATTGTTGCTGTAAAAACCAAAAGTGTTCTCGCATAATAGTTTTGTATAATTGGTGCGCCTTTGTATGTTACGAAATTTATTTTTTTTCAAAAATAGTAAAACTGCTGAGCGCGGGAATATTTTGTTATATATAATGGTATTTGGTGCGCTGAGTTTTACTTTGATTGTTTTGGGAATTGCTTCTTATGGTATTGGTGAAAATAGAGCCTCGGTGCAAAAACAAAATCGTGAACAGGCCTTGCAAATTGCGGAAGCAGGAGTTACCTATTATCGGTGGCATTTGGCGCACAATCCAACCGATTTTACCGACGGCACTAATCAGGTTGGGCCATATTTACATGATTATACCAATAAAGATGGTACCGTTATTGGACATTTTTCACTTAACATTACTGCGCCGCCAACCGGATCGAGTATTGTGGTTATTCAATCCACCGGGTGGCTTGATAGCCAGCCAAACAGTAAGCGTACTATTAAAGTAAAAATTGGTTTTCCCTCCCTTACACAATACGCTTTTATGACGAATTCCAATATGTGGATTGGTAATAACGAAACAATGCATGGGGCGCTTCATTCTAATGGCGGGGTGCGTTTTGATGGTATTAGTGATGCTCCCGTAACAAGTGCGGTTGCAAGCTATACCTGTGCTCCGGTTTTTGGGAGCGGTTGTCAAAATACAATTAAGCCCGGAGTGTGGGGGCAGGGTGGGCCACAGTCGTACTGGGCGTTTCCGGTGCCAGCCCAAGATTTTAACGAGGTAACTGCAGAGTTGGCTAAAATTAAAACTGCTTCACAGGAGAACGGGCTTTATTTGTCTTCTTCTGGGCAACAAGGGTGGCGTATTAAGTTTAATGCCAACGCTACGCTTACGGCGTACAAGGTAACAGCGACCAATTGTTATAAGGCGCAAGATGTTGGCAGCAATACTTGGATTTGGCCGTGTGTTGATATTAAAACAGTTGATGCTGGGACTATTTACCCGATGCCAGCGAATAACTATATTTACGTAGAAGATATGGTGTGGGTAGACGGCGTTGTTAATGGGCGCGCTACCATTGGTACAGCGGTTGGGAAATCAATTATTATTAATGGAAATATTATATATGTTGCTAAGGACGGCAACCATGCGCTGGGTCTTATTGCAGAACAAAATATTCTTATTCCACACGATTCTCCAGACACACTAGAAATTGACGGTGTAGTTTTAGCTCAAAAGGGCGCAGCTAAACGATATTATTATGCGGGCGATACTAAGACTAGCCTTACGACGTATGGGGCCATAATTTCTTATGGCATTTGGACATGGAGCTGGGTAACACAGGGCGGGGCGATTGTTTCGGGGTATAAAAATACCAATTCAACATATGATGCTAATTTAACGTATGGCCCACCGCCTGGGTTCCCGGTTGGCTCGCAGTATAATTTGCTTAGTTGGGAAGAAGTGAAGTAAAAGTCTGTAAAGCCCGAGGTTGAAAGAACGGTAGGGAGATGGTAGAATGAAAAATGAAATAAAGAAATATTGGTCCAGCAGTGGTTTCTTGTTTGTCTCACTATTTCTTTGTTTCATTATTTCACTATTTCTTTTTGTTATGATTCGTAAACTCGTTATTCCAGTCGCTGGGCTTGGTACTCGGTTTTTGCCGGCTACCAAAGCACAGCCTAAAGAAATGTTGCCAGTGGTCGATAAGCCAATTATTCAGTATGTAGTTGAAGATGCAGTGCGATCTGGTATTACCGATATTATTATGGTGACTGGTCCAAGCAAACGTGCGGTTGAGGACCATTTTAGCCCTAATTACGAATTAATTAGTTTGCTTAAAAAACAGGGTAAAAATGAGGTGGCCGAAGAGGTAAAAAAAATTGCCGATATGGCCAACTTTATTTTTATTAGGCAAAAAGGCCCTTACGGAAATGGTACGCCAGTTTTGTGTACCAAAGACGTGGTAGGCGATGAGCCGTTTGCAGTAATGTGGGGTGACGAATTTTTTTATGCACCCAAAAAACCACAACTGAAACAACTTATTGAAGTATTTGAAAAATATGGTGACCCCGTATGTACGGCGTATAGTGTTGATGATGAAGGGACAACAAAATACGGTATTATTGATGGAATCGAGGTTGAAAAAAATGTGGTACAAGTAAAAGACATGGTTGAAAAACCTGGTCCTAAAAATGCCCCATCTCGAATGGCCACGCTTGGCGGCTATGTATTTACCCCAGATATTTTTGAAGCACTAGAAAAAACCAAAGTTGGTAAAGGGGGAGAGCTCTGGCTCGTAGATGCTGTATTCAAACTGCTTAAAAAGCGTCCGCTCTACGCTCGTCTTATTGAAGGTACATATTATGACACCGGTTCTAAGCTCGGGTATCTTAAGGCCAATGTTGACTTTGCTTTGCGTGATAAAAAACTCAGCAAAGAATTTAAACAATATCTGAAGAGTGTGGTATAATGTGATGAAGCAGAACTCATAAGCGAGTTTTATCACTTGTCATTCTGAGCGAAGCGAAGAATCTCTATTCAACCTGCCTGTCCGGCAGGTAGGTTCACCAAATAACGACCGACAGAGATCCTTCACTGCGTTCAGGATGACAAAAAGTATGAAAAAAATTTTTAAACCACTATATTTTTTTACAGTATTGAGTCTTTTACTCCTGACCGCTGGTTTTGGCTGTAAGGGCTTGTCCGCTGAGCAACAAGCGGCAATTAAACCAGTGAATTTGGAGTATTGGACCGTTTTTGATGATGTGGACGCTCTGCAATCATTGATTGTGGAGTATCGCACCGGTCGTCCGTATATAAATGTTACGGTACGGCAACTCCGATCGGATGAATTATACCAGCGCTTAATAGAGGCGCTCGCGGATGACAGAAGCCCAGATATTATTTCCGTTAACAGTCGTTCTTTGGGGCAATTCCAAACTAAACTTGCGGCGATGCCGCCGTCGGTGAAGGATGCGGTGGTACAGGTAACGCAAGGGACGCTTGGCAATAGCACACAGGTACTAACGCAAACTGTGCCATTACCAACTATTGATCAATTGGACAGAGAGTATGTACAAGCGGTAAGTAAAGATGTAGTTCGAAATGGTAACATTTACGGGTTGCCATTGTCGGTAGATACCATGGCCGTTTATTACAATAAAGATTTGCTTGATCGCGCTGGTGTTGCTGAGCCGCCAAAAAACTGGGAAGAATTTCAGGCCGATGTTAAAAAAATTACGCGTTTTGATAAGGCGAGCGGAAAAATAATTCAGGCGGGTGCCGCGCTTGGTACCGGTAGTAATATTTCCGGAAGTGATGATATTATTTCCATTTTGTTTAAGCAAAGCGGCATTGATATGATAGATAAAGGCGGACAAGTAGTATTTAATATTCCGCCTCGCAACCAGGATAGAAGTGGCACCACCCCCTCTATGACCGTGTTAAATTTTTATACTGATTTTGCTAACCCAAATCGCGACACGTATTCGTGGAATGAGCAAATGGGAAACGCGTTGGATTCATTTGTAAGTGGGCGTACCGCTTTTTTCTTTGGGTATAGTTATCATTTACCTATTATTCAATCGCGCGCACCGCAGCTTAATTTTAGAGTGTTGCCGCTTTTTCAGTTGAACCAGGATCAGCCAGTAAATGCGGCAAATTATTGGATGCAAACCGTGGTTGCTAAATCTAAACATCCGAACGAAGCTTGGGGTCTGGTTAATTTTTTAACACACTCTAAAGCCACGCAAGAGTATTTAGATAAAACCGGCCGACCGACAGCCATTCGTTCATATATTCCGGCGCAGCGAGAAAAAAAGGAACTAAAGCCATTTGTAGACAGTCTTTTGGTTGCGGAAAGTTGGTATCGTGGGAGTAATTATGAAGCGGCTTCACGAGCAGTAAACGATATGATTCACGATTGGCTCCAGGACCCACCTAATCCAGATTATATTAATCAGTATCGGCAAGATATTTTAGATCGTACCGCGGCGCGAATTAACCAAACTCTTTAGAGTATGAAAAATTTTTATCTCGCGTTTGCTGCTCTCATCTCTTTTTGGATGTTATTTGGCGTTGTCACCCCAATGCGTGCAGCCGCGGATGAGTGTTTTTGTTATACCAATTTGACTAAGATTAAGCCCGGCGATATAAAAAAAACGAGCGATTGGGATAACGTTTCGCGAACGTGCCAGCAGATTACTACATCCTGTGATGACGCGAAAGCTTATGTCAAAGCATCTTTTCCAAGTGTTTTATACCTCGAGTGTGAATCATTAAAATATGAAGATGCGGTTTGCCAAAAAAAAATTGATGATTGGACTCTGCAAAAGACCAAATTGATTCAATCTCAACAAAATTTAGCTCAAGCAACAGGATTTTTTGGAGCGGCCATTCCCAAATGTCTTTTGCAGGACGAATTTTCAAAGGAATGTCGTGACGTATCATTATTTGTTTTTTTGCTTATTAATTGGGGGCGATCATCCTTAGGAATAATTGGGGCTTTTGCTCTGGCATTTTTTATCTATGGCGGGTTCATACTTATTATGTCACAGGGCAACCAGGAGAGTATAAAAAAAGGCGCGGACACCATGCTCGCGGCGCTTATTGGAATTGCAATTGTTTTCGCAGCGTATCTATTAATTAGATTTTTGGGCGAGGCGGTTGGAATCAAATCGCAGTTTAAATTGTTATAGTGTATGCGTTTTTTTCGTCTAGTTGCATTCTCATTATGTCTGGTGTTGTTTGTTATTTTAGGAACAAAGCTTGTTCAAGCTGCAGAGTTGGGACAATGCAATTGTCGGAGTTTTGATGCTAGCAAGAAAGCTTTTTCTGACTGGCAGAAAATTTCTGCTATTACTCAAATTGATAAATGTACTAATGGTGGAATGCCAGTAACGCGGGATCTTGGTACTTTTAATACTATAAACGATGCAATCAACAAAATGACAAGCCAATGTCAGGGTGATCAGGGGCAGTATACCAAATGTGGTGGTGAAGTTTGGCAGGATTCTGGCAAGGTGGCTCAGGAGTGGTCAAGCGTGGCCCTGAGTTTACTTTTGCCCGGTTACTCTCTTTTGGGCGGGAGCACTAAAGTTTATGTGCCCGGGCAGGTAAAATATATTTGTGGTTGTTTTGATACTAAATCTGAGTGTAAATGGCAATCAACATTTTGTTGTTGCCAGAAAGGAGTAAATGGAAACAATTGTGTCCAATCAAATAATTTTCGCAACGGAGCACCATATTGTGGTAGTTTAACATTTAGTACCAGCCCAGTTGTTACCCAAGATCAATATACGCGGCTCGAGGTAAAGAATGTTAATCAAGAAACATGTTTGATTTTACCCACGGTAATTCCGGACCAGAATACCTCAAAAGATTTATATAAAAATTGTGTTTGGGAAAACAATAGTTGTTTTTGTGACAAAAAACTTGTTGATCGTCCTCAAGAGGCCCAACAAAACCAACAAAATGTTGAAAATGGGTACATGATTCGCTCAGTTCAGAAAGATGGTTCGTGTATTTTTAACGACGAAAATCAGAATTTTACTATAGGTGTTACTGATATACAAAAAGCGGCGGGAGAACTTGATCAGTTTAGTTTGTTTACTAAAGGTAAAACTGCCCAGGAAGGCATACGAACCATTGTTGGTGTTGGCATTAAATTGTTACTTTCTTTTATTGGTTCCATCGCCCTCATTTTATATATCTACGCCGGGGTTTTATGGATGACAGCCGCCGGCAACACTGAACAAATTACTAAAGCCAAGCAAATTTTTATGTGGACCACCTTAGGTTTGGTTATGATGTTGGGAAGTTATGTGGTGGTGGGGCTTATTTTTGGCAGTATTTTACAGTTACCAGGCGTTTCACCGAATGTATAATATTTTATGGATATGAATTTTTTTAGAAAATGTATTGTTGGCATGTTCCTTTTTGTGGCAATACCACAAGTTGTGTTGGCGGCGGGGCCGGCGCCGACGTCTAGCAGTTCAGCGGCTACCCAAGATGATGCTTGCAATGGTGACCCCAAAACGGTGCTTTGTGATCCTAATCACCCGGAAAAAGGGCAGTGTATTAAGTTGTGTAACCCTCTCCAAAATAACGAAACTGATATTACCAAAATTTTGGGGTTTATTATTAAAGTTGCTTTGGGGATAGTTGGGTCTCTTACGCTTTTCATGCTTGTATGGGGCGGATTTTTGTGGCTAACGGCGGCCGGCAATGAAGAACGTATTAAAAAAGGCACCCAAACCATGCTTTGGGCAGCCATCGGTGTGGTGGCGGTATTCTCTAGTTATTTTGTATTACGTAATTTTACGGAGTACTTGACCACAGGAAGTTTTTTTGTTGGCAAGTAATGTTACAGTGTGTTATACTTACACTTAACTTAAAGAAAGCTAAAAAATATATTATGATCACTATTCGAAAGGGGGTGACAGTATGAAAAAAATCTATAAATTCCTCTCTGGTTTAGCGCTTTCGGCCGTTATGGTGGCCGCGTTTGTTGGTCCTGCGCTTGCACAGAGCAGCACTATTACTCGTGATGACTTGTTAAAAGTTGATGGTAAAGAAATTGGTACATATGCTGGGCTTGGAACCAAGGATCTTCGTGTCACCGTCGCCCAGATTATCCGCGTAGCCATGGGGCTTCTCGGTATTGTGGCCGTAGTAATCATTTTAATTGGTGGTTTCACTTGGATGACGGCTGGTGGAAACGAAGAAAAAGTAGGCGAAGCCAAAAAATGGATTTTTGCCGGTATTATTGGTTTGGCAATTATTTTATCAGCCTACGCAATTGCCAACTTTGTTATTACCAAGCTGGTAGATGCTACAACATCGCCATCACTATAAAAAAATATTTTGTGGAGTCTTCCCGCATCAACTCACCATAAGCTGGCTAGAGTTGATGCGGGGACGACCATAGTTTTAAAGAATATGTCAAAAAAGATTACTTCTTTTCTAAAAGTTGCTATAACTCTTGCGGTAGGTGGTGTGCTTGTTATGTCGGCTTTTGGTGGGGAAAAAGCGTTCGCTCAAGTGTTTGGTGGTATAACCGATCAGCAGCTCGGTCTTCAGTATGGTGCCGCCACTGGTCTTCCTGCTAGCGACGTTCGTTTAACGGTAGCGCGTATTATTCGTGTCGCCATGAGTCTTTTGGGGACTGTTGCGCTAATAATAGTGGTATATGGCGGATTTTTATGGATGACGGCTGGCGGAAATGAAGAAAGAACTGGTGAAGCCAAAAAATGGATTACCGCCGGGGTAATCGGATTGGCAATTATTTTGGCAGCGTATTCAATTACTATTTTTATTGTCCAGAACCTGGTAAAGGCAACCAGTGGTGCATAGTTCGCTAAAATAAGTGTTCTGTGTTTCGTTTAATGTTTTTATGAAACGTTTGTTAACGATAATCATTGCTTTTTTGAGTTTGGGCAGCAGCTTGCTCTTTCCTGTTGTTGTGTTGGCAAACGACGCTTATGGAATTGATGCCACTCAGCAGGCAACTGGTGGGGCTCTGCCAAGTACTGTTGCCAATGAATCAACTATTCCAGGAGTAATTGGTAAAGTAGTCTCGGTGGCTTTATCGTTTATTGGTATTATTTTCTTTTTGCTTATCTTATACGCCGGTTTTACTTGGATGATTGCGCGTGGCAATGCCGAAAGTGTAACCAAAGCGAAAGACACTATGGAAGCCGCTGCGGTTGGGCTTGTGCTGGTGTTGGCGGCGTATGCTATTTCGAGCTTTGTGTTTACTAGTTTAGGAGCGACTGGCGGTGGAGGAGGAAACGCAGGAGCGTCGGCCAGCCCATCGTCTAATCCAGCTTGTTCAAATGGCATTCAGGATCAGGGAGAGACCGACCTTGATTGTGGTGGCCCGTGTGTATTTTCGTGTGCCGAAGGAAAGAAATGCAATTCTACCAAGGATTGTGTAGATGCTCTTCGATGTGATCATCAAAATTCTAAGACGTGTGTTAAGTAGTTTTGTATGTTAAAAAGAACTCTTTTTTTACTTGTGGTAGTGTCAATCTCGTTGGCAGTTTTAAGTTCCGCGCGAGCAGTTGGTTTAAACGATGCTCTTGGCAACCTTAACAAAGCAGTTGGTCCACAAACCGGAGTGGGGCTTGAGTCTGATCTTTCCACAACAGTCGGTACCATAGTAAAAGCAGCCCTTTCGCTTGTTGGGACTATTTTTCTTTTGCTCACCATTTATGCCGGTATTTTGTGGATGACGGCACAGGGTAAAGAAGAACAAATTGAAACGGCCAAAAAAATTGTTACTGCTACCATCATTGGTTTGTTTATAACCATGTCGGCATATGCAATTACTTATTTTGTGACGGGGAAGTTAAGCAATATTGGTCAGGGCAATACTGGACCGCAACCAACACCGCCAGCGTGTTTAAGCCCGAATGTGTGTTCGGAGTGTAAAAATGGAACAGAAATGCCTGGTCTTTGCCCGCAGGGTACAGTTTGTTGCAAACCTTAAAAATATTATGAAATTAGCAACATTATTTAGCACAATTTTTATTTCATTAACACTTTTTACGACGATAATTGGCCCTGCTACAGCGGCGCCAGATATTGGGCTTGGCAATAATGGCTTGGCTGGACAAATTGCAAAAAAAGGAGGATATGATACGGCTGGTGTAGACGACACCACTCTTTCACAGTCGATTGGTAGAATAATAAAAGTGGCACTTTCTTTGGTGGGCACAATATTTTTGATCTTAACGATATATGCTGGTATTTTATGGATGACTGCTCAGGGGAATGAAGAAGCTGTTGAAAAAGCACAAGGTATTATAAAAACTGCCACGATTGGGTTAATACTTGTTATTGCCGCTTATGGCATTACTGTGTTTGTTTTATTGAGTATTACCGCCGCAGCTGGTTTGCCAGGAACGCAAGTGGGAGGGGGTGGAATTGGTGGTGTTGGTTTTTGGAAAAGTTTTGGTAATCAGATTAAGAATGGTGGTTGGCAAACATTTGTTCCATAATAGGACCTCCGCGTTTGGCGATCTATTTGCCAAACTCTGCGTTACTCGCTCGTCGTATGTTTAATACGCCTCGTTCCGTTACTCGATTTTGGCGGCGTATCTCATCCAAACGCAAAAGTCCTAAAAAAATATGAAAAAGATTATTATTTTTTTGATCATACTTTTCGGTCTTTTTGGGCTTAAAGTAGCTTTGACCAACGCGCAGGGTGCAGGGTATGAAATTGGACGACAGCTTCAGGCTACCGCTGGTCAGCAAGGCGCGGCACTAGGTGACCCAATTGATCCGCGAGTTACAGCTGTTTTTATTATTCGTGTCTTACTTAGCTTTACAAGTATTGTAATGATTGGTTTAATTGTATATGCTGGTTTTACTTGGATGACGGCTGGTGGAAATGAAGAAAAAGTAGAGGGTGCCAAAACGACTATTCGTAATTCGGTTATTGGTCTTGTTATTGTTTTGTCAGCCTATTCAATTACATTGTTTGCGGCCAACCTAGCTCGCGGTACCGCAGCTGGTAATGTAAATCCGCTTTCAGGCATATTTGGAACATTTTTCCAACAGGGCAAATAGGATCTAGTTAAGTTGTCAGCGTCAAGAGAATCCTTCTAAGTCGGGGGTTCTCTTGTTTTTTTGAGTTTTTTAAAGTAGGATTAGTATTGTATGATTTCTGTTATTATTCCTGCGTTTAATGAGGAGGAGCAGTTGGGAGATTGTTTAGAAAGTTTACGGGGTCAAATTACTAGCAAGCCGTTTGAAGTAATTGTGGTTGATAATAATTCGAATGATAAAACTGTGCAAATAGCGCGTGCGTTTGAGGGCAGTCTTAACATACATATAATTCATGAGCCTAAACAAGGGCGCGGTCAAGCTAGGCAAACCGGTTTTCGGGCGGCGACTGGCGAGCTGCTTTTGTGTACTGATGCTGACGCTGTTCAGCCGCCTAATTGGATAGAGAAAATGGTAATGGTTTTTAATGCTACTTCATGTGTGGCGGTAGCTGGTTCAGGAAGATTGAAGGACGGTTCGCGTGTGGCGCAGAAATTATTTGGTTGGTTACAACCCATCTCGGCTCGCGTTTACCGGATTTTTTTTGGTCACTATTGGCTTCCAGGATTTAATTTTGCTATACGGCGTGAAATTTATTTTGCGGCTGGGGAGTTTGACGCCACTATGGACGCGCTTGAAGACAATGACTTGGCTTGGCGCGTACGAAAATTGGGAAAGATATGCTTTATTGATTCAGCGCCTGTAGCTATTTCTGGGCGTCGGTTTGAAAGAGGCTTTTGGCGCGGTATGGGTGAATATATTATAGTATTTGTTAAATATTATTTTTTTAAGATACGCTACATTCATTGGTCTAATATACGCTGACACACGATGCGGAAATAACAGGGGTTGATTTTTTATTTTGTATTTAGTATACTTTACGCCGAAGTCCCCATTGTGGTGCCTATGGTATAAGCGCCGGTGGCGCTTGAAATTGCTTCGCTCAGATGCAATGCAAGTTAGACTTGCGCAGCATCTTCGCTCGCAATTATAACGTTATTACGCGAGATTGCCCGCCCGCAACGACTCATCGGTTTAGTTTCCGTATTCAAGGGGAACAGAGTGGTGCCTATGGTGTAGTGGTTAGCACGGCAGATTGTGGCTCTGCCAGCAGCGGTTCAAATCCGCTTAGGCACCCCTTTGAATCTCTTATCTCATCGTTGCGAGTCGGGCGGGCGGCTCTCGCAATGCCGGTTCAATTCCGGCTAGGCACCCCACTGTGGATTTTAAAAAGAACCGTATAGATGGCTCTTTTTTTGTTTCTCCGTTAGGAATTACCTGTCTACCCTGCCTATCGGCAGGCAGGCCTAGATCTAGGGCTTGCCTGTCCGTCTGACTCGTCTAGTGACCCTGCTAGGAATCGAACCTAGATCCGGAGCTTAGAAGGCTCCTATTCTATCCGTTGAACTACAGGGTCAGAATAGGCCCTATTCTAGCGTATTTTGAGTGAATCAGCAAGTTGTGTTATACTATCTTCACTACTTTTGTATGAAACAACTTTTTTTATCTCTAGCTAAAACTCTTGTTTTTGTTTTAGTAATGTGGTCTTTAACCAGCAGTTTGCCAGCTCGGGCCCAGATGTATGGTCTTCAGGCGACCGGAGCCAGACTCGGTTATAACACTCAGGATACGGTCTATTCTATTGTTACTAAAGTTATTAGTATATCTTTTGGTCTTATTGCTATTCTTTTTTTTGCACTTTTAGTGTATGGCGGACTTAGGTGGATGACGGCGCGTGGGCAAGAAGAATATACTACCAAGGCTAAGGAAATTATTACAGCCGCCATTCTTGGTATTATTATTATGATTGCGGCTTATGCAATTACCACTTTTATTTTTAGTCGTTTAGGTTCTGTGGCCGGTCAATTTACCCCACAAAATACCGCCTCGCCGTCTCTTACGCAAGGTTGTTGTATATCTATGCGAAATGGTACGGTAAATGCCTGTGAGGTAAGTACCGAAAAAAAATGTTATGGTGAAATTTATGGTAGCGACTGGCGTTTAAAACAATGTTCGGAAGTTCCAGATTGTCCGGTTGTAGCAAAAACAGATTGTAATGAAGCCATGACGGTGGCAGAGTGTATTAATATAGATATTTGTAAACCACTACAATTTGTTGAATTAGATAGTAAACCATGGATTTGTTTTGATACTAAAAAAGGCCTGGTAGGTGATTGCTGGGAGGCAGAAAGAACCTGTGTTAATGATTGTACAAATAAGGGAAAAACCCAAGATGCAATAGATACTTGTAAAGATATTAATTGTGACCCGTTGGCGCTGCCTTCTTGTTTTGCCGCTCACACAATAGCGCCCTAGGATTTGACTATTATAATCTTGACAAATTTGTCCACATAGGGTAAGCTCTGGATACATTTAATTATCCCTATCTAAAGGGGCCGGACCGGTGAGAAACATGCTCACACTTGGCTCGGTGATTCTCATGCATGTATGATGGACGTAAAAAAGAAGCAGTCAATTATAAAGAAGTATCAAACGCACGCCGGTGATACTGGTTCGAGTGAAGTGCAAATTGCCATTCTCTCGGCCGAAATAGATGAATTGATTGGGCACCTTAAAACGCACCCCAAAGATCATTCTTCTCGTCGAGGTTTACTTCGTAAGGTATCGAGTCGCCGTCACTTAATGCGCTATCTTAAGAAAGAAAATCAAGCGAGTTACGAACAGCTTATTAAAAAACTCAAACTCAAACAAGCTCGAGCGATTGTAAAACCGGGCGCAACCGCCGTTGTTGAAGACGAGCTTGAGGAAGAAGCGGATATAACAGACAAGGAGCATGAAGCCGCCAGTGAATAAAACTGCACACCCTCTTAAACACCCCGAGCAACGCGTTGGGGTGTTTATTGATGTACAGAACATGTACTATAGTGCTAAAAATTTATTTCATCAAAAAGTAAATTTTGGGGGCATTGTAAAAGAAGGTACGGCAGGGAGGAAACTCATCCGGGCAATTGCTTATGTGGTGAGCACCGAAAGTAAAGAGGAGCAACCTTTTTTTGATGCTTTGTATAACCAAGGTATTGAGACCCGCGAAAAGCCGTTACAAATTTTTTACGGCGGTGAGAAAAAAGCGGACTGGGATGTTGGTATTGCAGTAGAAGCAATTAGACTTTCACCGAGTCTTGACTCAATTATTTTGGTATCGGGCGATGGCGATTATGTTCCTCTTGTAGAATATTTACGCAACCAAGGCAAGCAGGTAGAAGTAATGGCCTTTGGAGAAACAACCTCGAGTAAACTTATTGAAGCGGCCGATGATTTTATTGATTTGAGTCAGAATAAAGAAAAGTTTTTGATTTTTGATCGGAGGTATCGATCGGTACGTCCGGGGCAGGGGCGTTCGTCCCTGTCATCCTGAACGCAGTGAAGGATCTCTGTTCGTAGATTTATTGAGCCAGAGATTCTTCGCTTCGCTCAGAATGACAATCAGAGCGAATTGATTTAATTAATGAAGTTGGTTCACGGACATCGAGACCATTTCGGTCTTTCGCTCGTGAATCATCTTCTCAAGAAAGAAAAAAATATGGCAATTCGTAATTGGTCCATGGAATGGGCCGGCCGGACACTTAGTGTGGAAACCGGCAGATTTTCGCTTCAGGCAAATGCTTCATGCACGGTGCGCTATGGCGATACCGTTATTTTGGCTACTGCCACCATGAGTAAAAATACTCGCGACGGAATTGATTTTTTCCCGCTGATGGTAAATTTTGAGGAAAAATTATACGCCGCCGGAAAAATTAAAGGCAGCCGGTTTATTAAACGGGAAGGCAGACCGACCGATGACGCTATTTTATCTGGTCGTTTGGTAGATCGCTCTATTCGCCCGCTTTTTGATCAGGAAATGCGAAATGATGTGCAGGTGATTTTGACCGCACTTTCGTACGATGGTGAAAACGATCCACAAATTCCGGCCCTGATTGCCGCTTCGGTAGTTTTGTCGCTTTCATCTATTCCATGGCAAGGTCCGATTGGTGGTGTTCGTGTTGGTAAAGTTAATGGAGAGTGGAAATTTAATCCAAGCTTTACCGAGCGCGAAACCGCTGAAGCAGATATTGTGGTAGCCGGCACGCCAGAAAAGTTAGTAATGGTGGAAGCTGGCTGCAAAGAAATTGCTGAAGAAGAAGTAGTAAAAGCGATGATGTTTGGGGCCAAAGAAATGGCTCCGGTTGTAGAGTTTATAGAAAAAATTACTAAAGAAGCCGGACAAACTAAAGTGGACCCGCGAGGAGCGGCAAGTGAAAAAGAAACAACTCTCCGTGAATTGACTGCCGAGATTGATTCGTTTGTTGCTTCCCACGTGAATGATTGGATTTTTGATGCGCCAAAAAAAGGACGGGCCGAACGCGTGGCAATGGTAGAACAATTTAGTGCCGCTGCAAAAGAAATGATGGACGCAAAAGAAGTCGCTGCTGATATTCAAAAAATTATTTTAGGCCGCGTGAAAATTTTGGTAGAGAAATATATTTCGGAGAGAATCATTGCCAAAGAACAGCGTTTGGACGGACGTAAGCTTACCGATATCAGGCCTTTGAATATTGAGGTTGCGCTTTTACCGCGTACACACGGGAGTGGCATGTTTATGCGCGGCGATACCCAGGTTCTTTCGGTAGTTACTTTGGGTGCCCCCGGTGATGTGCAAACACTCGATACCATGGAAGAAGAAGGCACCAAGCGTTATATGCACCATTATAGTGATACACCAGCCACATACGGTGAAACTGGACCACTGCGTGGACCGGGTAACCGCGCCATTGGGCACGGTGCTTTGGCCGAACGCGCCCTGGAACCGGTGCTTCCTCCTGAGGCAGATTTTCCTTATGCCATGCGGGTGGTTTCGGAAGTTTTGGGCTCAAATGGCTCAAGTTCAATGGCCTCAACGTGCGGTTCTACTTTGGCTTTAATGGATGCGGGTGTGCCAATTAAAAAACCGGTTGCCGGTATTGCCATGGGCTTGGCGACCGATGAAACCATGAAAAAATGGAAAGTGCTTACCGACCTTCAGGATATTGAAGACGGACCGGGCGGGATGGACTTTAAAATTACCGGTACACGCGATGGTATTACTGCGATGCAGATGGATACCAAAACGAACGGTTTAACCTGGGAAATTGTTAAACAAACTTTTACCCAATCTAAACAAGCTCGGTTGGAGCTTTTGGAAGCAATGCAAAAGGTAATTGCGGCCCCACGACCAGAATTATCTCCGTATGCTCCGCGCATTATTACCATTGTTATTAACCCAGACAAGATCCGCGATGTAATTGGCCCGGGCGGCAAGATGATTAATAAAATTATTGCTGAAACTGGAGTTTCGATTGATATTGAAGATGATGGACGCGTGTTTGTAACAAGTGATGACGCCACCGGCATGCAAAAAGCCGTGGAATGGATTAAACAGTTGACTCACGAAGTAACTGCTGGTGAACAGTATGAAGGCACGGTGGTACGCTTGGAAGATTTTGGTGCGTTTGTACAAATTCTTCCTGGTCAGGATGGTTTGGTACATGTTTCGGAAATTGCTTGGGCCAGAACCAACCGACCAAGTGATGTCTTAAAACTCGGTGATAAAGTAAAGGTGGTTGTGAAAGAAATTGATAACCTCGGCCGTATTAACCTTTCTATGAAGCAACTTCTCCCTAAGCCAGAAGGCTTTGTGGACCAGGGGTTTGATAGAGGCCCGCGCGGAGCGGCGCAACGTGGTGGCGGACGAGGACGATTTTAGGAATGGTTGGTGAAAAATAAATTATAAAAAAGACGCCTTGTGAAAGAGGCGTTTTTTGTAATTAAAAAAGAAACAAAAAAGTTTCGGAGGGGCCCTCACCAAAGGCATGCATAACTCGCTCGTGACTTTGATTAGGCTCAAACAAGTATCGTCCCTCGGACCACCCGCGATACCACTAATTTATTTTTTGGACGATTCCTTTTTCGGCATCAACCTGTAAGCGATCACCGGTTGTAAACATTCGTGTAGCGCGGGCGGTGGCGATAATACAGGGTACCTTTAATTCCCGCGCAATGATGGCGGCGTGGCACAAGACCCCACCTTCATTTGTTACAATAGCCACGGCTTTTTTCATGGCGGGTACAAATTCCGGGGTGGTCATGGTGGTAACTAGAATTTCTCCGGCTTGAAAATTACGAATGTCATCTTTGGTAATGACTACCCTGGCTAAGCCGGTCGCAATGCCGCCGTAGGCAACGGTCCCCGTGAGCTTGCCTGTATCGTTAGTGTTTTTGCGACCGAGCTCATTATCCTCTAAAGTTTGTACCGCGGTAGCCCCAGTTACAAAAAATATACCATTGTCATCGTACCGCAAACCATACTCACGGCAACGTTCTTCCAAAGCATCCTTGTGTGGAATTTTTTTGTGGTCAAAGATGCTTTGCCCTATTTCGAGAGGTGTCAGTGCGAGTGTTAAACGCAGGGTGAGGCCACAGCGGCTAGCCAATTCCGCAAACAGCGGTTGGACATAGTAATTGGCTTTTGATTGCATTTCCACGCGATAGGTACGCAAATACACATACTGCCGCAGGAGTTTAACCACCCCCTCGGTGGCTTTATCAAGCTTAAGCTCCCGCATTGTTTCTTGGTAGACATGCTCATCGCGGTCCAATTGAGATTCTAATTCATGTAATTTATTCTTAATTTTTTGTGGCGGCTGTTCGCGAAGTTCGGCAAGGCGTTCCAAAAAATATGCCGCCGTGTAGGCGGGTTCATCAATATTATAACAACTGAGCCAGCGGTAGGACTCGATGTGTTTGTTCAGCGCACCATTTTTTTGAAGTGTCTTTGCAAGAGCCAATTTTAACAAGTCAATCTGTTCAAGTTGAAATTCTGCATAAGCTGGTGATGCCATGAGTTTTACAAGATATTCGGAGGCTCTAGCGCCAACGCGGCCTGTTAGAGCGGTTGTTATTTGTGCGGTCAAAGCATACTCAATGGCCACGGGAATTGCCATAAATTTGGCGAAGCAAACATAGGCGCGATAAAATTCATTGCATTTTTGCGCCAGTGTTTCGTTCGTTGCATTTTTTACTTTTTTCCCCGCCGCACGCGCGGCCATAACAAATTTTTCGCAACCGCGGCGGCAGTCATCGGCGTGACGAGCGGGGAACGACGCATCGGTTTGAATGCGTTTGATAATAACGCCGCTCAATTTTTGGATATCGGGCGTGGCCAGATACACGTCGGTTAATTCATTTTTGGTAATGGTTAAATAATTACAACCACAACCAATGTATTCTTGGACCGAATCTTTTGACCCTTTAGAGGTTGCAAAACTGCGGAACACTGTAACACGGCGACTGACGATGGGCGACCAGTTTGCATTTTTCATATGTTAATTGTTTGGTTGAAAATTTTTCTTCTCTACACCACTAGATTGATATAGATAAGAGAATGCCGACTTGATGTGTTCGACGTATGTTCGCGAGCGCCCATGGGGCATCTGGAACCGGCACGGCCGTGCCGACAGCAACCTGCGGGTCGACGATAATGAGGGCGAGGTGGTGATGCCGACTGCATACGATGGGCCTTTGGTCGACATGCTGGTCTCCTTGTAAAGAGCCATGTTTGCCAGCGGTTAGCCGAGTATTGGTCAGACCGTTGACAGGCAAGACAGTCTACCGTACAATACCAAAATCAAAAAATGACGTTATTTTTAACGTCAAATAGTAAATATGGACATTTTACAATCCCTCAAAACCCTTGGCCTAAGTGACAAAGAAGCCGCTGTTTACGCGGCCCTTCTAAAGGTAAAAAAAGGAACAGCTTTGACGGTGGCGACTGCGGCGGGGATAAAACGACCGACAGCGTATTTTGTTTTAGAGTCGCTTATGCAGAAGAAATTGGTGGCCTCAACGAAGTATCGAAATGTTAAAGATTATCGGGTACTGCCTTTGGAACACCTGAAAAGTTTTGTGTATAAGCAACGAACAATATCCGAACAAGAGCTGCCGGTTATGCAGAAGCAATATAATGAACGCCAACACAAGGTGCGGCTCCGCGTGTATGACGGAACAACTGCGGCGAAGGTGTTATTTGAAAAATCTCTGCGCGAAAAAAATGTGATGCGTATTATTGGGAGTGAGCATTGGCTGACGGAGCATTTTGGGATGTATTGGCAATATTTTGTTAAGCGCGCACAACAACTCCACATTTCTCCCCAGTTTAAAATCTCTCAAGGTGAAATCATTTTGCTTTTATGGAGCGACAAAGTAGCGTTTGTGGAGCGACGTGAGGGCGGACAGGTGTTTGCTTTTAGGAATAGCGAGTTACATGATTTATATCAAAAATTATGGACCAACTTCTAAAACAATTTGATTTTTCCGACGAAGAGATTCGCGTGTACCGGGCCCTTTTGAAATTGGGTGGAGCGAAAGTTTCCGATATTGTCAAAGCAACAGGCTTAAAGCGTACCTCGGCGCAAGAGTATATACGCTCGATTGAGAAAAAAGGATTTATCAATTCATCAAAATTGGGAAATAAGTATTTTTACCAAGCCGAGGATCCAGACCGTTTTAGACAAATAATAAATGAACGCGTATTTGTGGTTGATAGACTGATTCCGGAACTTCGCCGCGCGCCGCGCGATGATATGTGGCAGGCACGCATACTGACGCTTGAGGAGAAGAGAATAAAATTAAAACGAGCTAAAAAGAAAGAGCTTGATATCGGTTCATTTGGCGATGGGGCGGTTGGAGGAGCGGTGGTTGGTGAAAGTGAAGTACTGCTATGGAGCCAGAACGAGGAAATACCAGCATTGGATATTGTTTCTAAAGAAATTGCGGAATTTCATAAGAAATTGTTGAAAATTGACTTTTTTACATAATTTTAGGGATTTTTTTAATTGAAAGTGTCGGCCAAGAGTGTTGACCGAAAGTCCATTTAATGATAGGTTGAGATTCAGATAGCAGGGCCAATTTGGCCCTTGCGAGAAAAAGGAGTGTGCGAATGGCAAGGAAGATCACAACGGCCGCGGCAGTGGCCAGATATGTGGCAAGGCTCGTTCAGAATGAACGACCGGCACTCGCCGGCGTTCTCCGAATGGAGGCGAAGATGGTAAAGGGTGTCCGTCTTACTCCGGAGAAATTCCAGGCCGGTCTCGAGGCGGCCGCGGACTGCCCGTATCTGGACGAGGATCTTCGAAACACGCTCGCCTGGGTGGCGAGCGTGATCCCCGAGCGGCTGCCTGGCGCGAAAGAGGAGGATGGATGCGCCGCCACGGCCATCTACTATGCCCGGCTGGTGGCGTGGATGGGGGACAAGGACCCCCAGAAAGACAAGATCGGCTTCCACGCCGCGATCATCGTGGGCTACCTCGCCCACCGCGCCCGGCTGTAGATCATAGCAGAGCACAGCCCGTTCGGCGTAACGGGCACACTTTGCACAACTTAAGGAGGACAAAAAAAGGGGGTGACGCCGCCAACCCCTGTTCCTTTTACTATCTCACGAATGTGGGGAAGTAAAAAGAGTATAAAAACAATCATCAGTACTTGGGGTTGTTTTTTTGTTTTTTATGTGGTTAAATAAGCAGAGCTTATAATTGCGTCGGACCTTTCAAATAAGCAAATGTGTTTGCTTATTTGGTTCTGCCCTAGCAATTATAAGGCTGGTTTAGCCGCGGTGGTGAAATTGGTAGACACGACAGCCTTAGAAGCTGTTTCTCGCAAGGGATTGAGAGTTCGATTCTCTCCCGCGGCACGAAAGAATTCGTTCGCCCCGTCATTCGATGGGGCGTCCGGTCGGATGACCGGACGAGTCCCCCGCCCGAACGACTGAAGTCGCTCAGTCGGGCGGGTCTCCCCGGCATCAACTTTATGGACGCAATTGAACCAAAACTTTTCTCTGCCCAGCTGCGAACCGATTTGCCAACACTTGATTTGCACGGAAATTTTCCGTCTGAGGTTCGTGAAATTTTGGGATTATTTATTTCTCGTGTTTTGGAAAAAAACGAAATGGCCGCGCGGGTTATTTTTGGTGGAGGAACCGGGGCTTTGCGCACTGCGGTGTTAGAATGTTTGCAGAACCAAAAAACACCTGTTAAAATATATGATGAGGGAGGAAGTGTACTCATTTTAATTTTGTAAATTTGTATGGGCCTAACCGTATTAACTATTGATGATATTTACGGTGAAATAGCCGACATTGCTCGGGAACAGGGAGTTTCGAATCAAGAAATGTGGAATGATGCGGTAGAAGAAGTGGTGGAAAACCATTTGGATTTAGGAGAAATAGACATGGATGAAGATACCGAGGCGATGAAAGAAATATTGCGTGGCCGATGGCCGGAATATAAAATTGAGGCTGCGCTCGAAGAAGCAGATGACGAAGAGGAGGATAAACCAGTCTCCGAAAAGGAGGAAGAAGATGAGGAAGATAATTTTGGTTATGATAAAGCAGATTATTAATTATTTTAAATGGAGCTTTATTAATATAGTTTTTTGTTGAGTAAGAAATTTAAATATATGATTAGCATTGCTGGTGGTGGTGAAACAGTGGGAGAGTTTGCGCCTGAAAAAGCAGGAAGAGATCAAATTTGGAATGAATATTCTCGTCGTACACATTTAGCTTGGCCGAATAAAATAAGATGGTTTATAGAAACAGCGAAGCCGGGAGAGGTTTTGACTTTGCCGCAATTTGGAGAGGACGTTGAGTGTATACAGGATAGAGATGTGGGAACACGTTTTGTTATAAAATTAAATAACAGTTTAACTTCGGGTGATGCACCGATTACCTTTTCAATTGAAGAAGCCTGTGAATTTTTGGGAGTTGATTTGGAAACTTTTAATAGGTTGATGGGTTTGGAAAATGGAAATAAAAAAGGACAAATAGTAGAGGGTGATGTTGGTGGTTTTACAGTTACGCAACGTGGTTCTGATTATAAAATTACTGTGTCTGGTTCAGTTATGCTTAATAACCCACCACGACGATGGACCAAAAATTAATTGTATGAAATTATTTATTGATACTGCTAATTTAGATGAAATTAAAACGGCCGCGAGTTGGGGTGTTATTGATGGTGTGACCACAAACCCTTCTTGGATTGCGCGCGATGGGGGCAATAAAACATTTAAAGAAATAATTTTAGAAATTTGTAAAATTGTTGATGGCCCTATTAGTGCTGAAACGGTGAGCCCTGACGCGGAGGGAATAATTAAAGAAGCAAAGGAATTGGTCAAATGGCATAAAAATATTTATGTTAAAATTGTTTGCACTACGGAAGGTCTTAAGGCCGTTAAAGAATTGAGTCGCTTAGGAATAAAAACGAATGTAACTTTGGTGTTTGCACCGAGTCAGGTATTGGTAGCGGCTAAGGCCGGCGCAACCTTAATTAGTCCGTTTTTGGGGAGACTCAACAAAAACGGTGGTGATTCCCATGCGTTAATTACTTCGGCGGTGCAGATAATTAAAAATTATAATTTTTCTTCCCAAATTTTGGCGGCTTCAATGCACACTCCCGAGATGGTGGTTGAGGCGGCTTTGGCCGGCGCACACATTGCCACCATGCCATTTGCAGTCTTGGAAAAACTTTACCAGCATCCGCTTACAGACGTTGGGATAAAGAAGTTTTTAGAGGACTGGGCGAAGGCAAAAAAGTAGGGGTTTTACACACAAGTTATCCCCACTTAAAGCCCTTGACATCGTTCAGGGGTTTTGTTATAATCGCGCATACGATTAATATTCCCTAAAAGGGAACCACGTCCAACCAATTATTGGATACAAATCGTATCCGCCTGGACCTCTGGGTTATCTGCCTCTGGCAGACCGAGTTCGATAAGGACTCAGGAATTAAATGGAAGTTATAACAGCAATGTTCTACTCTACCACAATTCCTCACTCAGTTTTCCCAAGCGGTTAAACAACCCTCGTTGTTAAGGGCCGCTTAAAAAGCGGTTCTTTTTTTTCAAAACGCAGATTATACAGATTGTGAACTGAAAATTTCGCAGATTACAATTTGTCATCCTGAGCGAAGCGAAGGATCTCTGGCTCATCGGCCAACCCAACCTTGCCCCGCCAAAGCGGGGACTAGCGGACAGAGATTTCTCGCTGCGCTCGAAATGACAGTGACGAAAGAAGCGGCTGGCACTTTGACAATTTAACAATAGCAATAAGCAAATTAAAGGGTAGCCTTGTATTTTCTTGCAGAGGAAATACAAGGACATAAAATCACAAGAAAGCACATTTGCGTGTTTTCGTTGTGCGCAATTTCAACAAGGGCGTACGGTGGATGCCTTGACACCAAAAGACGAAGAAGGACGTTGCAGGGTGCGAAAAGTCTCGGGGAGCTCCCAAGCAAGCTTTGATCCGGGAATATCCGAATGGGGAAACCCATGCCAATTTAATTGGCATATTGCATACTGAATTCATAGGTATGCAAAGAAGACCTGGGGAAGTGAAACATCTCAGTACCCAGAGGAAAATAAATCTTGTAGAGATTCCCTTAGTAGTGGCGAGCGAAAAGGGAAAAGCCTAAACCATATACATGTTATTACAGTAATTCGTTGATCTCACGATTAACTTTGAGCTGTAGTTTAAAGGACAGGCCGTTGTGTATATGGTGTTGTAAGACGTAGACGTCGACTACCTGTGATGTCGGATGGTAGTTGTTGATTTAATCGAAGGCTCTGGAACGAGCCACCACAGAAGGTAACAGTCCTGTAGGTAAAAAATCAATAACTATTCATGGTTTACGTTCTTAAGTACGGCGGGACTCGAGAAATCCCGTCTGAAGCCGGGCCGACTATGGTCCAAGGCTAAATACTTTTGGTGATCGATAGTGGACAAGTACCACGAGGGAAAGGTGAAAAGCAGCCCGGAAGGGCGATGAAATAGTATCTGAAACCGTGCGCTTACAAAGAGCAGGAGACCTGCCGCATCTCGTTGCACTCGATGCGGAATGACAAATTTTAAATTTCTAATTTCAAATTAAAGAGTCGCGCTTGGCGCGACACAATAATTAGATATTAGTAATTAGGATTTAGACATTCCGACGCATTGAGCGTAGCGAGATGCGGCGGTTGACTGTGTTCCTATTGAAGAATGAGCCTGCGAGTGTGCTGTATGTCGCCGCTTAAACCCCTCTGGGGTGGAGGCAAAGCGAAAGCGAGTCTGAAAGGGCGAAATTAAGGTGGCATGCACATAACCCGAAACCGGGTGAGCTATCCATGACCAGGATGAACTTTCTCGAAAGAGAAAGGGAGGTCCGAACTCACGAGCCGTGCAACACTCGGAGATGAGTTGTGGATGGGAGAGAAATTCTAATCGAACTCGGTGATAGCTGGTTCTCCTCGAAA
>CAZHNI010000012.1:0-30595 GCA_964533715.1 uncultured Gammaproteobacteria bacterium | reverse complement strand
GGCCAAGTGGCCAGTGATTTTGGGGGTAAAAGTACTCGAAAGTGAACGGTAACCGGCCAGCACACGGCGCGAGGCAGTTGAGCTCGTGCGTTCGTGGTGCAAGAAGCACCACGTGCCCCGCCGCGAGCGGACCGGCCTTTTCCATGAGACCACCGTGGGTTTTCGCCGCTGCCGCTTGGAGCGGGCAGAGTTCTGGGCCCGTCAGAATGCCGCCCGCACGATGTGAACCATCCCCAGGTCGCCCCACCAACCCTTTTGTAAACAAAAATATTATTCATAAAAGGGTGGCGATCTGAAAAAACAATAAAAACATCTCAATTTTTTTGGGATGTTTTTTATTAGGTGAATTATTTTTGAAATAGTTTAAAAATAAAAATATTTTTAAACAGTTATACACTTGACAAACCCTTTTTCTGTAACTACAATGAACGCACAAAGAAAAAATTTTTCTTTTTCAACTCCACTGCGAAAGAGTTGATGTTTCAACCAGATCGTCGATCTAAAAAATAATTCTCTCTCTTACCATCAAGCACCCTGTGTTTTTTGGTAACATTTTCTAGGTTCGATCTGTTAGTCAAAACATGCATCTCTTCTCGCAGTGTAGTTGGAAAAGAACATAACACAGGCTTTACAGAGGCTTGTGTTTTTTTGTCCCAAAGGGACCCCTTTGGGATTTCTTGTTTTTTTGTGGTATAATACTGGTATTCGGTGCTGCACCAGGTGCAGCCTCTTTCGAGTTACCTTTTGTTTGTTACATGCGCCCCTACCAACGTCGCCGTAAAAAAATTACCTGGTACGAACGGCTTAACCCAGAGCAAGAAGTAAGTCATGGACTCATGGCCATACTTTTATTTATTACCGCAGGCCTAGCTACACTTAGTTTTTTTGGCGCCGCTGGCGTGGCAGGACAGTTTATAGATTCCCTTTTAGCTCTTATTTTTGGCCAAGTTCGCTATCTCTTCCCCATTGTCCTGGTTGTCAGTGGAATTCTTTTAATTAAGGATTTAGATTATGAGTATCGCTCTACGCACTCAATTGGAGCGGTGCTATTTTTTTTAAGTTTCAATGGCCTCATTCATATTCAAAAACCAGCCGCCGATTTGGTAACCTTGGCAACGCAAGGGTACGGTGGTGGATGTGCTGGATTAATCTTGGCCTGGCCACTGGCTACGTACGTAAGCTACTGGGGAGGCACCCTTATTTTACTCGGGCTCCTGTTAGTTTCAATAATTTTTTTGTTTAACACATCGCTCGCGGCAATTGTATCTTTGCACAAAAAATTCTTTTTACTTTTGGGCTGGTTTGGTAGAGAAATTATTTCCTTTTTTGCTCTATTTAAACGAAAGGGTGAAACAGCTTTAAAAATTAAAGGTGATTATGCCGAGAGCGCCGAAATGGAAGAGAACGAAACCGAAGAAGCTGGTGAGACAGCAATTGAAGAGGAGCGCGTGTTTAATAAAAAGACGGTGGCGCGCCATAACGATGAAAACGGTGATGCCGAAACAGAAGAAGACGAAGAGGAAGCCGCCGAAGAAGTAATGCCCGTACATAAAACACCGGTAGTATACAAAAATACGCCGCCGGTAGATATTTTGCGCGCCTCTAAAAGCAAACCAACCTCCGGCGATATTAAATCCAACGCCGAAACTATTCGGGATACTTTGCAAAACTTTGGCATTGAAGTTGAAATGGGAGAGATACGTGTTGGGCCAACGGTAACTCAATTTTCACTTAAACCTTCTAAAGGAATTAAACTCACTCGCATTACGGCGCTTGCCAACGACTTGGCTTTGGCTTTGGCGGCCCACCCAATTAGAATTGAAGCGCCGATCCCCGGCAAATCGCTGGTTGGTATTGAAGTGCCAAACGAAAAAGTAGCCATGGTCACCCTCCGCGAGCTCTTGGAAGCGCCGGAATACAAAACCCGCGAACACAGCATGATGATTGCAATTGGTAAAGATGTGGCTGGCAAGGTGTGGCTCGGCGATTTGCCAAAAATGCCCCATCTTTTAATTGCTGGTGCAACCGGTAGTGGAAAAACTGTTTGTATTAATACTATTATTTTAAGTTTACTTTTTCAAAATACTCCTGAAACTTTGCGCATGATTATGGTTGATCCGAAACGCGTTGAATTAACGCTCTATAATGGCATCCCCCACTTATTAACACCGGTAATTACCGACTCGCTTAAAACCGTTAATGCCCTTAAATGGACAATTGGTGAAATGGAACGGCGTTTTGATACTTTAGCGGCCGCCGGGAAACGTGATATTGCTTCGTATAATAAATCGGCGACCGAAAAAATGCCTTATATTGTTTTTGTGATTGATGAATTGGCCGACCTTATGGCCACAGCGGCCAGCGAGGTTGAAGCCGGCATTATTCGTTTGGCACAAATGGCACGGGCGGTTGGTATACATTTAATTGTAGCCACCCAGCGACCGAGTGTGGAAGTTATTACTGGTCTTATGAAGGCCAATATCCCGGCCCGCATCGCTTTTAGTGTCGCCTCAATTATTGACTCACGCACCATTTTAGATTGTCCGGGCGCCGAAAAATTACTTGGTCGCGGTGATATGCTGTTCTTAACCGCTGAGCTTTCTAAACCAAAACGTTTACAAGGAGCCTATGTTTCGGAAGAAGAAATGAAAGAAGTAGTTAATTACCTTAAAGGAGATGAGCCTCCACAATATGATGATGCTGTGGTATCTAAAGGAGGTTCTACGAGCGGTACGGTAAATATGTTTGGCGGGCCGAGCGATGATCAAGACCCATTATTTGAAGACGCTAAAAAAATAATTATAGAATCGGGCAAGGCTTCGGCTTCACTTTTACAGCGGCGTATGAAGGTTGGCTATGCGAGGGCGGCGCGACTGCTTGACGAGCTTGAGGAAGCTGGTATAGTAGGACCAGCCGATGGTGCTAAACCGCGAGAACTTTTTACGGAGCACTTACGACCGGCTGCTTCCGAAGAAATTCCTGAAGATGAACAAACAATGGATGCGGGAGGAACCGTATTTGACGCCCCTGTAGAACCTACAGACAAAAATGAATAATTGTATGAGTATTTTTTGTCCTAAAAAATTGGCGGCCTCTACCATGCTTGGAGATCGCTTACGCTTGCGTCGTGAAGAGCGCAAACTCACGCTTCAGGATATTGCGAACGCGACTCAAATTCAAAAAAAATATTTATTAGCTTTAGAGCAAAGCGCTTTTAACAAACTCCCTAACGCCAAAACATTTCGTTTGGCGTATGTGAAAAGTTTTGCCGAGAGTTTGGGGGTACCTTCTGATGAGGCCACCGAACAATTTATTCGTGAAGGTGGATTAAGTGATATTGTTGTGCGCCATCCGCACGCTGGAATCAAACAATTTCCGTTTGCATCAATTACTTCTTTAGCACGTTTTGGCCTTCTTATTGGTGGTACGCTTTTATTTGGTATCTACTTAACTCTCCAGGTGGCACACATTGTTCGACCTCCTCATCTTTTGGTATTTGCTCCGTTTGAAGGACAGGTTGTTAACCAACCAAGCACCATTATACAAGGAGAGACCGAACCAGAATCCGCTCTTACCATTAATGGCGAACCAATAATGGTAAACGAACAGGGGCGTTTTGAAACCAAAATCGATCTTTCTCAGGGTGTCAATACATTAACTCTTTCGGCAACCAAAAAACATGGCCGAACTACCGTCCTTACTCGACACCTCTTGGCAAAACTGCCTAAAAATTTAGGACAAGTGAGCTTGAAAGAAAATGAGAATAGTGATAAGGTGGGGCTGTAAGCGCAGTCGAAAGTACAAAGTCGAAAGTCTGTAAAGTCGTGCGTAACTTTGGACTTTTAACTTTAGACTTTAAGACTAACACACGTATGGCCAAACAGGTTTCCGAGGAGGTAAAAGAAAAACTAAAGGCCGCTGAGTCGGCAATCGATCAAATTAAAACACGATTTGGCGACGGCGCCATAATGCGTTTTGGCGAATCCAAAACCATGAAAGTTGATGCTGTACCAACTGGATGTTTATCGGTGGATATTGCGCTTGGTGTTGGCGGTGTGCCACGAGGACGCGTGATTGAAATTTATGGTCCAGAAGCCAGTGGTAAAACCACCCTGGCCCAGCACATTGTAGCCGAGGTGCAAAAACAAGGTGGTATTGCAGCTTTTATCGATGCCGAACACGCCCTGGACCCCGACTACGCCAAAAAAATTGGCGTTAGGGTAGATGAACTTTTAATTTCTCAACCAGATACCGGCGAACAAGCGTTAGAGATTTTAGAAACATTGGTACGCTCTAATGCCGTGGATGTGGTAGTAGTTGACTCGGTGGCCGCGCTTGTTCCAAAGGCAGAAATTGAAGGTGAAATGGGCGACCAACATATGGGCCTCCACGCGCGCCTTATGAGCCAGGCCCTGCGCAAGCTCACCGGCATTGTAAGCAAATCCCGTACCGTGGTTATTTTTATTAACCAAACCCGCATGAAGATTGGCATTGTGTTTGGCAACCCAGAAACAACCACCGGCGGCATGGCACTTAAATTTTATTCGTCCGTGAGAATTGAAATTCGTCGCGCGGCGCAAATTAAGCAAGGCGATAAAATTATTGGTAACCGCGTAAAAGTAAAGGTGGTAAAAAATAAAGTAGCCGCGCCGTTCCGCACCTGCGAATTTGATATCATGTATAATGAGGGCATTTCGGTAGCCGGCGATGTACTGGATACCGCCGTGGTATATAAAGTGGTGGATAAAAAAGGCAATTCATACACGTTTGGTGAAGATAAACTAGGCGTCGGGCGCGAAGCTACTAAACGCTTTTTGAATGAGAACCCCAAGGTTTTGAACGCAATAAGGAAACAGGTGTGGGAAGTAATTGAAAAAGGCGAACCGCCAGAGGAAGAAGAAGGAACTCCGGAAGGCGAGGTGCCGCCGCCAGTTGAAGAGTAAAACTTTATTAAAACCCTCCTCATTCGGGGAGGGTTTTTTAATATTTATAAGATAAAATTACACCCACTATTTAGCTTTGAGTTACGAAACTCAACTGTCATTCTGAGCAGAGCGAAGAATCTCTGTCTCAATTGACCAACGTTGGCCAAGTTAACAACCGGACAGAGATCCTTCACCCCGCTTGAGCGGGGTTCAGGATGACAAAATGGGTGTTTCGTAATTCAAAGCTATTTAGCTACATTTTATAATTTAATATCATTAATTCACCCCTTTAAAAGGGGTGTTTTATTAAATTTTATTATAAATATGGCTAATATGTCGCCTTGGCCCTTGACAAATATGGTTATCTAGTGTATAATGAGGTGTCTATTTGAGGTGCACTGGAAAGGTGTACTCATAATGGAACAAAGCTTAATAAATGCCTAGCACACAATAAACGCACCACGTTTTTAAATTTGTACCATGGAAAGGGCGCTAGCGTAACGAAAAATCGTTACTTGGCGCGCTCTCCGTGGAAGTGTGGATACGCCACATTGTTTACGGAGGTGGTGCGCTCTGCGCCGCGTTTCGTTTTGGGAACCCCAATACGATTGTTTATCCGTCTGTTTTGCCTTGCACTCCATATTATTATAGTATGGTGCGGCTAAACAAGCGAAAACGATTTATTGTTAGGGGAACCTGATGCGAGATGAGGTGTTTGAGTAGCACCACCGGGAAGCGGCACCCGAGAGAAGTTAAAGCCGCGCCAAACTTCGTTGGAGGAAACGACAATGAACGTCAAGAAGTGCCTCATCCCCGTCGCCATCATCATCGGCCTCCCGCTCCTCATGGGCGCCACGTACGGCCCCTGCAACCCGGGGGACCAGTGCGCCGAGGACTCCAACTGCTCCAGCGGCGTGTGCACCGGGGAGGCCCCCGGCCAGTACGGCGTCTGCGCCGCCCCCACCTGCAACGACGGAGTCGCCAACGGCTACGAGACCGACGTCGACTGCGGCAACTCGGTGTCGAACCCGCAGGTGCTCTGCAAGGCATGCACCACCGGCCAGCGCTGCCTCATCAACACCGACTGCCAGAGCGGCGTCTGCGCCGGCAACACCACCGGCGCCGGCGGCACCTGCGCCGCGCCCGCCTGCAACGACGGCGTCAAGAACGGCGCGGAGACCGACGTCGACTGCGGTGGCGGCGGCTCCTGCTCGCGGTGCGGCTACGATCAGCACTGCCTCATCAACAGCGACTGCTGGGGGTCGAGCGAGTGCCTCTACAAGGCCTCGCTCGGCTTCAAGGCCTGCACCTAGCGCCGGCCGCACGACGTGACGCAAACAAAACCCCTCAAACCCCGGGGTCCTCAGATGAGTTAGTGGTAGGGCGGAGTGAATGAGATTTGTGTTGTACTGGCAAAACTCACGTCCTTCGTCCTTGTGGGCAAAAATTATTTCTGCCCAAAAGAACAAACACAACCATAATTGGTTATGTTTTATTTCTAATGACAATTTGCCTTATTAAAATTATTTTTTAAACTTGACCGAATGCATTTCCTAAATAAAAATACTCTCAATTAAACTTACTAAATGTAGAATGCTAGAAATCGTAACCACTTACCTACTAACTGACCTGGACCAACCCATGCCCATGAGCCGAGAAGAATTTTATGAAGAACAAATTGAAGTGTTTAAAAAAACCGGCTAAAATTAGCCATTTTTTTTCCCAATCTGCTCTTTTAAAAAATCGTTTTTGTTCTGCTGTTTAAAAAGTGCCCAAACAGGCGTTTTTTCAACGGCGGAACAGACCGACACAACGTCGCAATCTGAACTGCCTTTTGGAGGCAAGAGAAGAATGAAAAAAACTATCCTGGACGACGAGATCGCTTTCTGGATGTCGCTCCTCGCGGCCGTCATGGGCTGCGTCGCGATCAACATGGTCGGGGCGGACATCAAGGCCGTGCCGCCCGGGCCGCTTGACCTCTGGATGCGGCCCTACGGGCCGACCGAGGTCTACGAGTTTCTCGGCCGACTCGGTCCGGACCTGATCCAGGTGCACATCAGGACCTGGTGGATCGACCAGGCATTGTACATCCCGGCCTACCTTCTGGCCTTCACGGGCCTGGTATACCGCGGATTGTACCGGCTTCTTCCCGAAGGGAGCCTGGCCGCCAAGCTGGCGATTTCCCTGCCCCTGGCCGTCGCTCTCGCCGATTTCGCGATCGAAAACGTGGGAATCGGCGTGGTGCTCTGGACATACCCCATACACCACGAATGGGCAGTCTACATCGCCACCATCGGCGGTCTCCTCAAGTGGGGCCTCGTGGCAATTCTCGCTCCCATGATGGTCGGTGGCCTCCTCGCCCGAGCGGGCCGAGCCTTGTACCGCCGATTCTTCCACCGCTCGTAAACTATCTCTCTCCACCAACCATGCGACGCGCGCCTCGACGACTCGGGGCACTTCAAAAAATCACTCTCTCTTGAGGGTGATTTTTGTTGTCCAAAAACAATTGATATGGTAAGCTAAAAATATATTTAATTTAATTTTATGAATGATAAAAAAACAACCTGGCTTGTGGTTGGGTTATTATTGGTGGCGGTGGCTTTTATTGCCTACTCGGCAGGAAAATCCAACAACCCATCATCCCCAACTAACGTTCCTCAAAAAACAACAGCTACCACGACCATTCCAACTACCTCACTAAAAAAACTGGGTGATACTTGTTCCAATTCTCAAGAGTGTTCTAGCGGGCTATATTGTAGTGTTACACAAAAACGTTGTGTCCAAACTGTTTCTGCAGGGGCCAAATGTGGAGGCACATCGGTGTGCGCGGCGGGCTATGCTTGTGATAAACTTGGCCGTTGTATTCGAACCGGTGCGAGTGTTACTCCCACAAAAAATGGTACGGGTGGTTTAGGTGAACCCTGCACCAATGGAGTTAATTGTGATGACAACCTTGTTTGCAATAGTCAAAAACGCTGTGCTGTTCCGGAACCGGCCGGTATCGGTCAGACTTGTGCCGATCGCGCGTGTAATACTGGGCTTATTTGCGATGGTAATTTACGCTGTGCTGTTCCAATTAAGCCACAACAGCTTGGTGAAGTTTGTTCATCACTTGCACCATGTGACACCGGCCTTGTGTGTGAAAATAAGCGTTGCATCAAAAAATAACTTTAACAAAAGCTCTGTAAAAACAGGGCTTTTTTAAATTTTGAAACTTTTGTCCTTGACAGAGTGTAATAATAGATATAAAATTTTTTAATTCCCAATAAAATGGCTAATTTTGCCTTATTTTTGGGAAATTGTACTTTCTTAAATTTTGGTGGGTGCAATAAAACTACTTTTAATATAACGGTGTTTTTCTTGCGCCCACCAACTAACTGGTGGGAGGAGGGGTGAGAAATGTCCACTCAGACGAATTGGCAGCAGGTGCTGCCAGCGCAATACCCCGACTTCGCTCGGGGGCTCTACTGCCAACTGTGGCAGTCCGATGAGGCTGGCGGCGTCACGAGGTACGCCGGCCTGCGCCAGCTTCGGGCGCCGATGGCCGACGTCTGGACCATGAGTCCGACGCTCGGTCCGGCCCGGGTCGGTGTGGAGACGCTCGTCCGGCTCGGACTGCTTGAGCGGAGTATGAGCTCCGCCACCATGGCCGAGCTCGGAACCCCCGTCTAGAAGGTGCCGCCCCCCGCTGCACATCCCGCGCCCCGCGCTACCGCGTGGGCCCAATCAAAAACCACTCTCAAATTGAGGGTGGTTTTTGATTTTAAAAACTTATTCTATTGACACTTGTAGCACATTTGATATACTGCTTGATCCGCACAAATGACGTGCGAGATTGGAGAAAACGCCATGTTGTCCGCAATTGGAACAGCATCGTTCGAAACCGCCCGCTTCCTCGCGGGAGTTCCCCTCCTCGCGGAGGCGCCGCAGGATACGATCGCCCGCTTGGCGGAGCGCACCAGCGTCCGCCGGTACGGACCGCTGGAAAGCGTGCCGAAGCCTGGCATGACGGATGGTTTCCTCATTGTCGCGGGAGGAACCATCTACGTCATGATGGGGCCCAACGGCAGCAAGTGCCTCCTCCTGGCAGGCGTGTTCGCGGCCGGAGAGGTCATCGACATCTCGCTCATCCAGAAGGAGCAGCGCGGCAAGATCACCTCCGGCTCGGTCGGCGCGCTCGTCATCCACGTGCCACAGGAAGCGATGGCACAGGTCATCACCGGCACACCGGCGGTGGCCGAGGCCTACATTCGCCTCCTCACCCGGCGCCTCCACGAGGCCTACCAGCAGACGGCCGAGAACGTCTGGAACGAAATCCCGGATCGCCTCTGCGCCTTGCTCCAGCGCCTGGCGGCGGTGGAAGGTCAGCGCGACCAGGACATGGGCGGCGTGTGGCTGAACCGCCCCCCGACGCAGGAAATGCTGGCGCAGATGATGGGCTCGGCACGGGAGACCGTGAACCGCGACCTGATCCTGCTCGCCAAAAACAATCGTATCGTGCGTGAGGGCCGCCGTATCTTCGTGCGCGACCGGGTCTGATATCGTCATGTTCTTTTTTTCTTCACTACCTCCGCACCACGGAGACCGTGCCGCTCGACCACGACCTACCCCTCGTCGAGCTAACAAAAAACATTCTGAATACTCGGAATGTTTTTTGTTTTTTAATAGATAATGTTGATTGAATCTTTTAGCGATAAATTAGCGCATGATGCTGAGGCGCGCGAAAGATATGAAAGCGAGAGTGAAAAACGCCACCATAATAAAGGGGGCAATAGCAGAAACCCAGTTAAATTTGCCCTTAACAAAGAAACGTAATGTGAGCGAATTAACAACCACCGAAACAGAGCTGAATGCCATGGCGAGGCCGGCGAGTTCCGGTTTGAGCACAACCCCCCAAGAAGCAAATATGCGGGCGGCAATGGGAATGCCGATGATGTTGTAGAAGAGCGCAAAAAACATGTTTTGTTTGATTTTGCCCATGGTTTGTTTAGAGAGCTGAATAGCTCCAACCACATCCATCAAATCATTCTTCATAATCACAATGCCGCCAGTTTCCATGGCCACATCGGTGCCATTGCCCATCGCGATTCCAAGATCAGCCTCGGCGAGCGCGGGAGCGTCGTTGATACCATCGCCGACCATCCCGACGTAAAGTCGGGACCCCGACCCACGCGTCGGGGTCGCTCCTTGCATTTTATTTGCCTGAAGTTTTTTGATTTCCACGGCTTTGCCTTCGGGCGGCACTTCGGCTAAAACATTGGTGATACCGACTTGTGCTGCAATGGCTTTGCCAGTCCGTTCGTTGTCACCCGTGATCATGTATACTTCGATGCCAAGTTTTTGTAATTTTTCTATGGCGGCTTTTGAAGTTGGCTTCACTGTATCAGCTACGGCGATGAGACCAATTATTTCTTCTTTGCTTGCCAAAATCATCACGGTCTTACCTTCTTCCTCAAGTCGCCGCATTTTGCGTTGCAATTTTTCTATTGGAAGACCGAGCGTCTCCATCATTTTACGATTACCACACAGATACATGGTGCCACCGATTTCGCCGGTTACTCCCTGCCCAGGCACGGCTTTAAAATTTTGGACTTCGGCGATGCCAATTGACTCTTCCTTGGCATAATTATAAATTGCCTCAGCCAGGGGGTGCTCAGATAATTTTTCCAGACTCGCAGCGATTTCAATAATTTCGTCTTCATCGCGGTTGCCGAGGCTAACCACCTCCGTGACCTCTGGCTGCCCCTTGGTGAGCGTGCCGGTTTTGTCAAACACAAGGGCGTTTATTTTGCAGGCCATTTCGAGTGGCTCTCCGCCCTTAACCAAGATGCCATTTTCCGCACCTTTGCCGGTGCCAACCATAATGGCGGTAGGCGTGGCGAGGCCGAGCGCGCACGGGCAGGCGATGACGATGACGGATGTGAAGGCCATGAGTGCGAATGAGAGTGTGGCGCCAAGCGCGAAGTACCAAACGAGGAAGGTGAGAATAGCGAGGCCAATAACGATGGGGACAAAGTAGGCAGAAATTTTGTCCGCAAAATCCTGAATCGCCGCTTTACTTCCCTGTGCCTCCTCCACCAGGCGAATAATTTGCGCGAGCACGGTTTCGCTGCCGACTTTCGTTACTTTAAACTCAAAACTGCCAACTTTGTTAATGGTGCCGCCGACTACTTTATCGCCTTCATGTTTTTCCACCGGCAAACTTTCGCCGGTAAGCATAGATTCATCTACAGACGAAGCCCCTTTGGAGAGAATGCCGTCAACCGGAACTTTTTCTCCCGGGCGAACGAGGACGATGTCACCGGGCACGACTTGGTCGATGGGGATGTCAACCACCTCTGTTTTGCTGTCATCCTGAACCCCGAGCGCAGTCGAGTGGGTGAAGGATCTCTGTCCGTTTTGTGATTGAGACATGCCTGCCTGCGCAGACAGGGATTCTTCGCTCCGCTCAGAATGACAAGGGCGGACGACCCTCGCAGTTTTGGGTTGAAGACCCATGAGTTTTTTAATGGCTTCCGAGGTTTTGCCTTTGGTACGGGCCTCGAGCCATTTGCCGAGCGTTACGAACGTGATAAGAAACGCGGCGGTTTCAAAGTATAACTCTGGAATTTTGGCGCCGTTAAGACCGATAATGCTACCCGTCCGCACCACGTACAGAATAAAATTGACGAGGCTGTAGATGAAGGCGGTGGATGTGCCGATAGCGATAAGGCTGTCCATGTTGAATGTTTTCATTTTGAGACTGCTCCACATACCTTTGTAGAAACCCGCGCCGATAATAAGTTGCACCGGGGTCGCGAGGATAAGCGAGATGATGCCAACGAAGGGTAGCAGCGTTTTAGCTCCCCACAGTGCCGGGAAGAAATCAAAAAACATAAAGTAGAGCATCGGGAGACTGAAAATTGCACTCCACACGAATTTTTTCCAACTGTCTTTTATTTCTTTTTCCCGTTTGCGCGCTTCGTACTCGGTGTCTTTGGAGTCAACCAGTTCAGCCCTATACCCGGCGCCTTTGACGGCGGCGAGGAGCGCGCTTGTATTAGTACTTTTGTTATCAAACGTCACTAAGGCTTTTTCTGCGGCAAAATTAACGCTCGCCTGGCTTACGCCCGGGACTTTTTTAAGACTTTTTTCAATGAGACCGGCGCAGGACGCGCAGTGCATACCGAAAAGTGAGAGGTTAACCCGATCCAGCGAGACCTCTCCCTGGCCTCTCCTTTGCGAAGGAGAGGTGACGACGATATCCCTCGCCTCAGCAGAGGAGAGGACGGTGGGAGAGGTCTCGCTGGTTTCGTCCGCGCCACTCACAATTTCCACATTATATTTTTCTCCCGCGCGTTTTACCGCCGCAATAACATCAGCGTCGTTCACGGTATCATCGGTCATAAGGTCGGCCGTACCCTTATCCAAGCTGACTGACACACCGTGTGCCCCGGATAATTCCGAGAGCTCGGAACCAATTAATTTTTCACAGGATGTGCAATGCATGCCGGTTATTTTGAGATTGAATGTTTTCATAACACAGATTTAAAAAGATTTTATTGGATTACACAGATTATGAACTATTGACCCTCTCTATGCTTTCTGTTAGTGTTACCAGAATCTCAGCGCCGTGATGGCGCGAAGGAGGGCCCCATGACAGAAGAACAGATTGTGGCTGAGCGAGTCCAAGCGCGCGCCATGGCGGAGCATGCCCAGAACAATCTCAACCGCATGCTCTCCGGACGCTCGTGGTTCGAGGGTGCCGTGTTCATGCGCACCGAGGAAGGAGGGTTCTACCTGCGGGTATTCGTAAGCAACACCGATACCTGCAAGAACGACCCGGACTTCCCGGCTGAGGCCTTCGAGGGCCTCTCGCTCATCCTCGAGGTGCGCGTCAGCGCGCCGACCACCGACCAGCCGCAGTAGGCACACTTGGGCCGCCCCCACGAGGCACAGCGGGGCGGCCCTCCCTAGCACTTTTTTGGAAGGTGTTTTTTATTTTAGAGAACTTTTATGCTTGCGCTACTTCTTTCTCTACGCTTTTGAGAGTGGCTACAATTTCCTCAAACGCCACTTCCCTATCCGCTGTAATTTCTGACGCACCGGATGATAAATCCACCATCGCGTTTGTAACACCCGGAATTTTTTTAAGCGCCCTGATGGAAAGTTTTACGCAAGCCTCGCAGGTAAGGTTAATGATTTTGAATTTTTGGGTAGGCATATTAATTAATTACTTTAATAGTACCACGCACTACGCCCATAGCACAGGTAATTGGAAAGCTCCCGGTAGAGTAAGGCGTAAATTCCATAACAATATTTTTTCCTGCCAAAAGCGGAATAACGCGATCATACAACCCCGGTATAAGTATGGTACTCATACAGCCTTGGCCGTCCTCTTTAACTTCAATTTCCAAACGTACAGGTTGGCCTTTTTTAACCGTAAAAGTGTTTGGTACAATATCCTGATTATATGTATATGCTGATTTTATTACCTGCAGACCGCTGTCGGACAAAAACTCAGCCTTGCCTTCTTGTTCTTTAATATCAGGGCGTCCGCCACAACCACCGCAACCTCCGCCAGGAGAACAAGAGCCTATGCTCCCGTTTGGCAAAGCGCCCTTAGTGTCCGTTAAGGCTGCTGTTTTGGTAGTTCCCGAGCCGCCTCCCACCACCACAAACTTGCCCCTATACATTCCCATAGAACAAGAAAAGGGAATATCACCGTCTTCTGTTGGAATAAAGCGAATTATGTTTTCTCCCAATTTAAGAGACTGGCTTATGCCATATTTAGGAACAACTATAGAGGACGCGCACGAAAATTGCGATGTTGAATTAATTATCCATTTTACCGGCCTGCCCTTTTCTATTGTTAAAGTATTTGGAGAATAACCACTTCCGCCCTGCGTCATGCGCACAGTTTGTTCTTCACCGGAAACAACTTGGTTATCATTAACAACTTTGGCTTTTTTGCCATCAAATAAACGACTACCATTAACAATATTGGCCCAACCAAGAATAATAACGGCGAGGCCCGCAACCATAAAGAAGACGCGAGCTTTTCGTCCTTTAAATACTGAAGTAAGGCCACCAATACCAAGAAGCCCAAATGAAGTACCGAGCGCAAAGAGTCCCATTACCGCGGCGCCTTGCCAAAAACTGCCCGTAGAAACCGCGTAGAGCTGCATGGCCTGCGTAAATCCACATGGCAAAAAGAAGGTAAGGACGCCCATGACGATAGAACTTTTGGGGCTGTATTCTTTTACTTCTTTGTGAATACCAAACCATTTGGCGATACTGGTTGGAAGGGTGATACTTTTATCTTTTAATACGGGGAATATTTCAATAAGCTTGAGCCCAAAGAAAATCATTACACCGCCTACGAACATGGTGAGGAGCCCGAGAACACCAGTAGACGGTTTGAACACCTGACCAACGAGGCCGACAAGACCACCGAGTAACGCAAACCCAACAATGCGACCAAGGTTAAAGTAGATGTGCGGACGGAATTTCTGCCGAGCAGTGGCTTCGGGGTGGAGCTCGGCGTGGCGCGCGGACAAACTTAAAACTAACCCACCGACTAAAGCCATGCAGGTAGAAACACCGGCCACAAGACCAACCAGGAGCGCTACCGCCACACCAGCGCTTGGGGCCGAAATGTTTAAATTAAACAAATTTAGCCATTTAGCAACCAAATACACCGCAAAAAGAATGGCGGTGGCGCGTAACAAATCTTTGTAGTCAGCGTAATTTTTGGATATCCATGGCAATTTTTCTTTGGCGCCAACCTCGTATCCGGCGGTTTGGATCGCTTTGGTTATTTGTTCGCTCGTTGGTTTGCTAATTTCGTATTTAATTTCCGCAATAGCACTTTTATGGCTAACATTAACAGAAGAAACACCGGGAATCTTTTTCAATTCATCCCCGATGAGTATTTCACACGAGGCACAGTGCATGCCGCGAATGGGGATTGTAATTTTATTTGGGGACATAAACGATTGTTGATTATTAGAGGAATCTTCTTCGCTCCCCTTGGGTCGCTCAGAAGTGATTTTTCTCGCGAGAGAAAAATCAAACAAAAAAATCGCTTTACCGTTTTAGTAATTCTACCACAAAATAACCTTTTGGGGGCGGTAGAATTACTTAGACAGTTAAAGCGACACTCGAAGAAAGGCCGGCATTTACAAACCAACGCAACAATTTTTGAGTACTCAGAAATTTTAGTATTGGGTGTAGCCGAATAACTCTACGCCAACGTTCAAAGGCTGCCAATAGGTGCGGCGCGAGTTGTTTAAAACCAACAAAACTTGCTACAAGAGCAACCGCTAAAAGCAGAGTCATGTCGAGGTCGCCCGGTACAACAGCCACAAGACGGTTAAGGGTAGATGAGTGAAGCGCAGCGCATGGAATATCACCCATACCAACATCGTGGGCGGAGTCATCACCAGCACAGAGCGTCGCCCGACTGTCTACCATGCTAATTTTAGAAGTGGCGGCCGGGCAAACCAAAGCTACCGTGGCGGTTATTACTACCACGATGGTTACCATCCATGAGATTATAATGCGGAATTTTCTCATAATTATCTTTTCTTACTATACTCGCAGACAGGCCGTTTGTCAAGAATATGTTGACCGATTGGTTTCTCTCAACTACACTAGAGAGTACTATTTACTTTTTTTCTATATGACAAACAACCCTGAATCTAATAAAACACGGGAAGATTATTTAAAAGAAGCAAAACGCCAAGAACAGAATCGACTGATAAAACGTGTTCTACTCTGGGGGGGGGTAACTGTGGCCATAATTGCTATGGTGTGGGGGCTGGCCAAGCTGGGGAGTTCAACCGCACCGGTTAGTGGCGGCGCCACATTGGTGGACCCAGTAACCGATTCCGACTGGGTGCGCGGCAACAAATTAGCGACTGCAACTCTTGTAGAATATAGCGACCTCCAATGCCCGGCTTGCGCGGCTGTTGAACCAACTGTACGCCGAATTATGCAGGATTTTGGTACTAAACTGCGCATTGTGTACCGCCACTTCCCTCTTATGCAACACCCTTATGCCGAAGAGGCGGCACGAGCGGCCGAAGCGGCCGGCCTTCAGGGTAAATTTTGGGAAATGCATGATGTGTTATTTGACGAACAACCAACCTGGTCGGCTGTTTCGGATATTGACGCGACGCTACTGGCCTATGCCGAGCGCCTTGGCCTTGATAAAACTAAATTCCAAACGGACTACAACTCTTCGACTGTAGCCCAAAAAGTCGCGGCTAATGCAGCAAGCGGAGGGCGATCAAATATTGCTTCCACTCCAACGTTCTTTTTAAATGGACAGCAATTACAACCGCAAAGTTTTGCTGATTTGTATGACGCAGTAGCCGCGGCTTTAAAATAATATGAATCGTGTATTTTTATCCGGTCTTCTGGCAGCCGTGAGCCTGTTTGGTTTTTTGGATGCGACATACTTAACAATTGAACACTACCGTGGCGTAGTACCGCCATGTTCAATTGTTGCTGGGTGTGAAGCGGTAACCACTAGCTCTTACTCACTTTTTCTTACTATTCCGGTAGCACTTCTTGGCGCCCTCTATTACTTAGCGGTATTATTTTTAACGATTGCGTACTTGGATACAAAAAAACCACACTTTATTAAGGTGGCGGCCAGTATTACTCCAGTTGGTTTTTTAGTTTCACTCTATTTTATTTACTTACAAGCCTTTGTTATAAAAGCCTGGTGCCTCTACTGTTTGGGGTCAGCTTTATCTTCTACAATTTTGTTTATTCTTGGAATTCTGATTTTGACTCAACACGAAACTTGGTGGCAAAAATTAAAAGAAAAAGTTGTTTCTTAAAAATGTTTGGATTTAAGTGCGTGGCGACGAATTTTAAAATCGGGGATAGTTTCGGCAACTAATTTCCAAAACCGTGCGCTGTGATTTTGCTCTTTAAGGTGGCACAATTCGTGAACCACCACATAGTCGGCTAAATGGCTATCGATAAGCGCAAGCCGATAATTAAAATTTAAATTACCTTGCCGCGAACAGCTGCCCCAGCGGCTTTTTTGATTGCGGATAGCCACGCGGCAAAAGGGAAACCGATAGATTTGGTTAAACTGATTTATTTTTTGAGCAACAAGCCGCCGGGCGACTTCTTTATACTTTTTAAATTCCGCAGAGCTGTTTGCAGGGCGGCCCGCCATTTTGTGGCTAGTAACTTCCTCTAATTGTTTTTTAATCCAAACAGCCTGATGCGAAACAAAACGGACCGCATCTTGCAGACGAGCACGACGTGGCATGGTTACCAGAATTTCTCCACCGCGAGATACAGTGATACGCAAACGCTTAGAAAGGTGGTGACGACGAATGGTGTACGCGATGCTTTGCCCAAGCCCTACCTCAAGCTGTTTTTTGGCCATACCATTTTTTTAATACATTTTGGTTACTTCTGTTCCAGTATAATAATATTTTAAAATCTGGTCATAAGTCCAACCATCTTTTTTGGCGTGCATTTCGGCATCGTGCGTACTCATACCATAACCGTGCCCCCACATTGTTTTACCTTTATCGTATGTAGCAACTACGCTTTTAAGCCAGGGCCTGGCGGCTTGTTTAGTTTTTGCGGGCCAGCTTTTGGTGTGTCCGTTGGAATGGCCAAAATAGGGAGTAATAACCGGCACGTCATTGTAGGTTACCATTTCGCCGGCAGTAGAGAGGGCGGCGGCGGTAATATTTGGCATCATCTGTTCTGAATTATACCCAAGGTATATCTGATCCTGGGTAGTGGCATATACATCAAACATGTGCTTTTCGCTTGGTGGCGTACCCAGCATGGCATAAGCGTACGAACGAGCGGCCACGAGGAGCGCTTTGGCATACTCCGTTGGCACCGAATCGGCGGATTCGGCAACACCGGCCACATATTCCTCAAGCGGCAGTTCGTTTATAACGTAAGGAAGTTTACTTTTTGGTGAAAAACGATATTCAAGGGTACCACGATATACGTTAAAATTCTTGCCTCGACCCTTTACCGGGCGTGAGTAACTTGTAATAGTAAAAAAATCTGCTGGGTCATTCGGCACAAGCCGCAAGTAACGCGGGGCGGAAAATGAGATACTAGAACTTTCGGCGCTGTATAGCCCAGCCTGATATTTGAATTTGATAGGTTCGTTGGCTGGGACAGCAACCACAAATTGGTTGCCGGCATAAAGATTATAATAGGCTTCTGACACTACAGACACTACATCGGCCGTTTTAAATAAGCCCACCCGGATGGTTGGCTCGGCAATACGGGCCACTGTTGAGGTGGCTACAATATCTTCATTATTTACGGGTGTAGAGGTAGCTGAAAATATCTCGGAGACAACCTCGGTAGTGGTTTTTTCTGCTAAAACACGGTCTACAGTTATGGGGTTTAATAACACCGTCACTATAACTACTAGGCTTAAAGTTGAGTGTAAAAATTTCATATTAAAGTCGTACCATTATACCACGATTACCTATTCGTGGAAAGCCTATTAATATGTTATACTGATCCCAGTACTACCCTTTTAAACTATGTCTGTCGCTCGCGCTGTTGCCCATAACACCGTCATCCAAATTGTTGGCAAAATCATCAGCACTATTCTTGGTCTCGTGGCAGTTGGCATGATGACCCGCACGCTGGGAACGGAGCAATTTGGTTGGTATGTTACTGCTACCGGACTTCTACAATTCGTAGGAATTTTTTCTGATTTTGGTTTTACTGTTACTACCTCTAACATGCTGGCGGAACCAAAATTTGCGGCACGGGAAATTTTAAACGTGTCTTTTACCTGGCGGCTACTAACCGGCTTATTTTTTTATGGTTTAGCCCCGATTGCTATTATTTTCTTTCCGTATCCGCCGGCGGTTAAATGGGCGGTTTTTATTACTGCTTTTTCTTTTTTAGCCACTTCACTTGGCAGTATTTTTATCGCCTATTACCGCACGAAACTCAAAATGTTTGTGGCAACGGCCAGCGAGGTGGTGGGACGCCTAGCTCTTGTCGTTGGGGTGGCTGGGGCGGTGTACGGACACTACGGATTTTTGGCCATCATGGTGGCTATTTCCGCAGCTTCGCTTATTTCTCTTGTCTATTTACTTTTTACAACTGGCGGTATTGGTCTCTCAGTACAAAAAGACATCAGCCGCGTTATGTTTACCAAAATGTGGCCAACTGCCCTAGCAGTTATTTTTAATGCATTCTACTGGCAAGGAGACCGTGTGCTATTACCACTTTTTGTGACACAGTCAACGGTAGGCCTGTACGGCGCAGCATACCGTGTTTTAGAAATAGTTATACAGGTAGCGGCCATGATAATGGGCATGGTAATGCCGCTCATTACCTTCGCCTGGGCGCGTGGACAGAAAGAAAACTTTAAGCAGCACTACCAAATGGGGTTTGATCTCTTAGCGCTCTTTATGCTCCCTATGCTTGCTGGGACTATTGTGCTTGCCACTCCTATTATGCATTTTGTAGCTGGAGCCAACTTTTCTGATGCAGGCTGGATTTTACAGGGACTTAGTATCGCCATTTTTGGCATTTGTTTTGGGCAAGCTTTTGGCCATGTTATGCTCGCTATCGACCAACAGAAAAAATCTCTATGGATTTTTGTGAGCGATGCTATTTTAAGCACTGTTGGATACCTCTTATTTATTCCACGTTATGGCATTTCTGGTGGAATCGGTGTAACTATTTTTTCTGAATTATACGCTGGACTGGGACTGCTCCTGATGAGTGGTTTTTACTCAGGAGTGTGGCCACGTTTTGTTACTTTTGCCAAAATTGGGCTGGCCTGCATAATTATGGGTTTTATAGTTTATGTCGCGCAGCCAGCTTCTTTACTATTTTTGGTTGTGTTGGGGGCATCTGTTTATATTGCTCTGTTGTTTTTATTCAAAGTTGTTTCTAAACAAATGATAAAAGAACTCGCTAAAGTTGAAGTAGTTGCTCTTAATGAGTGATTTTGCTAGAATACTTAGGTGAAATACTTTAAAAATTGCTTTTAATACCTATCCGTATGGATTTTTCCAAAATTCGTAATTATCTTTTTTTGGGGCTTTTAGGTATTGTTACCGTGCTTTTCTTATTTTTATTAAAACCTTTTGCTTACGCTATTTTTTGGTCGGCTGTTATCGCCGCGCTGTTTTCTCCTGTATTCCAGAGGTTAAATCGTTGGACCAAGAGCCCAAATTTAAGCTCTACAATAACCCTAATTCTTGTTATTTTTATTATAGTTCTTCCTCTCATTATTGTTGGCAAGCTTTTGATTACCGAATCGGTTAATTTATACACTAAAATAAATGTTGGCAGTATTAATAGCGCTGTTACCTCGTTTGCCAATCAGGTGCGCCACAGCCGCCTCTTAAATAATTTGAATTTTAATGAATCGTTGATTACTGAAAAAATTGCTTCTACTAGCCAGTGGGCGATTAATTTTTTGTTTAGTACGATTGGGAATATTACTCAAAATTCACTCACATTTTTGATACTATTTATAGTTACCCTTTACTCGTTATTTTTCTTTCTGCGTGATGGAGATAAGTTGCTCAAAAAATTGATGTATTTGTGTCCGCTTGGCGATAAATATGAGGCTTTGCTTTATAAAAAATTTACTAAAACTGCCGAAGCGGCGCTTAGGGGCACTCTCGTAATCGCACTCATTCAAGGTCTTCTCGGAGCCACCATGTTCGCGGTCGTTGGGGTTCCTGGGGCTCTTATTTGGGGTTTAGTGATGACGATTTTGTGCCTTATCCCGGGGCTTGGCGCCTTTGTGATTTGGTTCCCTACAGCTATTATTTTGTGGCTCCTTGGTGATATTTGGCAGTCTATTGCTATGGTTTTGTTTGGCACTTTGGTAATTGGAACAATTGATAATTTTTTGCGCCCGCTTTTGGTTGGCAAGGGCCTTCATATGCATCCGCTAATTATTCTATTTTCTACAATTGGTGGCGTATCCTTATTCGGTATTTCGGGGTTTGTTATCGGACCCATTATTGCCTCCCTCTTTTTAGCGTTTTGGGAAATGTACGAGGAATATTATCACACTGAACTTAAACACAACTAGCAACGTGTGCTGTGTTTTCTAAATTAAAACAACTTTTCTCCTCTTCGTTTTTTCGCGCCACTATCATTGTGGCGCTTTTTGCGTGGTATGGTTTTTTTCTCGCTCATCCTATTTTTTTAACACCTTCCGATATTGGGCGTCACCTTAAAAATGGCGAGTTATTTCTTACAACTCCCATTCGTTCTTGGGGACCACTTCTTCATACCAACTTTTACTCCTATACCTTTACCAATTTTCCTTTTATTAACCACCATTGGGCTAGCGGCATTGTATTCTACCTTGTTTGGTTCGCAACCGGTTTTGTGGGGTTATCTTTTTTTGGTATTATAATCAACTTTGCCACTTTGGCACTTTGTTTTTCTTTTACCAGGAAATATGCTGGTTTTTGGTGGTCGGCATTACTTGCTTTTGTACTTATACCACTCATTGGAGAACGAACTGAAATACGCCCTGAACTGTTTAGCAATCTCTTCAGTGTTGTTTATTTTTATATTCTGACGCTGTATAGAGAAAAAAAAGCTGAACGCCTATTGTGGATTCTGCCTCTTTTGCAAATCGCTTGGGTTAACCTGCATATTTATTTCTTTTTTGGTATTATTTTAACTGGATTGTTTTGGTTAGAAGCTATTTTTGAAAAACCGCGCGACCTTCACCATACCAAAATACTTACCTTACTTACTTTAGCAGTTTTTGTAGCCTCATTTATCAATCCGTCACACTACCGCGGAGTGCTTTATCCGTTAGAAATTTTTGGAAATTACGGTGCGTCGGTCGGAGAAAATCAATCGGTAACTCAACTCAGCGCCCAATCCGAAGCGGCCGGTTTAATTTACGCCAATTTAATTAGCTTTAAACTTATTTTTGGCCTTATTGTACTTGGCGCTTTGTTCCTTTCTGTTAAAAAGCCGCGGCGTGCACTCCCATTGGCTTTTTTTCTGTGGATGACACTTCTGTCCTTTTTAACCTGGCGATCGGTTCGTAATTTAGCTTGGTTTGGTTTTTTTGCTATGCCGACGCTAGCATTAATCGGCAAAAAATTAGTCGATCGATTCACTTTTTTTCAAAGACTCATACGGAACTCATGGGTGGTGGGCGGCGTTGTGTTCGGGAGCATTATTCTTACCTTGGGAATAAATTGGTCACGTATCAAAACGCTCAGCGCTACGCGCGGCTTGGGGCTCTTAGCAGGATCAACCGACTCTGCCCGCTTTATACAGGACAACAAAATTGACGGGCCTTTATTTAATGACTTTGACTCAGGCAGTTTTGTGGCGTGGACATTGTTCCCGCGCGTGAAGGCTTTTGTAGACAATCGACCTGAGGCTTTTCCAGCTAATTTTTTTACGGAAACGTACGTACCACTTCACACCGATGACGCAGTGTGGCGCAAAACCGACTCGATGTATCATTTTAATGCTATTTTGTATTCGTTTGATGACAAAGCGCCATTTGCACTCCCCTTTATAGTAACACGTATACTCGACCCAGAGTGGGCGCCGGTGTATACCGACAAATTTTCGATAGTACTCTTGAAACGAAATGAAAAAAATAAGGAACTGATTAAAAAATTTGAAATTCCAAAGGAAAAATTTAGCGTTGAACCTTCACCGTAAATTAAAACGATCCCGAATGGCTGGGATCGTTTTTCTATTAACTTTGAACTAATGATAATTTTATACCTCTATTTTGGAAAAGAGATAACTCCCCACTACCAATAAAACGCCGGTTATTCCCAATAGAGCAAACATGTCTACCGCAAAACCAAAATGAAATGCTCCTAAAAGAAGACCGCGAAGTGCATCAATGCCGTAGGACAGTGGGTCGAGACGAGCCACAAAGGTTAAAGCATCTGATAAACCACTCAACGGGAAAAGTGAACCGGAGAGAAAAAAGAGTGGCATTACCAAAAAATTCATAATCAATTGGAAGCCCTGCATGTCATCGAGCTTGCAGGCAATGGCTGTGCCGAGGGCGGTAAACAAGGTGGCAACAAGAAACATTACTAAAATTACGGCCGGAATAAGAAACCAATTAACTGGGCGGAAGCCAACGATGACTGAAAGAACGAGGACGGCGATACCCTGAATAGTTGCAACAGTGGCGCCGCCGAGCGTGCGCCCGAGCATAATATGAAAACGAGAAACAGGGGCGACCAGCGTTTCTTTAAGAAAACCGAACTGCCGATCCCAGATAATTTCGATACCGGTGAAAACGGCGGTGAATAAAATGCCCATGGAAATGACACCGGGCGCTAAAAATTGAATATAGTTACCACCACCAGCCTTGCTATAAATTGGTCCAAAACCAAACCCAAGTGCAATTAAAAATAATAACGGCTGCCCAAGCGACCCGATCATGCGGGCGCGCGAGCGAAAGTATCGTTTAAGCTGGCGGAGCCAGAGAACGTAGATAGTTTTCATATTATTTGGTTCCTCCTCGCCACATCCTTCGCGCCTGGCGCAGTGTATCCACGGCACCACCGGCCTCTTCTCGAATAGAATGGCCGGTCAATTTAAGAAAGGCTTCTTCTAACGTGGCGACATTAGCGTTAGTTTTTAATTCGGTTGGGGTTCCTGAGGTAATAATTCTGCCGTGGTCGATAATGGAGACCCGACGAGCCACACGGTCGGCCTCTTCCATATAATGCGTAGTAAAAAATACTGTCATGCCTTCTTGTTTGTTAAGTTCACTAATGTATGACCAAATATGGTTGCGGGTTTGCGGATCAAGACCAATAGTCGGTTCGTCCAAAAATAATATTTTGGGATGATGAATGAGGCCGCGGGCAATTTCTAACCGGCGTTTCATTCCTCCAGAAAAATGTTTTACTAAATCATCTTTTCTGTCCCACAGTTCCACAAATTTTAACATTTGTTCAATTCGTTCACGACGCAATTTTTTGGGTATGCTGTACAGTAACCCATGAAATTCCATATTTTCTCCAGCGGTAAGTTCATCATCGAGACTTGGATCTTGAAACACTATGCCAAACGATTGCCGCACTGCTCGCGATTCAATCGCAGGGTTTTTCCCATCCAACAAAATTGTGCCGCTGGTTGGGTTGAGTAGGGTTGTAAGCATTTTTATGGTAGTAGATTTACCGGCGCCATTGGGGCCAAGAAAGGCAAAAATTTCTCCGTTGCCTACGGAAAAATTGACATCATTTACGGCGGTAAAGTCGCCAAATTTTTTAGTTAGATTAGTTACAGAAATCATTGTCATATTGGTTGACGTTACGTACTTTGGGAATTATACTTGAGATACCACACAATTGCAAGTTAAATTTTTTTGAAATATCACCATTATTTTGGTGTATTACTTAATACGGGGGACAAACCCTGTCAACCTTTTTTAGTTTTGTATGGATATTTTGATAAGCGATGAAGAGCTCGTGAAAAGGGTACAACGGGGAGAAAAAGAACAATTCACTGTACTATTTGATAGATATGAAGCAAAAATGCTCCGGTATGGCCGAAGGTTTCTTTTTAACTATACCGACATCGAAGACGCCGTCCAAGAAGTTTTTATAAAAACCTACCAAAATATCCGCAGTTTTAACCCTAAATGGAGTTTTTCTACTTGGATTTATCGCATTGCTCACAATACTTTTATTAATGTAATTCGCAAAAAAGGGCGCGAACCAATTGCCTTTCTGGATTTTGATACTTTTCTCCAATTTGCGGTCCCGGAAACAATCTCCCGCAGCGATATTGAAACCTTAGCCGAAAAACAAGAGCTTGTTTCCGAAAATCTTGCCACACTTGATCCAAAATATCGCGAACCAATTATTTTGTACTACTTTGAACAAAAGTCATACCAAGAAATTGCTGATATTTTACGAATTCCAGTAGCCACGGTTGGAGTCCGTCTTAAACGGGCGCGGGAACTACTTAAAAATAAAATAATCGTTCCGCAAACATAAACATATGAAAGTTTCTCTCACAACTCTGCGGCAAAAAATTCAGAAGGCTGTAGCCGAAGGCACCATCTCGGTACGCTCACGAGCTTATTTTATATTAAAAAGTGCTGCGATAGTGGTTGGTGTTTTAATTCTTGTGTGTGTGGCAATTTATGCCGGCAGTTTTTTCTTTTTTATTCCGGGGGCACAACATACCTGGCTCCTTACTAATTTTGGTTGGCGAGGTTATGTGAGTTTTTTTCTATCACTACCTTGGGTGCTCTTTTTTTTGGCCATTATACTGGTAGTGATTATAGAGATTATTAGTTGGAAGTTTACGCGGCTTTATCGCCGACCAATTTTATATTCTTTTCTTACCTTTATTATCGTAGTTTCAATTGTGAGCGCCGCAGTAGCCAAAACCACTCTCCACCGCCGCTTATTTGAGTCGGCTAATAGACACCATTTACCTATGGTGGGCGGCTTTTATAAACATTTTGGAATGAGACAAGCCCGTGATATTCATTTTGGTGAAGTTTTGCTGCAAGGGACAGATGAGTGGAATGTGCGGACGACGAATGAAGGCAACCTGCGAGTCATAATTAATGATGATACTCGCTTTCCAATTAATGATACCGTTGCCCCACATGATTATGTTGTTATTTTTGGCCCCCGAGATGATGATTATATTACAGCTCATGGAATTCATAAAATTCTACCTGAAATGATTCCTACTTTTTAAGCTTTAATGGTGTTTCTTTAAAAATGAAATAAAAGAGTGTGACCACTTGTAATACATAAGCGAAAGGTCGAAAGACACACACTTAAATTATGGAAGTGTATAATACCGGTATATGCACTACCACTATAATTTTTAATCACCATGAAACACAAAACACTTCTATACGCACTTTTTCCTATCTTGGGCATGAGTTTACTAACAATCTCACCGGTAGCCGCAAGCGGCATGTTTGGCGGTTTGGGAACACAAAACCCGGATGAGATAGCTACTCACCAGCAAACACTCTTTCAAGCTGAGGCCGATATTTTGGGAGTGAGCGTTGATGATGTAAAAAATGCCTGGGCTGATGGAAAGAGCCTTAAACAATTGGCTGACGAAAAAGGTATTTCCCAAGATACCTTAAATACCAAACTTAAAGAATACCAGACAAACAAATTAAAAACCCAACTGCAGGCTTTAGTTTCTAAGGGCATTATAACCCAAGCGCAGGCTGACAAGCGTCTGACGCTTTTACAAAGCCGCTTAGGTAAAAACAACCGCGGGATGGGACGTCAACTTTTTCACGGCTTTCGATTTTAATATGTTGAAGGTCCTGAAAGCGAGACGGTAATGAGCAACAGTTTTCACAACCTCTGTAGCCTTTTTGAAGCAGAGGTGTGAAAATTTTTACCCATTTTAATTTATATGATGAAAAAAATTTGGGCAGCAATTACCAAACACAAAATTATTTCTGGAATCGCTTTAGCGCTTTTTTTATTTGTGGGCTATAAAATATATGTTTCTATAACAGCTAAGAGCGCCGTACCGCAATATGTGCTGGGAACAGTTACCCGCGGGACACTGTCACTTTCGGTAACTGGTAGCGGCCAGGTTTCTGCTTCTAATCAGTTAGACGTTAAACCAAATGCAGGCGGTACATTGCTTAGATTGCCAATACCAGAAGGGCAGAGTGTTAAAGCTGGTACTGTTATAGCACAGTTAGATGCGACTGATGCTATTAAAGCGGTGCGAGATGCAGAGCTTAATTTAGACAGCGCCAAACTTTCTTTACAAAAATTACAGCAGCCAGCCGATGATCTATCCATTATACAAAGCAAAAACTCTTTAGCCGCTGCTCAAGATTCAAAACAATCGGCTACTACAGATTTGTCCAAAACTTACGAGGATGGCTTTACAACGGTGGCGAATGCTTTTTTGGATTTCCCCACTGTTGTTGCCGGGCTTCATGATACTTTGCTTGGAAACACGTTTAGCCCAAACCAGTGGAACATGGACTATTATGTAAATGCCGTGAGCACTTATGACGACAAAGTTAACCGCTATCGCGATGACGCGTCTGCCCGCTATCAATTGGCCAGGGCAGCATATGATGCTAACTTTAATGACTATAAAACTACTGATCGTTCGGCTACCCCGGAACAAATTACCGCTTTGGTTAATGAGACTTATGCAACAGCAAAAAATTTAACCGAAGCGCTTAAGAGCGCCAATAATCTTATTCAATTTTATGAAGATAGACTAACTGAGCGGGGGAATCGTCCGAATGCGCTGGCAGATACAGCTATTTCCAATCTTAATTCTTACACCAGTAAAACAAACTCTCACTTATCTAATCTCTTATCCATTAAAAATAATATTCAGTCGGATATAGATGCAATTACTACAGCAGACAGAACAATTGCTGAAAGAACGGCCTCGCTTGCTAAACTTGAATCTGGTACCAATCCGTTAGATTTACAAAGCCAGGAATTGTCGGTAAAACAACGCCAAACCGCGCTTTTCGATGCACAATCTAAACTGGCCGATTATACCATTAGAGCACCCATTGCTGGTGTCTTAGCTAAAATTAATGCCAAAGTACATGATACGGTTGGTTCGGGGAGTACTATTGCCACCGTTGTTGGGGCGCAGCAAATGGCCGAGCTTTCTTTAAATGAGGTAGACGCGGCCAAAGTTAAGGTTGGTCAAAAAGCTACTCTAACTTTTGATGCAATTGACGGCCTTACCATGACTGGCCAAGTGGCTGAGGTTGATACTTTGGGCACGGTTTCTCAGGGGGTTGTATCGTATGCAGTTAAAATTAATTTTGACACCCAGGATGACAGAGTTAAATCTGGCATGAGTGTGAGCGCAACAATTATAACTGAAGTAAAACCGGACGTTTTAATGGTACCCTCCAGTGCTATTAAAACCCAGGGTAATAACCAATATGTGCAAGTGCTTGAAGGTGTGTCTGGTCAAGATGGACAGGCTATTACCACCACGGTTACCCCAAAACAGATCCCAGTTCAAACTGGCATTTCTAATGATACAGACACTGAAATTATGTCTGGTCTTAAAGAAGGCGACCAAATTATAGTTCGCACTATTACCACCGCACAAGCTACTAGCCAGAGTCAAAGTGCTCCAAGCCTTTTTGGTAATACTGGACGTGGAAACGGATTCGGAGGTGCTGGCGGCACGGTTCGCGTGCAACGAGCTGACTAAATATGATTGAAATTAATAACGTTGTTAAAACATACATCAGCGGTGACGGCAGCGAATTCCACGCTCTTAAAGGAGTAACTTTTTCGATACGCGACGGTGAATTTGTGGCTATTATGGGGCCAAGTGGTTCTGGCAAATCTACTTTAATGCATATTTTAGGAGCGCTGGACACACCAACGAGTGGTTCCTATTTTTTAGAAGGTAAGGATGTATCAAAATTAACCGATGATGAATTGGCGGACATACGTAAAAGCCGAATTGGCTTTGTTTTCCAAGCGTTTAACCTGTTACCGCGGGCTACGGTGCTTCGTAACACTATGTTGCCTTTGGTATACGCACAGGTCCCACGCGAACAACGAAAAAAACGCGCGGAGGACTCTCTGCGGGCAGCTGGTTTGGATGAAAGCAGGTACAATCATCTCACCAATCAACTTTCGGGTGGGCAAATTCAACGCGTGGCCATTGCGCGGGCACTCGTAAATAACCCAGCTATTATTTTGGCAGATGAACCGACAGGCAATTTAGATTCTAAAACCGGAGATATTGTTTTGGCTACTTTTCAAAAATTAAATCGTGGACAAGGTCGTACTATTGTTTTAATTACGCACGAGCGTGATGTAGCCGAACATGCGGAACGAATAATTCATATTAAAGACGGCTCTATCATAAGCGATGCAAAAACCGTTAACCAGCGCGTGGCTAATATCATATGATCATTACTGACGTATTTGAAGAAACTTATTTTGCTTTATCTGCCAATAAAGCCCGATCTTTTTTAACTATTTTAGGAATTGTAATTGGCATTGCTTCGGTTATTGCAATGGTCTCTATTGGCCAGGGTGCACAGACTTCTATACAAGCGCGCATTCAATCGATTGGTTCAAATCTGGTTTTGATTACTCCAGGGGCTCAACGTGGCCCAGGTTTTCAGGTAAATGCCGGACGCGGCTCGGCCCGCACGCTCACCCAGGAAGATGCCGACGCAATAACTAAAGAAATTACGCTAGCCAAAGCGGTAGCTCCAGAATTATCTGGGCGTTACCAAGTTACCAGCAAAGGGAAAAATACTAATACTTCCGTGGTAGGAACCGTGCCAGCATACCCAACAGTGCGTAATATCCAAATTGACCAGGGAACTTTTATTTCCGATCAAAATCTAAAAAGTTTATCTAAAGTGGCGGTAATTGGTCCTACGGTGCGTGATGATTTATTTGGGGCTGATGTAAATCCGGTAGGACAAATTATTAGAATTAAAGGAATGGAATTTAAGGTTGTAGGTATGACCACCGTAAAGGGTGGCACTGGTTTTGGCAGCCAAGATGATATGATTTTTATACCTCTCACATCAGCACAACGTTTTTTGGCAGGTGATAATTATGTTACCACCATCAGCGTGCAGGCCACGGATCAAAATTCCATGGCTACTATACAACAGCAAATTACTGGCCTCCTTTTAACACGCCATCATATTTCTAACCCTCAGCTGGCGGATTTTAGCGCCTTGAACCAGGCCGATATTTTAGCAACAGCCTCAAGTGTTACCCAAACATTTACTATTTTGCTTGCAGCGGTGGCGGCTATTTCCTTGGTGGTGGGAGGTATTGGTATTATGAACATGATGTTAACTACTGTAACGGAACGTACAAAAGAAATTGGTCTACGCAAAGCTATTGGCGCTAAACGAAATGAAATTAATTTACAATTTTTAACTGAAGCTATTACCCTCACGTTTATTGGTGGACTGTTTGGAGTCGGTTTGGGGTCGGCAGTTTCTTACGTCATTACCTATTTTGGAGTTTTACAAACACAGGTTTCGCTTTCCTCAATTCTATTGGCGTTTGGTGTTTCGGCGGCAATTGGTATTGTATTTGGTTACTACCCGGCACGGCGCGCGGCCAGCCTTAACCCAATTGTAGCCTTACGTTACGAATAACATATTTTAATTAATTATTTTTAATTTAGTTCTTATGAATAACAAATATATTGGTGGGTTTATAGTTGCACTACTCATTGTCGGCGGAGGGTCTTTTTACGGCGGCATGCAATATGGAAAGAATAGTGTGCCTCCTAACCAGTCGCGGGGTGGTCAACAATTTGGAGGGGGAGCAAGAAGAGGAATGGGGGGCCGAGCCGGAGGCCAATTCATTTCTGGTGAAATATTAAACAAAGATGACAAAAGTGTTACTATTAAGCTTCAAGATGGCGGTTCAAAAATTGTATTTTTATCCAGTTCTACAACCATTGGCAAAGCAACTAATGGCTCATTAAGTGACTTGACAACTGGCGCGTTTATTTCCGTTGGTGGAAGTCAAAATAACGACGGCTCGGTAACTGCCCAAACAATTCAAATTCGCCCAGCTCCACCGGCAATTTCGCCAAACCAACCTCGTATAAACCAATAATTATTAATTTAAATTTATTAATATACTTAGATTCCAGAATCTAACGCAACATCTGTGATACCATGGGTATCTAAGATA
>CAZHNI010000011.1:12026-36158 GCA_964533715.1 uncultured Gammaproteobacteria bacterium | reverse complement strand
CTTTTAGGCGTTGCACAGTGCGTTCGTTACCTGGAATCACGGAAGATGAAAATACGACCGTATCACCCGGGATAAGGTGCACTTCGCGGTGTTCGCCGGTAGCTATGCGCATGAGGGTGGCATTTTTTTCTCCTTGCGCGCCGGTGCAAACGATAACTACTTTTTCGTAGGGGTACTTTTCTGCTTGGCGAATATCAATAAGCGTTTTAGGGCTAAATTTCATGTAACCCAATTCTTTCGCAATTTCCACATTGCTTTTCATGGAAAAGCCACCGAGTGCCACTACTTTGCCCATTTTTTCGGACATTTCAATAATTTGTTTAATACGCGATAGAAGGGAAGAAAAGACACCGATAATAACGCGGCCTTTAGCTTTTTCGAGTAGTGATTCCAAGTTAACACCAATTTCGCTTTCGGAAATTTGGTGCCCTGGTTGCATAGCATTGGTGGAGTCGGAGATAAGCGCAGTTACCCCTTCACTTCCAATGTGGGCGATGCGCTGCAGATCGGCTGGCGGTTCGCCAACCGGTTGATAGTCGAATTTCCAGTCGCCGGTATGCACAATAGTGCCTTCGGGTGTGCGAATGACAATACCCATAGAATCGGGGATGTTGTGGTTCACATGGAAAAATTCTAGTGCTAAGCTGCCCAATTGGAGTTTATCCGAAATTTTCACTTGGTTAATTATAAGTGGCTGAACTCCTTTAAAATCTTCTTGGCGTTTTTTGATAATACCAATAGTCATGGGCAGGGCATAAATGGGTGGGTTGCCGAGTTGTGGAAGCAGGTGTGGGATGCCACCGATGTGGTCGTAGTGCCCATGTGTAATAATGACGCCGCGAATATTTTTTTCTTTGCCTTTAAGATAGCTTACGTTGGGAATTATATAATCAATACCTGGCATATCTTCTTCGGGGAATTGGAGGCCGAGGTCAATAAGAATGATATCATTGCCATATTCGATAAGCGTGCAGTTGCGACCGATTTCTTCGAGCCCACCCAAAACCGCGATGCGTAATTTTGGTTGGCCGGCGTTAACCGGGGTGAGCGAAGGCTGTGCTGGAGAGATAATCTTGTTCTGGAAAAAGGGCTGCGGGACTCCCTGGTGCGCGGTATTAAAACGGCGTGGCGGGTAGGTTCGGCGAGTTCTACGCATGCCGGAAGTGTTAGTTGTTGGTTTTAGTTTGTCAATCATACAATATTTAAGGTTGAGAATTAAAGAAGAAAAAATTGTTAATTAAATAATTTAATAAGTTGGTGGGGATAGGAGACCCCGCACAACGCGCTTCGCGCTTATGCGGGGCAAGGACTTAGCCAGTTATTCGTGTGCCGCGAGAGAGATTCGAACTCTCATGACCTTGCGGTCGCTGGCACCTGAAGCCAGTGCGTCTACCAATTCCGCCATCGCGGCAATATGCCAATTGAGTCTATCCCGCATCGTCTTTTAAAGGTCAGCCTGATGCAGGGCCACGTCACCATAAATTGTTCAGCGAAGTAATTATTTCCAACCCAAGCTGGTTTTTATGTACCAGTCGGAAATATATTTAAAGCGATCTTCTGGTGCGTTCAGTTGGCCGAGTTCGATTCCTTTTATTGATTTATTAACCGCAAAGGTGTGTTCTGGAATATACAGAAATATTGCTGGGATGTCAGATACTAGTATTTCTTGAAATTTTTTGTAAAGTTCATTGCGTTTTGCTGCATCAGTCGTTTCTCGAGCGTCTTCGAGTAGTTTATCTGTGTTGCGGTTGGCGTACAAACTTAAATTAAGACCGGGAGAATTTATTTGGGACGAATGCCAAAAAGGAAATGGATCGGGGTCTTCACCAATAATTTCTCCGTATAGAAGAGCTTCATAGGCTCGCGGTTTTATTGTGTCATGGGCAATTTGACGCGGTGAAATTGTTTGAAGAACAGTTTTAACTCCCACTGTACGCCACATGCTTGCGATCAATTCACCAACGCGCCTGTATTCCGGGGTGTCAGCAGTTGTAATAACGATGCTTAAAATATTGCCATTTTTATCTTTTCGATAAAACGGCTGGTCGGGGTTCATTTCTTGACGGATAAAGGAATTAATTTGTTTGTTATTTTCTTTGGCTGCCGTTATCTCTGCCGGGGTGGAAGAAACAGAGACGGTTGTAGAAGTCGTTGTAGTTTTGTTTAGTTCTTCGGAGCGCAATTTAAAATATTCCTCAGGCTCAATTCGTGTCCAAGCGGCCGCATCGAGCAATTCCATAGCTTTCTGCTTATCAAATTGGAAGGTAGTTGAAGCGGGGATAGACAAGTTTACGAGCGGAGAATTGGTTATATGGCCGGCTCCGTATAGCCCTTTTTCTATAAGTAAAGATCGGTCAATTGCCAAAACAAGTGCTTTGCGCACAGAATCATTTTTTAAAAAAGGCTGCTGGTTCTGATTAAAGAAAATGGCGGTATATTGGGGAAGAGTTAATTTAAAGAGGTTAAGATTTTTTGTGGTTAAATGCGCATTGTCATCGTGCGGAATAAAGCCAAGGGCTGTAATAGATTGCCCTTTGAGCGCTTCTAAGGCGCTGGAATAATCGGGGAAAAATTTAAAAGTAAGATTTTTGAAATAAGGCTTTTTCCCGGAAAAGTATGGGTTGGGAACGAGGGAATATGTTTGAATAGCCCCACTGTCTTTTTTGAGTTTGCTAAACATCCACGGTCCGCTACCTACCGGTTGTAGGTTGTTGTTGGTGAGGCGCAAATTGGAGGGGGCAATTTCATCCCAAATATGGGCCGGGAGAATACCGACAGTAAGATTTTCTAAAAATGGAGCGTATGGTTCTTTAAGAGTGAAGCGGATGGTTGCATCATCTACTTTTTCTGTTTGAACACCTTGAAAAGCTGCAATCAAGGGGCTGCCTACTTCGGGGTTTGATATGCTTTCAATTGTAAAAATAACATCGTCGGCGGTAATTGTTTCACCATCAGACCAGTGTTCATTTTTTTTGAGACTTATTGTGTAGGTTTTGCCGTCGGGGCTCACGGTATAGCTTTCGGCTAAATTTGGTTGTATGCCTGTGTTGTTTGAAGAAAATAACCCGCGGTATAACAGGGATGTTATGTCGCTGTCTACATCGTTTGCGCTAGAAAATAGCGGGTTAAGATATTTGGGCTGTCCGATTAATCCTTCGATGTATTCGCCACCTATTTTTGGTTTTTGGATAATGTGTTTTGTTCCAAATTGAGCAAGCAAACCAAACATACCAATGATAACCAAAAGAGAAGACAACCATAACAATTTTTTTTCTTTTGGATTTAAAAAGACTCGAATATATTTAAATTGTGATAAGCTTGGCAAACGTTTTTCTCGCAAACGATCAACCAGACGCTTGTCTAGCGAAGCCGTTTCATTTTTTTGAGTTGTATATTTACGAAGTTGTTTAACTAGTCGAGACAAAATCATACGAACCTAATTGCCGGCGCCCACCAAAGACACGGCGCCCGGAGAAGAATAAGATAATGCCTGCCAATGATGACAGATGTGGGCAGGAAGTTATAACTATAAGTTAGGAAGAGGCCGAGCTACAAAACGAGACGGGCAATGGAAAATCCAAAAAACAGTACAGAAATAACAATGGTAAGAGTGTGAAGAATTTTATCAAGACCGCGACGCGTGGCGTAGACATTGCTGGAACCGCCAAAAACTTGCCCCAAACCAGACCCTTTTTGTTGGAGCAATATGAGGATAGTTAGGATAAGTGCAAAAATTAGTTGAATTGAATTATAAACGGTTTCTTTCATAATATATAATAATGAATTTCAGTATATCATAGCAGGGCGAGACTGTCAATGTGTTTTTTATCCCTAAAGGCGGTGGTATTGATTTATTGTTTTGTATGGTATACTATTGGGTAGTTTGCTGACTTTAATGAAGCAGGGAGCAGACGATATATTAGACTATGGAGATGTTAGACAAAATGGTGCCTTGGTATAAGCGTTGGTGGGGGCGAGTGCTAATGATAATTGGTACAGTAGCCATTATTCTTGCGGGTGTGTTTGTTTTTTTGATTGTTAAATATTGGTGGATGATACAGCATGGACAAGGCGGTAAACTTGCAGGATCATTTACTGCCTCCCTCTCTAATAATAGAAAAGAAGCTCAGACAATAGATCGAAAAGATCTTGAGACGCCTGATGACCCATGGCTTGGAAGGGATGAAGCCCCAGTCGTTATTGTTGAGTTTATTGATTTTAAGTGTCCTAATTGTTTGCGGGCAGCACCTATTATGAGGCAGGTGGTGCAGAAATATTCAAATCAAATAAAATATATTGTGCGTGATGTGCCGGTTGAGTCAACCCATCCCGGTGCAACCGAACTCTCGGAGTTAGCTTCCTGCGCCCATTTTCAAGGGCGGTTTTGGTTAGTGGATGATTTATTATATAGAGAACAAAATACCTTACCAACCCCATTAAATAATAATGAGATCACTAGAATCTCGGCTGATACCCAGCTGGACGAGATGAAATTGCGCACCTGTTTAGCTTCAAATAAGGCGAAGCAAGAAGTGCAACAAGATTATTTAGATGCGATTCGTTTTGGAGTACAAGGAACACCAACTTTTTTTATAAATGGACGTAAGATTGAGGGCGTTATACCACTAGAGACGTGGGATGTTATTTTGAATAGTATTAAATAATGTTTCTATGCGTAGTCGCACTATTCTAATTGGTTTTATTTCTTTGTTGCTTCTGATATGGCCAGTAGGGCCGATTTTTGCAGTAGATGCTAAGGTAATACCGGAATTCAACCCCCTCTGTTGGAAGGAAAAAGATTGTTGTGATGTGCGTGCGCAAGTTTTGGGGAAAAAATGTGAAGATTTGCCGGTTAATGATAGAAATAGCGGCTGGGTTACTGGTGAAGATCCTTGCTCCCAAGACGGTTGGGGTAAATGTTTGCCAGCCGGCAAAACGGTAACCAAAATTTCTTTTGGAGGAAAGACGCAATTTGCACATTTAGGCCAATTTATTCAATATATATATCGTTATGCAGTAACTATCGCCGCTATTGTGGCTGTTATAATGGTGATGTTGGCCGGTTTTCAGTGGGTAACGTCTGGCGGCAATAGTGAGTCTATTACCAGTGCTAAAAAGCGTATTGCCGGCGCTTTAATGGGTTTATTTTTAATGTATCTATCATATTTTATTTTGAATGCTTTAAATCCGGCCTTAGTTAATATACGCCTGCCACAAGTTTGGATGGTACGAAAACAAAACACATTAACACAATTTTGTTCGGATTTGCCAAAAGACATGAGGGAAGGGAAGAATTTTTTTCAGGTAGCTGACTCTACCAAAGCTGAACAAGAGAAGAAAATTATTCCGCCGGATAAATTGGAATATAATTTAACTTTTAAAAATGAGAGTTCGAACGATAAAAATGAAGCCAACTTTTTTTGTGGGAAGCGGTTTTTGGTTCAAGGGGCAGGTAGTCAAGTGTGTACGGGTGATTATTGCCAAAATTCTGGTCAATTATGCAGTAATTTTGATGAAAAAGATCCGAACTATTATTTTTGTGGTGATGCCACTATTTCTGGAAAGATTACCTATCACCCCTTGATGGGTGAATCGGGCTGTGTTGATCCTCTAAATATTGAAGGTTGGGAACTCCCTGAGATTACTGATGTTAAAGAGGAAGAATTGTGGGCGGTTTGTAATAAAGGGAGCAGCGCTAGCGATCAAATGAGTGAAGTTGATAGTATAGTTGTTTCTGGCAACACTTCGTCTGATAGCCAAACCTATTTTATGCGCCTTAATGCTGATGGTTGGAAAGAATTGAATGATGAAGTAAATTGGTGCAATGAAGCAGGTCGTGGCGGGCTTAAGGGGTTTGTTGTTAAAATTGAGATGAATGAATCGTGTGACCCGAAAGATGAAAATCATTGGGTGGGTATCGATGGGAATGAAGTTAAAGATTTGGGTGATGATGGCTTTTTCTTGGGTTCCCAAAATGGTAAAACAAACCTTACTTTTATTAATCAAAAGTATTTTATCCCCTTAGAACGCATTCAAAAAGGGTTTAGATTCGATATAAATGCCGACAAGATTACTGATATCGATGAAGGCGATGCTGATCGCACTAAGGCAGGATATTTTAAATTAAATTAGTTGTTATGTTATGAAGGATAGTTTGTTTATAAAGGGTGCGCGCGTGCATAATTTAAAAAATGTAACGCTCAAGATTCCAAAAAATAAATTAGTTGTGTTCACTGGTTTGTCCGGTTCGGGAAAATCGAGCTTGGCTTTTGACACTATTTATGTGGAAGGTCAACGTCGCTATGCTGAATCGCTGTCGAGTTATGCGCGGCAATTTATGGATGTACGGGATAAACCGGAGGTGGACGCGATTGAAGGTCTGTCGCCAACCATTGCCATTGACCAAAAAGTTTCGGTAGTAAATCCACGTTCGACGGTTGGCACGGTAACAGAAATTTACGACTATTTTCGTCTTTTGTTTGCTAGGGTTGGTACCCAGTATTGCCCAGAATGCCGTGTGGCCGTGGAGTCTTTTACTCCGGGTGGTGTGGTAGAAAAAGTTCGCCAATTAGCTCGTCGCGGTGGTCCGGTTGCAGTATATTCTCCAATTGTGCGCGATGAAGCGGTGGAACAAAGAGCGCTTTTGGATAAGATAGAAAAATCTGGTTATGAATGGGTTAGAATTGATGGTGAGAAATTTAAAATTAACGAATTACTTTCTTATCATTTTGATCAGGGCACTACTCATACAGTGGAACTTCTAGTTGGCACTATTACCAATATTAAAAAGGAGGATCCAACTAAGATGGTGGAGGTTGCCCTTGATTTAAGCAATGGGATGGTGATAATTGTAACGGACGAACAAGAACAGCTTGTCTCAACGGTTGGCCTCTGCCCTTCATGTGGTAAGCTTATTCCACCTCTTGACATGCGGAGCTTTAGCTTTAATAGTCCTTATGGCGCTTGCCAGCGCTGTACTGGTCTTGGGGTCACTATGGAGGTGGACCCTAATTTGGTAATACCAAATACCCGCCTTACTTTGGCGGAAGGAGCTATTCAACCCTGGACGCGTATTACCGGTAACCAAAACGGATATCAAAAAATTTTAGCGGCCGTAGCCGAACAACATCATTTTTCGGTGCACACACCACTTAGCGAATTATCGGCTAAAATTGTTGATCTAATTTTATATGGAACTGGTGAGGAATTTTATCAGATCGAAGGCAAGAAAATAACATTTTCTGGTGTCATTCCGGACTTAATGCAAAAGCATTTGGATACAAGTTCCGACTATGTGCGTAAAGAAATTGAGCAATACATGCGCGAAAAAATTTGTCCTATCTGCCAAGGTAAGAGACTCCGAGTAGAGTCGCTTGCGGTTCGAGTAGGGGAGTACGCCATCGCTGAGCTTTCTGGTATGAGTGTGGAAGAAGTTGGGACTGTTTTAAAAAAAATAAAAATTGCACCAGAAAAAACTAAAATATTTGACCCAATTATTAAAGAAATTATTCCGCGATTGGATAACTTAGATAGGGTTGGCCTGGGATATTTAAGTCTAAGTCGCGCTATGAACACGTTGTCGGGTGGTGAAATAACGCGTGTGCGGCTGGCTTCTCAACTTTCGGCAGGGCTTACCGGGGTTATTTATGTTTTGGATGAGCCCTCAGTTGGGCTTCACCCGCGCGATAACCAAAAGTTGATTGACACGCTTAAATATTTACGTGATTTAGGAAACAGCGTAATAGTTGTAGAACACGATCCGGCCATGATGCTCGCAGCTGATTATATTGTTGATGTTGGCCCAGGGGCAGGTGTTTATGGTGGTGAAATTGTTGCCGCCGGCACTCTTGTCGAACTTAAAAAAATAAAGCAGTCGCTTACCGCAGATTATTTGTTCGGTCGTACCGATATGACCGATTTGGTTAAGAAACGTTCGGCCAGGAAAGAAAACGGTAAATCCATAATGGTAGTTGGCGCGAGCGCCCACAACCTTAAAAATATAAATGTAGAAATTCCTCTTGGCAAACTTGTTTCTATTACCGGTGTGTCTGGTTCAGGCAAATCAACACTCGTAATTGATATTTTGGGTAAGGCGTTATCAAAATATTTTTATCGTGCTAAAGATGAACCGGGCGCTCATAAGAGTATAAAAGGTTTGTCCAATATCGACAAAGTAATTGCAATCGACCAAAGCCCAATTGGCCGAACGCCCCGCAGTAACCCGGCCACTTATACCGGTGTATTTACCTTAATTCGCGATTTATTCGCCTCGCTTCCCGAAGCTCGCATGCGTAATTATGACGCCGGTAAATTTAGTTTTAATGTAAAGGGTGGTCGCTGTGAAGCCTGTGCCGGCGAAGGATATGTGCGAATACCAATGCAATTTTTGGCCGATGTGTATGTAGAATGTACCGAATGCGGTGGTTCACGCTATAGCCAGGAAGCCCTAGAAATTCATTTCCATAATAAAAATATTGCCGACGTGCTAAAAATGACAGTAGAAGAAGCACATCGTTTCTTTAATGGATTTTCGGCAATTGCCGACAAACTCAACGTGCTCCGAGAGGTGGGTCTTGGTTATATGCAGCTTGGTCAGCCCGCCACCACTATTTCTGGCGGTGAAGCCCAGCGTATTAAGCTGGCGCAAGAATTGTCACGCACCTCAACTGGTAAAACGCTCTATATTTTGGATGAACCAACAACCGGACTTCATTTTGAAGACACGAAACGTCTTTTGCAAGTTCTTATTCAACTAGTTGGTAAGGGCAATTCCATTATTATTATTGAACATAACGTAGATGTTATTCGTTCTAGTGATTGGGTGATTGATTTGGGCCCAGAAGGCGGCAGCAAAGGTGGAGAAGTGGTAGCAGAAGGAACTCCGGCCGAGATTAAGAAAAATAAAAAGAGTTGGACAGGACGATATTTGTAGTTCATAGCCTGTCTGCGCCATGCCTTCTGTCTGTGCAGGCAGGGCGCATGCAGGAGGCAGGTCAACAGTTTCCAGTTTATAAAATTTAAAACGACGACCATTTGGCCGTCGTTTTTCTATTGGTTTAGAATTTTTTAAATTTTCTTTACTTCCTTCATCTTTCGTTTAAAGTCGCCACGTAAATAAGTAAGCTTGGCGCGGCGGACAGCAAATTTTTTTACTACTTCAATTTTATCGATAATTGGGGCGTTGATTGGAAAGATTTTTTCTACCCCTACACCTTCCGAGATTTTACGCACTGTAATGGTAGCCCCAGCTTCACCGCCATGGTGTACGGCAATAATAGTGCCTTCGTAAATTTGAATACGTTCTTTTTCTTCGCCTTTGGCATTAAGTTCTTTAATTTTTTGGTGAACTTTTACAACCATACCTGGTTTGTATGTTTTTATAGGCGCGGTGGTTTGGTTAGTTTGTTCTGCCATATCAATATAATCCAAGCAGGATGAAATTAGAAATTAGAAATTAGAAATTAGGGTTTGGTGATCCCAAGTTTCCAGTTTCCAGTTTCCAGTTTCTCGGATGGGCCTTATTCTAGCCTAATTACCTTTTTTTGTCAAGCATTTTATCTCCGCTGAGATACGGTTCGATAATTTTAGCTATTTTATCAATAGTTTCCGCTAATTTTCCCTCGGCGTTTATAATTCTGTAGTCGTAGTCTTTTGATTCCTCGATTTCTTTTTTGGCTATGGCTAGGCGTTCCTCAATGATAGCTGGGCTGATACCGCCACGTTTCTCAATGCGTTTTTTGAGGATTTCAAGGCTTTCTGGAATAAGAAAAATAGACAGATGGGGGATATGAGACTTGGAAAGGTTGTGTTTACCATTAACTTCGATTTGCGTTAAAACGAGGGCATATTTTTGGAGGCAATCGGCGAGTCTTGTTTTTTCGGTACCGTAGTAGTTGCCAGCGTAAAAGTTGTATTCAATCATTTCACCATTTGCAATTTTTTGTTTGAATTCGGTTTCAGATACAAAGTGGTAATCAACACCCTCAATATTTCCTGGGCGAGGCGGTCGGGAAGTGGTGGTAACAAATCGCGTTGAGCTTGGAATTTGTTTGAGGAGCGCGTTGATGACTGAATCTTTGCCTCCCCCGGAAGGGGAGGAGATGACGACAAGAATACCTGACATAAATTATATAATGACGAATGGCGATTGGACGATAGTGTAGCGGTAATTAAGGCGAGTGTCAACGCGGAAGTAGCGCCCAGAGATTTTCAAATAGGGCGCGCTGCATGTCGGCGAGTTCTCGACTCTCAGTAACAACAGCAACAAAATCATCTCTAAATGAGAACTGGGCAATTTTATTTTTCCAAACATACAGTTGTCCATGATACGAATATTTTTCACTAATGAGTTTAACTTCACGCAATTCTTTTGGTCCTTGACGTTGACGTTCACGCGCAAAGAGGGTGTCACGTAAAATGATGCGCAAAGGAATTTTTTTGGCGATACGCTGTTTTAAAAAAAATTTGTGTGTGTCCTTCATTTCGCGGAATAAGTCATCGCTGGAACCAAGACCAATTAGTGTATCGGCTTCAGTTAGAATTTCATTGAATACAATATTCATTTCTTCCTTGCCTTCATAAAAACGAACTGAGGGGCGCCGGCGCGCACTCCCCGCCAGTTTGGTGAGTTCCGGTATGGCTTCTTTAAGAATGTCTACCTTGCGTTGGGCCCACTCCCATATTTGATCGGGATCTTCAGCGCTAAACCAGCGAATGTGTTTTTTAAGGTAAGTAGTTACCAGACCTTTTTCTCTAAGAACTTCCAAAATTTCATATGCCGTCGACCTGATTACCCCGGCCTTGGCCGCAATATTTTGCACCGAGCCGGAACCTAATTCAAGAGCTGCTAAGTAAATAGCCGCTTCTTTTGGTTTAAGACCAAATTTTTGGAGGGTAGTATTGAGTTTCATATGATTTGACGAAATCATCGCGCGCAACTTAACGAAATTGTGTTGCGGCTGTCCATTTAAGTGTGGTAATTTGCCGGTATTTCCGACAACATTTTAATACTAAAATTATACCTTATTTTAGCTATTTTGTCAACTCTATTAATTATTTTTGACGAAAGTATTGGCAGTAAGTATAAAAGACTATATGATATGTTGTTTATTATTAAAATATGTTGTATGGCTTGGGAAAAATTTATTCAAGCGGGCATTAGACTACCTTTTTATATGCATTTGTCTGTGGAGGGTGTACATGAAAGCTTGCTGCATTCAATTGGCTGGCGACCAGAGAAATGGTTTGTAACTATTGAAAAACAACTTACGAGTGTGTACCACGACCCAGCTGATCAGGCACGTTTTGCTGAGTGGTTGCTTAAGGAAGTTGTTCCTATTCCCGAGAGTCGAACGCAATTTTTGGCAGCATTAGCCAAAGCCGACGTTGAACTCTTGAGATTCTGTCGTCAGCTCTATTTTACTGATTTCATTCATCTTGATGACCTCGCCCTTAGAAAGCAGTTGGAAGAGTTTGTACGACTCTTTCGTGTTAAGTTTGCCCTGTATGGATTTCCTAAATTAGTTGATGGGGCGGTTGGTGGAGTGCTGACTTCGCTTTTGTCTCAACCACTTACGCCAGAAATATACACTAAACTTATCACCGGCCGTGAGGTTACTGATTATGGCCGTGAGCGGCTTTCACTTTTACTTATTGTCCGAGCTATCTACGATCAGAAGTTGGAAAATTTGTTTACAAAAACAACGGCTGAAATTATTGAACAACTCGGTCGTTTTTATCCAGCTCTTTATCATCGTGTAGAAAATTATGCACGTGAGTTTGCTTGGGTACCAGTTAACCACCATGTACAACCGTTTAATTTAGATCAAGCTATTGCGGCAATTGTAGTTACAATTCGTGACAAAACAGCCATGCTTGAGCTTGATAGCCACTTAACAACATTTACTAAAACCCGCGATCGCGAAACCGCACGGCTCTGTTATTATGCCCCCACGGAGAACGATAAAATGATTTTAGAATTTTTTCGATCTATTAATGTGCTTAACGAAAGTCGCAAAGCTGCCATGAGCAAGGCACTGTTATGGTCTTACCCCCTATTTCAAGAGATTGCCGAACGGCTGCAAGTTGATATTGTGTCGCTGCGGCAGTTAACTGCGTCCGAGATGCTTTTGGCTCTCAAAGATGATGCAGTGAGTGTGAGTCATCGTCAGGTCATGGGAGAGCGACTTAGCGCGTATGCCTGTTTGCTGCGTAATGGAATTATAGAGATGTGGAATGGATCGGCGGCAGAGCGTGTTATTGCAGACGAACTGGCTCCACCAATTGTAACCAATGAAGTTAAGGGGGTAGTGGCAAGTTTGGGATATGCTAAAGGGCGCGTCCGGCTCATATTAATGGAATACCAAACGGAACAGCTACAGGACGGAGAAATTTTGGTTACCTCGATGACTGATCCAGATATGGTTCCGGCTATGAAAAAAGCAGCAGCAATTGTTACAGATGAAGGCGGGTTGACCTGTCATGCGTCGATTGTGTCGCGTGAATTGGGGAAACCATGCGTGATTGCCACTAAAATTGCCACTAAGGTTTTTAAGGATGGTGATTTGGTGGAGGTAGATGCCAAGAGTGGAGTAGTTAGGAAAATTAATGAGGCTAGCGTTACCGCTGGGTAATTTCTAGTGGCAGCGTTGCTCGTAAAATAGGCACTTTGAAATTAGGTTATATTGGCTTTATCATTCTGAGCGTAGCGAAAAGTTTTTGTCTAATTAAAATCGATAAAGATTGTTCGCTGCGTTCAGCACACCAACCAACAGAAGAGCGGAGGGCCAACATGTCGATCTGGGTAATCACGCATGGAGAAAAGAAAGATGGACCGAACCCGACGATGACCGAGAAAGGCTGGAAGGAAGTGGCGAGTCTCCAGGCGTACCTGCCGAGCGAGATCCCGCTCGTCATCCGTGGCGAGGCAACGCGGCACCGTGACACGCGCGACGCGGTTGGGCTCAAAAATCACCCGAACCAGCAGGTTTTGAGCCTCTGGGGTGGGGCCGCATCGCTCGAGAAGCGGAGCAGTGGTTCGGTCCTCGTGCTCGCGGACGGCGAGGAGGTTCCGTTTTGTTCCATGGCTCAAGCTCTCTACCCTTCCATCAAGGAAGCGGTACGAATCCTCCCAGACGGCACCGTGGTGTGCGCGGGGAAGGAAGCAATGTCGGGAGCGTTCCGGCAGTCGGGGCTCGCTCAGGGCGGAGCGTTGTACCGCCTCCACATCGACAGCGACCAGCTCGTCGTGACGCTCGTCGCAAAAGGTTCGGTGAAGTAGTTCCCGTTTCAAAGTCTACACCCTTGGAGAAGTCCAAGGGTGTTGCATTTAAGAAAGTTGGTTTAAAAATTTTTCTAATTCCTTCGGCAACTCAGACTCAAACGTATGCTTATCCCCATCTAAATCTGTAAACGCCAACTTGGCCGAGTGTAAAAATAACCGGCCCAGTTTTTTATCCCAGGTGCGTTTTTGTTTTTTTTGCGTGTACAAGGGGTCACCAACCAGCGGGTGGTTATAGGCTAACATATGCACGCGAATTTGGTGCATGCGGCCGGTGTGAAGAATAACTTTAAGAAGGGTGAAGTTGACGAAGCGGCGTTCGACGAAGAATTCGGTCCGTGCATCCTTCTCACCGTTGTCATCCTGAGTCGGAGCGAAGGATCTCTGTCCGTTTGGTGATTGAGACAGAGATCCCTCGTCGCCGCGAGGCTCGCTCGGAATGACAGACTGTTTGAGTGGGCGGGCGGCCATGCGCTCGGCATTTTCGGAACGGGCAATAGGGAACTCCAAAACATCCCAGTCCTTGGCAACTTTGCCGTGCACCAGTGCCCAGTATTCTTTTTCGATAGTTCGATTTTTAAATTGATTTTTAAGATGGTTGAACATTTTTTGTGTTCGTGCCACCACTAAAAGTCCGGAAGCTTCTTTGTCGAGGCGGTGGACGATCCCGGGGCGGACACTCCCTCCCCCCCGTGACCCCCCCTCGGGCAGGGGGGGATATGAATCCCCAACTTTTTTTATCTCGGGATATTTTTTTAAAAGCCAGCTAACTAGGGTATTTTTTTCTTTTGCTTGGGTGGGGTGTACGAGGAGACCGGTGGGTTTGTTCACAACAATGTAGTCGGGAGTTTCGGCGATGATTTTGGGTTTTTTTATTGTCATCCTGAGCGCCAGCGAAGGATCTAGATTCTTCGCTTCGCTCAGAATGACAGGTGAGTGAGCCAGAGATTTCTCACCCCCGCGAGGGGGATTCGAAATGGCAATGGTGTCGCCAGCCCTCACAGTATCTCCTGCTTTTTTTGGCAAGGTTCCGTTAATTGTTACTCGATTGTCACTAATTAATTTTTGCGCCTGAGAGCGGCTTATTTTTAATTTTTCACTTACAAAAATATCAAGGCGTTTGTGGGCGTCGGTTTCTTTTGCGTGGATTTTTTTGGTAGGGGGCATGCAATTTATTTTATGGGACGAAAATTTGAGTTTATTCCTCCGCCTAATGGTTTGGGAGAGGTTGGCATAGAGCGGGAGCCTCTACTGAGTAAATCTTTAATACTCCCGGCAGTGCCGGTATTTGTTTTACCAGCCACCCCGCGCACCACCTGGTCGCCACGTTTTTGGAAAGTAGTTGTTTTAATTTTGTCGGAGATGCTGCTTATCCCTCGCGATTGGGGGCTTTCTTCCATGCGCCGCGACATTTGCCAACTACGGATAGTAGCCGCTCGGCGAGAAGCGGGGGTGCTTTTGTTTGGTGATGATGGTGAGAGAAAAGGCATATGTTAATTAACTTATTGTAGCAGTAAGGGCAAATTTTATAATTTTTGTTTTTCCCACAAATCAAAAAATTTACCTCTTTGTTTGTATAACTGAGTAAATGATCCCTCCTCAACTATTTTTCCATTATCAATTAATACAATTCGGTCCATTTCTTTAATGGTTGTGAGGCGGTGGGCAATAACAATAGCGGTAACCTCTTTAAAAAATTTGTGGAGTGAATCTTGTATTTTTTCTTCAGATTCAACATCTAAATGCGACGTGGCTTCATCAAGGAACAAAATTTGTGGTTCTTTAAAAACAGCACGGGCGATGCCCACACGTTGGCGTTCTCCGCCTGATAATTTTACTCCTTTTTCGCCAATAAGGGTATCTACACCATTTGGGAGTTTATTTAAGAATTCTTGAACATGGGAAATTTCAAGGGCTTTAGCGAGTTTAGCGTCTGTATTTGTTGCATTTATTGAACTTAATATAATGTTATCTTTTAAACTTAAATTAAAAACCTCGGTATCTTGGAGTACAACGGCGGTATGGTTGGCAAATGAGTTCGGCTCAATGTCACGTATCGATACGGAATTAAATAGTATGTCGCCGGTGAAATGTTGGTGTTCTTTAAGCAATAATTTAAATAGGGTAGATTTGCCAGCGCCGGAGAGCCCAACAATGCCCAACCGTTCTCCGCGATTGATAGTTAGGTTAAGATGAGAAATAACTTTATTGGTGCCGTAAGCAAATGATAAATTATGGATAATAATTTTTTGCCAATTAGCGGGGAAAGGAAGTGCGCCGTTTTCTGGATTGTTGGCAGAGATGGTAAGGGCATTTTCAAAGCGCGCAATGTGGTGCCGTGCAATGGAGAATTCTTCCACGCTTTCGCTAAACTGTTCGGTGGAGTCGCGCAAATTAGAAAAATACATGATAAACATCAGAAGAAAACCGGTGGTTAGTTGACCGCGCGTAACAGCTAAAATAATATAGCCGGTAAAGAGAAGACGAATGATTTGAGCGTAGTAGCTGTTGATGGTGCCGGCACTTTGAAAGGCGGCACTGCGAGTTTTAATGCGACGGTATAGCTCCTCGGTTAGACTGTTTAGATGGTGGCGCAGCCATGGATATAGGTGCATCACCTTAGTGGTACGTACATTGCTGACTATTTCAAAAACAAAACCGCCAACTTCTTCTTCCTGCCTGTTCACTCTTCTGGCCAGGCGTCCAGCGCGGGCCAGTAGTGGGCGTGATAATAGGTAATAACTAGCAAGAAAACTGGCTAGCAGCAAACCAAGCTTCCAGCTGGTAAAATTTACTACAATTAACATTGGAATAATATGGCTGAAGACGCCAATCCATCGATCTTGCCATAGTCGTAGAATTTGTTTAAAGCCTTCCGCCCCTTTTTGAATGCGTTTAATTTTATTTCCCGAATCTTCAGATTCATGAGTGGTGAGCGGCCAGTTTATTAATTGGTCTAAACCGTCCAACTCTGCATCGATCGCGATGCGTTCAGCCAAGCGGTTATTAATTAGTCGTCCTAGGCGTGTTCCCGCTACGCGAATGAAGTTACACGATCCCCATAATAAGAAAAAGATGTAGATTGATTTTATCGGCGCGCCTTGAGTAATAAGAGTAATCATGACCCCATAGAGATAGGGGTTGATTGTATAAACCAATTCTCCGACCAAGCGCGCCAGAGTACTTAAAACAAAACGACCGCGATAAGGGCGGATATAGCGCCACAGCACCGCGAGGAGAGCGGGGTAGGGAATAGAATACTCAGCGCGTTTTTTTTCTGGCGTCTCCATAAATAGCGTGTGCATAGATGGACTTTAATCATCGACCCATGCCTTATATTTGCAAGTGAGGAGAAAGCAAAAGTTTACTTTTATTTTGTCTGAACGCTGCAAATATATTTACGTTGCTCCTAGGAAGTACAAACATATGGTGCGCCCAGATGGACTTGAACCATCGACCCCTGCCTTATACTTCGTGAAATTGCGTTGCTCGAGAAAAATATCCATGTGTCTGTGGGCCTGGATGGAATCGAACCATCGACTTCCACCTTATAAGGGTGGCACTCTAACCGCTGAGTTACAGGCCCCCAGGCACATGTCTATTTTGTCTTTCGCTAGCAATTATAAGGGCAGTGCTCTAACCACTGAGCTATATGCCCGTAGGTACATGTCTATTTTGTTCTTCGCTGCCGCGCATAAGGGCAGCGCTCCCCGCCCGCAACGACCGCAAGCGGTCTTGCGTGTCGGGCGGGTAGTGGCTGGGTTACAGGCCCAGATGTAGGAGATAAAGTTTTGCTAGTGTACCAAAGTCGGCCTTATTTTTCAAGTTTTGTTTCATTTTGGCCCATTGCCACGAATTAGGGGAAGTGATAGAATTGGTAAGAAGAATACTATGAATTTTAACATTTATTTATTTAGAAAGATAAATCAATTTGTTGGGACTAGCCGTTGGCTAGATGCTATTGGCAGGGCAGGCGCGGAGTGGGTAATAGTGGCCATGGTGGCTTGGTTTATTCTTACCGATATTGCTTTATTTTCTCCAAGCAAAAAAGTGATTGTTTTGCCAATTTTATTTTTAGGGGCAGCTTGGACCTTGGGTTGGTTTTTGAATGTCATTATTGGTTTAATTGTTCGCGAGCCCAGGCCACACATTACACACCCTGAAAGCAAGCTTTTGTTTGCTCCGCTCATGAATTGGAAATCATTTCCTTCCGATCATGCCATGTCGGCGTGGCTTATTTTTTTTATGGCACTCATGCTTCACTTTCCCTGGGTTGGTGGGCTCTTGTTTCTGGCGGTGTGGGTTAGTCTTGGTAGGGTGTATGCCGGCGTCCATTATCCTTTTGACATTGTTGGGGGGGCAGCTGTGGCGGGGCTCGTTACCGTGCTTCTCTATTTTGTGCTTATGACGGTTGTCTAATTATATGGCCTGGCGTATTTTGGAAAAAAAGTTTATTTTTAAACATCCTTATCACACTGTTGAGGAGTGGTTGGTTGAGCTCCCTTCGGGAGAGAAAAAAGAGTTTTTTTTGGGCGGAGGATCATATGATTTTGTTATGGTAACTGCCTTAACTCCAAAGGGGCGAGTGGTAATTGAAACACAATACTATATCAGTCAGCAGAAGAAATTGATTTCACTGGTAGCGGGTATTATTGATGACAATGAAAAACCGCTCGTAACGGCGAAACGGGAACTTTTGGAAGAAACTGGCTATAGTGCTCGAAAATGGGTTAAGCTTGGCACAAACATTAAAGGAAAGTATATATTTGGAACGGTGCATCATTTTTTGGCAATTGATGCTACAAAAATTAGTGAGCCAGAACTTGAGCCAGCCGAAGATATTGTAGTTTCTGAGGTTACACGGGAAGAGTTTACAAGATTGGTGCGTAGCGGAATGTTTAAAGATGTGTTTGCTGAAGTTTGCGCGGAAAGGGCGTTACACTATTTAGAGAACTATAAATAAAGGAATCTTCTTCGCTCCCGCCCAGGCGGGTAGGTGCTACGAAGTAAATTTTCTTTTGTGAAAGCAAATTCATATGCGTATTGTTATTTTGGCAGGAGGAGTGGGAACGAGGCTTTGGCCATTGGGACGCAAAAATAATCCTAAGCAATTCTTTCCTATTATTAGTAAAAAGCCTTTGGTAAAAGAAACATATGATCGTTTTGTACAAGCGTACGGAGCAGAGCATATTTATTTTTCGGTTACCGCAGAACTATTGAAGCCGCTCCGCAAAGTATTTCCGCGCGTACCACTTGAACAATTTATTGTGGAACCAGCCCGTCGTGATACGGCCGCCGCCATGGGATATGTGTCCGCGGTGTTATCGCTTCATCACCCCGACGAACCGATGGTGTTTGTGCCATCAGATCATTTTGTAGCCGATATAAAAAAATATTTAAGATGTTTTCGTATTGGTGAAACTATCGTAAAAAAAACTGGTAATTTGGTAGATATTGGTATTGCTGCCACATTTCCTAGCACGGTGCTTGGTTATACAAAAATAGGCCAATTATATAAGAAAATTAACGGTGTTGCCGTGTATCATTTTGCTGGCCATACCGAAAAGCCTGCCTTGTCTGTGGCCGCTCAGTATATAGAGAGTGGCCACTATTTGTGGCACGCTAATTATTATATGTGGACGCCGCGAAAGTTTTTGGAAGCGTTTGAAGTATATGCCCCGGCCTACGCGGCTGTGCTTAAAGCCATGATACCACTTATTAAAAAACGAGAAGCACGCAACGTGGCGGCATTATATGAACGAATGGAAAAAAATTCATTTGATTATGCAATTACGGAGAAAATAAATAAGAAGAATGTGTATATTATTAAGGGTGATTTTGGTTGGAGTGATGTGGGGGCGTGGGATATGCTTCATAACCAATTATCCGAATATTCTGATAAGAAAGGGAACGTGGTGCGCGGGCGCGTGGTCCCCATGGATACCGATCGCTGTTTATTGTTTACTCATGATAAAAAAATGATTGCCACCATTGGCCTTAAGGATATGGTAGTAGTTGATACCCCTGATGCGCTTTTGGTGTGTCCTAAAGATAGGGCACAGGATGTAAAAAAGTTATTTCCTCACATAGAACAAGAGGGTCTTCATACACATTTGTAGTTTTGTATGATTTCATTTTTAAAAACTGTCGTTGGCGTTATACTGTTGGCGACAGCTGTTTTTTTTGGGTATCGTGTATACCGTCATTTTCGCCCCGGCTATGTGCCGCCGCCACCCCGTGCGGAGGTGGTTTTGACAATTATTCCAGGCTGGAATTTGCGACAGGTCGCGGAATATTTGGTACTTAAGGGGTTTGCCACCAGCACCGAAGATGTTTATTATCTTACTGGTCGACCGGCTAAGTTGTACAGCTTATTGGAAATGAAAGATTTTGATGATCGTTGGTGGCATATATATCCATTAGATACCGGTTTTCATTTGACTCGACCTGACTTAGTTAGTTTTGAAGGTTATTTAGCACCAGAGACAGTTAGGGTTTTTGCTGATGCTAAACTTGTCGATGTCCTAACAAAATTTGTAGCTCTTCGAGATAGTCAAATAGCCACTAAGATAGAAACAAGAACAGAAAATAACCATCGCCCGCTTCAACAAGTATTAACCATGGCCAGCATTATAGAAAAAGAAACCAGACATGAAGAAGACCGTGCCAAGGTGGCGGATATTTTGTGGCGCAGATTTAAAAAAGGGTGGGCATTGCAGGTGGATTCTACCGTGCATTACGCGGTGGGTAGAACCGGCGATGTGTTTACTACCGACAAAGAACGCCGGGTGGATTCGCCGTGGAATACCTACAAGCACGCTGGCCTACCACCTGGGCCAATTTGTAACCCCAGCCTGGAATCTATCAAAGCTGCCCTGTATCCAGAAAAAAACGATTATTGGTATTTTTTGAGTGGACGAGATGGTAAAATGTACTATGCCAAAACACTTGAGGAACATAATAGAAATAAGAAATATTTGTGATCATTAAAACACGAGAACACAAGAACATTAAAGCAAATTAGTTTGTTTTAATGTTTTTATGTTTTAATGTTTTTATGTGTGTTAACTTCCGATTTTGATTACAATTTGCCTGCCGAACGTATTGCCCAGACTCCCGTTGACCCGCGGGATAGTTCACGTTTGATGGTAGTTGATAAAGATAAGAAAAAACTTGAGCACAAACATTTTTACGATATTGTAAATTATTTTGGCGAGGGAGATTTGCTTGTATGGAATAATACCAAAGTATTCAAAGCCAGGCTGCGTGGTGAAATTTTATTGGATGTGACCAGCGATGATGTGGATGACTCTAAAGAAGAAAAGATACACCCCACCGGCAAAATTTTAAACGCGCGGAATGTGGAAATTTTTTTGGTGCGGCCGATGGAAAATAAATATGTATGGAAGGTGCTTGCTAAGCCGGGCCGAAAATTGCGTTTGGGTATGAAGGTAAAATTTGCGCCTGATTTTGAAGGCGAAGTGATGTTGAAAGAAAAGGACGGCACGATACTTGTGCAGTTTGCGGATGATGATTTGGGTGTACGGGCGAAAGCGAATATGTATGGAGAGGTGCCAACACCGCCCTACGTCGACCCCTCCCTTTATCCCTCCCCTAATAGGGGAGGGGCAGGGGGTGGGGTTGAATTGAGTGAACGATACCAAACGGTGTACGCCAAGCATGAGGGGTCGGTGGCGGCGCCAACCGCGGGGTTTCATTTTACGCCGGAACTCATTGAAAAATTAGAAAATAAGGGAGTCCAGTTTGCCGAAGTTACACTCCATGTGGGTCTGGGTACTTTTTTGCCTGTAAAAACTGATCGTATTGAAGATCACCAAATGCATAGTGAATGGGTGGAGCTCACGGCCAAAAATGCCGACCTTATTAACACGGCCAAGCAAGAGGGTAGGCGAGTTATTGCTGTTGGCACGACGACAGTAAGAACGCTTGAAGGCATCGCTAATTTTTGTCATTCTGAATGGAGTGAAGAATCCCTGTCTCCTGCATGCGCCCTGCCTGCGCAGACAGGAGGCATGGCGCAGGCAGGTCTGTCCAAATCACCAAATGAACAGAGACCCTTCGCTGACGCTCAGAATGATAGCCTAGTCCATGCCTACACTGGCGACATAAATCTTTTTATCACCCCTGGCTTTAAATTCAAAATCGTGGATGTTATGATTACTAATTTTCATTTACCTAAGTCCACGCTTTTAATGCTAGTAAGCGCGTTTGCAGGCGACAGGCAATTTGTGTTAAAGTGTTACCAGGAGGCGATACGAGAGAATTATCGATTTTATTCTTTTGGGGATGCTATGTTGATAAAATAGTTTATATAGTATGGGTTATATAGGAAAAATAGAAAGAGTTATAGGCGCAGAAGACATAAATGAAGAAGAAATTGACTTGCGTTATTATTATAATGAGTTATTGGGGCGCATGCCAGAAGGGAAAAAAGCTTTGGAAAGCTGTCATCTTAAGTTGCAAGTATTGACTGGTCTAGAAAATCAAGTTTTAAATTTGATTGACCAGAAAAATAGACAGAACGTCCAATTAATTTTAGCTAGGTTATACGAGAAGGCGATAGATTTATTAGATGATAAAACTTATCAGCTTAGTTCCGTCCTGGATATTTTAATTAGAAAATTTGAGCAACTTAAAAATAGAATTGAGGAAAGAAAAATTATTAATTAGATTGTGAGTTAAAAAAGAAAAAATCACCCTTGGATGTCAAAGGTGATTTTTTAAATTTTTTGTTCTATCCCTCAATTGTCACACCCATCTGCCGCGCGGTTCCTTCTACCATCCGCATAGCGGCCTCCACGTCGTTGGCATTCAAATCCGGCATTTTCTTTTCGGCAATTTCTCGGACTTGTTTTTTGGTAATTTTACCTACCTTTTCTTGGAGTGGTTTGCCAGATCCCTTGGTGATGCCGGCGGCTTTTTTAATTAATTCCGGTACTGGGGCGATTTTCATGATGAATGAAAAACTGCGATCCTCGTAAATAGAAATAACTACCGGAACGATCTCGCCTTTTTTGTCTTTGGTTTTGTCGTTAAATTCTTTACAAAAACCGGCAATGTTAACGCCGTGCTGGCCGAGCGCCGGACCAATTGGAGGCGCTGGGTTGGCGGCACCACCTGGAATTTGCAATTTGACTTGAGTTAATAGTTTTTTAGCCATAGTGTAGGAATTAGGAATAGCTTATAGCTGGTAGGAGTGGATTGAGAAGCCCTCAATAATGAGGCAACACACTCCAATTGTCATCCTGAACGAAGTGAAGGATCTCTATCCGTTAATGATTGAGATAGAGATTTCTCACTGCGTTCGAAATGACAGTTGTATTTTAAATTTTTTTAACTTGCAATGCATCTAATTCTACCGGTGTTTCACGTCCAAACATAGAAACCAATACTTTAACGCGACCGCGTTCGTGGTCAACCGCGCTAATTTTTCCTTCAAAGTTTTTAAACGGACCATCCATAATTTTTACGACATCATTAACTTCAAAATCAACTTTGTGTTGAGGTTCGGATGCGCCACTGGTACGCTTAATTAAACTTTCCATCTCTTTGGCGTCAATTGGAGTTGGAGTGGTACCGGAGCCAACGAAACCAGTAACATTTGGAGTGTTGCGCACCATGTACCACGAATCATCCGTTACAACCATTTCTACCAAAATGTATCCCGGAAAGATTTTTTCTTCAACGGTGACACGTTTTCCGTTTTTGATTTTTATTTTTTTCTCTTTGGGGACCAAAACATTAAATACTTTGTCGTGCATGTCAAAACTATCAATACGCTGTTCGATGTTGTGTTTAACGTTTTCTTCGTAGCCGCTGTACGTGTGCAGAACGTACCAACGTTTGCCTAAGTTTAGTGTTTGTTTGGCCATATTAAAAAGCCAGAAAGGCTCATAAGGCTTGAAATGCTTGAAAGGCGAGTTCGTTGGCTTTCCGGCCTCTTAGGCCTTTTTAGCTTTTCCAGCCTCTTTAATTATCGTGTAATTAAAGTTGTAATACCTAAATTAAATATATAATCAAGGACCGCAAAAAATACAGCCATGCCAACGCTGAGACCGATGACCAGCAGGCTGTAGTTGATGGTTTGTTCTTTGGTTGGCCAGGTTACTTTTTTGAGTTCGGCGTAGGAACCCAGGAAATAATTTTTTATTGCGACAAACATAGAAATTTGAATACTAGGAGGCTTGAAATGCTTGAAAGGCCAGTTCGTTGCCTTTTAGGCCTTGTGAGCTTTTCTAGCCTTTTTAAGTTTTTAAAAACAGCCCTATGGGCTGAATATTACAAAAATATCTTACCATAGATGGAAGCGCCTGTCAAGGCCCGGGTGTAAAGACTCTGGTAAGAACAATCGCGGTAGAAAGGCAGGCAAAATAGGCTATAATAAAATTGAGCCAGTGATTTTTTGGCAGTAAATAATTAAGAAGCAACAAACTTACAATAAATAATAGGGAAGCAAAAAAACCGTTGATGCCACCAAGTAAAAAATTGCGTGCTTCGTTTTTATTGTTGTAAGTAATTAGAATGTACGAAATCGCGTATATTATGGGGATTCCTCCCACAGCTCCAGCCAGGCGCGGCCCACCAAATTTGGCCACTGTTAAAATAATGGCCGCCGCTCCACCCGCCAGCAAACTGCGTAATAATATATCCATAATTTTTTAGATATCTAAATTCTGTACCTGCTTAGCATGCGTTTGAATGAATTTTTTACGCGGTTCTACTTCGTCGCCCATTAAAATTTCAAAGGTTTCGTTAGCTAGTTCTGCATCGGAAACGGTAACAACCTTCATAAGGCGACGAGTGTGGTCCATGGTTGTTTCCCACAGTTGTTC
>CAZHNI010000011.1:0-12016 GCA_964533715.1 uncultured Gammaproteobacteria bacterium | reverse complement strand
GGCATCTTCAACGTTTACTTTAAGAAGCGTTCGACGAGTAGGGTCCATTGTCGTTTCCCAAAGTTGTTCTGGGTTCATTTCTCCAAGACCTTTGTAGCGTTGAATGTTGACTTTGGTTCCGCCAATCACAATGGCTTGAGTGTCACTTCCTTCATCTGCTCCCTCCCCTCCGGCCGCTTCGGCGGCCACCTCCCCTCGGGCAGGGGAGGGCACTTTCTTGTCTTTGGCTTCGGATTTGGCAGATTTATTCTTTTCTAATTCCGCGAGAATTTTTGCCTTCTCTTCATCATTGTAGGCGTATTGCATTGTTTTGCCGTACTTAATACTATAGAGCGGAGGTTGGGCGATGTAGATGTGCGATTGTTTAATAAGTTCTGGATAGTAGCGGTAGAAAAAAGTGAGTAGAAGTGTGCGGATGTGGGCGCCGTCAACATCAGCATCAGTCATAATAATGATGCGGTGGTAGCGGAGTTTAGCAATATCAAAGGCTTCGCCAATGTTGGTACCCATGGCGATAATAAGAGATTTTAATTCGTTGTTGGTAAGAATTTTATCGAGGCGGGCACGTTCTACATTTAACACTTTACCACGGAGGGGGAGAATGGCCTGCGTTTCGCGATCGCGGCCTTGTTTGGCGCTGCCGCCGGCCGAGTCTCCCTCAACAATAAATAACTCTGATTCTTCGGCGTGGCGACTAGAGCAGTCGGCCAATTTACCAGGAAGAGTAAACCCCTCGAGGGCGCCTTTACGCAAAATAGTGTCGCGCGCAATTTTGGCGGCGGCACGAGCTTTGGCAGCCAGCACACATTTGCCGATAATATTTTCAGCGTCTTTGGGGTGTTCTTCTAAAAATATTAAAAAAGCATCACCGAGAACTGTTTCTACAGCAGTTTTGGCTTCCATGTTGCCAAGTTTACCTTTGGTTTGTCCTTCGAATTGCGGTTCGCGAACTTTAATGGAAATAACAGTGGTTAGGCCTTCACGGACATCATCGCCACTGAGGTTGGCGTCTTTTTCTTTAAGGTAACCTTTGGTGCGCGCATAACTATTAATGCTGCGGGTGAGCGCGGTGCGAAGGCCGGCTACGTGTGTGCCGCCATCGGGGTTAAAAATATTGTTAGTAAAGGCATAAAGTGATTCGGTAAAGTCATTACTGTACTGTAAGGCAACTTCTACGCGTACACCCTCGGCCTCTTTGTCTATATAAAAAATATTTTCGTGCTTGGCTTCTTTGTTGTGGTTAAGGTAGCGAACGTAGGAAGCAACGCCACCTTCGAAGTAAAATTGGTAAACAGGATTAGGAAAATTGAGAGCGGTTGGATCTTTGGCTTTTTCTTCGGCTCCGCGCTCATCTTTTATGGTCATGTGTACGCCTTTGGTGAGGTAAGTGTGTTGGCGGAGATGATCAATAATTGTTTTCCATTCAAAATCTAAACTCTCAAAAATTGATGGGTCGGGTCGGAACGTGATGATTGTGCCGGTATCTTTGGCTTTGCCAATTTCGTGCACTTTTTTAAGAGGAACGCCAATTTTATATTCTTGTACCCATGCTTTGCCGTCTCTGTGCACTTCGGCTTTGGTATAAGTTGAAAGAGCGTTTACAACCGACGCGCCCACGCCATGCAAACCACCAGAAACTTTATAACCGCTGTCATCACCGCCAAATTTACCTCCGGCGTGAAGTACTGTCATAACAGTTTCTAATGCCGAAACTTTGGTTTTGGGATGGATGTCGACTGGAATACCACGACCGTCATCAGTTACTTCGATGGTATGATCGGGCAAGAGGCGTACGGTTAAATTTTTGGCATACCCGGCCATGGCTTCGTCAATGGAGTTATCAACTACTTCCCAAATAAGATGATGGAGGCCGGTGGGGCCGGTAGAACCAATATACATGCCCGGGCGGCGGCGTACAGCTTCAAGACCCTCTAAGACGGTAATTGAAGAGGCACTATAGTCGCTTTTTGAACTCGCAGTTGGTTTTACTTTGGTGTTTTCTTTTTTAGTTTCTGGAGCATGGAACGTGGAAAGTGGAACGACTTGTGATTTTGTTGTAGCAGTGGTTGCGTTACGCGTTACGCGTTTCATGTTAAGCGACGATGGTTCGACTCTCCCTTTTTGAACTTTTCTGATAGGCATATTGAAGTACAGAGCGTCTTAGTTGAATGAAGAAAATTTTTAGAATTAACTAATTTAGTGTTATTGCTACAAATTAGCTTAACACGCGTAAAAATGCGATGGCATTTTTAGCCTGTCATCCTGAATCTGCCTGCGCAGACAGGCGCAGTGAAGGATCTCTGTCGGTCATTATTCCGCGAATTAGACAGAGATTCTTCGCTACGCTCAGAATGACAATTGGTAAAACCATAAATGAGCTCAATAACGACGTTATTTTATCATAATTTGGTGGAGAGAGCAAGAGCCTGGTTTTGGCAGGAAGCCAAGTTTGAGGTATAATAACTATGTTTGAATAGCCACAGTATGATGAATCTTTATTCACAAAAAAATAATCAAGAATTTGCATCCACAGAAGGTCAACCTTCAGTAGTTTCTAAGCATAGCAAAAAGCCTAGCTATTTGGGTTATGTAGATGCGACGGGTGATTTTGATAACAAACAATTGCAGCGTAGTTTGTGGTATGTAAAACACAAGCTATTGTTGTATCGACTGTTTGTTGGTATTTTAATTTTTTCAAGTATCTTTTTTTGGATTTTTAGTTTGTGGCAATGGATTGATTATGTGGTATTTGGAATCCGTGCTGAGCAGACGCTCTTTGTAAACCTTACTTCTTTTCCTAATTATACTGTTATTCACGCGCACTATTCACCGCAACCACTTACCATTTTACAAACTCACGCGTTTCAGAGCGGGGTTGATAAGTACGATGCCGTTGCCGAAGTGGTTAACACTAACGATCGTTTTATAGTGGAGTTTGATTATGTTATGGTAGTGGATGGAACACCGCTTGTACGCCACCACGCACTCCTTCTTCCGGGGGAAGTTCGACCGCTTGTTGAATTTGGTTTGGAACGTAATAACGCTCCAGGAAGTGTTGGTGTGAATATAGAAAATATCGCTTGGCACCGTGTGCCTAGTAAAGAGGTCCCCGATACAAAATCTTGGCAGGCGGAACGGCTTAATTTTGTAGCAGACAAATTTGAGTTAACTCCGCCCGATACTATTCGGGGAGCGAATGCGTTTGGAATTCATTTTAATTTAATTAACAATAGCCCGTACGGATATTCCGAACCAGAATTTATTATTGGTCTTGTATCCGGTGGAGAACTGGTTGGGGTTTTGCCTTTGCACCTTTTAAGTCTTGCTTCACAAGAGGTGAGGCCCATTGATGTGCGTAGTTTTTCACCCAATCTTACGGCAACGGATATAAAAATATTCCCCCTTATTAATGTATATGATAAAGGGGTATATGGGGAGCCGCCAAAATAGTGTATGCAATTTTTCCGAAAATTTTCTCCCGTGAATTTTGATTGGGTGTTGGCGGTGGCAATTATTTTGCTGGTGGCTTTGGGTTTAACCGCCATTTATAGTGTGGATTTATCGCGCTCGCAGGCGCTTTTTTATTTTAAAAAACAATTGATCGCCTCGGCTATTGGCTTTGTGTTTTTAATTGGTGCTAGCACCGTGCATTATTCTTTTTTTCGCTCATACGCAAAATCGTTTTATTTTTTTTCGTTGTTACTTTTAGTTGGGGTTTTATTTTTTGGTAGCACTATTCGTGGTACGCGCGGGTGGTTTACCATGGCAGGGTTTTCGTTTCAGCCGGTGGAGGTTGCCAAAATAGGAATTATTTTTGTGCTTGCGTATGTGGTGTATCATTTTGGCCGCGGGTTTGATAGGCCATTATATTTTTTTGGCACGGCCATTATTACTTTGTTGCTTATTGGGCTCGTAATGATTCAGCCCGATTTGGGTTCTGCAGTACTTTTGGGCGGCATTTGGTTTGGTATTATGCTTTTAACGGGCACACGGCGCCTATATATATTAGGCTTACTAGCTGTTGGCATAGTGGGGAGTGTATTAGCCTGGTTTTTTTTATTGCACCCTTACCAACGAGAGCGCGTGTTAACTTTTGTTAACCCCGAACGCGATGCGCTGGGGGCAGGGTATAATAGCACACAAGCTATTATTGCCGTTGGCGCTGGCAAAATATTTGGTCGTGGTTTGGGTTTTGGCTCACAATCACAATTGCGGTTTTTGCCAGAAGCGCAAACTGACTTTATTTTTTCGGTTGTTGCCGAAGAGCTTGGTTTGGCTGGTGTGGTGGTGCTCATGTTATTATTTGGAATAATTTTTTGGCGATTATTTCGTTTGATTTTGTATGCGACCGATGATTTTGCGGCGGTGACGCTTTGTGGAATCACTATTTTATTTTTTGCCCAATTTTTTATTAATGTTGGTGCCAATATAGGGTTACTGCCCATAACTGGGGTAACACTACCATTTGTCAGTTATGGCGGTTCGTCCTTAATTGCAAATTTATTTTTGGTAGGAGTAGCAGAAGCAATGGTGGAGAAGAGGTACTAGCCTAGCTTGTAGCTGGCTTGTAGAAAAATTGTTAAATAAAAAATCCCGATTGAACGAGTCGGGATTTTAATTTATAGGAACTAACCAATTGCAAACATTTAGGCGTGGTAATTTTTGTTTAATACTTTGTACTGGCATTTAAGGGGTAATTTTTTGGAGTGAGATTTTTTAAATCAATGGGTTTTGCTCCGCTCACCGCATATAAAAATCCATAGGCCAAAGACATGTAGTTCATGTCTTGCCAAACAGTAAACTCATTCATGTCGGCCATGCGTGCCCACGGAGCGTACGAGTAGAGCGGTGGTATGTTTGCGGCGGCAGGGTAAAAATTATTATATACTAAACAGGGCCAATAATCTCGCGGCGTGCAATTATTGTTGTAGTCCCGTGGTTGGGGGCCATATACCGGTAACCCTGGCACCGGGTTTTTGATATTGTCATACATGGAGTTAAGGTGTAAGGGGAATTCGGGAGTAACAATTCCTAAACCGGTTACCCAGGATAAACCGCTGGGGTGGGCCCCGAGTTGAAAGTCGGCGCTAAGCGAAACGATGTCAATGTATTTTTGTTCTGGTTTAAAATGATAGGCGATAATTTGTGGCACCACATTGCGCAAGGCATTTGTGCCGCTACCCCAGGCAATTGGATAAGCGGGATTTACTAATGTGCGGTAAATATTTTTTTTAAGGAGGTCGGTTTGTTCGTCGGCTAAACTATAGATGCGCTGTATCACTTCATTTCTAAAAGTATTATCGGTTGTACTGGCCGTAGAATTTGCGTAGTTCCATAAAGAATATTCGTTAATCCACCACGTATCATTTTTATTTTCTGGCCATAATTTTTTGTAGATATCTTGGTACACGGTATCGTTGGTGGCGGCAAAAAGCGCGCCAGCCGCGGAAAAACGTTCGCGACTAATTTCTATTTTTTTACCGGTTTCATCGCGGGGAACTGGCGCGGTGGTGCCGTAGGATGTTTGACTTTCGGCCCAACGCCAGGCACTTTGTGCTTTATCTAACCAATACGCGCTGAGTTTGTTGCTGTTATCTGTATTGTAACTTTTGAGTAGGCGAGCGGTTTGGGCGGCCACGGCCGAAAATTTATAGCTTGTCCAGCGGTTGGGGGCGTAAGTCCAGTATGGTAGTGTGTCACCCTCACAGCCCGATTGCCCAGGGTGAGCGTAACTCTCGGCGCCCGCTCTAATTCCGCCATCAGCTGTTTGTAACTGTCCCCAAAAATTTAGTCCGTATAGTGCCTCATCCAAAACATCAGGTAAACCATTACCACTTTCTGGTATGTGCGTTAAATTATCTCCAAGTTGCGGAAAGCTTTCTTGCAGCATGAGCAAGTCTTCTACAATTTGTAGGTGCATTGGTCGGCGATCAAAATCACCCGCATCATACCAGCCGCCAGATAATGTAATTGGGTTCGTTTGAGGAGTATCTTTGGGGAATTTGTCACCAAAGTTTTCTTGGCTATCATTTAAATAAATTGTATTGTGGCATAAATTGTGGGTCCAGGGTGTAAACAGGGCCTCTAATTTTGTGCCGGCGCGCTCGTGGTATAACCCGCGGATGGTGGTGTAGAAAGCTTCAAAGGCTGAACTGCCACCAACTTGAAAAATCCAGGAACGCCCGATGCCAGCGGCTTCTAGGTAGTATTTACCTTCCGGGAGTTTGCTTAAGTTTAATTCATGAACAATTTCACCGCTGAGTTTATTTTTGCCCCGATTAGTACTGGTGCCAGATAAAACAGGTTTGGCGGTATTGGCGTCAAACACGGTGTATTTAATAACAGGTGGCAACGCCAGCGCCCCACCGTTTCCAAGCCAGTAGCCAACATAGGCATAACGTTGTTTGCTTTTTACGCTATAACCAAGCTGATTAATTTTTATAGCACGAGCGGCGCCAGATACGCTGGTGCCCGGAGTAATAGTCCAGGGCCCAAAGGCAGTTTTGGTTAAAGCATATGCTTTAACTCCATCATAGAAATATGGTGTTCCGAGCGGTGTTGAATTTGAAATGGTGTATGTTTGGCCGTTTAAAAGTGCGGTTGGTAAAACTAAATATATCGTGTGGCGTAAAATTACATCGGCTTGGTTTTGACCGTTATGATTTTGGTCGTCGGCATCCAGCACATTTGTAAAACGATAAATTTTTTGAGGCCTAAGGCCTTTGGCAAATTTTTTGTCGGTTGAGCTTTTGATTAACCAATTTTTGGCAGTGAGAGCTTTGCGTAGGTCAACTTGGCCATCGAGGGTTATGGCAATAATTTTATTGGTTATAAGGTAGGCCGGAGTTGTGGCAGTGCCCTGAGCACTGGCTGGCACAATGTGGCTACACAAAAATATGCCGGTAATAAAAAAAGTGAGTAACAACTTTTTTGGCCAGGGCATATGGTGTAGGGTTATATGGTATTTTATCTTAATTTGTACCTAATATTGTAGTATAGCAGGGTCAATAGTAATTGGGAAATTGTTTATAATGTTGTTTGATTTAATTTTTGAAATAAAAAATCCCCGAATGGTTCGAGGATTTTTTAATCTCTTCAGATACTTTGCAAGAAAGTTTCTAAAGGAGGGGCGGGGCACATCGGCGTGCGTCCCCGCAAACTGGACCTACACAATTGTAGGCGTCGGGCGTCTCGTTTGGCGCTAGCTCCGGCCTCGCTTGGCCTTGTATGGAGCTGCATAGAGTACGCCTCGAATGACCCTGGTTGTAACCCTACGTGGGGTTCTTCCCCAGGCCAGTTTAAGGATTTTGATCCTACCCCCGCGTTTATCCAAGCGATTAATTCACTTATATAAATGCGAGGGCAGAATACGGTGTTCCACGTATAATGGAACAAAATAGCCTATCACAAACTTGCCATTTTTTCAAGATCATGATAGTCTAAATAAGTTAATTTGGCTAAAATCAGCCGTAATTGGTTCGTCGTATTATTTATGGGGTTGCTTCGTCGCTTCGCTTCTCGCAATGACACGCAAACATGGAATTTAAATTAAAATCAAAATATCGTCCTGCTGGCGATCAGCCCAAAGCGATAGAAGGGCTTGTTTTTGGTTTGGAGAAAGGGATGAGAAAACAGACCCTGCTTGGGGTAACCGGTTCGGGCAAGACGTTTACCATGGCGAATGTGATTGAAAAGGTGCAGATGCCGACACTCGTCATTGCTCACAATAAAACGCTGGCGGCGCAACTGTGCAATGAATTTAGAGAATTTTTTCCGGAGAATGCGGTAGAGTATTTTGTGAGTTACTACGATTACTACCAGCCCGAGGCATATATGCCGAGTAGTGATACGTATATCGAAAAAGAAGCCCAGATTAACGAGGAGATTGATCGACTCCGCCACGCGTGTACCCAGGCGCTACTCACGCGGCGTGATGTAATTATCGTGGCCTCGGTGTCGGCGATTTATGGTTTAGGTTCACCTAAGGAATACGAAAAAATAGTTTTGCATTTGCGCCGAGGGGATGAACTTGACCGTCGGGCGATGCTTGAGCAGCTCGTCGCGATGCAGTTTGAGCGAACCAATAGCGAACTCAAGCGGGGGAGTTTTAGATTACACGGCCAGGTGTTTGAGATTATGCCGGTGAATGAGGATGCGATTTATCGGTTGGAAATTTCAAGCCACATTGATAGGATTGAACGATTGGATCGGGTGACGCGAACGGCGGCGATACCTCTCCCTGACCTCCCCTTTGCGAAGGGGAGGGGGATAGAAGATGTGTGGCTCTTTCCAGCTAAACATTATGTGGTCAGTGATGCGTCCCGTCAACAAGCATTTGATCGTATTAAAATTGAGTTGGTTGAACAACTTGCCATGTTTGAACGGCAAGGAAAAGTTTTGGAATATGAAAGATTAAAACGGCGTGTGGCGTACGATTTGGAGATGATTAAAAATATTGGGTATTGCAACGGGATTGAAAATTATTCGCGGCATTTTGAAGGGAGAGCAGAAGGCGAGCCGCCATTTACTCTTTTGGATTATTTTGGGCATAGTAGCGATAGACAGACAGACCTCTCCCGGCCCTCTCCTTTGCCAAGGAGAGGTGGCGACGATTCTTTCTCCCCTTCGCAAAGGGGAGAGCGGGAAGAGAGGTCTCATGGATTTCTCACCATCATCGACGAATCGCACGTTACCGTGCCGCAGATACGGGCGATGTATAATGGTGACAAGGCGCGTAAGGATACGCTGGTGGAACATGGGTTTCGGCTCCCAAGCGCGCGGGATAACCGTCCACTTCGTTATGAGGAATTTGAAAAACGGGTGGAACAAACTATTTATGTATCGGCGACGCCGACGGAGTATGAACTTCACGAAAGCGACCAGACTGTGGAACAGGTGGTGCGTCCAACTGGGCTGATTGACCCGGAGGTGGTGGTGCGGCCCATTTCAAAAAAACATGAAAACATTAAAACACAAGAACAATTGACGCAGGTGGAAGACCTTATTATCCGTATTGACGAACGCGTGAAACAAAAAGAGCGGGTGCTAGTGACAACGCTAACCAAAAAAATGGCGGAGGATTTATCAGAGTATCTTAAAGACCCCAGCAGCAGATTTCCCCGCTTGGGCGGGTCGTTCGCTGCGGGGCAGGGAAAAAAATATAAAGTAGCCTATCTTCACAGCGATGTTGATACATTGGAGAGAATTGAAATTATTACTGATTTACGATTGGGCAAGTATGATGTACTGGTGGGTGTTAATTTACTCCGTGAAGGTTTGGATATGCCTGAGGTGTCGCTGGTGGCAATACTCGATGCGGATAAAGAAGGGTTCCTCCGCAGTGAAACAAGTTTAATTCAAACCATTGGCCGCGCGGCGCGTAATGTTAATGGTCAGGTAGTTTTGTATGCCGACGAAATGACGGGTTCTATGGAGCGAGCGATAAAAGAAACCGCGCGCCGGCGGAAAATTCAATTGGCGTATAATAAAGAACACGGCATAACACCTAAGACGATTGAGAAGACGATTAGGAATATTTTGGAGGAATTTGCCCTGTCATCCGACAGGGCACCCCGTCGTATGACGGGGTGGAATCATAGAGGAGCAAAGCACGCTGTTCTCGATTTAGATTTAATTGGTGATGCGAGGCCGCTTGATGAAATTATTAAAGATAAAGAAACACAGATGCGGGAAGCGGCCAAGGGGCTGGAATTCGAACTTGCAGCAATTTTGAGGGATGAAATTAGAGAACTTAGGGCGCGAGTGGCGGTAAATGGGAAAAATAAGAAAAAAAGATAGGGTTAAAATTTCTCTTATTTTAGCCATTTTTGCCTATTTTTGGTGGTGCGGAAGGTAGTTTTTACATTTTTAGCTAAAGTTAGCCAAATAAAACTCTTGACAAAAGGGTTTTTTTGTAGTATACTATTACGTTGGTTAAATGACTTAGAGAGAGGTCATTAAGCCAAAAAAGCCATATTTATTGATAAAATAGGCATTTTACTCTCTCTACCGGAGAGTTTTTTAATGGCTAGAAACTGAGAAAAGGCTAAAATATAAGCTTTTTCCTAGGCTCTAGCAAAAATAGGGCCTAAATTGCTCTTTACAATCCATGTGTTACTTAATTGGTTGGCCCCTTAAAGGGTTTCGAGACTTCTATTTAAATTATAGCTAAAAGCTGTGGTTTGATGGGAAGACTCGAAAACAACCAACAAACAAAAAAAAGAAAGTGAGAAGGAAAATGAACAAGATCCTCTCCGTCCTCCGTGCTCACCCCCGCCTCACCATCGCAATCGCCGCGGCCGCCGTCATCGTCGCCGCGCTCGTCGTGCTGGGCCGCTGGTTCCTGAAGCGCCGAGCGGCCAAGAAGGCCGCCGCGGCGGCCGCGAAGGACCAGAAGCCGTCCGCCGCCCCCCCCAAGGGGCCGATCGACGAGTCGATCATTGAGACGTTGGCCGCGGCCACGCAGCAGGCCGCGAAGCTCGAGGCTGCCAACAACAGGATCCACCAGTGGCTCCTTCGCCTTGGGGTCATTGTGTATGTCTTGAGCGCGATTCCTGGTGGTTGGCACCCGGTTTTTTGGAAGATCAACTGGGTGTCTGCCATCGTGGCGCTTGCCTCCACCATCCGCATCGTGTTTGGTGACGAGGTCATCCCCACCAAGAAGGAGGCCAAAACGCTTAAGCTGTTTCTGGAGAGGGTGGTGACGCTCGGCATTCAGTTCATCGCCGGGATCCTGAAACCAGAGGAATTTGACGAGGCGTACAACGCCTCGCTCAAAGCACTCGCTCGGGACGGAATCATCATCAAGCCGCTCTCGGACAAGGAGAAGTCGGCTCTCCGCGCCGCCAACAAGGGCTACCTGTTCAAACGTCTCGAGAGGTATTTCGGTCAGGATTTCAGTTTCGACCTGTATTTGCATGGTCGGCTGAATAACCAGATCGAGTTCTTCTCGGGGAGGGTCGCCGCTCTCAAGGTGGCTATTCATCGAGTCAAGATCACCCGCATCATTTTGGCTGTTCTCTCCGGCAGCCTGGCTTACTTCAATCTCGTGGTTGCTATCCCTCTGGTCATGTTCCTGGCGAGTCAGTGGGGGAAGAAGCAGGAACAGGAGGATGTCCTCAAGGTGTTCAATACTAGCCTTGAGGACCTCAAGATAATTCTCCGACAGCATCGGGGAGGTAAGTTTAAGGAGGTTTGGGAGATGGTGGTGTATGTAGAGGACATTCTTTTGAGGGATCAGAAGGCCTGGATGGCTTCGATCCGTTACGAGAATCCTTCCGCCTCCGCCCCGACCAAATCACCGGCGAACGACACGACCCCGACCGTCCCCGCCGCCGCCAAGGCCGCGGCCGGCGGCGAAGAGAAGTAACACACGGAATCCATTCGGGGCCCGCCTTGCAGCACATGCACGCGCCGGGCCCCATCCATTCCAAACCGCTCATAGCAATGAACGATGTGGAATGGAATAAAATATTCCAGTATTTCTCCTCGATGACATTTATATAAAAGAGTGTCATTGGGGAGCACCGGGAGTTGGCTGTACGAGTGTACAGTTTAGCTGCTGGTGTAAGCTCTTTTCACCACAACACCCCAAGAAAGGGGGATACAACAATGACGACCAAGATCTTCTGCTCCTACTACCGCACCGACTGCGACTCGGCTCTCCACGGTCTCGTCGAGGATCTCGCGTCGCGGTACGGCAAGGGTGCCGTCTTCCGCGATCGCGATTCGATCGAGACGGGAGAGGGCTTCGCCGACGCCATCCACAACGGCATCGGCGAGTGCAGCATCTTCCTCGCCTTCATCGGGCCGCGGTGGGAGGAGGGCGCGAAGGCCCGCGCGGGACTGAAGGACTGGGTGCTCGCCGAGACCTCCGCCGCCCTGGCGCGGCCGGACGTCCTCGTCATCCCCGTCCTCGTCGGCAGGACCACGCTCCCCTCGAGCGACCTGCTGGGCACCGCCGCCCCCCTCAAGGCGCACAACGCCCACTTCCTGTTCCCGGAGTACTGGGAGGAGG
>CAZHNI010000010.1:0-37051 GCA_964533715.1 uncultured Gammaproteobacteria bacterium | reverse complement strand
CGGAGAGCAAAATAACAGGATGAATACTTCGTCCGCTATTTTGCTCTCCGTATGTACGCGGAATGATTCTGCGTATGTGCGGTGGTGGGCTTTTATAGCCACCGGGCCCGGCCCCCGAGTAAACGGCCCACAGAAGGAGTCTTCATGACCCGTCGCTTCATGACCCGTCGCCTCGTTCTTGCCATCGTCGCGGCCCTCGCCCTCGTCGCGACCGCTACCACCGCCATCGCCCGGAAGAAGAAGGAATTCGTGTGCCAGGTCGGCGGAGTCCTCTCGTACAAGGAGGGGTTTCGCACGGGGGATGGCCGGTACTACACCGTAAGTTGCTCCCGTGATGGCGAAAAGGATGAAGTCATTTGTAGCAATTTGTTGATCATCGTTGGCCCGCCCCACGATATCATCGAGGACAACAGCGGTGGATGGGGTGGTGGCAAGGCCGTTCCCAAGGAGGGGGCCACCAAACCTCTTCGCGCTTTCTGCGGTGGCTAGCTAGTCCACCGCCACCCCTGAACCGATTGCCATTCTAGGGGGGGCGCGAATTCAATAGCATCGTCGCCCCAAACCATCCATGAGTTTTAGTAATAGCTATAACTTATAGATGGGCGACGATGTTAAAAATATGTAATAAAAAATACCCTTGCCGTAGGGTATTTTTTCGTGTTTATTTAAACTAATTTTTCTGGTTGAATTTTAGAATATTTTTTTATCATTCTTTCAATTCCCGCATTGTCTAGTAGGCCAGCGTGTGGTCCGTGCTCCATTACTACTCCAGAACTATTAGCCGTTCCCAAACTCAAAGCATGTGAAATATCATGCCCCCGCTGTCGTGCTGTTAAATATCCAGCCGAAAAAGCGTCACCGGCGCCTGTTTTAGCCACTACTGTCACGGGAAATGCGTCGAGGTGCCACATTTCATCTATGTTAGCGGCCCACGCACCGCGAACGCCGTCCGTTATTACCACTTCTTTGGCGCCTTTACCAAGCAATTCATGAATAATTGCGGTAAGGCTTTTTTCTTTTTCCTCCGTACTGCCCAAAATTATTTCCGCTTCTTCTTTGTTTACTATTAAAGCATCAGTTCGTTTAAGCATTTCGCGCAGGTCTTTAAGCCCATATTTGAGCATGTACGACCCCGGGTTAAGCGCTAAACGAATGGTAGCATGATTGGCAAGATGGCTAACTAGCTTTTGTTGTATAACTTCATATCCTCCACTGAGGCCAGTGTAATATATCCACTCGGTTTCGGGGAATGGCTGGGGCCAAGTGTAGTTTTTTTTGTCGGAGTAGGAGAGTATGGTACGCTCTCCATGGTAATTTAAAATTATTGAATAACGGGTTTTACTTTTTGAATCAAAATTAATACAAGAAGTATCGACGTTCAATTTTTTTAGTTCATCAATAACCATTTGGCCGTTATAATCTTGGCCCACTGTATTAACAACAGCCGAGCTGAGTCCTAGTTTGGCAGTAGCAATAGCGACATTAACGGCGTTGCCGCCGAGTGATTGGAAACTGTTGACAATGGGAATTTTTTTTCCATAATCAAAGCACAATTGAGCGGCACTTGAATTGGCGTCAACTCTGGCCGCATTATTTGTTAATTGCACATGCGTATCTACAACCGCATCTCCAACTGCAATAATGTTAAACATATTATTCTCGTTCGTATTCTTTAACCATGTCCGTGCTATGTTTATGTTTGCCTCGCAAAATTTGTATTAGTTCGCGGCCAGCCACAATAAACATCAGGGCCATGGCTAGCATAATAATTTTGTCACCACGGTACAAGCCATATACAAACAGCGAAGCCGAGGCCACCACAAACACGGCGTCCTGGCGTTTTTCGGCTTCTAAAAGCACCGCATAGGCTAACGCCAGCGCGCCCATAAAGCCAACTATGTATACTGCCAACTCCGCCATCGAGGAGGGGAGCGTGGGTATTAAGTTTTCTAGAGGCATAGGATTTGTATTAGAATATTAAAGTATGAAAACACTAAACAATTGAATGGATTGTTTTTATGTTCTCGTGTTCTGGTGTTTTAATGATTTTATTCTAACAATTTCATACATGCTCGCTATGGTAAATATACTTTCCAGGGGGATAAATACAGGGTCGGCCAAATAGATACTGTACGTGAGCAACATAAGACCACCAATAATAAAAAGCCAATTGCGGTGTAGCGGGCTCCGTTGCAAAATTCCCGTGGTGATAAAGAGCATACCACTCGCGCCTAGGATTTTAAATAGAATTGGCATATCATTTTTGTTAATAAACAGTTGGCCCGCTCTTCTTATTTTGAGCAGTGTGTTTTTAGTATGTCGCACTTTATCAATTATTGAGCTGTCCGATATAACTATAAAAGACCATCCGTACTTTGCGCCTAATTAGAGGAGGTAAGTTGATAACCCGTGTATTATATATTTTTTTGCTAAATTTTGCAAAATCTATTGTACTATTAAGGATAGTGTAGTACAGTAACATTAAGAGCAGTGAGTTTTAAAAATTAGAGGATTATCCTCTTTTAATTTTAAATTTTTATGAACATGGTTTTTTACAAAATTACATTGCTGCTCTTAGTATTTACCTTGCTAGGAGAAATGACGCTTTTAAACGCAAACACTGCTAGTGCACAAACTATTAACGCCACCAACGCGGCCACGATGTGTCAACCAGTTCTACCAAACCTCATGCAAACCGATAAGTTGCCAGGTGGAACCGGGCGAGTAATCCCAGTTACTCCAGAGAATATCCAACAGGTTCTTGACGATCCAGAAACGGTTGCTGGAGATATTATTGAACTCTCTACCACTGCAACATACCCACCAATCCATTTACCAAAAAAAGACATCAAAGGCGATGCTTGGATTATTATTCGCACGAGCGCTGCTAACCCTGCAGACACCCGCTACTCAGAGTTCCCTATTCTTGGACAACGAGTTACACCCAATGACAGTTCGCTTTTGGCGCATATTATTACACCTGATGGCGAGCCGGGAATTCAAACTGAAAACGGAGCAAACCATTATTGGTTGATTGGCCTGGAGATAAAACCGGCTCCGCAGTTAAGTCTTAAACAGGCCACCTTAGTAGCAATAGGTAATTACCACAGTGATTTTGCGCAAGCCGATCACATCGTCTTAGATAGAATGTATATCCATGGTAATGCCGATAAAGAATGGGGGAAAGGCATAATTCTTGCCAGTAGCTACACAGCAATTATTAATTCTACCATTTCCGATATTCACACGTATACCTATAAAGATGCCTCTACACCACGTTATGAGGCGCAAGCTATCGCCTCCTGGAATGGTCCTGGTCCATATCAGATCAAAAATAATTTGCTCTCGGCATCAGCCCAGGAAATTTTATTTGGCGGTGGCGCTTCTTGTTCGGCCAGCATGGTACCGTCTGACATCGAAATTTCTTACAACCATTTTTATAAGCCATTAAGCTGGCGCACTACCAGCATTCCACATTGGTGGGTAAAGAACCACCTAGAATTTAAAACTGGTCGGCGAGTACTCATTGAGGGAAATTATTTCGAAAATAATTGGACCGACCCATCAGGCGACCAGGACGGCAATGCTATTGGTTTTTCGCCAATGAATCAGGTGTACCCAGGTAATTGTTATAATGCTGTGGCGGATAATCCTTGGACAGAGGTGAGCAATATTACCTTTCGCAATAATCAAATTGTTAATGCCGGGCAGGGAATGACGTTTGAATCCGAAGATCTTTATGGGCAAGCGGTACAAACAAAATGTATCGCGGTAACCAATAACCTGTTTTATGGCACTGGTGATAATCATCTGCTTTCGCCAGACGGATCTAAATCAGGTTGGGGTGAAGGTAGACTATTGCTGGTAGTTTCAGGAAAGCTTTTTGGTGTTGACGGTCTAACTTTTTCTCATAACACTGCCTTTCAAAACGGCCCAATTCTGGTGGCCGGTACATTGAATGACAGCACACCTGATCAAGTGCAGCCAAACAAAAATTTTATTTTCGAGAATAATATCGTCAACCGAACAATTGGCAATGAAAGTACCAGTCGTTTTCATGGTATCGCCGGCAGTGGCACCCCAGAAGGGTATGGCGCGAACGAAGAATCGCGCGGCGTCTCAACATTTAACGTTTACTTTAAAAATCCAATTTTTCGGCAAAATATTATTTTACAAACTGATCCGAAAGTCATAAGGCAGTATCGTTTCGCAGATGACCACTGTGATAGCACTCCGCAGTTAAATTGTAATTTCTTTACACTTGATCCAGGATTTACTGATTTTAAAAATGGAAATTTTGCTCTTAAAGATCAATCTCCGTTCAAAAGAAAAGGTTCAGAATTTTTTCTTGGTCAATCGGCGCAAGATGTGGGGGTGAGTGATTGGCCAGCATTAACAAAATCAAGCGCGATTGCTCGTGGTCAAGCTTCTCTTTCCACCTCGTCACAGCCAACAAAAATCTTACCAGTGCTCGCGCCTGTTCACCTTAACCGCACCTTATCATATCGTCAAAAAAATCCTGATGTTATTATTTTACAAAAATTTCTTAATACTCACGGTTATACAATTGCGACGCGCGGAGCGGGTTCGCCTGGCAGAGAAACTAATTATTTTGGAATTCTCACAAAAGTAGCACTGCAGCGATTCCAGAATGATTATTTGAAGGGTAAACGGTATATCGTTGGGGTGCTTGATGCACCAACAAGAGCGGCGGCAAATAAAATTTGGTAAAAAATTAAAAAACACCATACAGAAATTGTATGATGTTTTTTGTTTTTAAAAAAATTTACTCCTTCCACAAATTAATATAAGCAATCGCCTCGAGTGCCGCCGTTACTCCTTGGCCAGCTGCAATAACAATTTGTTTGTGGTTAATATCAGTAACATCGCCGGCCGCATAAATACCGGGGATATTGGTGTGGCAAAGTTTATTCACCACAATTTCCCCAACTTTATTACGAGTTAGGTTAGTAGCAAATTGTGAGTTAGGAATCATGCCAATATGCACCATTACGCCTTGTACGGCAAGTGATTTTTCGGCACCGGTTTTGTCCTTATATTTTACACTTTCCGTTTTTGTTTCGCCAACAATTTCGGTAGTGGTTGCTTCGTAGATAATGGTAACGTTTTTTATTTCTTTAAGTTTATCAATAAGAATTTTGTCTCCCTTGGGGAAGCCGCCTTGTGTTTCGGGAGTATCGGGATATTTGGTTAAAACAAACACATTTTTAGCAATTCCTGCCATCATAAGGGCCGATTCCAGGGCTGCATTTCCAGCGCCAATGGTTACCGTATCTTTGCCTTTGTAGAGTGGGCCATCACACACCGTGCAGTATGTTACGCCTTTTCTGTCCAGTCTATCTTCGCCGGGCACGCCCAGTCGTCGCGGATGAATGCCCGTGCCAACAATTACAGCTTTAGTTTCGTAAGTATGAACTTCACCCGCATCATTTTTGGCAGTAACCACGTGATAATTTTTTACTGGTTTTATTTCGGTTACAAACCAGCCTTCTTCAAATTCTGTACCGTACGATTTGGCGTGGTTATAAAATGTTTGTGCCAAATCATAGCCATCAATACTCTGCACGCCGGGCCAGTTATTTGTTTCGCCCGATAGTGCCACCTCGCCACCAATATTGGTAGTTATCACTTTAAAATTAAGTTTACGGCGGGCCGCGTAGATAGCAGCACTACACCCCACTGCAGCGCCTCCAATAATAATTAAATCAAACATATGCATTAAACGTATTCGGAAATATCAATTTCAAATTTTGTTTGTAAAGCACGGCTCAGTTCTGTCGAATGAACCCAATAGCCCTGCCGGTCGCGATTTTGTTCTATTCCAGCCTTGGTGGCCACCCCTTTAGCTTCCGCAACCATTGTCCTAAGGAGTCTGGCAATTTTACCATCTTGTAAAGCTTCTGTAGATTTAGGGTTAGCTTTAATGGTTCCCAGTATTAGAGTAAGATTAGTTTGCGCCGATGTATCACCAGATGATTCTAGGTTTACAACTGCAATATCTTCGACCATTGCTCCACTCAAAACTTCACTCATAAAGATAATTTTAATTTTTCAAACGCCCCCTTAATATCGCCACTCTTCACGAGGGCGCTTCCCGGATACACAATATCGGCTCCGGCCTCTTGTAATTTTTTTATAGTTTTAGTGTTCACGGCACCATCCACGCCACACAGTGGTCGGTTGGGGAGGGCGGTGAAAGTCTTTATTTTTTCTAATACTTTTTCTACAAACGGTTGGCCTTGTATGCCAGGGTACACCGTCATAAATAGTGCTAAATCAACCAATGTAAAATATGGTGCCGCTGCTTCAAGCGGGGTATCGGGGTTTAAAACGAGGCCCACTTGCCAGCCATGGTCGCGGATGTACTTAATAATTTTTTCGGTATCGCCAACTTCAATTGGAAAAAGCACGCGAAAGATTTTTTCATTATCTTCCCATTTTTTTAATTCCGCAATCGGGTCCTCTACCATCAAATGCAATTCAAATTTTAGCGGTGTTTCCAAATTGGTTAATTCATCAACTTCCGCAAACGATTTTGTTTCTACAAACTTTCCATCCATCACATCCACTTGAATAAATGGAAACAATCGCTCCGTGCGTCGTAATTTTTCCAAAAATCCAGCCAAGGTAAATTCCAAAATACTCGGGATAATTTCCATAGTTTATTTCTCAAGTTTTGCAATTTTATTCATCCGGCGTTCGTGTCTCCCCCCGTCAAAGTTAGATTCCAAAAACTTTTTTACAATTGCCGCCGCATGTTCATTGGAGAGCACATCACCGCCCAGGCAGAGCACATTGGCGTTATTGTCGCGGCGCCCGTACTCCGCTGCTTCAATACTGTAGCCAATAATCGCACGGATGCCTTTAACTTTGTTGGCCGCAATATTTGTTCCATTACCCATTCGGCAGATTACTATCCCACGGTTACTTTTGCCCTGAGCCACCTTTTTTGCTAAAGGAATAATATAATCGGGGTAGTCGTCGTCCTTATCGTATTTTTTAGGCCCCAAATCAACCGCTTTAATTTTAAGTTGGTTTTTAAGGTAACGAATAAGGTATTTTTTAAGCTGGTATCCGCCGTGGTCGGTGGCAATGTATAACATAGTGAAGGAGTTAGGAATTAGCTGGTAGCTTGTAGGATAGTAAAAATGGCACCTACAAACTACTTCCTACCAGCTACAAGCTTTGTGGTAATTATATCTTTTTCGCCTTATTTTTGCAAATTAAAAGACTTTGACAGGCCTCAGCTGGTATGATATAGTTTTCTAAAGCGCTATCACCCATTATCAGTGGGGAGCTGAAGAAAGATCCTTCTTCGCTAAAGCTACAAAGGACGAGTCCAGTAAAAATGGCTTGGCCTCTGAAGCCCACAAAGAGCGAAGGATGGGGTAGACTCTTCCGGGTACCCCGAACCACTTAGGGTTCAGGGTAAGGGCCCGTTATAGCCGTGAATTAAGGCCACTTTGGCAAAGCCGGGATGGTACCACCCAAACGCACGGGTTCCTGGCAAGGCGAGTGGTTTTTTTGTTCATAAAAACACCAGAACATTAAAACACAAGAACACGATTACGATTTGTTTTCATGTTTTTATGTTTTAATGTTTTCATGATATGTACAACGCCAACCAAGAGGAACAAAAAATTCTCGAATTTTGGAAAGAAAATAACACTTTCGAAAAGTCTGTTCAAAATCGTTCAGAAGACAAGCCGTATGTCTTTTATGATGGCCCGCCGTTTGCCACGGGGCTGCCGCATTACGGGCATATTTTAAGCTCGGTTATTAAAGATGTGGTGCCGCGCTACTATACCATGAAGGGGTACCGTGTGCGCCGCCGTTGGGGGTGGGATTGCCACGGCCTGCCGATTGAAAGTTTAATTGAAAAAGAACTAAAAATTTCGGGCAAGAACCAAATTGAAGAATTAGGCATCGACAAATTTAATGAAGCATGCCGTTCCAAAGTATTAATGTACACGCATGAATGGAAAAAAATGGTGGATCGCGTAGGGCGCTGGGTGGAATTTGATAACGCCTATAAAACCATGGATCCAACATACATGGAAAGTGTGTGGTGGGCGCTTAAAACAATTTGGGACAAGGGCCTTATTTATGAAGGCCGCAAAGTTTTAATGTATTGCCCGCGCTGTGAAACCCCGGTTTCTAAGGCAGAAATAGCCATGGATAATAGTTATAAGGATATAACCGAGGAATCGGCGACCGCAAAGTTTAAAATTAAAAAATTAAAAAATCAAAAAATCAAATTACCAGATAATACATATTTACTCGCGTGGACGACGACGCCTTGGACGCTCCCCGGGAATGTGGCGCTGGCTGTTGGAAATGAAATTGAGTACGTTTTAGTCACTGTCATTCCGAGTGAGGCTCGCGCCGACGAGGAATCTCTGTCCGCCGGTCAAGAATATCACATCATTGCAGAAGAGAGGCTGGGCGCGGTTATGGGAAAAAAGAAATATGAAATAAAAAATAAAATTAAGGGTTCTGATCTCGTTGGCTTAGAATATGAACCACTCTTTGACATGCCCAGGGTGAAAGAAACCGGTAAAAAGGCCTATTATGTTTCCGATGCCGATTTTGTGACTACCGCCGACGGTACCGGCATCGTCCACACCGCCGTAATTTACGGTGAGGACGACTATAATTTGGGTGTAAAATTGGATTTACCAATGGTGCCGATGCTGGATGAAAAAGGCCATTTTAACGATGCGGCGCCAGAGTTTATCCGTGGTCAATACTTTAAAAAAGCCGAGAAAGAAATTAAAAATGATTTGGAAAAGCGAGGATTGTTGTTTTCCCGTGAACAATACACGCACTCGTATCCGCACTGCTGGCGCTGTGACACACAACTTTTCTACAATGCCATTTCGGCGTGGTTTATTGATGTTCAAAAAATAAAACCTCGCCTTATTGAACTTAACCAAAAAATAAACTGGTTCCCAGAGCACCTAAAAAACGGCCGTTTTCTTAATATTTTGGAAACTGCTCCCGATTGGAACATCTCCCGCAACCGCTATTGGGCAACGCCACTGCCGTTTTGGAAGTGTGCAGGTGATGAGTGTAAAAATGTAGTGTGCATAGGCAGTGTGGCCGAACTTAAAAAACTAGCTACAAATTTTAGCGATGTCTTCCAAACCGACAATGTGGCTGAATTAGATTTGCACAAACACATTGTAGATAAAATTAAACTCAAATGTGAAAAATGTGGTGGCGAAATGAACAGAATTCCCGAAGTCATCGACTGCTGGGTAGAATCTGGTTCCATGCCGTTTGCCGAGTTTCATTACCCGTTTGAAAACCAGAAAACATTTGAGGCGCGTTTTCCCGGTCAATACATTGCTGAATATATCGCGCAAACTCGGGCCTGGTTTTATTATATGCATGTAATGGCCACACTCCTTTTCGATAACGTTAGTTTTGAAAATTGTGTTACAACCGGCACTATTCTTAACGAAAATGGTGAAAAACTCTCTAAATCAAAACAAAATTACCCAGATCCATGGGTAATGATAGAAAAATATGGTATAGATGCTCTGCGCTATTACCTCATGACCAGCGTGGTAATGGAAGCAGACAATTTATGCTTTAATGAGCGTGAAGTAAGAGAATTGTTCAATAAAGTAATTAACATTCTTTCCAATGTTTTGGAATTTTACAACATGTACGCGAGTGAAAAGCGTGAAATTAAAAATCACAAATCAAAACACATCCTCGACCGTTGGATTTTGGCGCGGCTACACGAACTTGTAAAAACGGTTACCGAACAAATGGATAATTACAATACAGTTAAAGCTGGCCGGTCAATTAAAGATTTTATTGATGATTTATCCACGTGGTATGTTCGCAGAAGTCGCGATCGATTCAAAGAACAAGGAATAAAGAACACAGAACAAGGCGAGAGTGAGCTTGACAAACAGCACGCTCTCCATACCCTCCACGAGGTGCTTCTTACGCTCTCCAAACTCATGGCACCATTTACACCGTTTATCGCGGAAAAAATTTATCAGGAAGTAAATAGTAAAAAGAAAATAGTAAATAGTAAAGAAAGTGTGCATCTGGAAGATTGGCCGGTTTACCGCGAAGAACATCACCAGCAAGGCGTGCTGGATGAAATGATGGTGGCGAGAAAAATTGTGGAGCTGGGTTTGGCCGCTCGTGCCGAACAAAAAATAAAAGTCCGCCAGCCGCTCAGCGAGCTCCAAATGAATAACGAACACTTGTCGCACGAACTAATGTCTATTATTGCCGACGAACTAAATGTAAAAAAAGTAGAGTTTTCGGAATACGTGGATGGGCCAGAGTGGGTGAGCAAAGAAGACGGAAAAGTAAAAGTGTGGCTCAACACCACCATTGATGAAGGTTTAAAACAAGAAGGGTTACTCCGCGAGGTCATTCGTACCATTAACCAACTGCGCAAAGAAATGAAACTGACGATTAACGATCAAGTGTCTGTTAAGTATCAAACGGATGACAAAAGTCTTGCTGCGGTCTTTGTTAATTTTGAAAAAGAAATTAAACAGGCCGTACTCGCTACAAATTTGGAAGCAGCTTTTGAGGACGAAATGGCGGCGGTAGAAGTAGATGAAAAAGCGCTAAAATTAGCCATAAAGAAGGTCTAAACCTTGACAGGGGGATAAAAAAGGTGTATCCTATCCAAACTATGGAATCCAATTCCACTTTGGATGATCCTGGCCCTACTGGAAGCAAAGGGATGTCACAATTTAAAAAAATGTATTTTTCCTAACCCAAAGGCATAAGGCACTTTGGGTTATTTTATTTTTACTATGAACTTACCCTTTTTACAGGGAGCAGTAAAAGAAAAAACGACCACCGCATCGGCCAATTTTGACATGATTGAATTTATGCAAAATTTTCAAGCGGAAGAAGAAAAAGCACAAGATAATTTGCAAATTAATTTTGGGCGGCTTAAGCAGGCCGTGCTGGCTCGTCGGCCGGCATTAAAAGCGCTTTTGGAAAAACATGGGCACGACAGTGTTTTTAATTTTATTAAAACATATATCGTTGCTCCGGTAGGTGCAGTTAACTTCAAACGGCAAGAGGAGCTTATTGACTCGGTGACAGGCGAAACCGAGCGTTTGCTTGGTAAAGAGGTGGCCAATTCGGTTAAACAGCAACTAGCTACCTATTATTATGTTTCTACCACGGACCATTTTGGCCCCAACTATCACCCCTGGGTGGTTAATTTTAACCTTATCGCTTCGGCCAGTATAATGGATCAACCCGACCCTAAGCTCAAAAATATTATTACCTTGGCGTGTTCCAATGTATCGCTTAACAATTTTTCGTTTCCTCGCGGGTTTGCCTTTACCAGTAATGCCGCCGGCACGTTAAAAAACAATCGGGTATCTTTTTTGCCAAGTAACGCACACTCATACCCGGTCTACGGTTTTCGTGCGTTTCAACCAAGCGAACTCCAAAAAGTAAAAGATCAATTGCGAGAATTAACTAATAAAAAAATTGTTACCAAAGAGCTGGGTGAAAAAATAACTGCTTTGGTTAACGAAGTGTATGGCGCTCCGGAGGTTATGTCGGCCGGCAGTTTTGCCGACCAGGTTACCAAAACAAACTACACGCTTTGGAAAAAATTGTATGCAACAACCAACCAGCCAGAATTAAATTTTGTGTATTTGGAACAGGAATGGATTGTGGCAGATTTGCTTGCCAAGCACCACTTATTTAAGCCGGAATCATCGTTGTATAAAATGTTATTTAACGCCGATTCGGAGGCTTTATTAGCCGAATATTTTGCAAATGTGCCGGAAGGATTTAATAAAGAAAAAAAGCTTGGTACATATTTGTTTTGGGGGTTGCCTAAAATAAATTGTAACCACCGCTTGCGTATGTGGAAGGAAGGCAACTGGCTTATTGCCGACGATGGTAGTTATAAAGTGGAGTGGACTCCTGCGGCCATTGCAGAAGCCTTAAAGAAAAAAGAGCTCATTCCGAGTGTCATGCTTACCTTTATAACACTCTGTTTTTACTATGGTTTAAAATGTTTGGGTGGGTTAGGGCAAATTAATTACCTCCCCAAATTAAAAGAGGCGTATATTAAGCTCCAAGAAAAACTAGGTAACCAAGAAAATATTGCTGTGGTTAAAGATATAAACTGTGGCGATTTGGGCGGCGAGGTGACAGTGGCTTTAATGAATGGAAAAAACGGCGAAACCGCACCGGCTACCCTGCCAGATTTGTTACTTAATGCCACCAGCGCCACCTGCCAACGGTTGACCGACCAAATGAAAAAACTAACTTTTGAGGAAGCCATTGTGCCGATGTTTGCGGAAGATTACCCTATGCTATACTCGCACGAAGAAAGAGATGAAGCTTTGAAGGCAATTACCCCAAAGCAAATTACACAGCTAATAGGCCTTGATACCAAAATTGAACCATGTGTAGAAATGGAGTAATTTTTGCTAAAATTAACTATCTTTAAAAAATTTTTATACACAGCCAACCCATTGACGGGTTGGTTTTTTTGTGCTAAAGTAATCCGTTGCTACTTTATTTTAGGCATATTTCTGCTAAAGTTAGCAAATTTGTTCATTACAAGTGGTAAAAGATCAGTGCAAACAAGCCAGTCTGGCTGGTGTGTTAATGTTCGTTAAAATTAACGGATAGTAAGACACCCGCCAGATAGCCCGGCCATTTCGCGGCCCGGGAATCTGGTTTGCAACGGAGAGAGCATGGACCCGAACACCAACCTCAGCTTCCCCGCCATCACCGCCGAGCAGTACCTCGCCGCCGCCCGCGCCGCCGCCAAGGAGGGCAAGCCCCTGGGCGTCAGCACCCTGTCCCAGGCCGAGTTCCTCACCGCGCTCGCCGCCGACCCTGGCCTCATCCTCGGCTCCAACATGGCCGTCATCGTCCTCGACGAGGATGGCGGCGTCGTGCTCGCGGGCGAGGGCATCGAGCAGGGGCAGGAGATGCCCGATGGCGTGTGGATCGCCGCGGCGTGCCCCGGCGCCAAGGTCGCCAGCGTCACCGCCAACGGCACGCTGAAGCGCTCCTTCGTGCGCGTCATGCTCGACGCGCTCAAGACCCACGAGGGCAACGGCTGGCGCTTCGCCCACGCGCGGACGGGCGAGCTCATCCAGTACACCGACGAGAGCGCGCCGCGGCGCCTCTTCGGCAACGCGGAGGTGTACGACTACGACCTGCTCGGCCTCGACTTCTCGGCGGGCATCACGCCGGTCGCGACCGTCGCCGGCAACCGGCTCGTCAAGTACGTGCCGGCGGCGGGTCCGCCGGACCTCTTCGCCGACGACCTCTACGCCGACGAGGACGACGACTCCGCCGACTCCGACGAGCCCGGCGCCGCCGACTCCGACGAGCCCGGCGCCGCCGACTCCGACGGCCCCGACGGCGAGTAGCCGCCCCCCGGCGGCGGCACGGCACTGACCCCACCACCACGACACGCGAGCGCGAGTCCCTGAACCCCAGGGATCGCGCTCGCAGACTCTCTACTTTTTCCAAAAATTTTCAAAGACTCTTGACGGAAGTCTTTTTTTATTTTATAATGTAACCTTGAGTTTTTTGAGGATTCGTTTTGATATTAGGTTAATATGGCAGGCAAACATAACGCCAAGCCCTACCATCATTCCATTACATTTTTGACCAATTTATTAACGACGCAGGCGAGAAAAAAGCAAACTTGTTTGCTTTTCCGAGCCGAGGAGTTACTATACCCTGCGCTCTCTGCCGCAGGGAGGGGTTTATTTTTTTCTATAATCCAATAAGCTTGGTGGCTTGTTGGTTTTTTTATGTTTTCCACTGGGCGTTTTTACTGCCAACAAACATAGAAGTATGAATGTATCGCTTGAAGCAAAAATTTTTGAAGATTTAAAAGAGGCGGTGTTTGTGCGCCGGCCAATTTTGCGAGAAATTTACACCAAATGCGGACACAAAAGTTTGCTAGAGTATGCGCAGGATTATTTTGATGTGAACAGAGGTGAAGGTTTGGACAAAAGACAAGAGGAATTTTTAGTGACGTTTAAACGCCAGGTAGCGCATTTATTGGGAACAGAGGTGGCAGAGAGCGCTGCCAAACAACTTAAAAAATATTATTTTGTTTCTACCGCGGATCATCATGGCCCTATTTGTGATCCGTTTTTTCTTAACTCCAACTTAGTAAATGCCATTGCCATGCGCGCCCAGAATGATGCCGATTTACAGCACGTAATTGTGTTGTCGTGCGCCAATGTGTCGCTTAATAATTCCACCTTTCCGCGCGGGCTTACTTTTGATACCGTTCAGGGAACGGAATTAAAAAATCACCGGTTGTCGTTTTTACCCAGCAACTCGCACTCCTGTTCGGTGTATCATTTTAGGAGTTACTTGCCGGATGAAATTACCAAACTGCGCAAACTTTTGGAAGAAAAAGTAAAGAACGGAGAAATTAGCCAAACCCTGGCAACAAAAGTTACTGTAATTTTGGAAGAAATTTACAATCAGCCGGATGTTTTACAAACCAAAAACTTTTCCGAGCAAATTACTAAAACTAACTATACCTTGTGGAAATATTTAACAGGCAATGGGGCCAACAATGCGCCTGGTCTTATTTACGTAGAACAAGAGAGCTTGGTTATTGAACTTTTAAAAGAGCATCATTTGGGTAAAAAAACATCTATTCACGAAACGCTGTTTAACCCGCGCTCCGAAGCCCTAATTTATAAATATTTTGATGGCATTATGGGGGCATTTACACTCAGCGAGAAAATTGGCACGTATTTATTTTGGGGAATTTCACATGACAAAAATTTTCGCGTGCAACTGTGGAAAAAAGGCAACAATCTGGTTTCGGATGACGGTACCGTTAATATTCCATTTACCCCAGAAGGGCTACGGGCCGCCCTGGAAGAAGGGCATATTATACCCAGCATGCTTTTAATTTTTATGGTATTGTCGCTTTACTATGGTTTAAAATGTTTGGGTGGTTTTAGCCAAGTAAATTACTTAACATGGATGAAGGAAGCATACCTTAAAATGCACGCGGAGCTCGGGAACAAGGAGGATGTACAGGTGGCCACTCCGGTACAAACCAAAGAATTGGGTGAAGATTTAACCATTGCTTTTGCTCAATGTGGAGTAAACAATTTAACTCTTGCCACTGGTTTAGATCTCATTTTGTATCATGGCAAGGAAACGTGGCCAATTTTAACGTCGGTGGCAAGTAGCATTACACTCAGTGAAGCTCTGGGTTCAATGTTCCCTAGCTTTTACCGGGTAGCCTACGCCGGCCCAACCCGGGACGAGCGGCTTATGAGCTTAACGGCAGAAGACATTACCGGGCTTTTAGAACTCAACAAAAAAACAAAGCCGTGTATTTCCATTGGTTAATAAGGGTCAAATTATAGTTTTTTGAGGTTGACACCTCTTATTTTTTTATATAATATGAGTACAATTATCAAATTTTAATTTTATGATGACTGTTAAACAGATTTTTGGCCTTGGCATAAAAATGGCCACAGCTGCCGACCCGCGTGGCGCTGCAGGGGTTAAAAAACATTTGGAATATATTAAAAAAAAATATGGCGAAATGAAACCGGACGAAAAGGAATATTTTGATACTGGCAAATTGGTTAACCCATACGCCGATAGCGCTATACACGTTGATGATGGAGTAAAAAATATTAAACGTATTTTGGCCGGAATTGATATTAATGAAGCAGAAATTCTTTTGGCGAGCCAGCTGAATGAGCGCAATAAAAAAATTGATTTGGTAATTTCTCATCACCCCGAAGGGCGAGCCTTGGCCAATTTGCACGAAGTAATGGAAATGTCGGTAGAAGTGTATCGCCAGCTTGGCGTGCCCGTGCATATTGCCGAGAAAATTTTTGAAGAACGCGTAAAAGAAGTGGGTCGCGGCGTACATGCCATCAACCATTTTCAGGCCATTGATATTGCCAACTTACTTAAAATTAATTTTATAAGCACTCATACCATTACCGATAATTTGGTTAATGAGTTCATGGAAAAATATTTGGCCAGCAAAAAGCCGGAGCGCGTAGGGGATATTATGAAGGCGTTGTTAGAATTACCGGAATATAAAATTGCTAAAAGCAACGGTGCTGGCCCCCGTATTATTGCCGGCAGTCCTAACCATCGTGTTGGTAAATTTTTGGTAGAAATGACCGGCGGCACCAACCCGTCGAGCAAAGTGTATCAACCGCTTTCCCAATACGGTATTAGTACCTTGGTTGGTATGCACATGCGGGATGAATCCATGAAATTGGCCAACGAGAATAACATGAATGTAATAATTTGTGGTCACATGGCTTCGGATTCTTTGGGTATGAACCTGTTTCTTGATGAATTAGAAAAAAGGGGGATTGAAATTATCCCCTGCGGCGGCCTCATCCGCGTCAGTAGGGTTAAGAAGAAATAAAATATATGCCTGGCGCTGAAAAATTTGCTAATCTAGTAGCATCAGAAGTCCAAGCGAATCATGGAGAAAATGACAAACATGATAATACGATAGATAAAGTACGTTATTTTTTTGATCGTCACGGTTTTCCTTCAGACGGGGTACGGAAATTATCAGTAAAGATAGAGCAGTCAACTGATGGCAAAGCACCCCCCATTGTTAAAATACACCTTTGGTGCGCAGATGATTCCGTTTTTGATAGGCAAACCAGGCACCCAGCGATGCAAGGTTATAGTTGGAGAAACGGAAGAGTCAGAGAAGAGCAAACAGTGGTTGAACAAAGGACCTGTGAGGCGTTGGCGCTGACTCTATTTGGAGATATAAATAAAAGCAGCCAGATCGATTTAACTGTGTCTACGGGCACTCCTGCTAACGGTGAGAACGTAGAAGGAGATACCTTCGATTTAATAGCTCCATCAGTAATAGAGCGCACACCAAGCAGGTGGTCAGAGGTATATCCGAGTGATAATTCACCTGGAGCAGAAAGGGTGCGAAAAGAAATGAGAGATGCCGGAATTGAAATAGAAACATTAGGTTTTTGTGTGGGAAATCACTTTGAGGCACAACCAGAAGCAACAAGGCTGGTTCCGTCTGCCACTCCCGCTCGTCAACTTGTTCGGTTTAGAGACAAAAGTGCAGGTTCCTGCGGCTTAAAAGAGTGTAATGAGGATGCGTTATTAAGAGCGGCAGAAAGGCATTTTGGTTTAAACGGTAAAGATATGTTAGAAGCAACAGAGAATGATCCAAAAGTGCCAGATTTTGTTTGGGAATCTTGGGCAAGAACAGTAGCTAAGTCCGGGGCGCTAGAAGCAAAGAAAAGGACGGTTAATATGGTAGCTGCGAACGATGGCCATGGTAGCGTGACTACAACAGACCAGGTAAAGGCTACTGGTGGTAGCTGGACAAGAAAAAAAAGAGGGTGATATATTTAGTTTAAAATAAAAAAAGGGCGCTATTAGGCGCTTCTTTTTTTATTTTAAAAATGCTATACTAAAAACGGTAAATTATCTATTAGTATGATAAGTTTTTTGTTTGGCAAAGTAGTTAAAAATGCCAATAATGAAGCTGTTATCCTTACCTCCGGCGGGGTTGGGTATAGGGTAAAGGTTAGCCCCAACGCAGCGGCCAAATGCAAAGTTGACATGGAAGTTACCTTGGATACATATCTTGTCGTTCGGGAGGACGCGCTGGAATTGTTTGGTTTTGCCAGCGTGGCAGAAAAAGAATTATTCAAACAATTTCTCACGGTCAGCGGCGTTGGCCCCAAAACGGCCCTGCATCTTTTGTCGCTTGGCACCGTGGAAGAAATAACTATTGCTATTGGTCGGGGAGATATTGAATACCTAACCAAAGTTAGCGGTATTGGCAAAAAGACAGCGGAAAGAATTGTAGTTGATTTAAAATCCAAACTCAAAGCGCATTTAGAAGAAAGCGGTGCCACCACTTTTGTTCCAGGTAGCGATACGCTGGGAGATGTAATTGACGCGTTGGTCACACTCGGTTACTCAGTTTTGCAAGCGCGAGAGACAGCGAAGAAATTGGATGCTAGTGGGAAGACAAGCGAGCAGCTTTTGAGAGAAGCGTTGAGGGTGATAAAATAATATTTTAATTTAATTTTTTTCAGCCTCTTGTTTTAACAAAAGTTTTTTCTTTTTTGGTCCGCGGTTATAACCGCCAGTTGTTCCATTCGAGCGCACTACGCGGTGGCAGGGGATGGCGGGATCATAGTTTTTATTCAAAATATTACCCACGGCACGGTAAGCTTTGGGGAAGCCAGCGCGTTCGGCAACCTGTTTATAGGTTAAAGTTGACCCTTTGGGTATTTTTTTAACTATTGCAAACACAAGCTCGCGAAATTTTTTTATTTTAGTCATATCAAAATTATAAGGTAACATCGCCCGATAAAAATTTGAAGCCCTACGGTGGTACCGTAGGGTAGGGGGGGCGCAGCCAGCCGTTGGGTAGGGCTGGTGCGCGGGGGGGGGTGGAGGTCAGGCGGCGGTGGTCGCGGTGGTGGCGGCCGGCCCCTGGCTCTGGGTGAGCTCGGGGAACTCCTCGCTGGGGAACGCGGCCAGCCAGACCTGGCACAGCGCCGGAGCGTAGCCACCAGAGCTGTCGGCAGGTATGCTCGGCATGGACCCACTCGCCGCGCCCAACGTCTCGGCGATAATGACCAGCTCCCAGTTGTGCAGCTTGCTGTTGGTGGCGCGCCGCACAAGGTCACGCATGGCGTCATCGTTGTAGTTTCTGACGCTGGCGACCGCGATGAGGCCGCGGAGGACCCCGCAGCCGACCAGGCCAGCGGCGATGTTGGCTTGAACGGCATCATCCAGCGGCATGGGGAACCCCAGGAGCCGCTGGCCGGCAGCCAGCGCAGATGCGAACTCGGCAGAGAATTTTCGCCCGAACGCCGCCATCCGCTCTTGGTCAGCGGTGATCTCTTTCCAGCGATCGAGCAATTGAAGTAGTGTCGTTCCCATCGCAAGCTCCTCTCCCACAGTGTGTCTGTAGCCGTTATTTTGTGGGCAAACAACGGCTAACGGAATCTGGTGGTAAGAAATAAGAACAATTTGTTATCTCTTACCACCAGGCTCACGTTATAGTAAAGAACAATTTAATTTTCTTGTATAAATTCCTGCCAAGACAGAATAGGATATTTTTTTTCTGGCAAGCTAAACAAACATTTTAATAGTAGCCCGGCATTTTGCGCATTAGTAATAACGGGAATATGGTGGTTGGTGGCGGCGCGGCGAATTTTGTAGCCATCGGTGGTATTATCGCGGCCGTTTCCGCGCGGAATATTTATAATAAGACTAAGTTTGCCAGAGGTGATAAAAGTCATTACATTTGGTTCGGCCGAATCGCTGGCTTTATATACAAAATTACTGGGTACACCGTTGTCTTTTAAAAATTCGTGTGTCCCGCGGGTGGCGTACAAATTAAAACCGGCGGTTACCAATTGTTTGGCATGGTCTAAAAATTTTATTTTTTGTTCCCCGCCAATGGATAATAAAATATTTTTTCCTTGCACCTGTTGTTCGGTTGCAAGCCAGGAGGCAAAAAACGCTTCAAAATAATCATGCCCCAAGCAGGCTACTTCGCCCGTGGAGGCCATTTCTACCCCAGCAATGGGGTCGGCGCCTTTTAGTCTCTGGTAAGAAAATTGCGGCGATTTTACCCCCACATAAGGCAAATCCAGGGTATTAAAGTGTTTTGATTCAAATTTGTCAAGGATAACCTTGGTGGCAATTTCTATAAAATTATTATTGGTAACTTTGGAAACAAACGGGAACGAACGTGAGGCGCGCAGGTTGCATTCAATGACTTTTATAGCGTTGTCTTTGGCAATAAATTGGATGTTAAACGGTCCGGTAATTTTTAACGCTGCCACAATTTGTTTGGCAATTTGTTTGGCGCGGCGGATCGTTTGCAAATATAGTCGCTGGGGCGGCAAAACAATGGTCGCGTCGCCGGAATGCACGCCCGCATTTTCCACATGTTCGGCAATGGCATAGATTTCAATTTTGCCAGCTCGTGCCACGCCGTCAATGTCTAATTCTTTGGCGTTCATTATGAATTGAGAAATAACTACTGGATGTTCCGGCGAAATAAGGGAGGCATCGGATAAAAATTGTCGCAGTTCATTTTGACTACGCACCACATTCATAGCCGTCCCCGAAAGAACATAGGATGGGCGCACCAAAACCGGGTAGCCAACGCGTTCGGCAAAATCCAGCGCCTGGTTAATATTTTTAACTTCGGTCCAGGCGGGTTGGTCAATGCCTAGTTTATTCAAGAGTTCAGAGAAGCGTTGACGATTTTCGGCCGCATCAATGGAATCGGCGGAGGTGCCGAGGATGCGTGGCCCTTTATTGTCATCCCGACGACGAAGGAGGGATCTCTGTCCGCTTCGCCGATTGATTGGTTGAGACAGAGATTCCCCTAAGAGGGATCGCGAGACCTCGTCGGCCGCGAGGCCTCGCTCGGAATGACAATTGTAGACCTTAGCTAGCGGCAGAGCCAGGTTATTGGCGATTTGCCCGCCCACGGACACAATTACACCCTTGGCTTTTTCAAAATCAACAATGTCACGCACGCGTTCCAGCGTTAATTCTTCAAAATATAGGCGATCCGATTCATCATAGTCGGTTGAGACAGTTTCTGGATTTGAGTTAATTATAATGGGGGATTCTTTGAGTTTGCGCAGTGTCCGGGCGGTGTTTACGGAGCACCAATCAAACTCCACGGACGAACCGATACAATATGGCCCGGAGCCGAGAACTATAATTGGTCGTGGTAATCCCCGCTTAAGCGGGGTAGGGGTGGGTTGGCCAGACGGCAAAACGTCGTGTTCCGTTCCATGATACGTGGTATACAAATAATTTGTTTCCGCGCTAAATTCTCCGGCTAAAGTATCAATTTGTTTTATCACTGGAGTGATTTTATTTTTAATCCGCAATTCGCGAATTGTGTCCTCGGTTGAATTGGTTAGTTTAGCAATCATTTTATCCGAGAAACCGAATTGTTTGGCGGTGCGAAGTAATTCAATCTCCCTCCCCTCCGGCCCGCGCGAGCGGTCCACCTCCCCCCGGGCGGGGGAGGACACAGTTCTCCCCCTTTGGAGGGGGAGGTCAGTCTCCGAAATTTTTTTCTCCACCCCAGCAATCGCCTTCAAATGCTCCAAAAACCATTTATCAATTTTGGACCACTCATGAATTTTGGCCACGCTCGTTCCCTTTTGTAGCATTTTGTAAATCGCAAATAACCTTCTGTCGGTGGGGTGTTTTATTTCCATCTCCGGGTTTTCAATCTCAGCGGGGTAATCGCTTAGGCCAGAAGCACCAATATTTAGCATCCGCACGGCTTTTTGCAGAGCCTCGGGGAATGATCGCCCAATTGCCATCACCTCGCCCACACTTTTCATTTCCGTGCCAATCGTGCGCTCGGCCGCTTTAAATTTGGTTAAATCCCAGCGGGGAATTTTTACTACCAAATAATCCAAAGCCGGCTCAAAACACGCTGATGTTTTTTTGGTTACGCTGTTTCGTAGCTCATGGAGATTTTTCCCAAGTGCTAATTTTGCCGCCACAAACGCCAGGGGGTAGCCGGTAGCTTTAGAGGCGAGGGCGCTGGATCGGCTCAACCGCGCGTTCATTTCTATAACCCGGTATTCGCTGGTCTTCGGGTTAAGGGCATACTGGATATTACATTCGCCCACAATCCCTACGGACCTGGCCACGCGTATCGCCACCTCGCGGAGCATGTGATATTCATAATTCGTGAGCGTTTGTGACGGCGCTACCACAATGCTTTCGCCCGTGTGTATACCCATCGGGTCAAAATTTTCCATGTTGCACACCGTAATCGTCGTGTCGTTGCTGTCGCGTACAATCTCATATTCAATTTCTTTCCATCCGCCCAAATACTCTTCTATCAAAATCTGGGGAGCACCATGCAAGGCTTCCGCGGCTTTCTCACGCAATTCTTTTTCACTCCCAACTTTGCCGGAGCCAAGCCCGCCGAGGGAAAAACCCGAGCGCATCATCACCGGATACCCAATTTTCTTGGCGGACTTGAGCGCTTCCTCAACCGTCGTCACCGCAAAACTCGCCGGTGTTTTTACATCAATCTTCGCCAGTTCTTTTTTAAATAAATCTCTATCCTCGGTTAATCTAATAGCCGACACGGGAGTACCCAAAACTTGCACGCCATATTTTTTCAAAACCCCTTTTTCTTCCAATTTCAACCCTAAATTTAACGCCGTCTGCCCGCCAAAGCCAAGCAAAATTCCGTCCGGCCGCTCTTTGGCAATGATTTTTGTAACCGTTTCTAAATTCAAAGGTTGTAAATACACCACGTCGGCCATGCCAGGGTCAGTTTGCACGGTGGCGATGTTGGGGTTCACAAGCACGATAAAAATTCCCTCTTCTTTAAGAGCTTTAATGGCCTGACTGCCGGAGTAGTCAAATTCTCCCGCTTGGCCTATACGCAGGCCGCCGGAGCCGAGGAGGAGAACTTTTTTGATTTGTTTTTGCATACGTTCAATTTGTCATTCCGAGTTAGGCTTCGCAGCCGACGAGGAATCTCTGGCTCACCGGTAGTTGGTGACTAGTTTATTAGTCTTATTTTAGCCAAAATTTTCATTTTTTAACATCATATCTCTTGCTTTCTTCTTCTTCTTCTGCTATGATGATCTGTTCCTCTGCGCCACGGTGGCGCGAGAAAGGAGGAATGGCACCATGGGGACTCCTTGTCAGGTTACTGTTGTGACAAAGAGAACACACGATCACGATGTCTTCGCCTCCCACGATTGGGAGGTCAACAAGACGGCTAAGACAATCAGAGAGAGCGGTGGGACAGAAATCAGGCTCGGCAACACCTGGGTTGATGACTTTTCGAAGGCCATGGTGACGACAATCACCTACATTCGGTAGGGGGCGAAGAGGACCCCCGCGCCCCACCCCTCGGCTTCGCTCGGGGCAGGCTGGCGCGACACGAACCCGTTCGCTCCATCCTGTTTATTACCAATTGGTACTAGACAGGAGGGAATATTAGCGAGCGGGTTTTGTGTTTTAAGGAACTGTTGATTTGTCAGCGAAACCTCTCTTCCCGTTCTCTCCTCTGCGGAGGCGAGAAAGAATCGTCGCCACCTCTCCTTCGCAAAGGAGAGGGCAGGGAGAGGTCTCGTCGTCAAACCATTTTACAAAACTTCTTAAACAACCACTCCGTATCCGTTGGCCCCGGGGAGGCTTCGGGGTGGAATTGAGCCGAAAAAAAGGGGAGCGATTTGTGCGCTACCCCCTCCACCGAATTGTCATTCAAATTTCTAAAATTAACATACCAGCCTGGTGGTAAAGATTTTTCATCCACTGCGTACCCATGATTTTGGCTGGTAATAACGCATTTGCCCGAAAAGGAGCTGTGCTCCCTCGGGCCATGTTCGTTCCTTGCCCCGAGAGGGCTCTGCCCTTTTTCGGGGTCTAGTTCCATACATGGCTGATTTTGTCCGCGATGGCCATAGCGCAGTTTATAGGTTTTGGCTCCAGCGGCCAAAGCCATAATTTGTGAACCCAAACAAATACCAAACACTGGTATTTTTCGTTTCATGAATTTTTTGAGTACCGCAATCGTCGTCGTATTTGTCGCCGGATCGCCCGGACCGTTGGACAAAAATACACCGTCACATTTTTCTTCGCTGTAATCATAATCGTACGGTACTCTTGTTATCTCCCAGGGATATTTTTGCAAACAGCGCAAAATATTTTCTTTCATTCCGCAATCCACGGCGATTATACGTTTTGGTGAACGATTCACGATACATTGATCACGATACAGGTCGCGATTTTGTATCGTTTTTGTGCCTGCCCGCCTCTGGTGGGTATCATGTATCGTGTTATACATTTTTGGTTTAATTATGGAAACTTCAGCAACTAAATTTCGTTTATTTGGATCAATAAATTTGATTTGGTGAGACCTCTCTTCCCGTTCTCTCCTCTGCGGAGGCGAGAAAGAATCGTCGCCACCTCTCCTTCGCAAAGGAGATGGCAGGGAGAGGTTTGGCTGGTTCACAATTGCACCCAACATAACTCCTGACTCCCGAATTACTTTTGTCAGTGCCCGCGTATCCACCCCGGTTACCACCGGCACTTTTTGTGTCTTTAACCACTCCAAAAGCGATTTTAAGGCCGTTTGATGACTGTAATTAATGCACGCTTCGCTCAAAATCACTCCAGCCACCCAGACTTTTTTGGACTCCCAAGTTCTCTCGCTCGGTACCCCATAATTCCCAATCAGCGGATACGTAAAAGTCAAAATTTGGCCGTTGTATGAAGGGTCAGTAAGTGTTTCCACATATCCCGTCATGCCGGTATTAAATACCACCTCGCCAAAAAATTCGCCTTTTTGATAGGCGGGAGAGAGGCCACTAAAAGTTTGGCCGGATTTGAGGATAAGTTGTGAGGGTTTGAGAGACATGTTTTGGTTGTCATTCCGACCGAGGAGCTCGCGCGACGAGCGGAGGAATCCCTTGGCCTTTGAACCATAGTGGTCAAGCGATTTCCTGCCTGCGCAGGCAGGCTCAGAATGATAGTGGGATATCCGTCTTCGCTGAAGCTTCGGCGGATTGATAACTGACACAAAATTTTCTTCGCTTGAGCTCATAAATTTTGGTCGTTATCAAAAAAATACCACCCTTTTTGGGTGGCCGTTATAAAAATTTTAGTTTAAATTTTGAGCGGTATAATACCATAATATTTTGTATCCAAACTAGTGTAGCAAATCGGTTTTGGGTGGTCAACAGGATATCCACAATAGGGGAATGGGGCCGCTCCGCCTCGACGTGCAGTCGTGGCGGAGGGCGAGAGGTATTCCTTGAGGGGGCAGCTACTCGGCGCCGGTGAGTCGGAATCCGATGTCTCCGCCGCCCGGGGCGATGTACTGGGTGTCGGTGAGCCCACGCTCGCGATCCGGGAAGGTGCCGGGAATGGACTCCTGCACCTCGGTGTCGCTCATACCGCGGTCCAGGCGTAGCGCGTAGATGTGGACGTCGGGGAAGGCTTCGGTCACGCGGCCGATGTATTCCGGCGTGATGATGAGGTGCAGGGTGGCGATAGCCTTTGCCTTCGCGACCTCATTTCGGCCGTAGCACTCCAGCACCTGGATCATGGACCCGCCGGTTGCCCCCATAGGGTCGGGGAGAAGCAGGATGCGGCCGTCCAACGGCCCGAGCTTCTCGTAGCTGACCTTGGTGCCGGTCACGCGGTGTTCGCCGTCGGTCACGCGGCTCGCGCCGAAGTAGTCCTGCCGCACGGAGCCGTGCTTCAGGATGCCGGCCAGCCGGTTGAAGATGACCGTAGACGGAATGTTTCCCGCTCGGAGCACCGTGGCGATGGCCACTTTGGTGGCGGGATCGATCACCTCGGCCTCCAGGATGCCGCGCCGACCGACCACGTTCACCATGGGAGTGGACACCACCATCTTCTGGCGGGGGAACAGATCGTTGACGGCACGGCGGAGGAGCACCTCGCGGTAGAGCGACTTGACGATGCCGAGGAGCGTGCTCTGGGCGGTCTCCTGGTTGCAGAAGTCGGTGAGGCCGACGGCCGCCATGGGGTCGTCGACGATGTGGACGGTCTTCGGATACCGATGTGTCACCTCAGGGTGTGTCCCGTTCATGCGATTCTCCCGGTTTGATGCGGTTTGGGGGTTGAACATCTGACCAATTCGGTACCTGCTTTTTAAACTCAACTTTTTAAGCTTAAAAAACAAGCCCGAAATGGTTTTCGTATCTATTTTCAAGGAACTCCCTCCTATTTTTTTGCTTTAAAAAAGCCCTTAGCGCGTTTAACGCTTTGGGCTCAAAGAACCTTACCTAGGCTACACGAGAATTTAATAAATGTCAAGATTATTATCTCATTTTTTCTCTTAACAATTTTTCCACCACCACCGGATCCGCACTGCCTTCCGTCGCCTTCATCGCCATCCCAATTAAAAATTTAATAATTGGCTCTTTACCGGCCTTAAACTGCTCCACCTGGTTGGGGTAATTTTTTATCACTTCATCTACCACTGCGCCGACTTTTCCTTCATCACTAACCTGGCCGTATCCCTTATCCTCCATAATATGCGTTGGATCAATATTAACTCCAGAATCAAGCATTTCAACCATAATTTTTTGCGCGTTGGTGGAATTAACGCGGTTGGTATAGATTAACGCTATTAGCTCGGCAAAATTTTCCGGTTTTATTTTTAAAATACGAATGTCTATTTTGCGTTCGTTCATGGCACCCATGAGTTTAGTTGTTAGCCAACCGCCGGCCAGGCGTGCCAATTCTTTGGCCGGTTTACAAATTAGTGGCCGTTCTTTTTTTGTTTTTGTAATGGTGCACTCATGGGTTTCGGGGAGGCTGTGGAGCCATTCGGCAAGTTCGCTCATTACCTCTTCGGCGTAGTCGGCCCAGAATTTTTCCGCCGTCAGCATATAGGCATCAGCATACGAAAACCCAAATTCTTGGTTAAATCTGGCACGTCGTGCAAAAGGTAATTCCGGAATAGATACATCAGCGGCAATTTCCAAAGGTTTAAACGGAGGAATGTCTGGTTCTGGAAAATAACGATAATCGGCCGAAGTTTCTTTGGAACGTTGGTGCACAGTAGTTTGAGTTTTTTCATCCCAACCACGTGTTTCTTGTTTCCAACTCTCGCCTTTATCCAAAAGTTCAGTTTGGCGTTTGATTTCGTATTCAATGGCTTTTTCTACAGCGCGGAATGAGTTAATATTTTTTACCTCGACTTTAGCATTCAATTTGTGTCCAGGTTTCGCTACAATCGTTCCACGTTCCACGTTCCACGTTCCAGGAGTCTGGAGTGACACATTGGCTTCACAGCGCATTTGTCCTTTTTCCATGTCCGCATCCGATACTCCGAGATAGCGAAAAATAAGTTGAAGTTCTTGACAATATGTTTTTGCCTCAAGAGCGCTTTCTATGTCTGGTTCCGAAACAATTTCCACCAGCGGCACGCCGGCGCGGTTGAAGTCTATTAGCGTGCAATTGTCATTCTGAGGCGAAGCCGAAGAATCTCTGTCCAATTTACCAATCGACAGAGATCCTTCGGCTGCTGTGGCAGCCTCAGGATGGCGCACGGCTGCGGAGCCATGCGCCAATTTCGCCGTATCTTCTTCTAAGTGTACGCGAGTGACACCAATTCTGGCTGTAGGTCGATGATTTTTATCTTGCAAAAAAATTAACTCAATTGTGCCATGTTCGCCAACCGGCTCATCATATTGAGAAATTTGGTAACCTTTGGGTAAATCGGGATAAAAATAATGTTTGCGATCAAACTTGCTATTTTTATTTATGGTGCACCCCAAAGCTTTAGCAATTTTAACGGTGTCAATTATAGCCTGTTTATTGGGTACAGGGAGGGTTCCCGGATGAGCCAAACACACCTCACAAATATTGGTATTTGGCGCGCTCGTAAAAGGGTCGTTTTTGCACGAACAAAACATCTTGCTTTTGGTTTTAAGCTCAACGTGAATTTCAAGGCCGATTATAGGTTTGTATTTTGACATAGAGAAACTGGAAATTAGGGGCAATCCCAAGTTCCCAATTTTTAGTTTCCAGTCATCATTCTTGGTTTCTATACACTATCATTTTATTTACTTTTTGACAATTAAAAACCCGGGGTTACCGGGTTTGCTTAGAGCTTTGAATTACGAAACACCCATTTTGCCATCCTGAACCACGCTCAAGCGGTGTGAAGGATCTCTGTCCGGTTGTTAACTTGGCCAACGTTGGTCAATTGAGACAGAGATTCTTCGCTCTGCTCAGAATGACAGTTGAGTTTCGTAACTCAAAGCTTAGAGACAAATATTTTAAAGGTTTGTGGGTGGCTCCAAGTGAGCGGTAGGGGAGACAATTGGGTTTGTTTTGGCGCTCTGATACAAAAGCACCATTGACATGGTTGTAAGCGGGGCAATTAATGCGCTTGAGAGTGAAACAATAACAGATTGTGCCACGCTAATTTGGAATTGAGATGTGAGGAAAGCCGCAAAGGGGAGCATAACAATAAAGCGCAGCACTGTGGAACATAATATAAAAACAATGCTGGGAATAAAGATACGGGCCGCCATTCCCCACCATCGTCCGTATACCAATTTTTTGCTTGTTTTAAGCGCAGACCAGCCGCGGCCATCATCTAAAATAACTATATAGCTCGTTAAAGCATACCAAACAGAAAAAATAATACCGGGGACAATAAGAAGAAGCGTTCCTCCGAACACAATGATGCCTACCAGGAAAGCGGCAAAAATAAATGGCCAAATAAGGTGGCTAGAAGCAGTAAAGGTGTGTTTCCATTCCGGAACAGTTTGGTTTTGTAGGGCAGCGTTAGTAGCGATTGTTAGGCTAATAGTAGCCCATAAGCTAAACACCAGACTCGCCACAAAAACAACTAAAATTATGATATTACTGATAATGGCAGAGGCTGGAAAGGCATTATTAATATAGAGGCCCAAAATGCCAAGCACCGAAAGCACTACGGTTGGCAAGAAAAGCCACCACATGTAAATAGCAAGATGGCGCCACTGTTTAAAATATAGTTTGGTGCTAGTTGAAATAATATCTGAAATAGTAATAAGCATACTTTGAAATGGCGAATTAAGAATGGCGAATTAAGAATGTTTGTAATAGCTTAACTGATGACTTTTTCATTATACCAACTTTTTTCTCTGCCGGCAATGTAACTATTGTTGTGCCTCGTTTTGTAAATAATGAACGATACGCCGGGGAAGCAAAAACCTTGGCCAGTTTTTTTTGAAAAGGAAGACGTTCAAAAATAACGTTATCTTGTTTGGCAGTGCGTTTAGAAAGACGGCGGGCCGCCTCGGTGGCATCAATAGATAACAGCACTAGATAATCGGGGCGATGTTTAAGGGCCAGAGCATTACCGTCAAGCTGCGACAATATTTTTGGTGTTAACTTGGGGTCAGAGGCCGGTTGATAAGCAAGTGAAGTAGACACGCCACGGTCCTGAATTATGCACTTTTTATCTCGCAAAGCCGGTATAATAATTTTATTGTATAAAATCAGTCTATCCAAAGAATAAGCTTCGGCAATCGCGCGCGCAGGGTATTGTCGCCCATTCTTAATAAGTTCTTCCCGAATTGCTTTGCCAACCGGTGCGTAAGTTGGTTCACAACTAAAAATAAAGTCGTAACTTTTAAGTTCGCTGTAACTGGGGTAGTGGCCGGTTTTTTGCCAATATTCTTTTAAATCAAAAAGCGCATTGCCCTCTGCGGCCAAATAATTCTTCCACGTGTCCATAACGGTGCTTTTACCGCTGCCGTCAATGCCATCTACCATTATCAGCATATCATTAAAGCATTAAAACACAAGAACATTAAAACAAATTATGTTGTTGTTTTTATGTTTTAATGTTTTTATGACTTTTCGTATTTTACAAAGTTAAACCCCTCATGCTTCTCTCGCCACGTCTCTTTCCAAATCTTAGGGTCAATCTCCGGAAAAAACACATCTCCGTCATACTCCTCATCAATATGGGTAATATACAGCGCATCCACACGATTAATAGTTTGGCGGTAAATGCTGGCCCCGCCGCAAATAAACACATCTTCGTCTTTTAGCTTGGTAAACACGTCATCCAAATTGCTAAATAAACGCACTCCTTCCGGCACTTGGTAATCCGGATTCAAACTTACCACCACTGTTTCTCTTCCTGGCAAGGGCTTGCCTAGGTACCCCAAAATAGATTCGTAGGTGGCCTGCCCCATGACGCAGGTTTTGCCAAGCGTGGTTTTTTTAAAGTACGCAAAATCCTCCGGAATATTCCACGGGATTTTGTTTTTTACTCCGATACAATTATTTTTAGCCACCGCGGCAATGAGGGAAAACATAGCATGAAAACATTAAAACATGAAAACACGAGAACATGAAAACAATGTTGTTTTAATGTTTTTATGCTCTTGTGTTTTAATGATTACACTGCTATCTCAAATTTAATGGTTGGGTAACTTTGATAATTTAAAATTTCTGCGTCTTCGGCTTTCCAATCAAAAATAGAGGTAAAGTTGTTTATTTTAAGTTCTGGCAAAGGATATTTGTTTGGGTCGCGCTCCAACTGTTCTTTCATCCCCTCAACATGATTTTGGTAAATGTGTACATCTGCCAAAAACCCTACCAATTTACCGGGTTTGTAGCCGGTCTCGAGGCATAAAAGGCGGAGGAGTGTGGCGTAACTTGCAATATTAAATGGCAACCCCAGCGCCACATCCACCGACCGCTGATTCCACAGAAGATTCAACCTATCATTAATCACCGTCACCTGGAAGCCATAATGGCAAAACGGCGGCACCACAATATCGCGGTGCATGGGGCTCCAGGCCAAAACTAGCATTTGTCGGCTATAAGGAGTTTTTTTAAGGTCATCCACCAGTCGCTTTAATTGGTCCACACCAACACCGGTATAATCAGTATCGTAATTTTTATAATCACCACCAAAATGTCGCCACTGCCAACCGTAGATAGGTCCAAGATCACGTTCAGCCAGCATTTTTTTCTTGGCTTCCGGATCATGGGAGTAGGGGACCTTAAGCTGCGAGCACCATTCATCCCAAATGTGGTTATTGCGATCTTGAAGCCATTTTTTATCCGTTATCCCCTTAATAAAAAATTCCAATTCAGAAGCCACCAGCCGAAAAGGGACTTTTTTAGTTGTGAGCAGTGGAAAACCCTTGGCCATGTCGTGCTCAAATATGGCCCCGGCAATGGCTAAAGTGCCAGTGCCAGTTCGGTCATCCTTTTTTTCACCGGTTTCCAAAATGCGGCGAGCGATGTCTAAGTAGGCTTGCATATGTCAAAATTATATATTAAATTTTTACCCCGCACAAGACCGCTCCGCGGCCTATGCGGGGTTGATAACTGACACAAAATCGACCGAAGGTCGTCCTGAAGCTTTGAATTACGAAACACCCATTTTGTCATCCTGAACCCCGCTCAAGCGGGGTGAAGGATCTCTGTCCGGTTTTTAACTTGGCCAACGTTGGCCAATTGAGACAGAGATTCTTCGCTACGCCTGTCTGCGCCATGCCTCCTGTCTGCGCAGGCAGGGCGCATGCAGGAGGCAGGCTCAGAATGACAGATGCGTTGTCATTTTCGTCGTTATCAAAAAAGAGCAACCGTATAGCGGTTGCTCTTTAGTTAAACGTTGCCTAAGCAGCCTTTTTTTCTTCTACTCCAGATCCAGAGTCGATTATTTGTGCCAATTGTGCAGCAGTAACATCAAAGAGCTCATTAGTGTTCTGGTTAAGAAGCGTCACTTTTTCATTACTACGTTGACCTGGTCTTGGTTCCGGCACTCCAACTATCATACAATGAATAGGTTTTCTATCCCTACCAGAGAGGTTTGGCAAGTCCATTTGTTTGCCAAACTGGAAGGTGAACTTACCGACCGGGAATGAATCAAATTTATTTTTTACCAGAGTACGTATAAAGGCTTCGGATGGGGACTCATTTTGGAAAAAGTCGCTTAGTGCCTGAGTGCGTTCTTCCGGGGTCATTTTTTCAAACCCAAGGAACAATCTGTGTTCTCTCTCAGAAAAACCAATTGTATCTTTTGAGCGCCTAGGCACTTCATCTATTATATGTTTGTTGGACACTCGGTGTGGTGCATCCTCTGGAATCGGTGGGGGAGTTTTGCTATCTCGTGTCATATCCGCTAACACAGCATCCATATCAGCTCCTTCTGATGGTGTGGCACTAGCTTTTTGTTGTCGTAGCAACTCTCTTTCCTGCTCGTAAATTTCATCGGCAGTTGGTTTCCTTTTCAGATCTCTCATTACTGCGTCCATATCAACCGTGTCATCAACTGGTGGGGCCTCCTGTTCCAGTGGTTTTTGCATTTCCTCCGCAATACCTTCCCAATCAACCTGCTGTTCTTCAGCAGCATTTTTTCTAGCTTTTTCTGCGGCCTGTTCAGCCAGGCGGGCGGTTTTTTCTTGGGGTGTTTCAAACATTTCTGCCCGGGTAAGGTTTCGTTTATTTTGTTCAGAAACAACCAAATCAAGTTTTTTTGCCAAGTTAATTTCCTTTGCTTGTTGTGTTTCATTAAATTGTCTGTCCGTGCTGTTCTCCAGGGATTTATTAATATCCTCTATTTGATCTCTTAGTTCTGCGGCCAATTTTTTTAGAGCGGCTACAGTAACATTTTCAAGACTTTCACTAAACAGTGTCATTTCATTTTTAGGTTCTTTATTTTTAGCATCTGCCACCACTTCATCCCAATCAACATCGTCTGGGCCCCATTCTTTTAGCGAGTTAGAAGAATGAATATCGGCATCTTCCGGAATAGGCGGAGGAGCTTTATGATCCCGTTTCATGTCTGCCAAAACAGCATTATAATCTGCCGTTTCATTTTTTGGATATTTTTTTAGTCCTTCTAGTTTTGTTGATCCAGGCTTTTTAGGTAGGGTTCTTCCTTGCATTTCTGCCACAATCGCCTCCATGTCAACCTCATTGTCATTCGAGGGGGGAGCGTGCTCAAGAAAATCAGCTGTATCTTTGGTGGTGTCCCCAGAATTAAAACCAGCCCCTTGTATAGCCCTGTCGGCTGTGTCTGCCATTGCGGCGGTAAAATCTTCATCACTCTCCAGTAAACTGGAGGGGTATAGTGCATCAGCTGGTATGCGGGGGGGCACTTTACCGGCTTGTTTTTTATCAGTTAAATCAGGTGCGGCTTTATCAAGCTGCTCGGCCATATCAAGCAAAGATTCGGTCGGCCTATCTTTTGAGTCGCCGTAGTCAGCCATATCTTCGGCCAACTTAATTTCCGATTTTCTACGACGGTCTGCTACCAAAGCATCTTGGGCCAAGGCTTTTTCGTCAGCTTTAAATTTTTTAAGTTCAGTTTTTTGTTTATAGTCATCCAGCCGTTCTCTTATTTCGCCTTTCCTATTAAGCTCTTTTTCGTTAGCTTTAAATTCTCTCCATTCTTTTTTGGCGGCTTCTTCTTCAGCCCGCTCTTCTCTTATTTCGCCTTTCCTATTAAGCTCTTTTTCGTTAGCTTTAAATTCTCTCCATTCTTTTTTGGCGGCTTCTTCTTCAGCTGCTTTTTCAGCTTTTGCAGCATCAATAACTATGTGTGGTTTTTCCTCAGTTTTAGATTTAAACAAACCAAACAAACCGCCAATTTTTTCTTTAGCTCTTTGCCAACGGCCTTTTTCTTTTTTTGCCAACGCCTCCATTTCTTCCATCCGCCGGCGGGAGGCGCCAATACGCTCTAAAATAGCGGTCGCTTGTTGTTGTTTGGTTATCTCTGCCGCATGAGCTGCATCGGCTTGGGCTTCTATTTTTTTTATTTTTTCGGCGCCTGCTTCCAATGAGCCATTCGGCCCTAATTCTTGGCGGCCTTTAACAGCTTCAACCGTACGTAATTTTGGTTGAATTTCACCGGAAACAGGAGCTAAATTATTTCCGCGCGCCTCAGGTTTTGGTTTGGCAGAAGCCATATAATTTTAGAGTTTAGTAATTTTTTCTTTAATAATAGAAATTTTTTTGGCATCTACTTCTTGTACCGCTTCATCAATAATTTTTTTTCGCTCAGCATCAATTTGTTTTAAACCAAAAAAGAACTCATTAAGCGCTTGAGTAGCAGCGGCAACGATTTTTTTAAGCTGTGCCAAAAGAGAAGGCTCCTCCATAAAAAATTTTTAGTAAAAAATTTTCCGTTTATCCAAAAAAGCTTGGGCTGCCGGAATAATATCTGGGCATTGTCGGTCAGCCTGCTCTTTAAGCGGGTTTGGTTGGTCGCCTGCCAAATCTTTAAGTGTGGCCAAAGCAGCATTCCCTAAATCGGGGCTATGAAGAAGCGCTGACATTTTACCTTCCCAGGTAGCCGGGTCATCAATAAATTCATCAAATACTTTGCGACTAGCTGTTTTGATGCGCTCTCTGGCTGCCTGCGCTTCACCCGCAACATGTTCCGTTTGATTTAAGCGAGCAGCCAGCATGGCGGCTTCGGTTTTTTGTGTAGCCGATTCTAACTCACGAATAATGGTGTCTTTGCTGCCACCGAGCTGTTGTTCAAGCAAGCGCTGTAATTCTGGGCGCTGTAGAGTAGCCAAGGTAATACCACGATTTTCTGCCAAAGTTTTTAGATCGTCCCCGCGTGAACCACGCTGAAACAAATCGCGCAATTCGGTAAGTTTGAGGCGAAGCGCCGCTTGCTCGCGCCGTGCCTCAACGTCCAATTGAGCTCGCTCTACACCGCTGCCATCATAAGCCATAAAAAATGAGGTAATAATAGTTACATTATAGCACAAAAAAGGCGTTTTGTCAATCAGAAAATTATTTTTGAAAATTATTTTCCAGTACTCCCAAAACGCCCTTCACCACGAGAACTTTCCGACAATTCTTTAGTTTCTTCAAACTCGGCAATGGCCACAGGGAAAATAACCAGTTGGGCCAGCTTGTTTCCCTTTTCAATGGTGTATGGTTCCGCTCCCAAATTTACTAGCTGAACATTATATTCTCCCCGATAACCGGCATCAAAAACTCCGCCCAGTACATGTAAACCGCCATTTTTAGGCAAACTACCCTTATCTTTTACAATGGCGGCGTAGCCAAAGGGGAATTCTAAGGCAAAACCCAGAGGAAAAAGTTTTCGTTCGCCCGGTTTAAGGGTGTAGTTTTCCAGCGAAAACAAATCCATACCTGCGTCACCCGGGTGGCCATACTCAGGCAAGCGCGCCTCGGCATTTAATTTTTTAATTTTAATTTTCATAAGTTAACCCCTACTGTTCTATTGTTAGTGAGCTTGTAGTTTAGAAACAATATCATCAAGTTGTTTATGCAATTGTTCTAGATTACCATTGTTATCAAGGCGAATTTTTGCTTCTGCGGCTACATCCAAAATGCTTAGTTCCGTGGAGCGTTGGTGATCGGCTAAAAATTGTTCATACGTTTTAGTGGCGTCGTCTGGATTTTCGCGGCGTTTAATTAACCGTTCGTAACGGATTTTTGGATCCGCAAAAATTTCTACTAGCACAAAATTGGGCAGGCGTTTTAAATATTCGATATCGGCTGGCCGGCGTACTCCCTCCACCACAATAGTTTTATTTTCGCTTTTTTCCGCGTCCATAGACATGGTTCTTGCCATGGTGTCTTCCCCGAATGTCCCGCGGATAATTTCGGAAATTTTAATCATGTTGTCGCGGGTTTGTGGCAAGTAAAATCTGTCGAGTGCGTCACGGAGCATAGTAGAAAAACGAAAAGTTGAAGCGCCGTATTTTTCTTGAAGATATTTTGCGGCTGTACCTTTGCCGCTCGCTAAAAGACCAGTGAACCCTAGAATTATTTTGGACATAAAGTAAGAAACTGGAAATTAGAAACTAGAAATTAGGGAGTAAATTTACGATTATATTGTGATTTAATTAGACTGTTCAGTTTAATTAAAATTTGGTTGCTTATTTTTTCTAGGTGCGCGTGTTTTTCCATGATAATAATTTTTCTTTCATAAAGTAAGTTAACCCAGTGTTGTGATTCAAGTAACGAGCCGCGAGCATTGTAATAAAACTTAATTTTATCAAGATAATGAAAACGTCCGTATCCTTCAGCTATATTAGCGCCTACCGAATCTATGCTTCTCACCGTCTGGTCGCCAATTATTTTCTTTAACTGCCAATCGAGCGCACTATAGATTTCCCATCCTTGTTCACTATATATTCGAGCCAATTTGTATGCTTCCAAATTTTTTAGTTCAAGATATGACATACCCCCTTGTATATTGTTCGTCGTTTCCCAATTTCTAGTTTCTAATTTCTAATCATTATTTTTGGTTTTCGGCGCTCTAAAATCCGGCATTCCCACCGGCTCATTCTCCCATACCGAAACGTATTGTCGCAATTTTACTCCCGCCGCTTCAAACATTTTGCGTGCCGCCATAAACGCTGGCACGTCTTTGTATTTGTCACTTTCGTATACTACTTCTACAATTCCATTTTGAATAATAGTTTTGGCGCATTCATTGCACGGAAACAGTGTACAAAAAACTCGGCACCCGCGCACACTGCCGCTGGAATTATAAATAGCATTTTCTTCGGCGTGGCACACATAAGCATATTTTGTATTTAAAAAATCGCCTTCCCGTTCCCACGGAAAATCGCCATTATCAACGCCGCGAGGGAAACCGTTGTACCCGAGGCCCATTACCACGTTCCGTTCATCGGCCACCAGTGCGCCGGCTTGTGTGGATGGGTCTTTGCTGCGCTCCGCAATTACATGCGCCATGCGCATAAAACATTCATCCCACGAAATATAATTTTGTCGTGCTTTTTGCATACCCAAAAATAATTAGAAATTGTAACCCTCCACAAACTGTGAATTATGAAATTCACTTGTCATTTCGAACCCCGCCCACCGGGGTGAGAAATCTCTGTCTGCACAAGCAGCTCTGTCTCAAATTGGTCAACTTGTGGATCGGACAGAGATTTCCCTAAGAGGGATCGCGAGACCTCGTCGTCCCGACGTACGTCGGGACTCGCTCGGAATGACAGTTAAGGTAGTATAAAAGAAAACATAAAAAAGTGCAAAACAAAAATAGCCTTTATTAAAAAGCTATTTTTGAAGGGTGAGGTGCGAAGTGACGCGGGGGGGCTAGTCGAGGGCGTCTTCGCCCTAGAGCGCCTCGATGAGGCTCACAGCTTTCCGGAACAGGTCCGTCTGGTTCTGCACGGAGATGCCGTGCTCAGATGACCACCGGTCGATGATGACGGCGACGGTCGCGCCGTCGACCGCGCTGAGGGCGCGGGCTTCGAGGCACCCGCCGTCCTTGAGCAGGCGGAGGATGTACCCATCCGCCTCCGGCCAGCAATCGAGGTCGATGTCGAACCCCTTGGCCGAGGGGGCGATGCGCTCGGCGAGCGCGAAGAGCGCGTCGAGGGGGTGCAGGATCCAGCCCAGGAGGCCGTAGCGCACTCCGGCCTCGCTCATGAGGTAGGCGCCGTCCTCCATGCTTTGAATTACGAAACTCCCCCAACACCTCAAAATCTGCTATCATAAA
>CAZHNI010000009.1:0-37541 GCA_964533715.1 uncultured Gammaproteobacteria bacterium | reverse complement strand
GGCGAAGGGACAGCCCCAGCCCACCTGCCTCAACGGCCAGAAGATCTGCGGGCTCAAGTGCATCCCGTCCAACTTCTGCTGCCTCGACGCCGATTGCGGCCAGGGGCAGTTCTGCCAGGGCGGCGCGTGCACGGCGAACAACAACCCGCCGCCGAAGTGCCTCAACGGCCAGAAGGTGTGCAACGGCAACTGCATCCCCGACACCTTCTGCTGCCTCGACGCCGATTGCGGCCAGGGGCAGTTCTGCCAGGGCGGCGCGTGCAAGGCCAAGCCGGTCATCGATCTCGGCACCCCCGCCGACCTCGCGAAGCCGTGCACGAAGAACGAGGACTGCGGTCTCGGTCAGATGTGCAACAACGGCAAGTGCGTCGGCCAGACCGACGGCGGAACGTCGGACGCGGGCTTCACCTGCCCCGCCCACACCGACTGCGACGGCGACTCGTTCTTCTGGGATGACCCCGACCCCGCCAAGCGCGATTGCGACGAAGACCCGACCGTCGGGGGCGACCCCGCGGTGATCTGCCGCCAGCAGGTCGACGCAGGCGTGGGTGCCGTGGTGATCATCATCCGCTTCAACAACGCGGACTACACCAAGCGCCCCACGTGCCCGAACGGGTACTCGCTCGTCAAGAACACCGATGGCTCGGTGCTCAACAACCCGGGGATGAACGACACCCCGGGGGACAACTTCGACAACAACTGCAACGGCAAGGTCGACGAAGGCCCCGTGCAGAGCCCCTGCACGTTCGCCGATATCGGCCAGGACGTCTGGCAGGTCAGTTGTCCCTGGATGAAGTAGAAGTAGGTTCGTTCGCGGTCCCGCTCGACTTCGGTCGCGGCGTGGCCACGGCAATCTCCTGAATCCAGTTCCTATCTCGGAGGGAGTGCAGCATCGCGCGCTGCACCCCTCCACCCAATCCATGACTTCATTTCTAAAGAAGTGAAGCGATGGGATGGAAAAAATAAAAACAGACACGCATTACTCATGGGTGTCATAAAAATACCACCAAGCTCTCTACACATGTTGTGCATAGAAATATCTACGGCATATGTAGAATCTCTCTCTCGAGCAGCGGTGGTATTTTTTTGCTTCATTTAATTGTCATTCCGAGCGAGCCCCATAGGGGCGACGAGGAATCCCTGTCTCCTGCATGCGCCCTGCCTGCGCAGACAGGAGGCATGGCGCAGGCAGGTCTGTCTCACGAATTCACGAAACGTTGTTTTTTTTCACTACCTTTTTGTACGCACAAAAAGGTAACTAAAAAAGCGCCGAGCCGATGTCCTCCTCCTCGAACTGCCAACGGCTCGTTGTCGTTCGTGTTCAGAAGCGCAGAATCACACTGAACACGCGCTATTGCACCACTCCAACTCGCCGTGGCCAGTTCGGTCGGAGTCCATGTGCTCGGTTGTGATTCGGATTTGGTTGAGTTTTATTCTAATATTTGTTACACTATAGTTATTAAATTATGACGGATTTTCGCCGCCATTGGTTTATATTTTGTGTAGTCGGGGTAGCCACCCTTGTGTTTTTATTTGTTCCAGAATTGCGCGTACTTTTGGCTGCACCGGCCGTGCTTGCTCTCCTTATTGCGTTATCGTATAACCTAACCTGGGGTTGGTACATTCTGGTTTTTTTCTCGCCACTTATTCAGTGGGAATTAAACCTCTCTTTTTTGCACGCCTGGTTTCCCCAAGCGCCTTGGATATTTAACGCCCACGCCCCAGTAGTAGAATTTTGGGGTGTTCTCATGATTGGTGCTTTTGCGATACATATTTTTCGTAATTTTCTGTACGGAAAACCGGTGCGGCTCTATGCTCCAGGTTTGCCGTGGTATCTTTTATTTATTGCGAGTGCGGTTGTGTCGCTGGTTAATCTGCCCTCAATCGAAATTTTTTCCGGGGTTAAATATATTTTTCATTCTCTGCTTTTATTTTATACTGGTTATCTTATGCTTGGCGCCTCGGTGGTAGACACCAAAGAGGTGTGGCAAAAAAGTTTAAAAATTTTGGCCGCAGTTGGTTTTGGTGGTGCTCTCATGGGTGCGGCGTCGTTAGTTTTAGGTGTGTGGCAAGGCGATGGATTCCACCGCGCGGTGCCGTTTGCCATTGGGGGCTTTATGCCGTTTGGCGATCAACATATTTTTTTAGCAGAAATTTTAACCACCGTTGCTCCTATTTATTTATATTTTTGGCATAAGGCCGAAAACCAAATTACCAAAAAATGGTGGGGGATAGGCACATGGTTTGTTATTATTATCGCCCTGCTGACGCTTTCGCGCGCCGGATGGATTACACTATTTGTGGAACTAGTGGTGTTTTTCTACCTTACACGCCGCCACGAATTATGGAAAAAAATATTGGTTCGCTGGTGGTGGCTTGGGGCGGTGCTTATTATCCCCGGGTTTTTTTATTTAGCATATTTTCTTACCACGAGCCCCATTGCACGCGGCTCTACCGAAGCGCGGTGGTATTTTACTGATGCCGCGCTTTATTTATTTAAACAGCATCCGGTAGTGGGGCAAGGAGTGGGGAGTTTTGTAAATCGCGCCAGCGAAATGGATTTTTTGGTTAACCAATTTGGTGAACCAACCGATGCTTTAGGTGTGGTGCAAAAGATTTTAGCGGAGCAAGGTCTGTTTGGGTTTATTGCTTTTGTGTTATTTATTGGTTGGATAATGAAGACGCTCCTCGGAAGAACTTTTAATGCCGATTATACCGCTGAAGCGCGCACGGCGTATATGGTGTCGGTATTTTTGGTTTTGGCGCCGTCAATTTTTCAATTGTTTAACACACTTTTTTATACCAGCAAAATGTGGGTACCAATCAGTCTGGCTTTGGCCGAAAGTTTAGTATATCATCATGATACGTATATTCCTAAACTGTTATTTAACTTAAAATCGCGCAAATCACCGCTCATTACGGAGATATAATACGTTGTCATTCCGAGCGAGGCCTCGCGGCCGACGAGGAATCTCTGTCCGTCGTCGTTGAGTGAGCCAGAGATCCTTCACTACGCCTGCCTGCGCAGGCAGGTTCAGGATGACAGTAAAATATGACCAAGAAAAAAATAGTCCATATTATTCCAACGTTTAGTACCGGCGGCGCCGAAATGCTCGTGTCTAAGTATTATCGTTACATTCCCTCGGAAGAATTTGAGGTGTATGTAGCGAGCGGGGTAGAGGACGGTGAGCTCCGGAAGCGTTTTGAGGACACCTCGCGTTTGTTTGTTGGTTCGCGCAGCAAAGATGGAGGCCGTTTTGGTGCCTGGAAGAAACTCCGAAAATTTTTGCGTGAATTAAAGCCAGATATTATTCATAGTCATCTTATTAGTAGTGACTTTTTTGCGTGGTGGTATAAACGTTTTTCCGGAAACACAGTCCGTTGGGTAGTAACTCTCCATAATGTAGAGCACCACACTTCGCTCCCGCGCCGTTTTTTGTGGCGGTGTATTTTACCTCGCGCTGATAAAATTATCGCCGTTTCAAAAGCAGTGGCCGATTATGCTATTTCTGAACTTAAAGTTCCCGCCCAGTTAATTACTGTGGTTTTAAACGGGGTAGAATTGGAGCCGCTCCTCACGGTTCCTACCTTTAACCAAAAGCATCTTTTAGATATTGCCACTATCGGTCGGTTAGAAATTCAAAAAGGCCACACATATTTACTGGACGCACTTTCTAAACTTAAAAATTTTTCCTGGAGTTTACATATATTTGGTGATGGCGCGGAGCGCGTGCATTTGCAAAACAAGGCCAAAGCTCTTGGCATAGACAAATATATTACTTGGGGTGGAGTGGTGGAAAATGTACCGGAGCGTTTAAATGAAATTGGGGTTATCGTACAGCCGTCATTGTGGGAAGGTTTGAGTTTGGTGGTGATGGAAGCGATGGCCGCGGGCCGCGTGGTGGTTGGAAGTAACGCCGCCGCCGCAGAGTTAATTGACGATGCCAAAACCGGCTATGTGGTACCGAGTAAAGACAGTGCTGCGTTGGCAGAAAAATTGCGATATATTTTTGAGCATCCAACCGAAGCGGTGCAAGTTGGAGAGGAAGCGCGTCGGTACGCGGAACAGCACTTTTCTTTTAATGAGCACGTTAAACAGATTGTGGGTGTGTATAACAGCTTATTGAGTGGATAGTCTATTTTGTCATTCCGACCGAGGCCTTCGGCCGAGCGGAGGAATCCCTGCCTCCTGCATGCGCCCTGCCTGCGCAGACAGGAGGCATGGCGCAGGCAGGTCTGTCCTGTGTCATTCCCGTGTCCCGAAGGGATCCCATTGGGAAAAGCGGGAATCCAGTGTCTGGATGCCCGCCTGCGCGGGCATGACAATAGTGAAGATCCTTCTCCGCCTTGGGCGGGTCAGGATGACAATTCGTAATTAGAATGACAAAAAAATTATGTCCTTTGCTTACCGTATCTCCGCTTGGAACCGGCGCCGTAAGTGGAAACTATTTTTAGAAAAAATGAAACCAACCGCCACGATGTCTGTTTTGGACGTTGGTTTTAATGCGGAAGAATATAGTGAGACGGATAATTTCTTAGAAAAAAACTATCCGTACCCGGCACGTATAACGGCACTTGGAATTGATAGGGCAACAGAATTTAAAAAACGCTATCCACAAGTGAGCGTCGTTGAATATCCCGGCGGGCAATTCCCTTTTCCAACTCAATCATTTGATGTAGTATGGTCTAATGCAGTTATTGAGCATGTTGGTGACCATAAAAAGCAACTTATTTTTTTACAAGAGTTGCATAGGGTCGGAAAGCATGGTTTTATAACCACGCCAAATCGACATTTTCCTATTGAAGTGCACACGCGCACACCATTTTTGCACTGGTTACCAAAGTCAGTTTTTTATAAGTATCTGCGGCTTGTTGGTAAAGCCTGGGCCACGGAAAATTATATGAATTTACTTTCCGAAAAAGATCTTTGCACACTTTTGGCAGAGGCCGATATCCAAGAATATAGAATAATAAAAAATAAATTGTGTGGTTTTACGCTTGATTTTGTAGTGATATGGTAAAATTTTTTTATTCACCCCGTTGTCATTCCGAGCGAGGTCGCCTGAAGCGACCGACAAGGAATCCCTGCCTGCCGGCAAGGCAGGTCTGTCCGTCGATTGGTGAGCCAGAGATCCTTCACTCCGCTCAGGATGACAGGCGAAGAATGAGCTTTTATCGATTAATTGTCGCTATGTGGCTAGGTGTTTTTGTGTTGTCGTTTGGGCTTGTGGCCACCCAGGTCGGCCAAGCGCGCGATGGCTACCCTAAACTTGCCAATTATTTTTTACATTGGGAATTAACGGAAAGTGATGTGCAAAGCTTGGCGCGTTGGGATGTGGTGGTTTTGGACATGGAAAACCAAGTGCGCAATCCGGGGCTTTTAAAAAAGTTAAGAACACTCAATCCAAAAATTATTATTTTGGCGTACATAACATCCGAAGAAATTGCCCAAAACGCCGTTTCCTCGCCCAGTATTATGCGGCGAAGACTCGCATCGAGGCTGTCGGATAACTGGTATTTAACCGACCCAAATGGTAACCGCTTAACTTTTTGGGGCGGTACTCACATGCTTAACGTGGCCGACAACAGCCCACTTGTTAATGGTCAGCGTTTTACCAGCGCCTTGGCCAGTTTTGTAAGTGATGAGATTTTATCAACCGGCCTCTGGGATGGAGTTTTTTATGACAACACCTGGGACAGTTTAAGTTGGCTTACCACAAATGTAGATTTAGATCGCGACGGCGCGGTTGATACCAATATTGACGAACATTGGCGCAGCGGCTACCGGGCTCTGTTTAACGAAACTCGCCGCCTGACTGGAGACAAATATATTTTGGTTGGTAATGGTGGTACCAAAGCGTATCGGAACGAGTTAAACGGAATATTGCTCGAGAATTTTCCCAATACGGGCGGTTGGAGCGGCACCATGGATATTTATCAATTTTACGAGCAAGGTCAACGCACCCCGCATGTAATGATTATTGATCGAAATACTTTAAACAGTGGTAAAAATAATAACTATCGCTCCGTTCGTTTTGGTCTTGCAAGTAGCATGCTCGGAAACGGATATTATGCTTTTGATTATGGTGATAAAGATCACGGTCAACTGTGGTGGTATGATGAATATGACGCCAAGGTGGGTGACCCAATTAGTGCTCCCGCATCCCTCAGCGGCGACAAACCATTTGTTAGCGGCGTGTGGCGACGTGAATTTGAGCATGGTGTAGCCCTCGTGAATGGAACGGACAAAGCACAGGAAGTTGATTTGGGTGGTGAATACGAAAAAATTATTGGCAAGCAAGATCCGGCAGTTAACGACGGCTCAATAGTAGAAAAAGTAAAACTAGAGGCCTACGATGGAATTGTGATGTATAAGACTTTTCAAACTATTAAAAATGCCGTGTTCACCAATGGTACATTTGTGCGGTTTTATCGGGCAGATGGTTCGCGGGCGCGTAACGGATTTTTTGCTTTTGAAGATGGTTTTGCTGGTGGCGCTAAAATTTTTAATGGTGATTTAGATGGTGATGGACAGAATGAAAAAGTTGTTGCGTCGGGGGCACACTTAGAAATTTTTAATAGCCGGGGAGAACACTGGTTTAATGATTATCCGTTTGGAGCCAACTATAAGGGTGAATTACAGCTGAGTGTGGCACGGCTTGTCCCTGGGGAGCCTATGAGTATTGTGGTGTCGGGCACAACTGGTGGAGCGGTTTCAGTGTATAACTACCACGGTGGAGTTATTAAAGATAAAATGTATCCACTTGGTAAAAAATATACGGGTGGTTTTTCCGTGGCTACTCAAGAAGTGTTTGGCGCCGAAAGCAACATTGTTCTTGGCACCGGCCGGGGGCGCGCCGCCGATATTTTAGTGTACAACGCCTCGCTCACAAAATTAAAAAAACGGATCTCATTTGATCCGCGCCTGGTGACTGGTCTTTCGGTCGCTGCCGGAGATTTTAGTGGCAGTGGAAAGCCGGAAATTATTGCAGTAGCACGTTCATCCCGTAGCCCTGTTGTGCGACGTTTTACAATCGATGGTCGCTCTATTGGTAAATTTACTTTAAAAGGAATTTTTGGTACAAACGCTCTGTCGCTTGGCGCTGGAGATGGCACGGGTATTACACCACGGGAAATAATGGTGATGAGCGCGAATTAAGACAAGATACACGATACATGGAAAAATATACAAAATTGTATTTGTTCCAGGTATCTTGTGTTATTTGCCTGTTATGAGACAAACCACCGCTCCGTTCCATTTTTTACCGGTCTTTACAGCTTGCACAAGACCAACAATCGATAGCGCGCTATTAGCAGAAATATCTATTCCCGTTGCTTCTTTAGTCATTTTTATTGCGGATGTGATTTCGTCATTGTTTGCTATATAGGCACCCCCGTGGCTATTTTTTATTGTCTCAAGAACCTGCTCTTTGCGAAGGGCGATGTTGTCGACAATGGCGCTCGCCAAGCTGCGCGTGTCATTGCGAGGAGGCGAGGTACGAGCCGACGCGGCAATCCCATTGTTTTCAGGATTCACCTGGTTCTGGGAATTGGGGGGTTGCTTCGCTCGTTCCTCGCTCGCAATGACAGCATTGCCCACCATTGGATGACATGAATCAGTCTGCACAATATGTATTTCTGGGTTTATGTTTCGTTTTTTAAAACCTTGGTGTAAACCAACCGCTGTAGTACCACTCGATGTGGGGATAAACACTGCCGCTAAATTAGTAATTTTACTCAGTTCAAGCGCCAACTCTTCATACCCAAGTAGAGCAATGTCATCCGTGGATTGTCGTAGCCATTTGGCTTTTCCGGATTTTTCTATTTGAAAAGCTTGTTGTTTCGGTCGTTCGCATTGTTCAATAGTGATAGCTTGGAGCTTGGAGCTTGGAGCTTGGAGCGCACGTAATTTATCAGGACTAATTTTATTTCCCACCAATACTGTTAGTTTGAGCGGTGTCCCTTTAGCGTTCTGATTATATTTTTGAATTGCCAAAATAGCGGCGAGTGCAGCGTTACCAGAGCTTGAAATAACAAAATTAGCGATACCTTGTTTTTTATATTCATTAATCATGAGAGGGATGGAACGCCCCTTATGCGAACCGTAATGGTGCAAATCTTCACGCTTAAACCAGACCTCGTTTGTGAGGCCTAAGGCTTCGGAAAGTTTTGGATAGGGGAGTTGTGGGGTTTTCATAATTCATTAAAACATGAAAGCACCAGAACATGAAAACAATTTCCGTGTTTTAATGTTTTTATGTTTTAATGGTGTCCCTTGTAATATATCTTTAGTTATAGTATAATGGTTGGTATCTAATTTAGAGTTTACTTATATGAAATTAGTTTGTCCAGAATGTAAGAATGAGGTTTCCCTTGTTCCATATCCTAATCTTAAGCGCGAGGATGTAGTAGAATGTAATACCTGTGGTATTACTCTTATGATAACTGAGTGTGATGATGGTGATTGTGTGGCTGAGATTGTAGATGAAGGAAAATGACCCGCCCGCGGCGGGTCATCCTGAGGAGGTCGCTTCGCAGCGGCCACCGAAGGATCTTGTTGTCTCAACCGATTGCGTTCACAAGCGTCTCAATCATCCCTCTAAACCCGTGACTTCCCATAAATACAACCGCGTCTCCCGGTTGTATTTTTTGTTTTATATAATCAAGTAGCGCATCGTCGTCTTCAATATAGCGTACGGATGAGTGCGTTTTTCCAATTATATCTGCCAACTCAAATCCGTCAATAGGTTGTTCTGAATCCTTTGGGTTGGTTTTTATTTTAGTAAGGCGAGGAATAATTATTTCATCTGCATTGGCAAAGGCGTTGTCATACCACGGAATTGCCTCGCGTTTTCGGTTGCCGGTATTTGGTTCAAAGATACCGTATATTTTCCCTGAGTAAGTTTCACGAAGTGTTTTTAAAATCGCCATCGCTTTGCTCGGGGAGTGGGCAATATCATCAAAAATAGCCACGGCGCCATCGTAGCGTTTTTCGAGGCGTCTTTTTAAACTCTTAAAATTTGCAATAGCAGTAATAATTTTTTCTGCCGGTATTCCTATTTCAGTAGCGAGTGCAAAACAACCGGTAATATTGTCGGCCATGTATTCGCCCAGGCAGGTTGTTTTAATTGAATACTTTTTGTGTTCATGGATAATCTCAAATTGCAAACCATTTTTTGATTTAACAATATTTGTGTACACGTAATCGTTAGGTGGGTTTTTTCCGTATGTAACTAAATTTTGTATCGTTTTATGTGTATAGTGTATCGTGTTAATCGCTTTCTCCGAAATCACTTTCACTCCGCTGTTTGGTACCATTTTTATTAAATTTTTGAATGCCTCAATATATAGTTTTTCTGTGGGGTATACATCCGCATGATCCCACACCACGGAGGTTAAAAGCAGGTGAGTGGGGGAGTAGTAAGCAAATTTTGGGCCCTGGTCCCAGCGCGAGGCTTTATATTCGTCGCCTTCCACTACGCTCCAATTACTATCGGCAATTTCTGCGGCTGGCAGGTTGTTAAGGCTTACGCCGCCAAACATATAGTTGGGGTCATACTCCGCCTCTTTTAAAATCCACGTTAGGAGAGCGGTAGAAGTAGTTTTGCCGTAAGTACCCGCACACACAATGGAATTTTTTTTGATTATATTTTCCGCGATTACTTCCGGGTATGATTTATAGTTTAGTCCGTGCTCTTGCACATACAACCATTCCGCGTTGCGCGAACTTGCCACATTGCCAACCACAACCAAATCAGGCGTTCCAAGAGCAATCATCTTATCGGGGTGCCACCCGGCATAATAATCCACTCCTGCCTCTTTTAAATAGGTGGAAATTGGTGGGTAAAAACCAACATCGCTACCGGTCACTTTCCAGCTTGGCACGAGGCGACCGTCAGGGAGTTTTTCGTGCCCCTGTCGTTTAAACGCCAAAGCTAGAGCGCTCATAGCGACCCCGCAAATACCGATGAAGTGGATGTGCTTGTTCATGTTATTTCAAACTGTTCTTCAGTTCCTCAAGATTGTTCCCCCATACTTTTCCATCCCACCACTCCAACCCATCAAACTGCAATTTATAAGTATCGGTCGGGCGACTGAAGGAGCCGAGGTAGACGTATTTTTTGTTTCGTTCTTTGGCCCAAGTGATCGCTTTCGTCATCATGCCAATTCCAAGGTTCGCCACTGTTCTTTGTTCCTTGTTAATTGATAATTGATAAAATGGGTAGCAGTAGTGAAGAATGTCAGCGTTTTGGTAGGCGATGCAGTAACCGATTGCGCTGTCATTGCGAGGAGGGAGCGGAGCGACCGACGCGGTAATCCCATTATTTTCAGCAGTGTTTAAACTAGGAGATTGCTTTGTCGCTTCGCTCCTCGCAATGACAAAGCGAAACAGCGTGTTAAAATTACTTTTTTTCGTATCTACCAGCAATTCTTTAATCTTGTTCGCGCTAAAAGTTCCCTCTCCAAATTTAGTATCATAAAAATCTTTCGCCAATTTTCCAATCTGCCAATCATATTTAGTGTAGGGGAGGGTAGCGATACCAAGTTGTATATCCTCAGTTTTGCGGAGCACGCGCCTGTTTTCGCTGGACAGTTTAAATTGCGTAAGGTCGATTCGCAGGCTTCGCGTTTCGTTCAGTATGCCTTTGCCGCGGCGCGTAAAAACATAGCCCTGGCTATAGAGAGAAGTGATGTTTTTTTCAGAAAAATCTGTTATTGTTGTCTGATTCCAGGATAAATACATACGCCTAAAAGCTATCTCATACTATCAAAAAGAAGCTCAAAAATCAACTTTGGCCGTTGCTGAACAACTCTATAGTGTGATATTCTGATAAAGTTAGGATTTTGTCATTCCGAGCGAGGTGTAACCGAGTCGAGGAATCCCTTTCGCTGTTAAGGGATTTCTCCGCTCACTTCGTTCGGTCGAAATGACAATAACGAGCAGATGATCTATTTTTAATAGTTAATTTTGGCCTATCCATCCATATGCAAAAATGTTGTCCTGTTTGCGGCGAAAAAACCCCAAGCAAATTTAGTATTTATTTTGATGATTACCTTACGTTGTACCGTTGCGGCACGTGCTCTTTTGTGGCGCAATATCCGGAGGAAAACAAAAATACCGTGATGGAAGATTATGAACATTATTACTCGCTCGATTTTGTAAACACTGGTAAAAAATTTCAGTACCCTGAGCGAACCGAGTCGTTTATAGATATGGCTAACCGGATTGTGGGCATATCCGGGGCAAATTCTAAAGTACTTGATGTTGGTGCCGGTGAAGGTCATTTTATGTCGGTTGCCGAAAAGCGCGGGCTACAATGCGTCGGCGTCGAGCCATCTCCAATTTTAGCCGACTACGCCGCTTCAATTGTAAAAGGAGAAATTAAAAAAGGGTATTACACTAAAAAAATGTTCCCAGCGGAAAGTTTTGATGTGATTACATTTATTCAAGTGTTAGAACATCTGGTAGATCCGGGGGCCGCACTCGATGCGGCGTGGTACCACCTTAAACCCGGAGGGTTTATTATGGTGGAGGTGCCATCAATTTGGGCGCCACACTTTTTGATGTATCGCTTAACTGGCCTTAAAAAGTTTGTTAAGCCGCCTACCGGTGTTATTTTTTCCCATGTTGGTTATTTTTCTCCGCGCACTCTTGCGCTCTTGGCACAGTTACACAAATTTAAAAAACGCCAGTTAATAACTGGGCGTTGGTTTGTAAAGTACCACGGATTACTTAAGCTCGTAGCATTTTTTGTGGATCCAATTTTAAACACTCTTAGAATTGGCGGTATTTTATATTTTGGTAAAAAATATTAGTTTAAATTACGAAATCGTTTCTGTCATTCCGAGCGAGGCTACGGCCGAGTCGAGGAATCCCTTGAGTTGTTAAGGGATTTCTCCACTCCGTCCCGAGTACTCGGGACTTCGGTCGAAATGACAGCCTGTCCTTAGTTTCGTAATTTGATTAGCTAGTGGAGGGCGAGCCAAATTCCTAAAATCACCATAAAAATTTGAATCAGCCAAAAACGCATGACAATTTTTTCTTCTCCCCACCCCAGCATCTCTAAATGGTGGTGCAGTGGTGATAATTTAAAAAGACGGCGGCCAAGAATGTGGCGAAATAAAACTTGCAGAACAACAGAAATTATTTCGACATAAAACACAAAACCAAAAATAGGGATGAGCATGGTTTTGTTTATGGCGATGGCGTTAATCGCGAGGAGGGTCCCGAGGCCGAGCGACCCAACGTCGCCCATCTGGAAGCGGGCCGGTTTTACATTAAAATACGTGTAGGCAATGAGTGCGCCAACTACTGTAGCGTTGAGCGGGGCAAAGGCTGCGCGGCCTTCAAGCCAGCTAATAACCGCGAGCCCTGCAAAAGCGGCCATGAGCGTTCCTCCAGCCAAACCATCAAGCCCATCTGCCACGTTTACGGCATTGGCGGTAAACATCACAAAAAATATAATAAGAGGGATAGTCCACCAGCCAAGCGCCACCTGCCCGGTAAAAGGCACCCATAGACTATGCCAACTTTCACCGAGTTTAAAATAGACCCACCACGCTACAATGCCTCCTGCCAAAAATTGTAAAAGTAATTTTTCGTGCACCAAAATTCCGCGATCTTGTTTTGAGCCAAAAATACCAACAAAATTTCTTACCGCCACCCAGGGTACGCGTACAGTGTACCAAAGGCGCATGTACCAGAGTTTATGTACTCGGCTCAGTTTAATGGTGTGGTTGAGGCTACGCAAATGGCGTTTTATTCCGTAAACATTAAGAATGTCATCGGCGGCGCCAAGGAGGGCGGCCAGGGCCATAGCGCCAACGGGAACATAGGTATAACGCCGGTCCCAGTTAAAAAAGAGGGTTATAATGCTTACGGTAAGCACAATAATAAGGCCCCCCATAATTGGTGTGCCAACTTTGTGTTTGTGTTCGCCCTGCAAAGTAAAATCATGTTCCGCTCGCCTCGTTATTTTATATTTGTGCAAAAATTTTATAAGAACGGGTGCCCACAAAAAAGAAATGACCGTAGAGGTAATGAGAAAAATTAAAAGATTTTCTAACAATGATATATTCATAATTTTAAACGTCGTATTTCTACTACTCGAGCGCTCCGTGCTTCGCTAAAAGTTTCGTTGGCTTCGCCGGTGCAGTTTTTTTCGGTCCAAGTTTGCTCAAGCAAGTTTTTCCCTGGCGCGATTATGTCAATAAAACCCTCAGTTACCCCGTGGCCGTAACGTCCCTCGTTTGTCCAAAAGCGGGCGTGGATATAGTGTATAGTTATTTTAGAGCCAGAGTTTTTCTTGTCATCCTGAGCGCTAGCGAAGGATCTCTGTCCCGTCGATGTTTGAGACAGACCTGCCTGCGCCATGCCTCCTGTCTGCGCAGGCAGGGCGCATGCAGGAGACAGGGATTCTTCACTACGCTTCGCTCCATTCAGAATGACAGATGATACTACGTTAGTTACTAGCATAATATGATTGCACCGAAACGGTTTAGTTTTTTCAAGATTGATAAGCACATCGCCAGCCTCAACTTTAGAATAATCATACCCGGCCTCACTACCAATAATTTGAGTACTATTTTTGGGGTTTGCATATACGCGCACGTCTATATTTTCAATGGGGCGTAGTTTGGCAATAAGCCAGCGCAGAAAGTGTCGCGGCGAAGTAATAAATATTTTTTTTGTAATGTCCACGTGTTTCGTTTCTAAAAAATGTGCTCGGAGAACCTGTGTTACAAAACCAGAGCACTCAACGCCTAAAAAATTATCAACCAAAAATTTTCGTAAATCATTAGGTGTTACCGGTTGCCCAGTATGTTCGTTGTGGAGGCAGCAAGCGCCGCTTTTATCAAATATCCCCGCGTGGCGCTGCCAGGAAATTATTTGAGCTTCTTCCACAATTTCGGCTGGTGTGCCTTTGCCCACGAGTGCTCGCAATTGGCCGCGTTGTTTAAGCCTTGCATTATTAAAATAAGGCACCCTTACCCCGGGTATGCCAGAGAAGGGGAGATTAAAATAATCGTGGATAACTTGTTGGGCTTTGGGAGATAGCATGTTGTTGGAAATGACGAATAACTAATTACGAATGACTAATTATAAATTTAATTTTTTCTCCTATCTCATTAAATTCTTTTTCAACTTTCATTATTCCTCTCACACTCTGAATTCGGAGCAAATCTTCGCCTGGGTTGGTGTTGTTATATTGGATGACGTTGAAACCGGAAGCGCGGAGGTTAACAATCGCTTTCCTTAATTTATAATTCATAATTCTTGATTCTGTCACACGTTGGATTATTTGGGCACCATCGGCAATTTCGCATAACGCGTAACCCGCAGCGCGTAACCCAAGTAACGCCGCCAGGTGTGCTTCAAACGTCGTTATATTGTTCTTGTGTTTTAATGTTTTAATGTTTTTTTGTAACTGTGATTCAAATGTTGTCGACGCCGGTTGGCGGGCGTTAATTTCTAGTAAAAATAGTTTTCCTGTTTTCTTTTCCATTATTACATCAATTCCAAATAATCCCCTCCAACCATCTTTCAGCAGTCTCTTTCCAACATCACTCACTATTTGCTTGTATTGCTTAATTTGCGTATTGTTTAAAAGCTTGTGGGGGAGCGCCCAATCATTGCCTACAGTCACAAATGGCCCGTCGGTAAAAGGGGAGAGGCCGGTTATTTGGAAATTAATATTTCCGCATAGGACTTTATTTTTCCAAACGATATTATTGTTGGTAAAAACTGGTCCGTCGATATATTTTAAAACACGCACTTCGCGATTGGGGAATTTTGTTTTTAATTCTTCAATTTGTTTGGGGGATTCAATCAATATCGTCCCGAGGCCAGTGTGAGCATGGTTGAATTGGATGATGAACTGCGAGACCTCTCGCCACCTCTCCTCTGCGGAGGAGAGGTGGCGACGATTCTTTCTCGCCTCAGCAGAGGAGAGAACGGGAAGAGAGGTCTTAAGTGACCACGTCAATTCTTTGCACTTCATCACTTTGTATGGCGGTAAATATTTTTTAAGTGGGCCAAGCCATTTAATTTGCGTTATTTTTTGTTCAACAGTATTCGCGAGTTCCGCGCTTGGATTTAAAAGGTTCCATTTGTGTTCACTGCAGATTTTTTCAATCTGTTTAGTATTTTTAAAAACAACAATGTTTGGATTCTTTATTTTTTTTAAAAATGTAGCGCTTTTTGGGTGGAGCAAAAGATCAGTTGTGTCCAGGGGGTCTTTGCTAGCAAGAGTAAGTACGTTTTTATGTTTTCGTGAAAGTGCCTTGGACAAGGGCCCAGAGTTTGTTATAATCCAATAGCCCTTTGTAATCAAAGGGAATCCAAGGGCCCGTTCTATATCCCGACAAACATAAATAACTGGGCTTAATCTAAGCTTTACTTTAAGCTCGTTCATACTTACAAAGTATAGCAAAATAGAGGCATTCTGGCAATTGTGTATGGATTCTATTCCTAAACAACTCAAACAGTTCGGCACGGTTAAAATTAATGCGCCGCTCGCCAAGTTTTGTACCTTCAAAATTGGGGGCCCAGCCTGGTATTTTATTACCGTCACCGAAACTCAAAAATTGGTTGATTTACTTTCTTTTTTAAGTGGGCGCGGTATTGCGTATCTTATTTTAGGATCAGGCGCCAATATATTATTTTCCGATGAAGGGTTCCATGGGGCTGTAATTCATATTGCGCTTGATCAATTTAAAGTGGAAGGAACATCGCTCATAGTAGACTCAGGCGTTAGCCTTAAAAAAGCCGTGGACACCTCAGTAGGACACGCCTTAAGCGGTTTTGAGTGGGCGGCGGGAATCCCAGGTACGGTGGGTGGTGCTATTCGTGGCAATGCCGGGGCGCGCTACGCCTATGCGGGAGGAGAAATGAAGGATGCGGTTGTGAGCGTTACCGTGTGGCGTGATGGCGAAGTAATCGAATTAGATAAAGAAGAATGTGGTTTTGGCTATCGCGATAGCAATTTTAAACATAATCACGACGTCATTTTGAGTGCACAGTTTAAACTTTATTCCGGCAACCCACTCGATAGTTTAGCAACTATTCAAAAAATAATTGAGGAACGTCAAACCAAACAATCTTCTTCTCCATCGGCTGGCAGTTTCTTTAAAAATGTACCACTGGCAAATTGGAAATTGGATATGAGCCTTCTGCCCGAACGGTTTATTCAATATAAAAAAATCGCTGCCGGGTGGTTAATTGAACAGGTTGGTCTCAAAGGATTCAGAAGTGGTGACGCCGTTGTTTCTGCCGAGCACGGTAACTTTATTATTAATGTGGGGCAGGCGACGCAGGCCGATGTCCTAAAGGTAGTTGAAGAGGTTGTGGGTCGGGTGTATACTACCTTTAAGGTTGAATTGGAACCAGAAGTGCAAATAATAAATTAATAAATGTATCATATGCAGATGAACATAACTGGGAGAGGAGTAAAATTGACGGACGCGATTGAGGACTATGTAACAAAAAAAATAAACTCCCTGGAAAAGTTTTTTGATGGCATTATTCGCGCCGACGTTACTGTTGGCATGGAGTCGCATCATCATAAAAAGGGTTCTATTTTTATGTGCGAGTGTAAGCTTGATGTCCCTGGTAAAGATTTGTTTGTTTCTAAAACTGAGAACACGCTTTATAAAGCTATAGATAAAGTACGCGATCATATTGAAGCGGAATTAAAAAAACATAAACTAAAAATGCGCGGCGATAAGAAAAAAAGACGGAGTAGTTTGCGTGCCGCTAAGGAATACGAGCCGGAAGAATAAGACGGGATTAAAACCATGTCTCTAAAATTAGATCAAAAATACCTAGGGGTAGTCTACTCGTTAGCGGGTGCTTTTTGTATTATTGGTGGGTGGAATTGGTATCACCTAAGTAAGCACAATTGGAACCGCTTTGCGATGCTATCAGTTATTGAGTGGCTTGTAGTTGTGCTCGGTTATAATATTTTTCGTAGCCTTCTTAGGTTCATTTTTATTCGCCATAAACGGCATAGTTATTGGAAGAACGATTTTATTGTTTTTTTAGACAAACTGTTCTTTAGTTGTTCTCTTCTTTTTCTCGTTTTTTTCTCTCAAAGTGAGTTAATAAGCCTTGGCTACGTGTCGGCGATTTTTTTATTTATTTTTTATATTTTTCAACGGTTTTTAAAACGCCATCCGGAGCCAGGCAATTGGTTAAAGGTCAACAAAGTTTTTTTTATCGTGGGGTTTTATTTATTTGTCGTACAAGCAGTAGCACAATACAGTGCCTATCATTATTATATTTTGGATTCCAACATTCGTTTCTTTAACATTGTTTTATTCCGTGCTCTCGCCATGACATTTTTCTGGTTGCTTCTTTTTATTTTGGCGAGCGGAATTTTTCTCACTATAAAAAATCGTTACCTGCGGTATGTGCCATTTGTACTCTGGTTTATTTTGTTTGGCGCGTTCACTATTCTGTGGGTTATTAACATCGGTATTTTATATTTCTCTGGTTTGTATTTTAGCCCCGTTGTGCTTGAACACCTAAATGGTTCAAGCGGAGTTGTTTTTAATTATGTAACAGTTTATCTTGTGGCAGGGGGCGTGCTCGTGGCCACTCTTATGGCTGCGGTGCTTTCAAGAGCGCTTAAATTTCACCGAGCCGTTCCGAAGCGTTATTGGTTTGTGTATAACGTTGCGCTAGGCATTGTAGCTTTAGCAGGCCTGTTTGGTTTAGCATCTTTTAAAAATACACCCGAACACGCAATTGCCAAATCTTTTTATGATTATTTTTTTGGTAATGATGAAAAAGTGACGCTTGATCCCGTTATTCAAAAAAAATTAGAAAAATTTGGTCTGTACTACTCTCCCAATTCTTTTCATGTCGCAGAAAAAGACACAGTTTTTAACTCAACCTCAACTCTTAAATTACTTCCGGATCGTTTTAAAAATACTAGGCCAAATATTCTTATTATATTTCTTGAGTCATATTCTGCTCGATTGACCGATGTTTATAATTCAAAATTTACCGATTTAACTCCTGGTTTTGATGAATTTGCCGCCAACCCGCACACCACCATATTTAAAAAATATTATAATGCCTCAACCCCTACTATAACTGGAACGCTTTCTCAGCTTTGTTCTTTTTTACCGCCAACCGGGCATGAAGAAATCCAAAATGAACGCAAATTGCAGAACCATCATTTATTGTGTTTACCAGAAGTTCTAAAAAAACAAGCCGGGTTTAAGTACTCGGCCTATGTTACTGCAGTAGATAAAGAATTTGCCCACAAGGACGGCATTTTTGCCAGTATGGGTGTTGATAAAATTTATGGTACCGGCGAACTTGCTAAAGTTATCTCCGAGGAACCGCGTTCATGGGGCTATTCAGATCATCAAATGTTTCCGGCCGTTTGGAATATGATGCAAAGCGCTCCTGAACCATTTCTTATGATGCTTGCAACCGTAGATACGCACCCGCCATTTAATTTAGCCAAAGACGCGGTTAATTATAAAGACGGTAGTCAACCGGTTCTAAACATGTTTCATACCACCGACGATGCCTTTAAACATTTCTGGGATACATTTAAAGTGAGCCCCTTGTATAAAAATACCATTGTTATTACCGTTGCCGATCATGCTATTTTTCCCGGTGCGCTTACCAAGGATATTAACGACTGGCCGGGAAATTTGGATACAAAATCGGTTAATACCTATTACGATCAAAATACTTTCATGATGTATATACCGGATAATGTGCTCCCAAAAACGGTGGATATGTATGCTTCAGGCATTGATGTGTTGCCAACTCTCCTCCATATTTTTGGAATTAATATTCCCAATTCTTTTGAAGGGCACTCAATTTTTGATGATCGTAAAAATTATCCTAATCTTCTTGGCATGCATGAACTAGGCCTGTATATAAATCAGGAGACTAAGAGCGGCAAACGTAGTGTAAATTATAACGTGCCAACTGAAATTCAGTGTAATAACAAAGACACGTCAAGCACATCCACCGATTTAACATTGTGCGAGTATCTCTCATTTTTTCATTGGAAAAGGCAGATGTTTGAGGAAGGGCGATTTTGGAAAAATTAACTATTGTGTATATGCAACAAAATGTGCCAGCCAACATCCCTCAATCTCACGGACTTTCATCTCTTGAGGCTGGCGTCCGTTTGAAAGAATATGGTGAAAACGCTCGACCGCGGCAAAAATCTAAAGGTAAGATACGCCGTCTCGCGGATATTTTTTTTGAACCGATGATGCTTTTGCTTTTAGCAACCGGAGTCGTTTATTTATTTTTGGGCGATAAGGTTGATACAATAGTTATTTTTATATCAATTATTCCTATTGCTATTATCGAATTTATTCAAGAGGAGCGCACCTCAAACGCGTTAGCACTACTCGATGGGCTAATGGTTGATAAATGCAAGGTATTTCGCGATGGAAATTTAATTACACTTGAAACTCGTTTTATCGTTCCGGGAGATGCGGTGTTCGTAGCTGCCGGAGACAAACTGCCTGCCGATGGAACACTCATTGAATCTAATGGTCTTATGGTTGATGAAGCAATTTTAACTGGTGAATCGGCCCCGGTAGTCAAATCGCGCGCGTTAAGCGAGCCTAAAGATGAGAATACGGTTTTTCAGGGCACCCTAGTGGTGCAAGGTGAGGGGGTAGTGCGCGTACTAAATACCGGGTCAAAAACAGTGTATGGCAAGCTTGGAAATTTACTTGAAAAAATTGAGATACAAAAAACACCCTTACAGAAAAAAATTGAAAAATTAGTGCGCGGTGTGGCCGTTGGGGCAGGCTGTGTCGCTATTCTTATTGGTATCATGGTTGGTTTAAAAAATGGAATCTTGCCGGGGCTACTCGGTGGTTTAACCGTGGCTATTTCCATTATCCCCGAAGAATTTCCCATTATTTTCAGCGTATTTTTAATTATGGGCGTATGGCGACTGTCCAAAGAAAAGGCCCTCGTTCGGCAAATGGTGATGGTAGAAACACTGGGGTCCGCCACCGTTATTTGTTCCGATAAAACCGGCACGTTAACGGAAGGAACAATGTCTCTCACACATCTTTATTATGATAACGCACTACATGACGCTTCAACGGTAAAATCGGCTGAATGCAAACAGTTTATTCGCGATGCGCTTTTGGCGATTGAACAAGTTGCCGTGGACCCCATTGAACACGAATTACAGCGCTATGGAAAAAGCATCGGGCTCGATTCTCAAAAATTGTATTCTGAATTGGCGTTGCGTAAAGACGGATTTTTTGACGCGGCCACCAAAATGGTCCATCACACGTGGGACAGTGGCGCGGAGTGCTACCAATATACCGCCGGTGCTCCGGAGTTTATTATTAGGAGTTCTACTCTTACCGATGCCGAACGAGTACGCGTGATGGAGGTTTATCATTCGTTGGCTAAAGATGGTTCGCGGGTAATTGCAGTTGCAAAAACTACCTGTTCGGACACCAATTTATTTCGCATGGAAGGGTTAGAATTTCGCGGCTTAATTGCTATGAGCGATCCACCGCGCGCAGGTGTTGCCGAAGCGATTAAAGTATGCCAGGAGGCTGGCATGAGAGTGCTTATGATTACGGGCGACAATAGCCTTACAGCGCGCTCTATTGCCGAGCAAATAGGAATAAAAGTTATTGGTGCGGTTGAGGGGGCAACGCTTGAAAATGCTAATAAAATTGAACTGCAGACAATTGTTAGAACAAACACTATCTTTGCGCGGGTTAAACCAGAACAAAAATATTTAATTGTTGAGGCGTTGCAAGAAAGTGGTGAAGTGGTTGCCATGACGGGAGATGGAGTAAACGATGCTCCGGCTTTAAAAAAGGCAAACATCGGTATTGCTATGGGTCAAAAAGGCACCGAAGTGGCACGCGCCGCTGCCGGTATGGTGCTTCTCGATGATAATTTTGCTACCATTGTGAATGCGGTACGTGAGGGGAGGCGAATTTATGATAATATGCGGCGTGCGTTTGGATATCTGCTTGCTTTTCACATTCCAATTGTTGGTTTATCTGTTATTCCGGTCGCACTTGGTCAACCTCTTTTCTTCATGCCTATTCATATTATTTTTTTGGAATTGTTTTGTGATCCGGCGGTAGTACTTGGGTTTGAACGCGACCCTATGAGGCACACTCTTATGAGCGAAAAACCGCGACCGGCAAGTGAACCGCTTATTCCAAAAAAATTGTGGCGGAGAATAATTACCCAAGGCTTAGCTATGTTCGCCGTTTCGTTTGGTTTTTATTTTTTTGGCCGCTATGTTGGGGATATGGAAAAGGGAAGAACCTTAGCATTTGCCGCCCTGGTTTTGGCCGAAGTGATTTTGGTGATATTTACTCATGAGTGGCGACAACTTAAGCATAACCGCCTACTCAGCGGCATTTTGCTTGGCACCATAGGTATGCTCGGGGTTATTTTATTTAGTCCATTTTTCAGTACGTTATTTCATTTTGTGCCAGTCTCGTTTTCGCAGCTTGGCCTAGTGGCCGGGAGTGTTATCGTGGTAATGTTTTTGGTAAAGCAACTGGGGAAATAATTTAAACAAATAAAAAATCGACCGTCGTGGCCGATTTTTATTTTATTCCGGAAAAATTATTTTGTTGTTTTCATCATACAGTAGAATGGCCAAAACGGGGCAGGATTGTGCGGCTATAAGAATCGTGTCTTCATCGGTTGAATTTGGGTCGGTAACATAAGCTAAATTATCTTTATCCATTTGGAACACTCCCGGAGCCACCGCCACGCAGGTAGTGGCACCAATGCATTTTACGCGATCAACAACAATGCGGCGGATTTTACCGCCTTTTCTTATTTTTTCAGAAATATCGGCTGGAAGAGAGTTGGTTTCGTTCATATCAAGTTGTCAACAATTTTGTCTAGGCTGCCACTATCAGGCTTCACTATTTTTTCTCCCAGTTCTTTTTCTAATCGTTCAATGATGTTTTTAGGTTTTGATTCATGATAGATAGAATTGTCGTTCACAACTACATTTGGTCCTTGTTCACAAAAGTCGGTACAGCGACAAAAATCAAGGTCGGTTTCGGTTGTTTGCCTACCAGCCTTAATTCCAAAAAATTTTTCCAGAGTTTCCATTATTCTATTTGAACCACGATAACTGCAGTGCGGCCCTGCGCACACTCTTATTTTTTTGCTCATATTTTTTCGTTGTCATCCTGAGTGAAACGAAGGATCTCTATCCGTCGATTGATTGAGACAGAGATTCTTCACTGCGCTGCACTCCGTTCAGAATGACAGTTGTGAAATTCATTTCGTTTATATTCCTAACATCGTGCGCAGTTCATCCGGCATTTTGTACGGCGGGTCAAACGTCACTGCAATATCTACTTTTTTTGCGCCAGCATTGGTAAGTGCGGATGTGATTTCGTCGTTTAACTGTGGTCCCCACGGGCAAAATGGGGTGGTATAAGTCATCGTAATTTTTATTTTTTCGTTTTGAATTTTTATATCATAAATAAGGCCCATCGTCCATACATCCAAATTGACTTCGGGATCTTTGACGGTTTTAAGTGTCTCAATAATTTTTTCTTTGGTAATCATATTGTCATTGCGAGGAGGGAGGGACGACCGACGAAGCAATCTTATTGATTAAAGTAGTAGTCTTGTTTATAAAAGTTAATTCTGAAAACAGGGGGATTGCCGCGTCACTTCGCTGTCGCTGCGTTCCTCGCAATGACAGTATAACCGTCTTTTTCAATCTCTTTGGCTAATTCCTTTCCGCCACTCTTTACAATTTTTCCGGCATTCATTATATGCACAAAATCAGGCACCACATATTCTAAAATTCGGTTGTAATGGGTAATGAGGAGTATCCCGTGCTTGGGTGAGCGGAAGCGATTAATACCCTCTGCTACAACTTTGAGCGCATCAACGTCTAGGCCGGAGTCAGTCTCATCAAGTATGGCGTACGTAGGATTGAGAACAAGTAGTTGTAAAATTTCCAAGCGTTTGCGTTCACCGCCCGAAAAACCCAAGTTGATGTGTCGGCTCGCGAATGACGGATCAATTCCTAATTTTTTCATTTGTTCATTTAGTTCTTTGTGAAAGGTAATTGGGTTTTGATTAACCCCACGCATCGCTCCGGCCGTAAGTCGTAAAAAGTTGGCGATACTCACACCAGGAATTTCCGGTGGGTATTGCATGGATAAAAAAAGCCCCGCCCGCGCGCGTTTGTCGGGAGAAAGAGAGGTTGTGTTTTTTTTATCAAGTACAATTTTTCCTTCCGTCACGCTGTATTTGGGGTGGCCCATGATGGTGTTGGCAAGTGTAGATTTTCCCGAGCCATTCGGCCCCATGACGGCGTGGACTTCTCCAGGTTTTATTTCCAAACTCAAACCACGGACGATTTTTTTATTGTCCGTGGAGATATGGAGATTCGAGATTTGTAAACTCATATTTTTCCACTTGTCATTCCGAGCGAGGTCGCCTCAGGCGACCGACGAGGAATCTCTGTCCGTCGATTGGTGAGCCAGAGATCCTTCGCTGCGCTCAGGATGACAATTTAGTGATTGCTCAAACTTTTCTGCAAAGCCGTAAAAGCTAACAGTAGACATCGCAACCGTGCTGGGTTTAAGTTAAGTCCGGATATTTTTATTACCTCATCTGAAGTGATTTTTTGTAATTCTGCGTGGGTTTTGTTTTTAATGTGATCAGTGAGCAAGCTCGCCCCAACTTGGGATACACTGCATCCGTTCCCGTCCCAACCAATCGCTTCAACTCGTTCATCCCTATTCAGTTTAATTGTTAATTCAATCTGGTCGCCGCACATTGGGTTATTTATTTTGTATTTTAAAGTCGCGTCTTTAAGCACGCCTTTGTTGAGTGGATGGTTATATAAATCCAGAATTACTTGTTGGGTTAGATCGTCCATATTTTTTTGGCTTTGATAATCGCCGCAATAAGCGCATCAACATCCTCTTTGGTGCTATACATCCCAAGTGATGCTCGCACCGTGGCTGAAACATTCAAACATTGGTGAAGTGGCATGGCACAGTGGCTGCCCGCGCGAATAGCAACATTTTCGTTGCCCATAATTTCGGCTACATCGTGTGGATGAATGCCGGGAAGAATGAATGAGACTGCGCCGATGCGGTTTAATTTGTCATTCCGAGCGAGGCCGGAGGCCGACGAGCCTGCCTCCTGCATGCGCAGGCATGGCGCAGGCAGGGAATCTCTGTCGGTCGAATCAGCGGACAGAGATTTCTCACTTCGTTCGAAATGACAACTGGAAGGCCCAATAATCTGCACGCCAGTCTCCTGCAGCCGTTGTAGTAAATAGCTCGTTAATTCCATTTCGTGTTCGATAATATTATTCCAGCCAACTGATTCAATAAATTTTATGGCCGCGCCCATGGCAATAACCCCGGCGATATTTTGTGTGCCGGCTTCAAAACGAGTGGGGACATCGTTCCAAGTAGCTCCTTCCAGCGTTACTTCATTTACCATTTCACCGCCAAAGAAAAATGGTTCCATGTGTTCCTCAAGCATTATTTTTTTGCCATAGAGCACCCCAATGCCGGTTGGGCCGTATATTTTATGTCCGGAGTATACTAAAAAATCGCAGTCAACATCTTTTACATTAATGGGGAAGTGGGCGGCGCCTTGGGCCGCATCAATTATTGTAATGGCGCGAAGCGGTTTGGCCAGCGCGATTAATTCTTTAGCCGGATTCACCGTCCCTAAAACGTTTGATGCTAGTGTAAAGCTAACAATTTTAGTATTTTTATCAATTAGTTTTTTGGCCGATTCCATGTCGAGTCGAAAATCCGGGCTAACATCAATATAGCGCAGCTCAAATCCATAATGTTTGGCCATTTGTTGCCATGGCACCAGGTTGGCGTGGTGTTCCATTTTGGTAATTACCACATTGTCGCGATGCGATAGCCGGGGGGTGAGCGAATAAGCCAGCGCGTTAAGCCCGTGCGTGGCGCCGGAAGTAAAAATAATTTCTTCGGTTTGAGCATTCAAGGATTTTGCGATTATTTCACGCGCGTTTTCAAAGGCTTCGGTTGCTTCTACCGCAATGTTATACATGCCACGGTGCGTATTGGAGCGGTATTTAGTGTAGTAGTCATTCATTGCGTCAATCACCATCTGTGGCGTTTGGCTGGTAGCGCCGGAATCCAAATAGTGCAGCTCGGGGTGAGCGGTGAAGATAGGGAAGTGAGATTTTATATCGCGTATCGCGTAACCCATAGCGCGTATCTGATAGTGAATAAACATTATAAATTATCAGCACAATCTGTTCGTAAGCCCATACATTGATTCTTGTAGCGAACCATATGATATCTCGTAAAAATTGAGCATCACTTTTTTCTTTGTTCGAGCGTACCCCTCCACATAATTAAGCATTATCGAAACGATTGCTCTGCGCACCTGGCTTGTCATGCCGTATATTTCTGATTTAGGAAATTTTTTAGAAATTTTATATCCAGTCAATATATATCGGTGTATTAATTCTTTAAGTTGTTGGTGAAATGACCCCTCCATAATCAAGGTTAGACAAGTTATTCTAAATAATCAATTTCGATTTTGCGTTATGCGCTACGCGTTATTGTTAGCCCACCGCACCTTCCATTTCCATTTCAATCAATCTGTTTAACTCCAGCGCATACTCCACTGGCAGGGCTTTTATAATCGGTTCAATAAATCCGGAAACAACAAGGCGCGTCGCTTCTTGTTCGTTAAGGCCGCGGGATTGTAAAAAGAAAATTTCTTCTTCGCCAATTTTGCCTACGCGCGCTTCGTGTGAAACCGCTACCTGATCATTTTTTATTTTTAATTCAGGAATGGTGTTAGCCACGGATTTTTTACCAATCAAAAGCGCGTCACACACCATGGAAGCGTTCACATCCGTTGCAATCGGCGTAATTTTAATGAGACCACGGAATGTGTTAACGCCCCCATCGCGTGAAATCGATTTGGAAATAATCGTTGAGCTCGTATTTGGAGCAGCGTGAATGGCTTTGGCGCCGGTATCTTGGTTTTGGCCCGGGCCAGCAAAGGCTACGCCCAAAGAATCTGACCGGGCGCCTCGCCCACGTAGTATCGATGAAGGATAAAGCATGGTAGTATTAGAACCCATGTTCCCGTTTACCCACTCAATAATACCGTTTTCATCCACCAGGGCGCGTTTGGTATTTAAATTATACGTATCTTTGGACCAATTTTCAATAGATGAGTACCGCACCCTGGCACCAGCATGTACAAAAATTTCTACACATCCGGCGTGGAGAGAATTTGTGCCATAACGCGGCGCACTGCAACCCTCAATATAATGTACATTCGCGCCTTCGTCCGCGATAATGAGCGTATGTTCAAATTGGCCGCTGCCTTTGGCGTTCATACGGAAGTAGGCTTGGAGTGGTAAATCAATCGTTACATTTTTTGGGACATATATAAACGTACCACCACTCCATACCGCGGCATGAAGCATCACAAATTTATGGTCACTTACCGGCACGCACTGCGTCATGAAGTATTTTTTTACCAGATCCGGATATTTTTGCACGGCCACGTCCATGTTTTCAAAAATTACGCCTTTGTCTTCCCACTGCTTTTTAAGATTATGGTAAACGATGTCGGAATCATACTGCGCTCCCACCCCGGCCAAGGCGTGTTTTTCGGCTTCCGGAATACCAAGCCTATCAAACGTTTTTTTAATGTCGGCCGGTACTTTGTCCCACGTGGTGGCTTCCTGTGTATCTGGGCGGACAAAATACACCAGCTTGTCCAAATTCAATTGCGACAAATCCGGCCCCCAGGAGGGGAGAGTGGTTTTTTTAAAAAACTCCAAACCCAGGAGACGTTTTTTTAACATCCAGTCGGGCTCATTTTTTTGTTTGGAAATTTCACGGACAATATCCTCGGTTACACCTGGTCGGGAGGTATAGCGGCTAACATTAACATCCGCGATTTCAAGATCGCGGCGAGTGAGAGTTTTGGGGACGAGGGATTTTTTCATTGTCAGGGGTATTAATTTGTGGTAGTATCGGTTCACTGTTCGTCGTGGCTTGTCATTTCGAGCGGAGGCGTAGCTGCAGTCGAGAAATCCCTTGATTTTTGCTGTGGCGACTCAATGGTCAAGGGATTCCTCCACTCCGCTTCGCTCCGGTCGGAATGACAGTTGGGAGTGAACACGATTTGTCCTCTATTCTAAGCTAAAAAAGCCATTTTGTCAATTATGGGGGAACAAAAATTTTACACAACCAAGGTGGTGGCCAAGGAGACTGTCGCCCACGATGTTATTGAGCTCCGGGTCACTAAGCCCGTTGGTTTTGTGTTTCGCCCGGGGCAGTTTGTGCAGTGGCAAGTTCCCACGCCGGAGGGGGTGGTAACACGCAGTTATTCCATTTCGTCTATTCCCGAGGCTCCTTATTTGGAATTTTGTCTTAAGCTCGTGCCAGAGGGTAAAGCGTCTAAATTGGCCGTTGGTTTGGAACGGGGGGATACAATAGTGATTGGAGAAGCCAAAGGAGTGTTTGTGTGTGAGAAAGGGCGCCGAACACAAAAAGTGTTCATTGCCACGGGCGTCGGTTTGGCTCCAATTGCTAGCATGATTGAAGATATTTTAGACAAGCGCGCTACGGAAACAGTTAATTTGGTTTTTGGTGTGCGTTACCAAGAGGATATTTTTTGGAAAAATCGTTTGGACAATTGGAAATTACAGCTTAGTCATTTTAATTATTTATTAACTGTTTCGCGAGCTACTGATGAGTGGACGGGGTTGCGTGGTCATGTTACTAACCATTTGGAATCCTTAATTAATAAGGAGACAGATTATTATATTTGCGGTAATATTGAAATGGTTAAAGACGCGCGCAAAAAACTTATTGAGCAGGGAGTGAACACCAAAAGTATTCATTTTGAAATTTTTTAAAAATACAGAAAAAATATCCTTGACAAAAGGGTATTTTTTTGTTATTCTTTTTCATTCGGTCTTTTCTTTTCCCTGTATCGCGCAAACGCATTTAACGTTTGTTGGCGCGATACCGGGATTGAGCCGATGAGCTCGTCATCTCGGCGTTCTAACAGCGCCCAGCTATGCTGGGGGAGGTCTCGCCCAATGAAGAAGCTCTTCTGTACGCTCCTGGCGCTCGGCGTCATCCTGCCCACGACCGTCCGCGCCAATGAGCCGGGCTACACCATCGAGGTGGCCCACGGAGTCAAGCTCCAGCCGGTGGTCGCCATCGACTACGCCCTCACCTTCGCCCATCACGAGGCGGAGAGTGGCGGCTCGGTGGCTGGTGGAGCGGCGTTTCTCCTCGAGCTCCCGCGTGAGTTCGAGCTCGCCCTCGAGGCCATGCTTGGGATCGCCACGCGGCCTGGCGTCAACCTAGGAATTGGTGCTGCGCTCGTGCGCCGCCTCAACCGGCGCGTCGCTCTCGGCGCGTTCGTGGAACCAGCCCTTGGCTTTGGCCAGGAGTACGTCTACGAGCAGACGCTCGGGGCGATCATCAAGGTTCCGACGTCGAGCGTCACGTACGCGCTGCGCCTCGGCTGGAGGCTCGAGGTAGCCGAGAAGACGGCGAACGGTTTCGCCGTAGGCGTCGAGTTCGAGTTCAAGTAGTAGGGGGCCTATACCTGGAAGGGGCACAATTTTTCGCCTGCTCCTTCCTTCCATGCTTTTGTGTACGATTGTGGTATATAGAAGCGCGGACTTGATTTTTAAGCAGTGATGTGGTAGACTGTTCTAGTTGCAGTTATTATATTTCTGCTGTCCAAGCAGTTTTTTTGTTGAATTATGAATATTCGAAATATCGCTATTATTGCGCACGTCGATCATGGAAAGACCACTCTGGTCGATGCTTTACTTCGCCAAAGTCAAACCAAGCTTTCTAAATCGCAGGACGCACAAGAGGCAATTATGGATAGCAATGACTTGGAGCGCGAGCGCGGTATTACTATTTTTTCCAAAAACGCTTCGGTCCAGATTGGCGACACTAAAATTAATATTATTGATACCCCGGGCCACGCCGATTTTGGCGGGGAAGTGGAGCGTGTTTTAAAAATGGCCGATGGTTGTTTGCTTCTGGTTGACGCCAAAGAGGGCCCGATGCCGCAAACTCGTTTTGTACTCAAAAAAGCTTTGGCAATGGGCCACCGTGTTATTGTGGTGGTAAACAAAATTGACAAACCCGACGCTCGGCCGCAGTTTGCACTCGACAAAACATTTGAATTATTTTTGGAACTTGGCGCCAGCGACGAAATAGCCGATTTTCCGGTTATATATGCTTCGGCCAAACAAGGCAAGGCCGGGCTCATACCCGATCTCTCTACAATGACCGATATCATGCCGCTGTTTGATACTATCCTGAAATTTGTTCCCGCGCCTACCGGTGATCCGTCTGCGCCGCTCCAAATGCTCACGGTGTCCATTGCTCCGGATAATTTTAAAGGCAGACTCGCTACCGGCCGTATTTATAACGGCGTACTCAAAGCGGGTCAGGAAGTGATGCATATTAACCGCGTCGGACACATGAAAAAATGCCGTCTTACCTCAATCTCAACTTTTTTTGGTCTTGAAAAAATTGAAGCCAAAGAGGCTGTGGCGGGTGATATTGTTACCATTGCCGGAATTGAGGATGTTAATATTGGCGAAACAATTGCTGATGTGGCTAACCCTATCGCGCTTCCTACCATCTCGATTGAAGAACCAACGGTAAAAATGACATTTGCCGTTAATGATTCGCCCTTTGCCGGCAAGGAAGGTAAATTTAGTACCTCACGTCAAATTCGAGAACGTTTGTTTAAAGAGTTGGAGACGGATGTCGCACTGCGGGTGGTGGATGGTGATGGCAACCCCGACGCTGCGGTCGGGGCAGGTTGGATTGTTTCTGGGCGCGGCGAACTTCATTTAGCTATTTTAATTGAACGCATGCGCCGCGAAGGTTATGAATTTCAAGTTTCTCAGCCGCAAGTTATTAATAAAGAGGTGGGCGGAAAGAAGCTGACACCTTATGAGCAAGTATTTGTAGAAGTGCCCGAACAATATTCTGGTGTAGTTATTCAAAAAATGGGTGGACGCCACGGCATTATGCAAAATATGTATGTAGAAAATGGTGTAACCTTTTTGGAATTTTTGATTCCAACTCGCGGATTATTTGGTTACCGTACCGAATTTTTAACCGACACGAAGGGCCTGGGTATTATTAACACCATTTTTGCAGAATACGACACCGACCCAGGCGATTGGCACGAACGCGATCAGGGGTCACTTGTAGCCCACGAAACCGGCACCACCAATCTCTATGGTCTTTTAAATGTGCAAGATCGCGGTGTCTTGTTTTTGGGCCCGGGTGTGGATGTGTATGAGGGCCAAGTGGTTGGGCAGAACGCTCGCGGCGAAGATATCCGCGTGAATGTATGTAAAACCAAACAGCTTTCTAACATGCGTAGCAAAGGTGATGGCAGTGCCGAACATTTTAATACTCCGCGCACTATGGATTTGGAAGATGCCTTAGAATATATTGGTCCGGATGAGCTTGTTGAAGTTACCCCACAAAATATCCGCATTCGTAAAGTGTGGCTTAACGAGAATGACGCCAAACGCAAGGCCAAAGGAATAAGTTAAGCAATTGTTTCACCTAGCGTAAAAAGCGACCTCCAGCCTGGTCGTTTTTAATTTACAAAAATATGCTATAATAGTATTAGAGGGACGCGCTACAATAATATGTTAGCGGTCTTATTTAATTTGCATCCATGATGAATTTGCGTCGTCATTTTAAGGTAGACATAAGCGAGAGCCGCATACGCATCCTCTCGGTTTTTTTTCTTTTGGTCGCGATTATTATCATAATACGCCTTTTTTTTCTCCAAGTTATTCAACATGATTATTACTCTTTATTTGCTTTAAACACTCACGAGATTACTAAAAAATTATATCCTACTCGGGGCGCAGTATACTTTCAAGATACACGAACAAAACAAGAGTATCCGGCAGCAGTAAATCGAGAATACTTTTTGTTGTATGGTTCACCTCGTGAGATGTCGCAATTCGATTTAGTTTCCAGTACCAATCGGTTGGCTGAGCTCATCGGATCATCGAGCTCCACTTTTGCCAGCGAACTACTGGCTAAACTCTCGGCCCCTGGTAAAATTTATGTGCCATTGGCAAAAAAAGTACTGCCGGAAGTAGTAGATGTACTAAAGGCTAATCCAATACCGGGTATACACTACACTTCACAATCCTATCGTTTTTATCCAGAAGAACATTTGGCGGCGAGTGTCCTAGGGTTCGTTGGTTCTGACGCCAAAGGATCTCTCACTGGCCGCTATGGCTTGGAAGGGTATTGGGAAAAAAAATTAGCGGGCAAGGGTGGCCTTATTGCCGGGGAGCAGGGTGCGCTTGGTAGCTGGATTACACTCGGTAATCGTACCTATATTGCCCCAGAAGACGGCCCTGATGTACATTTATCAATTGATCGAACGCTCGAATATGGGGCCTGCGAACGCCTACGGCAGGGCCTAAAAGAGTATGAGGCAAAAAGCGCCGCCTTGGTTATGATGAACCCAAAAACCGGGGCTATTTTGGCAATGTGTAGCCTCCCCGATTTTGATCCAAATAATTATTCTGATGTATCCGATATTGCCGTTTACAATAACACAAGTATTTTTACTCCTTACGAACCAGGTTCGGTATTTAAACCAATTACCATGGCAGCAGGGTTGGATTTGGGGCTTGTTACTCCAAACACCACCTACACCGATCCGTGTGAGCGCATTATTAACGGATACCATGTGCGCAATGCTGAGCAAAAATGTTATGGGGTCCAAACCATGACCGAAGTTTTAGAAAAATCTATTAATACCGGTGTAGTATGGCTTGAAGAAAAATTGGGCAACGAACGCTTTAAGCATTATGTGAGTTTATTTGGGTTTGGACAAAAAACAGGAATTACATTAAACTCAGAGGCAGCGGGGGACACAAGTTCCCTTGATAAGAAAGGCCAAATTTTTGGAGCCAACGGTTCCTTTGGCCAGGGTATTACGGTAACACCACTCCAACTCGCGGCGGCATACAGTGCTATCGCCAATGATGGCAAATTGATGAGGCCATTCGTGGTTGATGATGTGAGCTACCCAAACGGGCGGCATGAACGTACCACGCCGGAAGCTCTTGGCCAAATTATTGCACCACGCGCTGCCAAGTTATTAAGTGGAATGCTTGTATCAGTGGTGGAAAATCATTACCATGCTGCTAAAATTCCCGGGTATTTTATTGCAGGTAAAACCGGTACCGCCCAGATTCCGGAAAAAGGCGCGTATAGCGCCAATCGTACGAATCACACATTCGCCGGGTTCGGCCCGGAGAACGATCCTCAGATTGTGCTGGTGGTTAAATATGAAGAGCCAGCGCGCAAATGGGCCGAACAAACCGCCTTGCCGGTATTTAGAGATGTTATGAAATTTGCCTTGGATTATTACGGTGTTCCTCACGAACGATAATTTTATTTGTTGTATATGTTTAAATCATTACTTTTGTGGAAGCTAAGAATTTTTTCTAAGGCGATTTTAAAAAAATACCGCCCTGATGTTATTGGCGTTACTGGTTCGGTAGGGAAGACGTCGGCTAAAGAAGCAATTGCAGAGGTGTTGGCAAGCAAATTTCGCATTCGCGCTAGTCAAAAAAATTATAATAATGAAGTGGGCGTACCCCTTACTATTATCGGTATAAAAGCCCCTCCCAATCGATCCATATTTAAATGGATAGTGGTTTTTTTTACCGCCCTTCACCGCATTATAATAAGAGATACAACGTACCCCGAAATATTGGTTTTAGAAATGGGGGCGGATAAGATTGGTGATATTAAATATTTAACCGATATGGCCCCATGCAAAGTTGGGGTACTGACGTTTATTTCCCACGCCCACACCGAAATTTTTAAAACCCTTAAAAAGATTGCTCAAGAAAAACGTGTTATCATTTCGCATCTCGCTCAGGATGGGTTCGCCGTGCTTAATTTTGACAATAACATTGTAATGGAAAATTCATCCGTTACTAAAGCCGAAAAAATTACCTATGGTTTTAAACCGGGGGCCGATTTTCAAGCAACGGATGTTAAAACTATTAAGGAAGATGGCGGTGAGTGGCCCACAGGACTCGCTTTTAAGGTTAATTATAATGGTAACAGTGTTCCGGTTTTTCTGCCGGGTTGTATTAGTGTAACCGAAATTTATGCGGCTCTAGCCGCGCTCGCCGTTGGTAGTATTTACGGAATTAATTTAGTGGAGGGCGGGGCGGCACTGCGCAAACTCAAACCGCTTCCGGGGCACTTAAGGCCACTCGCTGGAATTAAACGAACTTTGATTATTGATGATACCTATAACTCTAGCCCAGAAGCCGCGAAGGCTGCGATTGTTGCTCTTTCTAAAATAGAAGTAAAATCTGGTGCCGAACGCTACGCAGTGCTTGGCGATATGCTAGAACTAGGGTCAGAAACAGAAGGGGCACACCGAGAAATTGGTTTTGCGGTAGCAGAACATGGTATTGATTTTCTTATTACAGTTGGTGAAGCTGCCAAATTTACGGCGCAAGCGGCGCGCGAGGCCGGTCTTGCCGAACATCGTGTGGCGAGCTTTTCCGATAGCGCAGCGGCAGGTAAGTTTTTGCAAGAAAAATTATCGGAAGGCGACGTGGTACTTATAAAAGGATCGCAAGGAATGCGTATGGAAAAGGCAGTTAAAGAAGTAATGGAAGAACCGCTCCAAGCTCCCGAATTACTCGTGCGTCAAACCGAGGAGTGGTTAAATTAATGTGTATGTTTTTTACCGTGCTTAGTATTGGTGCAGTTATAGTTTTGGGAATTGCTGCCTTAGTAATGTTTATTTCCGTCTTTGTTGGTGTTCCGTTTGTACCCACCCATCGCAAACAGGCAGAATTAATGATGCAGTTAGTAAAAATCGGCCCAGGCACAAAGGTGATTGATTTGGGTTCGGGAGCCGGCCGGTTGCTTTTTTTGGCAGCTGGTCGGGGAGCGGATACTATTGGGTATGAATTAAACCCCTTTTTATGTTGGTGGACCAGCATTGTGGCAATAATTAAAAAGATGAGTAGGCAAGTAGAAATAAAATGTCAGTCAATTTATAATGCAGATGTAAGCGAGGCGGATGTGGTCTTAGCTTTTTTATTTCCTGAACCAATGAAGCGTTTGGGTCCTAAATTATTTGCCGAAATGCGCCCCGGGGCTCTCATCGCTTCGTATGCTTTTTCTATTTCTGGTCATGAACCAATTAAAAAAGAGCAGGGTATTTTTGTATATCGAGTGTAAATTATTTTATCGGTTGACTTTTTGTTAAAAAAATATATAATGTTGAAATTACTTTGAAATTTGACGGCTTTGCCGTCGGTAGCTCGCCGCGGCGAGTGTAGTATGGCCTCATCGTCTAATGGTTAGGACATCAGGTTCTCAACCTGGTAATAGGGGTTCGATTCCCCGTGGGGCTACAACTGGGGGGTTTGCATGTGCAGACCCTCTTTTTTGTTGGAAGATAAGCGAAAAATTCGGGGTTTCAAATGACGGATATTGATACGAGGGTTTTTTAGAAAAAATCGAACCCTGTAATTTTATTTTTTGATTATATGTTGCTTGTTTCCAGTAGTCCGGCACTGTTAAAAAGAAATTAAAACACATATCAAGGGCTTCCTCGAAATTATAATTTTCCTTTGGTGCTTCGTTCAAATGTATTTCTTTTTCCTCGATAGCTGATTTTATTACTTCCAACTGTTCCTTAAAATCATTTTCATCAATTAGCCCTCTGCCTAACAAATCAAATAGCTTTCTTTTTTCCAGTTTTAACTGTTCGGATTCCTTGGCCACCTGTTCGGCGGTTTTGTTGATTTCTTTATATTTCTTTTCCCATACTTCAAGAGCCATGTGTCTGATTACTTTTAGATAACGCTTGTCTGGTGTGATTTCTTTTAGATACTCAAAAAAATCATTTTCCAATTTTTCTTTTGGCATTGATTTTGGTGCGGTGCAAAGTTTGTTATAGCAACGATAATACGGGAATTTTCGTCCTGTGTGGCTGGTCGAAAATGCGGCGGTCAAAGGACGACCGCAACGACCACACAAGACGAAATTACGCAAAGGAAAATTTTCATCCGGATTGCTTAACGCCATGACCGTGCTTTTGTCATATTTTCGTAAATACTTTTGACACTGGAAAAAAGTTGCGTGGGTAGTTAGTGGTTGGTGAGTACCTTGATAGTCCACCCCTCTCATTGTCATATTACCGATATAAAATCTATCAACCAATATTTTATGAATCATCTGTGAAGAAATTTCCTTGCCTTTGTTTGAGCGTAAGCCACGAGCATTAACTCGCTGTCTTATTTCTTCCTCGGTATATACGCCTTTGGCAAATTCGGCAAAAATATAGGTAACCAAAGGAGCTTTCTCTTTATCAACAGTAATAGTTTTTTTGCCGGTTGTATCTATATAATTTGTATAACCAATAGGAGCCATAAACGGCCACCGGCCAGATTCAATACATTTCTTCATACCGGCAGTTACTCGCTCACTTCTCATGTCATTGTCGAGCTGTGCGAATGTTGCCATTATATTACCAACACATTTGCCAAAGGATGTGTCATTTATCGCTTCCGTGGTTGAAATAAGAGTAATACCGCTTTTAGTAAAATTAGTGTATATACTGGTGTAATCATTTACATCACGAGAAAGCCGGTCAACTTTGTTGACGATCACGCAATCTACCTTGTGGCTCTTTACGGCACAATACTTAATCATCTCTTGCAAACCTTTACGGTTGGCTGTTTTGGCCGATTGTCCGTCATCGTGGAATTCGGCGACAATCTCAATACCTCGCTTTTCAGCGTGGCTCAAACAAGCCTCTTTTTGGTTTTCTAAACTAAAACCATGTTCGGCTTGTTCCGCAGTCGATACACGATAATATATAACACCTCTTTTTAATTGTTTTTCCATATTAGTAAAATAAAAAAGGGAGCAAAGAACTGCTGTGAACACAACTTACCGCGAGGCAAATTGAAAGCAGGATTGCTCCCTTTTCTGGCCACAATTACAAAGAATTATGGCAATAAAAAAGCCTGCGGTTAATAAAGTTGTGTTCAGGGATATAATAACAAAATCATGCTTTATTATCAAGGGGTGTTTTCTTATTTTTTAACCAAACATCAAACGCTATTTCCAATAGCTGATATATGTTTTCCCGTGCTTCCTCGGCCTCTTCGTCAGTTAGTTGCAAACCCTCCGCTTCCGTCAATTCTTTGAATTTAGAAAGCGGTATCATATCGGCCGGAGCAACATCATTTTGTTAAATCCTTTCAGAAACGGAAAAGAATCCAACGCATACGCCTTGTATTCCACTTCGCCGACCCATTCGCTTTCAAATGTTTTTTCAAATACCGGCGTTAGCAAAGACAAAAATCTTTCGGCAAATATTTTTGCCAAATAGCCCAATATCTCAATCGGCTCGGATAATGTTTGCGAACGAAAAAATTTCTTTTTTCCAAAAGTCCGCTCGTCAAACATATCCTTGCTCAAATACTTGCAGACATACGCCCCAAGGTTGGTTACATTGTTGACTTGTTTAATATCAATGTTGCCTTGCCCCCAAATTTCACGAATTTCGCTGTAATGGACAAACGGCAAATTGCAGATGACATGATAATGAACCGCACCACGCTTTTGAAATTCCGGCACGGCCAAATATTCAAACTTTGGGTATTTGTAAGACAACCTTAAAACAAACTTATTAAATTCATAATTAGCTTGTTTTAGATCGGTGATGTTGTCGGCAAAAGTCAAAGTCATAAATTTGGTAAGCTGGGGGTTGGAATTTATCAACCGGCGGATTTCTGTTCTCGTCCGGTTGAGTGAAAATTCCTGTTTTTGTTTTTGCTGTTTTATTTTTTCAAATATATCCAATTGTTTAGGCTCTTTTTCCAGTTTCGTTTCTACACTCTTTGACTGTGTTCTTTCAAAATCCCGCCACACGCTTTTTTTGTATTTATAAACCTCAACTTGCTTGCCCGACACAACAACTTTAATGTTGTAGGGAAAAGCCATAAACAATTTTCTTTAGATGTGTGGATATAATCAAGATTAGATATGAAGCTTCGTTTTGCTTCGCTTACCGTTCGCAAGCAATTTTTTTCGCCGTCGGGCAGACGGCCGAAAAAGAATTTGCTTGCGGTTTCGGATATTCGATTGCTAAAAATCTAACGCTATTTATTCCCGTATCAGGGCTTTTAATTTTAGCGTCAGCTTATCCAGAATCAAGGTAGTATTTTTCAAATCTCCACCTTGACTATGGCAAGCTATCAGACGCTTTCTCAAAGCCTTGTCCGATACGGCAATAAACGGCCAGCCACGGACGATAAATCAGGCCGTGTATATTTAATGTATGGAAAAACTTATTTCCACATGGACAGGTTCGACTACTACTGCCGAGCTTGTTAAAGACCAAATCGTTGACCGCTGGGGTCAAGACGAGGCAAACAATTACGATCCTAAAAGTAATTGTTTAA